>JBFMDO010000021.1:0-26968 GCA_040753615.1 Nitrospirota bacterium | reverse complement strand
ATTTTGAGCGTGACGCTTTTTGAGAAGATCCCCTTGTTACAAGCATTTGCAGA
The DNA here is from genome assembly GCA_040753615.1 of Nitrospirota bacterium. Lineage (GTDB taxonomy): Bacteria > Nitrospirota > Thermodesulfovibrionia > Thermodesulfovibrionales > SM23-35 > JBFMDO01. The sequence continues at coordinate 26,915 of JBFMDO010000021.1, read as the reverse complement.
TGTTGATGATGAAGAATTAAAGAGCGTTTTCTGTAAACAGTTGAATTTATTCACTTAACGTTGGGACAGTAATGTGCCAGATTATTGATTTGTAAATCCCTCTCAGTAATCCATCCCATGCCTCAAACCAATATTCCTGCTTAGTTATTTTGTAGAAAATATCAATCCCTCTCCATACCTCTGTCGGTGTCCTTCCATACAGAGCCACTTAGGAAATATGAACATGGAACACCCCTCTATTTCAGCATTTTTATATTGAAACAAAGACAGTATTGAGGTTGCAATTTACTTAGGCTTTGGGGGATATAATAAAGGACATCGTCTATTCAAAAAATGACGTGCCTATTCACTTAACTGATGAAAGATGGGTTCATATTGTTGAGAACCATGATGACATGGCAGGGCATTACGAAGATGTTCTTGCTACACTTGAAACGCCAGATTATGTTATAAAAGTGCCTTAATAGCATTGAAGCATACAACAGAAGAAAAATTTCTTGCAGTGGTTTATAGGGAAATAAGGGACAATGACGGCTTTATAATTACTGCATATTTTACAAGCAAAATAAAACTCGAAAGAGAGGTGGTTGTATGGCAACGACAGAAATAAATAAAACCCTGAAAGAAGTAAATGAGATTGTTGCACACTTTATAAAAATGCCTGAGACCAAAATGTGGATAGATTACGATAAAGATGCAGATGTGCTATATATAAGCTTTAAAAGACCTCAGACCGCAACAGATTCAGAGATGCTCGAAAATGGTACTCTTCTCAGATATAAGGGAGACGAGCTTGTAGGAATAACTATTATGGATGCATCAAAGAGATAGATCGTATACTTCACCCTGCCTGGATAGCAGATAAGTATCAATGGAAAAAGATCAGATATATACTTGCCAGCATAGGTCTTTCAGATGTTCGTCTAATACCGGAATAGATTTTTCCCCTAAAGAGTAGGTACAACCCAAAAGGAAAGGAACAGAGAGGGCATTTTATCTGTTACCGGGATTCATTGCCTCTCTGAGGGCTTTACCTACCTTGAAATACAAAGCTTTCTTTTGGGGTACTTCAACTTCTTCACCAGTTTTTGGGTTTCTTGCTTTTCTCGGTCTTCTATTTTTTAGTTTGAAGTTTCCAAAACCTCTTATTTCAACCTTCTCGCCTCTGGCAAGGGCATCCTTTATACTTTCAAAGACCGTCTCGACAACAATCTCAGTCTGTTTTGTTGTAAGAGTATCTACTTTTTCTGCTACCTTTTCTATGAGGACTGACTTGGTCATAATGCCTCCTTTTAAGGTGTAAATAAATATTTAATCTTTACAGACGGAAAAACATCCATGAATTCTTTTGGGTTCATGAGCAAATTGATTAAAGAAAAACGTTCTTTTTTAGTAACTACAATCGGTTCCCCTTTGATTCCTGAAAGTCTTGCAGCACTTTGTATCGCATCCTCAAGACTGCCAAGTTCATCAATAAGTCCTATGTTGAGTGCTTGCTCACCGGTAAAAATTCGACCATCTGCAATCTTTTTTACTTCGGCATATGGTATTTTTCTCCCTTCTGCAACAGCTTTAATAAACTGTTCATGGACATTATCAAGCACTCCCTGAAGTATTTCCCTCTCTTCTTTCCCTATTCCTCTAAATGCTGACGCTATGTCCTTGTGTTCCCCGCTCTTCACCACCTCTGTTTTTATGCCAAGTTTATTCATCAGTCCTTCTATGTTAGGAATCTCCATAATCACACCGATTGAGCCTGTAAGCGTTCCTGGATTGGCAATAATCTTTGTTGCAGGCGATGCTATGTAGTAGCCGCCTGATGCAGCTACAGACCCCATAGATACCACAATATTTTTTTTTACACCAGCCTTTTTTACCTCTTCATATATCTCCTGTGCTGGTGCAACTGCTCCTCCCGGGCTATCAATGCGTAGTACAATAGCCTTGATAAAAGGGTCGTTCATATATGTTTTAATCTCGTCAATAGCATCTTTTGAGTCTGTAATCATGCCTTCTATACTAACAAGTGCAACCTTCCGACTTTCTCTTAGAGGTATGTCTTTCTGAAATACTACAAATAAAAGACTTAAAAGTATGAAAAGTACAAACAGACTAATGAAGATTAGAAGAATTTTTTTCATTATTCCGGCCACTTAAGGTTTTTCATGCTCAGCCCTATCTTCCTCTCGTCAGTATCTACTTTTATTATCCGGACATTGATTTCGTCCCCTTCTTTAAATGCATCCTCGATTTTTCCTTGAGGGGGTCTTACAATCTCTGAAGAGTAAATAAGACCTTCTACGCCTTCCTCGAGTTCAACAAACATGCCGAAATCAGTAACCTTAAGAATTTTTCCTTTTACCTCAGACCCGATTTTAAATTTTTCTGAAATTTCTTTGAGCCATGGGTCAGGTATAAGCTGTTTTAGTCCGACTGCCACCCTTTCGGAAGGGGGGTCTATACTTAAAATAATAACTTCAATTTTTTGTCCTTTTCTTAAAACCTCTGATGGATGTCTTATATGTTTTGTCCATGATAAATCTGATATATGCAGAAGGGCGTCAATGCCTTCGGGAAGACCTATGAATGCTCCAAAATCTGTAATAGTCTTTACCTTTCCAGAAATTTTCTGACCAGGTTTATACTTCTGTTCAATAATCTGCCATGGACTTGGTTTCAATTCTTTTATACTCAGGGAAAGACGTTTCTCATCTTTACTCACTTTTAACACAACTGCTTCAACAGTTTCTCCCATGGATAAATATCTTGACGGATGTTTTGGTTTTGGCAACCAGTCCATTTCTGATACATGCACAAGTCCTTCGAGCCCTTTTTCAAGCTCAATAAATGCCCCATAGTCAGTAATGCTTACGACCTTTCCCTTCACCTTACTGCCGACAGGATATTTTATATCTGCATTTAACCATGGATCAGGTTTTTTTTGTTTGTAACCTAAAGTAACTCTTTCGTTTTCTTCTTCATATTTAAGGACGATTACTTCGATTTCGTCTCCAATTGCAAAAAACTCAGAAGGATGACTTATCCTTCCCCACGAGATATCAGATATATGCAGCAATCCATCTATTCCATTAAGGTCAACAAATACGCCATAATCTGTTATATTTTTAACTATACCCTTCATGATCTCGCCTTCCCGGAGCTTCTCAATAATCTCGCCTTTCTTTTTCTGTCTTTCCTCTTCGAGTATAGCCCTTCTTGATACAATGACATTAACAGGTTTAGTGTTAACTTTTAATACCTTAAAGAGAGCTTTTTCTCCAATTAGATTATCAACATCTCTGACAGGTTTTATATCAGCCTGTGATCCCGGTAGGAATGCATTTATTCCGGATATGTCAACAGAGAATCCGCCTTTCATTTTCTTGACGACTTTCCCTTCTACAGGTCTTCCGGTCCGTAATGCATTATCAAGAATTTCCCACACCATGATTTTTGTAGCACGCTCTTTTGACAGGGATATAATTCCCTCTGAGTCCTCTATACGTTCTATATATACATCTATAGAGGCTCCTGGTTTAAGTGTGGTGACCTCTTCTTCTGAAAATTCTTTAATTGATATAACACCCTCAGATTTATAACCTATATCAACTACAACTTCATCTCCTTTTAATGCCAAGACTTTCCCTTTCATTATTGTACCTGCTTCAATACTGTACACGGTCTTTGCATAAAAGTTTTCCATCTCATTTTTTTTAAGTTCCACTAAAAATTACCCTCCTATATCCCTAATTCTTTTTTCTACTTTCTTTATAATCCAATCGGGTGTTGATGCGCCAGCAGTTATACCAATTTTATCTGCTTTTCTAAACCATTCATCCTTGATCTCCGAGGATGTCTCTATATGATAAGTGGGTACCGAAAGAGACTTGCAAAGCTTTGTAAGCTGAGTCGTATTGGCGCTATTTTTACCACCAACCACAATCATTATATCAACTTTACTCGCTATCCTTTCTGTTTCCTTCAGCCTGAGGGCTGTTGAATTACATATTGTATTATATACTTTTATTTCTTTTGCATGTTCTAAAATGTCTGATAACACTCTCTTTAATGTCTCGAGAGGTTGGGTAGTCTGGACAATTATGCCAACCTTAGTCTTTAATTTTGGAAGATGTGATTTACCATCAATAACTACAACATTGTTTTTAGCATAGCTCTTTAAGCCTTTTACCTCTGGATGGTTTCTCTCCCCGAGTATAACTACTTGGTAACCCTCTTCACTGAGAAGTTTAGCATAATTCTGAGCCTTTTTTACAAATGGACAGGTTGCATCTATTATCTCACAGCCTATCGAAGATAACTTTCTTGAAAGGTCAAGTGGAATACCGTGAGTCCTGACTATCAGTGCCTTTATATCTTTCTGTTTTTTTAAATTCTCTGCAGGTATAATGCCCTTTTCTTTTAGGCTTTCCACTACCTGAGGATTATGTATAAGCGGGCCGATGGTATAAACACCTTCGCGTTTTTCTTTGGCTATCTTGAAAGCTATATCTATAGCCCTTTTCACTCCAAAACAAAAGCCTGCTGTCTTTGCTACGATTATTTCCATAACTCACTCTGTGAGAATTCAAAATTTAAAAATAAAAATTCAAAATAAAAGAATTCCATAATTTTTAATTTGCTCTTTGAATTTTAAGTTTTTTATTGCCTGCATTATATCCATGCTTATCTTCTCCTGCATGTTTTTATTTGTTTCTTCCCTCTCAATCTCTACAGGATGTCCAAATGTTATTGTTATTTTTGCAGGCCGTAAAAATTTTGCACCTACAGGAAGTGCCTTCTCTGTTCCGTTAATAAATGCAGGGACAATAGGAACTCTACTCATGGTTGTAATTATACCAATTCCTCTTTTGACGTCAACCGGCTTACCATCAGCACTTCTGCTTCCTTCTGGAAACATAACAATAAGCTCTCCCTTCCTTAGCCTTTTAACAGCCTCTTTTATTGTAGAAGGCTGCGGTTTATCACGTCTTACAGGAAAAGAAAACAATTTAACAAATGCCCCCACTACAGGGATTTTAAAAAGCCCTTCTCTCGCCATATAAGTTGCCTGCCTTTTTAGAGCCACACCAATAGCAGGAGGGTCAAGATAGCTCACATGATTTGCAGCAATAATAACTCCTCCTTTGTCAGGTACATTTTCCAAACCTATAACCTTAAGTCTGTAAAAGACCTTTAAAAATATATAAATAATCATCTTGAAAAACCTATAAGATAAAGAATTCAAGGGTCTGCTCTGACAAAATCGAGTATTTTATTTACAACCTGCTCTATAGTAAGATTCGATGAATCTATTAAGAGAGCATCTGCTGCTCTTTTCAATGGTGCTATATCCCGACTGGCGTCTCTTGCATCTCTCTCTACTATCTTTCTTTTTGCATCTTCTATACTGATATTAATGCCTTTTTCCTTGAATTGAAGAAAACGTCTCATGGCCCTTTCTTCTATAGATGCATCCATGAAAATCTTCTTCTGCGCATTGGGGAATACCACTGTTGTAGTGTCTCTGCCTTCAACAACAATATCAGAGAGAAGGGCGGCATTCCTTTGAATATCCAGCAAGAAATCCCTGACAATCTTCCTTGTAGAAAAGATGGAAGAATAATGGTCAATATCTGTTGATCTTATATCTTCTGAAACATCCTTGCCATTAAGAATTACTTTTCCATTATTAAAGGTAATAATGATACTATTAAGAGCATCTCTGATTTTTCTGTCATCATCATCTTGCTCTATTCCATTATTTCTCAATGAAAGCGCAACAGCCCTGTATAAAGCGCCTGTGTCAAGATAATCAAAACCAACTTCTTTTGCGATCAACTTGGCTATGGTTGTCTTTCCTGCACTTGATGGACCATCTATAGCAACAACCTGTTTCAGCTTGTTAATCTCCTTAATATCTCAAAAAAACCCGGGAATGATATGTTCACAGATGAAATGTCATTGATCATCGTTGTCCCATCAGCAATTAATGCTGCTATTGATAAAGCCATAGCAATCCTGTGGTCTCTAAAGCTTTCCACAATCGCAGCCTTCAGTTCCTTTTTGCCTGAAATCCTGACGCCATCAGGAAACTCTTCGATATCCGCACCCATTTTTTTGAGTTCTGTTACCATTGCCTTAATCCTGTCAGATTCTTTCACCCTCAACTCCTCTGCCCCACTGATGGTTGTAACGCCTTCAGCCTGAGTTGCAGCAACACAAAGAACAGGAAACTCATCAATAAGCCCGGGAATTTTTTCTTTTGTTATATTTATAGCTTTCAGATTTGCACTACCCTTACAGTAGATATCCGCAAGAGGCTCGCCTGATAATACTTCAGAGTTTGGAGTTTGGAGTTTGGAGTTAGAAGAGATATTTCTTATGTTAACAAGTTCAATATTTGCTCCCATCTGTTTTAAGACTTCAAAAAGTCCTATCCTTGTTGGGTTTACTCCCACATTTTTTATTAGTATTTCTGAATTAGGAATTAAAAGAGCAGCAACTATAAAAAATGCAGCAGATGAAAAATCTCCTGGCACATAAACTTCTGTACCTTTTAATTCTGTTCTACCTTTTATCCTGACATGAAGTCCGTCAACTTTTATCTCAGCGCCAAAGGCAGGTAGCATCCGTTCAGTGTGGTCCCTTGATTTAAGAGGTTCTATTATCTCTGTTTCTCCATCTGCATAAAGACCTGCGAGAAGGATTGCTGATTTAACCTGTGCACTTGCAACAGGTAAAGTATATTTTATAGGTTTCAACCTCCCCCCTTTTATAGCAACTGGAGGATATTGGTTTTCAGACCTTGCCCTTATCTCTGTACCCATCTGTTTTAATGGATTGATAACCCTTGCCATAGGCCTTTTTCTAAGTGATTCATCTCCTGTAAGGACTGAGAAGAATGGGCTACCTGCAAGAACACCTGAAAGCAGCCTTATTGTTGTGCCAGAGTTTCCACAGTCTATGACATCAGGAGGCTCTTTAAGTCCATATAAACCCTTACCGTGAATTATGAGATCAGAGCCTTCACTTTTGACTTTTGACTTTTGACTTTTGACTTTTGTTATCTCTACCCCCAGCATCTGCATGGCATTAAGGGTGCTCATTGTATCTTCTGCTTTTAGAAAATTCTTTACGATGCTTTTCCCTTTTGAAAGAGCCGAGAATATTATTGCCCTGTGGGACATTGACTTATCAGGAGGTGGAGAAAATTCGCCTTTAAATCGTTTTGCCTTACCGAGTTCAATTCTGTCCAATATTTTCCCTCAGTGCCCGGGCCCTTTTGAATTCCATTTCGAGAGATTTGGAATCATGTGCCCTGAGATACTGGCTTGCTCTGTCGAGGTTTTTTTTGAATATCTCAATAAACTCAAGAAGGTTATCCTTATTGAGGATACATATATCGCGCCATAACTCAGGAGAACTTGATGCTATCCTTGTAGTATCCATAAAACCTTGTCCTGAAAAATTAAGATAGGAGATGTCAACATCTGCTGCTGTGTTAACTAATATATATGCAATCAGATGGGGCAAGTGGCTTACTGTTGCATATATCCTGTCATGTTCATGGGGGTCAATCAACTTTACTATTGAGCCAAATATCTTCCATATTGTGATAACCTTTTCAAGGGCATCTTTGTCTGTATTTTTTGTTGGTGTAATTATGCATTTTGCACCATTAAATATCTCTGCTTCTGCTGTATCAATCCCTGAGCGGTTGCTGCCAGCTATTGGATGTCCACCGACAAAATAGACACCATGAGGCATCAGCGATTCCATATCGCTCACAAGTTTTCCTTTCACGCTTCCCACATCAGTAACTATTGCCCCTTTTTTTAGTGAATTGCGGATCTTCTCTGCGATATCAATAAAGCTTCCAACCGGCGTTGCAAACAATATGAGGTCTGCTCCCTCACATGCCCTGCCAACATTAATCTCAAAAGAGTCAATTATATCTTTTTCTTTTGCCTTTCTCAGAGTTTCGGGGCTCCTTCCATATCCTGTAATCTGACTACTGAAGCCGCATTTTTTCATTGCAAGGGCAAAAGATGCGCCTATGAGACCAACCCCAAGTATTGTTATTTTCCTAAAATGCATAATTAAAGAATTCCATCCTATTTCTGAATTTCATCATATCTCTCTTCCTATTGCAGCAGCTATTGGCTTTAATTCCTCCATTAGCCTCTTAAAGGCATCAGGTTTTAAAGACTGTTCTCCATCAGATAGCGCTTCTTCAGGGTTTGTATGAACTTCTATGACAAGCCCATCTGCTCCTGCTGCTACTGCTGCTTTGGACATGGGTGAAACAAGATCCCATTTGCCAACCCCATGGCTTGGATCTACGACAACAGGAAGATGGGTAAGCTTCTTGAGGACAGGCACTGCACTAAGGTCAAGAGTATTCCTTGTTGCTGTCTCAAATGTTCTTATGCCCCTTTCACATAAAATAACATTTTGATTGCCTTTGGACATTATATATTCTGTAGCCATCAGCCATTCTTTTATTGTGGCTGACAAACCCCTTTTTAATAAAACAGGTCTTTTACACATACCAACCTCAAGAAGCAATCTGAAATTCTGCATGTTTCTTGCCCCAATCTGTATTATGTCAGCATATTTTGCAACTGCTTCTATATCTCTCGGATCCATTAGTTCTGTCACTACGGGAAGACCTGTCTTTTTGCTGGCATATGAAAGATATTTAAGTCCTTCCTCACCGAGTCCTTGAAAAGAATAAGGAGAGGTACGTGGCTTATATGCTCCTCCTCTAATAAAAGTGGCACCGGCTCCTTTTACCTTCTCCGCAATAGTTGTCATCATGGTTTTGTTTTCTACAGCACATGGTCCTGCAATCACCTGTATCTTTTTGCCTCCTATAACCTTGCCCTTAACATTTATTATTGTATCGTCTGCCTTGAAATCCCTGCTTGCGAGCTTGTAGGGTTTGAGTATCCTCATAATATCTTCTACACACGGCATTACCCTTATGGCATCTTCTTCCTCTTCGGTTATCTTTGATGTATCACCTATAACTCCGACTATTGTCCTTTCAATGCCTTTTGAGATGTTTGTTTTTAATCCACGACGTTCGAGTCTCTTTACAAGACGTTTTAGCTCTGACTCAGGTGTATCAGGTTTTAAAACAATAATATCCATTTATTCCTCCAATTTATAGTCAACAGTCATTGGTCATTAGTCACTAGTTTTTATACTAATGACCGATGACTACTGACTACTGACTTTTTTTAATGCTTCAATAAATCTCTTATTCTCTGAGGGTATCCCAATAGTTACCCGTATCTCCCGCGGTCCCACAGGTCTAACAATTATACCGTGCTGTAGCAATTCATTATAAAATTCATCTGAATCATTCTCCAGCAATATGTAAATAAAATTTGCCTCTGTTGGAATATATTTAATATTAAGAGAATCAAGTTCCTTATAAAGAAATCTTTTGCCCTGTTCATTTATTTCTCTGCTATATTTAAAATGAGCCTCGTCTTTAAGCGATGAGAATGCGGCAATCTGTGCAAGAGAATTTGTGTTAAAAGGAGGTCTGATTTTATTCATCTCAGCTATTATATCCTGCTTAGCGATTCCGTAACCAATCCTGAGACCCGCAAGTCCGTAAATCTTTGAAAATGTCCTTAGTATCAGGATATCTCTTCCTTCCCTGAAATATTTCATACTGTCGGCATAATCAGGATCTGTAACATATTCATAGTAGGCTTCATCAACTATAACTAAAATGCCATCAGGCAGTCTCGCCATCAAACGCTCAAACTCATTTTTTTTGTTTATAGTACCTGTTGGATTATTTGGATTTGCTATAAACACTATTTTTGTTTTTGAGGTAACCACCTCCGCCATTGCATCGAGGTCATGGGCATAATTTTTCAAGGCTATTTGAATAGGCTTACCGCCTATTGCCTGTATGGACATCGGATAAACAACAAATGAGGGACAAGCCATAACAGCCTCATCACCTATTTGAAGGAATGTCCTTGCAGCAATGTCTATTAATTCATTAGAACCATTGCCAAGAATTATCTCATTCTCTTTAATCGAAAGTTTTTCTGATAATGCCTCTTTAATATAATAACCGCTACCATCAGGATATCTGTTCAGGTTGCTTGAAATTTTTGGATCTGTCAGAGTTTTTAGCACTGCCTTTATTGCCATTGGTGAAGGACCAACGGGGTTTTCATTTGAGGCAAGCTTTATAGAATTTTTAATGCCAAGTTCTCGTTCAAGTTCTTCTACTGGTTTTCCAGGAACATAAGGTCTGATATTAGATATATACTCCGGGGGTTTAATCATCGAATACCACCATGAGGATATGATCCGAGTATTTTAAGATAGAGACATTTATCCTTAATACCATCAATAGCTTTTTTCAGCTTTTTGTCATCTATATGTCCTTCCATATCCACAAAGAATATGTATTCCCATGCCTTTCTTCTAGATGGTCTTGATTCTATCTTTGTAAGATTTATATTTACCCTTTTGAAAGGATAAAGGATATCATAAAGGGCACCCGGCCTATCTTTGATTGAAAACATAATAGACGTCTTATCCTTTCCTGTCTTTGGAGGAAAATCTTTTGAGATAACGAGAAACCGTGTAAAGTTTCGCTTGCTGTCTTCTATGCCCCTCTCGACAAATTGGAGGCTGTAAATCTTAGCAGCGAGTTCACTTGCAATCGCTGCTGCATCCTCATCACTGGACGCAAGCTCTGCTGCCTTTGCTGTGCTTGTAGATTCAAGTAAAGGTATTCCGGGAAGATTCGTCCCAAGCCATCGCCTGCACTGTGCAGATGCATGCGGATTAGAATAAACTTTCTTGATTTTTGCCTTATCACTACTCTTCGAAAGAAGATTGTGGGTTATCTCAAGCATCACCTCTGCCGAGACCTTCAGGTCATAATCTATGAATAAATCAAGTGTATGTGTAATAACACCTTCATTTGAATTTTCTATAGGGACAACCCCGTATTCTGTCTTTCCAGCCTCAACAGCGTCAAATACACTCTTTATGCTATCAACAGGCACAAACAAAGCAGATGTTCCAAAATGCCTCAGTGCCGCAAGATGTGTAAATGTTGCGAGAGGTCCCAGGCATGCTACCCTCAAGGGTTGTTCAAGGGAGAGTGAGGCAGAGATGATTTCCCTGAATATGACCTTTAAGGTATCATTGGGAAATGGGCCTTTGTTAAGGGTCGTAATTCGCTCAAGAATCTCTCGCTCACGTTCAGGAGAATAAAACTTTGCATTTTCATTGCGCTTGATTTTTGCTATCTCAATAGCAATATCAGCTCGTTTGTTAAGTAAATCAAGAATATGCTCGTCAATTTCGTCAATTTCTCTTCTTAGCTTTTCAAGTTCTTTCATAATTAAATGAGACAATCAGGCAAGTTAAGTAATTAAATAATATTATCACTAATTTCTCCTTATTTTTTCAATTATTTTAACGCCTGTTACCTTCACCTCAAAATTACTTTAAATATGTTAACATTATATACGGTATGATTGTCCCATTTAAAAGGTCAAATAAAGGTATTGTCTTAAAAATTAAGGTACAACCAAGATCTTCAAAAAAAGGCATCTCAGCTATTAGTGATAATACGATTAAAGTTTGTGTCAATGCTCCTCCTGCTGGAGGCGCTGCAAATGGGGAACTTATAGAGATCCTCTCTGAGGCGTTTGATATCAAAAAGACTGCCATAAAAATTATCAGAGGGAAATCCTCAAAAGACAAAATTGTCGAGATACAGGGTATAGATAGTATTAAATAGGTCAAAATGGGAGATAAATAGTGCTTGACGCAAAGTTTGTCAGGGAAAATATAGAGGCTGTAAAAAAATATCTTGGTGACAGAAACTATAAGTTCTCCCTCGATGATTTTCTGATCCTTGAAGAAAAAAGGCGTTTACTTCTCAAAGAGTCAGAAGATCTCAGGAATAAGCGTAATGTGGTCTCACAAGAGGTGGGAAAACTGAGAGCTACAAAACAGGATGCATCCAATCTTATCAAGGAGATGAAACTGGTATCAGACAGGATTAAGGATCTCGATAGCGAAATCCGTACCCTTGAGGAAAGCACAAATGACTTCCTGCTGAATATCCCCAATATCCCTCACGAATCAGTTCCTGCGGGGAAAGATGAAACAGATAATGTAGAGGTGAGGAGATGGGGTAAACCAGCTCAATTCGATTTTGAACCATTGAACCACTGGGATATTGGCGAAATGCTTGACATTATTGATTTTGAACGGGCATCGAAGATTGCAGGTGCAAGGTTTTCCCTTATGAAAGGATCGGGTGCAAAACTCGAAAGGGCATTAATGAATTTTATGCTGGATGTGAATTCATCTAAAGGATATAAAGAAGTATTTCCCCCAATAATCGTAAATAAAGAAAGCATGAGAGGAACAGGCCAATTGCCAAAATTTGAGATGGAGCTTTTCAGGATAGCTGATCCTGAATTTTATCTTATACCAACAGCAGAAGTGCCTGTAACAAATATCTATCGAAACGAGATTCTACTCGAAAAAGACCTTCCGATTTATTACACTGCATATACGCCCTGTTTCAGGCGAGAGGCAGGCTCATATGGAAAGGATGTAAGAGGGCTTATCCGGCAACATCAGTTTAATAAGGTTGAACTCGTTAAGTTTGTAAAACCAGAAGATTCTTATAATGAACTTGAGTCTCTTACAAAAGATGCAGAGGATATACTTCAAAGGTTAGATCTTCCCTACAGGGTTGTGGCTCTTTGCACAGGAGATTTAGGCTTTGCTGCCTCAAAGACATATGACATCGAAGTATGGCTGCCTGGACAGCAGAGATACAGAGAGATTTCTTCCTGTTCGAATTTTGCAGATTTTCAGGCAAGAAGGGCTAATATAAGGTTCAAAAGGGAGGGGAGGAAAGGCACGGAGTTTGTGCATACCATAAACGGCTCTGGACTCGCTATAGGCCGCACCCTTGTAGCAATCCTCGAAAATTACCAGCAAAAGGATGGAAGTGTAGTTATTCCTGATGCGTTGATACCATATATGGGCATGGAGATAATTAAGCAAAATTAACTTATTGGTAACCTTGCAAAAGGAAGAATTTTTCTGTTAAGATTTTGAAATGTCAGAGGAATTTATCAGAGCAGGATTGCTCCTCAGAACTGTTGCTAAAATCCTTGATTTTATTATTATTGCGGCAGTAGTAGAAGTAGTACCTAAAGCAGGTTTTTTTGCGGGACTTATCTATCTTTTAATAGGAGATGGGTTATTCGATGGTAGAAGTCTTGGCAAAAAACTCCTGAGGATTAGAGTTATTTCAGCCGATGCACATACATCATGTTCATTTAGAGAATCAATACTCAGGAATAGCACATTTGGGATCGGGCTTCTTCTTTACACAATACCGTTGCTTGGGTGGATATTTATAATAGTTATTGCTGCAATTGAATTTTTTATCTTATTGGGAAGCAAAGATAGTATGCGCATAGGCGATGAGATTGCAAAAACGGTTGTAATAGAAAGCCCATAAATTAGATAGGAGGCATTTAATGTTTATCAATAAAATTCTGGGACTATTTTCAAACGATCTTGCTATAGATCTTGGTACAGCAAACACCCTCGTATATATTAGAGGGAAAGGCATTGTGTGTAACGAACCTTCTGTTGTTGTGATTAGAAGAGATGACAAAAAACCTGTAGCAGTTGGAATAGAAGCAAAAAAGATGCTCGGCAAAACCCCTTCCAACATAATAGCAATAAGACCTATGAAAGAAGGAGTTATAGCTGATTTTGATGCTACAGGAGAAATGCTGAAATACTTTATAAAAAAAGTCCATAACAGGAGTAGTTTTGTTTCTCCGAGGATAGTCATCGGGGTCCCTTCTGGAATTACCCAGGTTGAACAGAGGGCAGTAAAAGATGCTGCCCATATGTCAGGAGCGAGGGAGGTCTACCTTATAGGAGAACCAATGGCAGCAGCAGTAGGTGTAGGGCTTCCTGTGGGTGAACCATCAGGTAGTATGATTGTAGATATCGGAGGCGGTACCACAGATGTCGCTGTTATTTCCCTTGATGGAGTTGTCTATAGCAAGGCAGTCAGAGTTGGTGGTGATAAAATGGATGAGGCAATTACAGCCTATATTAAACGTAGATATAACCTTATGATAGGAGATTCGACCGCTGAACAGATAAAGATTAACATTGGCTCTGCCTATAAAAATGCAGGTGGGAATCAGCGTGTTATGGAGATTAAAGGAAGAGACTTGATCTCAGGTATCCCTAAGACGCTTACAATTACTGAGGAAGAAATTCGTGAGGCTCTCAACGAACCTGTTACTACAATACTCGATACAATTAAAGCTATACTTGAAAATACACCTCCAGAACTTGCAGCAGATATCGTAGACAGGGGTATTGTCCTTGCTGGTGGAGGCGCCCTTCTCAGAGGTATTGACGTGTTTATAAGAGAAGAAACAGGACTTCCTGTTATAATAGCAGAAGATCCCCTTACAGCAGTTGTTCGTGGAGTTGGGAAAATGCTTGAAGAGATCGAGCTTCTTAAAAGAGTAGCTATTAATCTGTAATGCCTAAAAAAAGGATTTTTCTTCTTATCCTTGTTATCATTTCCTTAGGGCTAATGACATACCAGAGCAAAAAGCAACATCTTCAGCCCTTCTATTTTCTTAATAATATATTTAGTCAGTTTCATGAAATAAAACACTCAATAAAAACTTCTATTAAGGCTCCTTTTAGAAGGATGCTTCTTAGAGAAGAAGAAAACATTAAATTAAAAAAAGAGATTGCCAAACTATTTGAAGAGCGGCAGAAATTTCAAGAAGCACTTTTTGAGAATAAAAGGCTCAAGGAACTCCTTGCACTTAAAGAAAAAGAGCATAGATATGTTACTGCTGCACGTGTTATCGCAAAAGGAATAAATTCATGGTCAATTACATTCATCCTTGATAAGGGGGAATCAGATGGAATCTCAAAAGATATGACAGCCATAACACCTTATGGTTTGGCTGGGAAAATCTCTAGTGTATCTGATTCTCACTCAACCTTACTTTTTCTCACTGATATAAATTTTTCAGCTGCAGTAAGGCTTCAAAAAAGTCGAGCAGAAGGAGTAATTTCAGGCACAGGCTTCAAAAAATGCTACCTGAAATACATCTCTTCCGATGAAAAAATAGAAAAAGGTGACATTATAATAACATCCGGACTCAATTCTTTGTTCCCGGAGGGAATTCCTGTTGGATACGTATTAGAAGTTAATAAGGAAGAAGGAGGCATCTTCCAACAAATAGAAATGCTTCCATTTGTAGACAGTTCAAAGCTTGAGGAAGTAGTAATAATAAGTAAAGCTTAATGAAATATTTAATCTGGCCATCTATAGTCTTTTTACTCTTTATATTAGAAGGAAGCATATCAATATTCGATGTCAAACCAAACCTTACAATTGTTTTAATTTGTTATATAGGGACAAAAAAGGGGGCGGTCGAAAGTATGTTTTTCGGCTCTTTAATAGGATTAATTGAAGACAGTCTTTCTGGTACACTTATTGGCCCGAATCTCCTGAGCAAAGGTCTTTTAGGTTATTTCTCCTCCTTTATCTACAGCAGGTTTTTCATATGGATTCCTTTACTGGGCATTATCAGCATTTCGATATTTACTCTAATAGACAGCACCACTGTTTTAATAGCGAGAAGTATTTTTGATAGAATGCCTGTCAGCGCTTTTGCTTCTGTCTTCATAATCGGCATTCAGTCATTATTAAATGCTCCGTGGGGTTTGCTCCTGAGACCAAAGGAGATATAACGGAAAATGTCGGGTGTAAGAACTAAATGGGAACAAATGAAAAATTCAGAAAGATATCAATAACATTTTATATTGTCTTAGCAGTCTTTTTATTACTCGTTATAAGACTATGGCAGTTACAGATTTTACAGGGCAACGAATACAGAAAACTTTCTGAATCCAATAGGTTAAAGATAATATCTATACCAGCCCCGCGGGGAATAATCTTTGATAGAAATGGCATCCCTCTCGTTAAAAATTCTCCATATTACTGTGCGTCATTAATTCCTGATCAATTTGATAAGAGTAAAGCAAACTTGCTCTCACAGATTCTTAATATACCGGCTGATGAGATTCTTGAAAAACTGGGTAAAAATAATTTGAAACCCTTTGAACTGATAAGATTAAAGGAAGGACTGTCTTTTAAAGATGTTGTATATGTTGAATCAAGAAGATCTGACATACCCGGTCTTGTTATTGATGTAGAGGTCAGCAGGGAATATATCTATGGCGAGGTTGGTTCACACATTATTGGTTATCTTGGAAAACTTACACCGAGCCAATCTAAAGAACCTGCATTTAAAGATGTACCGCGGGACGTCTTTATAGGACAATGGGGAGTTGAGAAATTATTTGACTATTCGCTTAGAGGTATTCATGGGAAGCGTATTATCGAGGTTGACGCACTCGGAAGGGAGATAAGATTATTACAAGAAAAACCAGCAATAAAAGGCAAAGATATAACACTGAGTATAGACATCAACCTTCAGCAAAAAGCTGAAAATGCATTAGGTAAAAAGGCTGGTGCGATTATTGCGTTAAATCCTGAAACTGGAGAGATACTCAGTATGGTGAGCAAACCTTCGTTTGACCCGAACCTGTTTACAAGAGGAATAAACTATGACGAATGGATATCACTTACTCAGGATAAAAGAAAACCTATTCTGAACAGGGCATTACAGGGTCTGTATCCACCTGGCTCTATATTTAAGATTGTTACAGCAGTTGCAGGACTCGAAGAAGGAGTTATTACTCGTGAGACGAGAATAAACTGTAAAGGTGGAATAATTTATGGCGGACGGTATTTTGGTTGCTGGCGCAGAGATGGTCACGGCATTATTTCCTTGCACAGGGCAATGGTGGAGTCATGTGATGCATATTTTTATGAAATTGGAAAACGCCTCGGTATAGATAAAATTTATGATTATGCCATCAGTTTGGGACTTGGGAAAGAGACAGGCGTTGAGTTTCCTGACGAACAAAAAGGATTCATACCAAACACAAAATGGAAAGTTGAAAACAAAAAAGTTCCATGGTTCATTGGTGAAACTTTTCATGCTGCAATAGGACAGGGTTATATCTTAGTAACACCTGTACAGATTGCAGTTATGACAGGCGCTATAGCAAATGGTGGGATTTTATATAAACCAACATTGGTTAAAGATACTCAACCAACAATTATAGGAAAACCAGATATAAAGATAGAAACACTCGAAACTATCAAAAAAGCACTTTATGGTGTTGTTAATGACTCAAAAGGGACCGGTTTAGCAGCCAAATCCAATTTAATAAATATTGCAGGCAAGACAGGGACAGCACAAGTTGTAGAACTAAAAAAAGATACAGGTAATCTTCCTGAAAGATTCAGAGACCATGCATGGTTTGCTGCATTTGCACCAGTTGAAAAACCGGAAATATCGCTTGCTGTACTGGTAGAACACGGAGGCAAAGGCGGAGGAGTAGCTGCACCAATTGCAAAAGAGATAATAGAAGCATATTTGAGTCCAAAAAATAAAGAGGAGAAGTTTCTATCGAAAAATAATTAGTAAGTTCCGGGTTTCTTATTCAGACCTTTACCAGATTATTTATAAACTATGGTTACCAGACAGGACATAGTATTTTCGCTCATTCTCGTCCCGACTTTAGTCGGGACTGCGAGGCTTTTGCCTCTTTATTTTTACATAGTGTATTTGACTATCGGCAAAAAAATCCGCTCAAATACTCTATCCTGTCTATATTTGAGAAAATTCGTGAATGAAAAGGATTAGGATAGCTGTTATAATATACATGATAAAAAACTACTAAAAACCTTGCGACAGATGAGTATCTTGAACGCCATAGTTTCAAAAAAGAAAGAGAGGCTGGATTATGTGAAAAGCCGAGTCTCTTTGAAAGATATTAAATCGAAGATTAAAGACATTGAAAAACCGAGGGACTTCAGAACAGCAGTAAAAAGAGTGCAGCACGAGAAAATCAAGCTTATCGCAGAGATTAAAAAAGCCTCGCCATCAAAAGGCGTGATTAGAAAAGATTTTAATCCTGCTCAGATTGCTGAAATCTATGAAAAAAATGATGTAAGTGCAATCTCAATTCTCACAGAAGAGAACTACTTCCAGGGAAAGATTGAGACTATCTCGTTAATAAAAAAAGTAACAACAAAACCACTCCTCAGAAAAGATTTTATATTCGATGAATATCAGATTTATGAGTCAAGGGCTAATGAGACAGATGCTATCCTTTTAATTTCTGCAATACTTGATAAAAATCAGGCTGCTGAATATCTTTATCTATCAAAAGAACTCGGCCTATCTGTAATTTTTGAAATACATGATTTCAAAGAACTTGAAATAGCACTTTTGATGGATAGTGATATAATCGGTATTAACAACAGGGATCTGAAGACACTGGAGGTTGATATCAATACAACATTTACGCTAAAAAATGAAATCCCTCCTGAAAAGATTATCATAAGCGAAAGCGGAATAAAGAATAGGGAAGATGTTGAAAGACTTGAAAACGCAGGTATTGATTCTATGCTCATAGGAACAACATTTATGGAAGCAAAGGACATCAAGAAAAAGATTGATGAGTTAATGAGGGGGGTGTGATAAAATCAGAATATGCAGGTTAGAGTCAAGATATGTGGTATAACAAATCTGGATGATGCAATGGCTGCAGTCGATTCAGGTGCAGACGCTCTCGGCTTTGTCTTTTTTAAAGGGAGTCCGCGTTATATTTCATATAATGATGCAGGAGCGATAATTAAAAAACTTCCTGCATTTGTAACATCTGTAGGAGTATTTGTTGATGAGAAACCCAAGCAAATAGAACAAATAATAGACCAGATACATATTGATATTGTCCAACTCCATGGCAACGAGCCACCTGAGATGTGTAATATCTCAGGACGCCTGATAAAAGCCATCCGCATAAAATCACTAAATAGTCTCGATCCACTTAATGGTTATAAAGACAAGGTTTGTGCTTTTTTGCTGGACACATTTACACCTGACACTCTCGGTGGCACAGGTCGCGTCTTTAACTGGGATATTGCTGTTTATGCAAAACAGTTCGGGAGGATCATCCTTGCAGGAGGTCTGAATCCTGATAATGTTGCTGATGCTATAAAAAGGGTAAGACCCTATGGAGTAGATGTAAGTAGTGGCATTGAATCTAAAAAGGGGAAGAAAGATCAGAAAAAGTTGAGGTTGTTTATAGAGAGGGCAAAAGGAGCATGATATTGTTTTAAAATAGATTTTTTATGGATAATATCTTTTTTCCCATCGGAACAAAGAGGTTTAATTAATAAATATTTTACCATTGCCAGCGAAAAATCATCTTCTTTCTTTCCCGCTTATCGAGCCTCGTAATTCCTTCTTCTCGGGCTGCCTTTAAGGCTTCTTCATATTCTTCATCGGTTATACAGCGATTAAGAGGCGGATATTTATATGCATTCCCACACGGCCTGTATTGATCCATTATATTTACATAAGTATTCGGTGAAATATCTCTGGCTATAAAACGCATTATTTCTCGCGTCCCTGCTGTCCCCCCTGGCATTACAAGGTGGCGGAGGAGGATTCCCCTGAAGGCAATTCCATTTCTATCGAGAGTGAGGTCGCCTACTTGACGGTGCATTTCTTTAATAGCCTCTCTCGCCCTTTCAGGATAATCCGGTGCCTTTAAATACTTACGGGACATCTCAGTATCCCAGAATTTAAAATCAGGCATGTAGATATCAAAGATCCCGTCGAGGAGTTTCAAGGTATCAACAGAATCATAACCACCAGTATTGTATACAAGAGGCACATTCAAGCCATTTTCTATAGCATGAGGCAAGGCATCCATGATTTGGGAAACTACATGTGTTGGGGTAACAAAATTGATGTTATGACATCCCTGCCTTTGAAGATAAATCATCATATTCGCAAGGTCTTTTGACCCCACTTCACTGCCCTCGCCAATGTGGCTTATTTCCCAGTTTTGACAGAATACACAGAGGAGATTGCAATTAGTCATGAAGATAGTTCCAGAACCGTGTTCTCCTACTAATGGATCCTCTTCCCCGAAATGAGGATTGAAACTTGAGACCATAGCCAACCGGCCAGTACGACAAACTCCCTTTTCATTTTCTAACCTGTTGACTTTACATTCTCGGGGGCAGAGATGACAATTCTCTAATATTTTGCGAGCCTTCTCTATACTCTCAGTCAGTTTTCCTGAACGATAAGATTCTATGTACGATGGGGTAAACATATTCTTTTTTTATTTTATCATTAAAACCATCCTCAATAAAATTTATGATAAGGATACAAAATAAGATTTTTAATGGTGATTTAAAACAAAATCTGATAAAATAGTTAAACATTATTTATAGATTAATGATTGACCTCCATACACATAGCTTTTTAAGTGACGGGGAATTAATCCCATCAGAACTAATAAGAAGAGCTGAGACAATTGGCTACAAGGCTATTGCCATCACAGATCATGTTGATGCATCAAATATTGATCTGGTAGTTCCGAGAATTGTAGCTGCTATAAAAAAGAGCAAAAATTATATTTCTATTGAAGCCATTCCAGGGGTCGAGATCACACATGCCCCACCTCAGATTATTCCTGAGCTTGTAAAAGAAGCCCGGAACCTTGGTGCAAAGATTGTGATTGTTCATGGAGAAACACTGGTAGAGCCTGTCAAACAAGGCACAAACAGGGCAGCTATTGAGGCTAATGCAGATATCCTGGCGCATCCAGGTCTTATATCTGAAGAAGACCTCCTCTTTGCAAAAGAAAAAGGGGTTACACTTGAAATAACTTCACGTAAAGGGCACTCTCTCTCAAACGGGTATATTGCAAAGGAGGCAATAAGATTCGGCGTACGTCTCTCCATAAACACCGATACTCATAGTCCTTCAGACTTAATAACAAAAGAATTTGCTGTAAGGATACTTCTTGCTTCAGGGATAGAAGAAAACCGTATTGGTTCAATATTTGAGAATTCAAAAGCTATTGTAGAAAAGGCTCTCAGGAGGAATAATGCCTAAACAGATCAAAAAGAAAATATCGAAGACATTAAATGCAGAGGCAGAGGTTAAAAATAAACTTTATAGTCTAAAGGATACTTTTCAGGAAAGAAAAAAGACTATCTTAAAATATAGTACAGGTATAATTGTTGTAATCATGGCGATTGCTTCTTTTCTGTTTTATTCTTATACCTCACAGAAAAAGGCAAAGATGCTCGAGTATGAGGCATACAATATCTATTATAATGAATATCAAAAACTGCCTTTAGATAATAAAGAATTGCAATATAAAAATGCTCTCGAGATATTCAAAAAGGCTTATGAGATTAAGAAATCCCCTTCTTCATTGTTTTATATCGCATCCTGTTATTATGAGCTTGGGAAATATGATGATGCACTAAATGCGCTTAATGTCTTTATAAAAAAATATTCAGATGAGGATAATTTTCTCCCGCTCGTTTATCAGAAAATGGCTATGGTCTATGTTAAAAAGGGGAATATAACTGAGGCAATGAAGACACTCGATATCCTTTACAACAAGAGCGATATTTATAAAGACCTTGCGATTATGGAATATGGCAGTCTCCTTGAAAAAGAGGGAAAGTCAGAAGAAGCAAAGAAAAAATATAAAGAACTCATCACAAAATTCCCTGCCTCACCATTTACTGACGACGCACAAACAAAACTATCTAAAGAGAAAGAAGGGTAGCCGTACATTCACAAAGACTTTTTATAAAGAAGTCTTTCTACTAAGAAGCATCCTGTCATCCTTTCTTAATACAAACTTCCCTTTCGGCGGGAGATAGATATTTGTTCCTATTTTAAGAGGTGACAACTTTTTATCGGAATTAAGATCACGTATGATCTGTAAAGGAATACCCATCTTTTTTGCTATCTTCTTTAAAGTATCTCCTTTTTTGACTTTATAAATATCTGCTTTAAATCGCTTTTCTGCTGGGATAAGGGAAAATCTTTCGAGAAAACTATCCTTCTTACCTTCAGGAATCCTCAGGGTATATTCTGAAACATTAGGAGGAGTACACCATCTTTTAAGTTCGGGGTTTAATCCCCTTATCTCACTCACAGATGTTTCAGCACATTCAGCTATAATATCGAGGTCTACAGGTGATGGCACAGTAACCACCTCGTAATTGAGAGGCGGATGATATTCTATATCTTCAAATCCAAATTCTTGTGGACTATTCGCAATCAAGGTTGCTGCAATAAATTTTGGTACATATTCTTTGGTCTCTTTTTTAATATATCTTGTTTTTATCAGCCCCCAGTAATTGTCTGTTTTTGTTCTATAAAGCGCCCTGAATATCTTGCCCTCTCCTGCATTATATGCAGCTATTGCCAGATTCCATGAGCCAAACTTTCCATAAAGGTCATTAAGATAATTCGCTGCAGCTATTGTGGATTTTATAAAGTCTCTTCTCTCATCTCTCCACCAGTCTATATTAAGATCATATATTCTTGCAGTAGATGCCATAAACTGCCAATATCCTACCGCTCGAGCAGGAGAATATGCATATGGATTAAACCCGCTTTCTATAAGGGGAAGAAAAACTATTTCTTCAGGGATATTGTTTTCCTTGAGTATATCTTGCATTAATTTAATATATCTCCCTGACCTGCTAAGCCACTTTGAAAATGCCTTTCTTCCCTTTTCGCTAAAAAATCTGATTTGTTTATTGACAGCGTTAACAACAAGGACGTTATAACTATAATCCGAAACTGTCATCAGGATATTGTATATAACTCTTTCAAATTCAACATGGGATTCAGAGTCAAGCTCAGAAAGGTCATCTGATAAATGCGATATCTCTTGTTCGATTGGCTCATCTTCGCTGATCTCTGATACAGATACAACAGTTATTGATTGTTCAACAGGCTCTTGAGCCGTTTCTTCTGATGCATAAGCTGGCAGAAAGCTGAATGAAATAGTAAAAGCCAAAAGGAAAATAATACTGCAAATTTCTAAATTTAAAAACGCTTTCTTCATAAAAGACAACCTGAAATTGATAAAATATGCTCCTGCTTCAACAATTTTAAAGTTCCTCCCTCTAAAAATAGATATAAGCAATTTTCATACCATATATTGTATTTAAATCTGATAATTTTTTCAATAATTTGTCTCATTCAGGTTTAAGGTCTTTATTTTTTAGGCAAGTAAGAGAAAGTTTATGAAAATCAATTTGTTCCCGCTTATTAAGCTCTTATGTTATGATATAAAAAGTTCTTATGGAAATACTTAGGCAAATTAGATGGCAGGATCCCATAGACATTATATTGATGTCTCTTATACTCTACCGTCTTCTTCTTCTCATAAAAGGCACAAAGGCAGTACAGATGCTCATCGGACTTGTTATTTTGTTGCTCGCCTCCTTATTTTCAAGTTATTTAGGACTATATACAATAGACTGGGTGATACAGAGTTTTTGGGCACATGTTGTTATTGCTATAATTATTCTTTTCCAGCCTGAAATAAGAAGGGCACTTGCTCAGATGGGTGAGACACGGTTTCTTCATACGCTTACCTCAGCCGAAGAGTTCAAATCTCTCGAAGAAATAGTCAGGGCTACTGTTGCCCTTTCGAACAGAAAAATAGGCGCGCTCATAGCCATAGAGCGGGATACAAGCCTGAAGCACTTTGTTGAAATGGGGACTCAATTAGATGCTAAAGTCTCTAAGGAAGTGTTGCTCAGCATATTTCATCCCACATCACCTATACATGATGGCGCTGTTGTGATAAGGGGAAATAGGATTGTTGCTGCTGGGTGTTTTTTGCCAATATCAATGAGTCCCTCTATCAGTAGATCGTTGGGAACAAGACATCGTGCAGGTATTGGTCTAACAGAAGATACAGACGCAGTGGTAATTATTGCATCAGAGGAGACCGGAATCATATCAATAGCTATAAATGGAAATATCGAAACACCTTTTGATATGGGAAAACTCAGGGATACACTTACTGATTTATTTGCAGGTAAAAAGGCAGGGAGATGAAAAAAGTTTTTCTCCAGAATATAGGGCTTAAGATAACAGCCGTTATATTTGCAATACTCTTATGGTTATATGCTGTTTCACTCGGGCAATCAGAGATATCTATTGACGCGCCAGTTGAGTTCAAAAATATACCTCGTGGGCTTGAGATAGTCGACCACGGTACTAAAGCGATAAGCCTGAGTATGAGGGGTCGGGAGAATCTTATCAAAAATATCAAACCAGCGGACATAAGAGTATTTATTGATCTTAGCAAGGCTAAAAAAGGCGAAAATATTTATTATATAAATAGAGGAGATATAAAACTATCACGAGCAATAGCTGTTACAAGCATAAATCCTTCCACTATTAAGGTTAGAACTGAAGAAACAATAACAAAAACCATAAAGGTCAGACCTGTTATTGTCGGGTCTCCGAGTAACGGTTATTATGTTAAATCTGTTAAGGCAGAACCGCTGAGCGTGGTAATAGAAGGCATAAAATCCGAGGTAAGAAAGATTAATAGTATAAAAACAGAACAGTTTGATATAACAGGATTAAACGAAACAATTACTCAGGAACTAAAAATTGACATTACAGGCAGAGATGTAAGAACAAATATAAATCAAGTTAAGATTAAAGTTATAATCGAAAAAGAATGAGACTATTTGGAACGGATGGTATAAGAGGCATTGCAAACAGGCATCCCATGACGCCTGAGACTGTTTTAAAGGTAGGCATGGCTGCTGCTTATATCCTTAGAGAAAAACATGGAAGAAATATGATTTTAATCGGCAAAGACCCCCGATTGTCAGGTTATCTGATAGAAAGTGCGCTTACCTCAGGAATATGCTCAATGGGGATGAATGTCACGCTCACAGGCCCTTTACCTACTCCCGGGATTGCATTTCTTACACGGACACTGCGGCTGGACGCGGGCATTGTTATATCTGCCTCACATAATCCTTTTGAGGATAACGGGATTAAATTTTTTTCTTCTAAAGGGTTTAAACTCCCTGACGAGCTTGAAAAAAAGATTGAAGAACTTGTGGTTGATGACCAGCTTTCAAAAAACAGAACTAAGGGTCTTGAGATAGGCAAGGCATACCGTCTGGATGATGCAACAGGGCGTTATATTGAATACATTAAGTCTACAATACCCAAAGGGATGAATTTTGAAGGAATAAAGATTATTGTTGATTGCGCAAATGGTGCTGCATATAAGACAACACCATGGCTTTTGCGTGAACTGGGGGCAGATGTTATCTCAATAAATGACAGTCCTGATGGAATAAATATCAATGCTGACTGCGGCTCTTTGCATACAGAAAATTTGCAGAAGATGGTTAAACTTCACAGGGCAAACGTGGGTATCGCACATGATGGTGATGCTGATAGAACAATATTCTGTGATGAAAAAGGCAGGGTTGTAGATGGAGATAAAATTATGGGCATGTGCGCAGTAGAGATGAAAAGAAAAGGATCACTTAAAAAGAATACTGTTGTATCAACTGTTATGAGCAATATCGGACTTGAAAGATATCTCAGATTGAATAATATAACGCTCCTCCGAACAAAGGTTGGGGACCGTTATGTTGTCGAAAAGATGCTTGAAGGGGGGTATAATTTTGGAGGAGAACAGTCAGGGCATATAATCTTTCTTGACCACAACACAACAGGCGATGGACCTATTACAGCACTGCAGATTCTCTGTCTGATGAAAGAAAGAAATATTGCTTTGTCAAGACTTTCAGATGAAATAAAACTCTTTCCTCAAGTTTTGACAAATGTTGAAGTAAAACATAAACATGATATCAAGGGAATTCCTGAAATCAGTGAAGCAATAAAGAACGCAGAGGAAAAACTTGCCGGAACAGGCAGGATACTTGTAAGACCATCAGGTACTGAACCCAAGATAAGGATAATGATAGAGGGTAAGGATCTGAAATTTATAACAAAATTAAGCAATGATATAGCGGAAGTTATTAAAGAAAAAATGATCTGATGCAATTCTTCATTTCATTCCTCGCTGGTGTAGTCATTTTTTATGCATTCCGATATTTTCCTTTGTCTGCTGTCTTTATATTTCTATTGTCCTTAATATATTGTTCATTCAAAAAAAGATTTCTTCTTGTAATTATCATTATTCTGGGAATAGTTTCAGCGATAACTTTTTCCTTTATAAGGCAGAAACCTACATATGATACATATTATATAGGAGAAGAGATTACAGCGAGAGGTATTTTTGAATCCTATCCAATAAAAACAGATACAGGAGTATACAGACAAAGCCTTAGAGTGAATTCTGCTATAAATAAAGATTCTGACGAATATCTGGACAATCTTATTGGAGAAGAAGTTATATTATTTTCGGACAGAGAGTTTGATTTAGGCACAGAGTATGAGCTTGTAATAAGATTTACTAAAAGCAGGGCAAGGCTTAATCCAGGACAAACATTAAAAGGAGACATTTATGCAAGGACTTTATATGTACATGATTCAAAATATAAAAAAATATCTCTTAAATCAAAAATTGAGGAATGCAGATATAAGATCTATGAATATATAGAACAGAATTTCAGCAAGGATTCAGCATCCCTTATTTCGTCAATCACAATAGGACATAGAGCTAATATAGATGAGGAATTGAGAGATGCATTCAATGTATCAGGGCTTGCACACATCCTCAGCATATCCACTACTGTCCGGTTAAAAAAATTGAAGTTGGGGGTTATCCACTTTTCTCACTTTGAGAACTGTATGGCTATTTAGGGATAAGATGTCGATCAAAATGAGCCGATCAAGGAGCGTCTCCCTTAT
>JBFMDO010000020.1:0-16073 GCA_040753615.1 Nitrospirota bacterium | reverse complement strand
ATAAGGGAGACGCTCCTTGATCGGCTCATTTTGATCGACATCTTATCCCTAAATAGCCATACAGTTCTCAAAGTGAGAAAAGTGGATAACCCCCAACTTCAATTTTTTTAACCGGACAGTAGTGGATCGAGAAGTATCCTGTCTTAAAAAGCTCTGTCCTGAGAATCTCGGACGCTGTCCTTGCAAGGGTTTCATTTACGCCGATTGCATCAAGGTCAGCGATTGCTATCCTCGGCCTTTCAGCAGCTAAACCATTATGTAAAAAAAAGGGGGATAAAGAAGTAAATACTATGGTTAACGAAATTAAAAGTCTTAATATGAGCTTTCTCATTTTTCTGTTCCTATTTTCTTATAACTTCCGTGTATATCTACACTCGCACCCCTGAAGGTACTCAGACGCCCAACCTCCCCTTCAAAGAGTATCCTGTCATTCAGGTGAAGATCAGAAGGTGCATCCATAGTAGTGTAAAGAACAACATTATATCCTTTTTCTGGTTTGCTCGCAGGTGTAAGAATTGTGACCCTGTGCCGATCTCTTTTGCCGGGCAGGACATTAACTACTACTCCTTCTCCTTTAGCTTGTTTCCCGGTAATATTTTTATGGTATTCTTTGATCTGTGCCTTTGTGAACTTTGCTGGATCAATATTTTTCATTATTTCATCAATATTTAAAAAGGCGATTTCATCTGCTTTTGCCTTATTAATATCTAATACACAATATAAAGTTAATGCAGCTATTATTGAATAAATAAAAATCTTTTTTATCATGTGCGTCCTCCTTTTATTAAGGGGTTAAATTGGCAAAAAGATTCTTTAAGACGAGCTTGCTTATCCTATAAAAATCCCTTACAGGTCGGAAGTGGCTTGAATAATCATCAGGATAAACAGTGGTAACTGAAACAGAGCCAATCCTGAAACCGGACTTGTGTGCCTTAAGGAGAATCTCTGTCTCCATCTCAAACCCATTTGTTTTACTCTTTACTTTTTCTATCACCTCCCTCGAATAGATTCTGAACCCTGACTGGGTATCTCTCATCTGTGTACCGACAGCCTTTGATATAAATAATTCACCTATTTTATTTGCTAAAAGCCTGAGATAAGGCATGCTTTCACGGTTTATTGTTCTTTCTCCTATTATAATATCTCCTTTTTTGTTTTCAAATGCAGTTATAAGTTTTGGAATTTCAGAGGGGAGATGCTGTCCGTCTGCATCTATTGTGATTATAGCGTCAAGGTCATTTTTTGTGATTTCAGAAAAACCTGTGTTAAGAGCAGCCCCCTTCCCCATGTTTTTATTATGCTTAATTACATGGGCGCCTTCTGCCTCTGCCTTCAGTGATGTGCGATCATTTGAGCCGTCATCAACCACAAAAATATCTTTGACAAAATTGATAGCTCCCCGGATAACTTCAGAGATATTCTTTTCTTCATTATAAGCAGGTATAAGTATGGCATACCTCACTTAGGATACCCCAAAAAGTCTTGCTGATTTCCTGCCTTCATAAAAGGCAGAGATATTTATACTATAAGCATCATCTCCAAATTTTGTCCTGATAGCTTTTTCCCATGTCTCAGGAGAGATATCAAGATATGTGCTGAGTTTGCCAATGGAGAAGATGTTCAAATTCTTCTGGTATTTTATTATTTCCTCATCTATTGGTAAAACAAGCGTAGTGTGTTCAGAGAAATTAAGACCGAGGTCATTAGAAAACACTACTGCGATATCAGATGTTTCAGGAACTATCTTGGGACTGTAAACCTTCTCACCTGCTATAACTGTGGATAACACCATTCCGCCTCTACGGGCAATACCCTTGATATCTGATTTTTTGACATCATAATCTGATAAGAAGAAAGCGTGTGCAGTAATTAATGAAGCGGTCAGTACGCCCTGTCCTCCCCTACCTGCAAAGATTACAGTTATGTATCTTTTTGATTGCCTCATTTTCACAAATCTGGATGCATAATCCGCATCCATTACATATATTTCTTATTATACAGGAATCTTCTGTTTTAACAATTGCCTCACAGCCCAGCGAAAGACACTCGCCACAGAGTGAACATTTACTTTTATCAATATAAAACATTCCCCCCTTTTTTTTATTAATAATACATTCGCCATCTACAATGATTGCTGTTACACCATCCATTGATAAGCCTTTATTTACTTCATTTTCAATATCTTTTATATCATATGCCCCTACTCTCCTTATGTATTCAACACCGCAACCCCTTAATACATCCTCTATTAATAACTTTTTCTTAGCCTCCCTTAGCCCCTTGCCTGTTCCAATATGTGGCTGTCCGCCTGTCATCGAGGTTGTATGATTATCGAGGATTATCACGAGGATATTCGCTTTGTGATAAATAGCATTAAGGATAGCCTGTATCCCTGAATGAAAAAATGTTGAGTCTCCTATCACAGCCGCTGCCCTTTCTTTTTTTGCAATACTGTAGCCCGCAGCCTGAGATATGCCGCTACCCATGCAGAGTGTTGTGTCAAGTATATGAGGGAATGTGCGTACTGATAATGTATAACAGCCTATGTCCCCTCCAATAAACAACGGTTTTTTGCTCAGGACATAGAACATCCCAAGATAAGGACAACCAGCACATAGGGTAGAGTAACTTTCTTCACATATCTCGCCAGACGTCGAATAAATCCCATTAAAAGCCTCTCTTACTATTGATTGGTTTAACTCACCCGCCCATGGGAAAATACCATCCTGCTTACCTCTAACCCTCATGCCCAATGCCCTCACCGCATCTTCTATAAAAGGTTCTGATTCCTCGATAACAAATAACTCTTTAACCATACTGTTAAATTTTTTAATCTCCTGATGATTAAGGGGATGGACAATGCCGAGTTTGAGCACAGAAGCGACTGGCAGAGCATCTTTTACATATTGGTATGTAATACCAGAGGTTATTATCCCTGCCTTGTCTTCTATAATTTCGACTCTGTTAAGCCCTGTTTGAGGAATATATTGTCTGAATTCCTCTATCCTTTTCTGAAGAGAAAGTCTTCTTTTGCTTGTAAACGGTGGAAGAAGCACATTTTTTGCAGGGTTAATAAAATATTGCCTGTAATATTCCTGCCTTTTATTTTCAATATTCACAACAGTATTTGTATGAGATATTGCCCTTGTCAACCTGAGGAGAACTGGCAGGTCAAAGTTTTCACTTATCTCAAAAGCCCTTTTTGTAAAGATATATGCCTCTTCTGAATCAGAAGGCTCAATCACAGGAATATTTGCTATCCTGCCGTAAAGCCTTGAGTCCTGTTCATTCTGCGAGCTCCACATGCCAGGGTCATCAGCCGCCACAATCACGAGGCCGGCATTTACGCCAGTATATGCAAGACTTATTAATGGGTCTGAGGCAACATTCAACCCTACATGTTTCATGACAACAAGTGTCCGCCTTCCTGAAAGGGAGAACCCTGATGCGATCTCAAGTGCTGTTTTTTCATTAACAGACCACTCTGTATAAACCTCTTTATAGCGGGCGATAGTCTCAATAATCTCTGTTGCAGGAGTTCCAGGATATCCTGTTGCTGCAAAGACACCTGCCTCATATGCTCCAATAGCAACAGCCTCATTTCCTGTAAGAAGTGCCTTCATTGATTGAATATTTTATCATACCTAACGGGATAAGGGTGGAAAGAAGGTGGACTACAAAGATATAATGCATAAATGAAAAATTTCAATTATCTTGAAGACCTCTCAAAGTGTGTCCGATGCGGAAGCTGTAAGGCATTCTGCCCAACTTATGATGAAGATATCACAGAGGCAATGGGCGCAAGGGGAAGGCTTGCACTCCTCTGGTCACTTTCTTCAGGACAGCTCACATCTTCTCCTTTACTGAATGACTATATTTTTAGCTGTACATTATGCGGTGCCTGCACAGGTCTCTGTCCTACAGGAATTGATATCAAAGAGATTATATATCATGGCAGGGGCATTCTGCGAAAAACAGATAAAAAAAGGAGATATCTCCGTTTTCTCACAAATTTTTTTATAAAAAGCCCAAAATTAAGTTTCAAGTTTCTCAGCATGACACAGGGCATTTTATTTCCATATCTTCAAAAAACAGGCATTATTCCATTTAAACTTGAACTGCCTGAACAGTATCTTAAGAACGGCCAACAGGTGTATCAGGTTCATAAAAAGAAAGGAAGAATAGCAATCTTTACAGGCTGTGCTGTTAATTTCCTTTATCCGCATCTGGGGGCATCACTTATTAATGTCCTTCGGTCGCTTGATTACGAGGTAATCCTTCCAACGGGGGAAGTATGCTGCGGTATGCCATTAAGGACTCTCGGAATGGAAAAAGAGGCAATAAAGCTTGCAAAAAAGAATGTCTCTATATTCAACAAATTAAATGTTGAGGCTGTATTAAGTCTTTGCCCGACCTGCACACTTGCTATTAAGGGGGATTATCCAAAACTAATTGGCGAGGGTATTGAGAAGGCGATGGACATATCGAGTTTTTTTGTGGATAAATTAAACCCCTCTCAATTATCACATTTGCCATCTGATTTCAAAAAAGCAGTTTATCATGACCCATGCCACCTCAAATATGGACTTGGCATTGAAAAAGAACCGAGGGAAATAATAGGGCATACAGGCATAGATTTGATAGAAACCAGAGGACAAAAATGCTGCGGCTTTGCAGGTGTATTCAGTATTGCTTATAAGGAACTTTCACAAGGGATACTTAATAAGTGTCTGGGAGATTATGTAAAAGCAGGGGGTGAGATGATTATTACCTCATGTCCTGGCTGCATGATTCAACTGTCGAGAGGCTCTGAGGATAAGCCAGTATTGCATCTGATAGAGATTATTGAAGAGGCACTGCTTCCCGAACATGGATAATACAATTAACTCAGATATTTTATATGGATACTGGCTGCCCCCTTTTTTATTGAAAGACGCAAAAATGATGTCCTGTTTTTGTCATTGCGAGCACCTGAAAGGTGCGTGGCAATCTTTTCTCGAACAACGAGATTCCTCGCTTGGAGGCTATGTCATAATTATTTTTTTGTCACCCTGAACTTGTTTCAGGGTCTTAAAACGTATTGATTTTATTAGATGCTGAAACAAGCTCAGCATGACATTTTGTAGTAAATATGAATTGTGACATAGTCTGTTCGCTCGGAATGATAGACAAAGGTCTTGGAATGACACCCCTTTATCACTGGATTTGGGTACTTATTCTATACGATTTTGTTATAATAAAAATTATCATTCCGAACAAAGTGAGGTTAAAGATGCCGATTTACGAGTACAAGTGTAATGCCTGTGGTGAAGATTTTGAAAAGCTCGTTTTCGGGAATACTGAAATCAAATGCCCGAAGTGCAATTCAAAAGAGACAAAAAAGAAGTTTTCTGTTTTTTGCGCTGCAGGTACGGAAAGACCGCTTGCCGGGACATCCCGTTCAAGTTGCACATCCTGCTCAAAAACCAGTTGTAGTTCGTGCAGATAAAATCTAAACATCCCCCAACAAATTAGGCATTAGCCCCTTTGCTATGCACCAACTTTGTGAATAATCTGACCTAAAAGATTGCTGGTACCCCCTGCAGGAATCGAATCCCGAACCCCTTCGGGATTTAGAAAACCTTCTGTCCTAATATAAAAAGATTGCTGGTACCCCCTGCAGGAATCGAACCTGCGGCACCAGGTTTAGGAAACCTGTGCTCTATCCTACTGAGCTAAGGGGGCAATATAGATTAACTTGCAAGCAAAAAGTTACTAAGAGCTTAAAATCTCAAATATTCTGTTTACAGCATCATCTGCATTTTCAGCACTCACAACACCCTTTATGTCCCATGTCTTAATGCCTACCACTGGTTTACCCATTTGAAGTGCAAATGCAATCTCTGAAAGGGTGCCATACTCTCCGCCTACTGCTATAAGTGCATCTGCTGTTCGAGCTATAATAACATTTCTTCCGATTCCCAATCCAGTAGCTATAGGGATGTCAATATGCTTGTTTGCTTCTTTTGAATTATCATGAGGCAGGATTCCGACTGTAAGTCCACCTTCTGATTTTGCCCCTCTCGAAGCAGCCTCCATAACCCCACTGAGTCCCCCGCAAACAAGAATTGCTCCTTTTTGAGCAATTAATCTTCCGACTTTTTCAGCCTCTGAAAGAAGTGTTTTTTCAGTCCTTCTTCCGCCTATAACTGCAATAACCTTCTTCATACAGAATCGTGCATTTTCACTTTTTTGCCCTGATAAGTATCTTTCTCTTCCAACTTCTTCTGAATATCCCTTAAAATCTCTTGTTTATTTTTCTCCCATTGCGGGGCTATTAGCATATTATCAGGTGCAATAGAGAAAAGTCTCTCAAGCACTATTCGTGGAGAAACCC
This sequence comes from Nitrospirota bacterium, assembly GCA_040753615.1. Classification (GTDB taxonomy): domain Bacteria; phylum Nitrospirota; class Thermodesulfovibrionia; order Thermodesulfovibrionales; family SM23-35; genus JBFMDO01. The sequence continues at coordinate 9,697 of JBFMDO010000020.1, read as the reverse complement.
TTTCTATAAATTCTACAATAAATTCAAGGTATTCTTCATATTCAAAAGTATGAAACTGGTTTTCCCTGTATAAAGTCTCAAGTGGCGTATCTCTTATTACCTGAAGATGATGAATCTTGAGAAATTCAACAGGAATATGCGAAATCTCATCTGCGATTGAGAGCATTTCCTCTCTTGTCTCTGTAGGGAATCCCATTATAACATGCGCACCAATGGATATGCCTCTATCTTTTGTCATATCAATCGCCTTAAGAAATGTATTGTAGTCATGTCCACGGTTTATAAATTCGAGAGTCCTATCAAAGATTGACTGCATGCCATATTCAATCAAGATAAAAATTTTTTCTGCCAGAGACTCGAGAAGGCTAATTTTTTCTTCATCCACAGTATCAGGCCTTGTACCGATAACAAGTCCGACCACAGAAGGCTCAGATAGGGCTTCTCTGTAAAGGCTCTCTAATTTATCTACAGGAGCATAGGTATTTGTATAAGGCTGAAAGTAGACAAGAAACTTTTTAGCCTTATATCTTTTTCCAATAAGCGTAATCCCTGTCCTTATCTGTTCTCCTATGGAGAGGGTTGGAGTACACAAAGCAGTCCTAAAACTATCATTGTTGCAATATATACATCCTGATGTGCTGATCGTTCCATCTCTGTTAGGACAGGTGAAACCTGCATCCACATTTACTTTGTATACACTTGCGCCGAATCGGTTTTTTAGATACGCACCAAAAGAGTTGTACCTGCGTGGCATAAGTAATTATTTAATTTTGCTTTTACTTCTGTCAATTATCGCAGTTTTCTACCTATATCTTCCCAGTCCCGCACATTGTCTGCATCCTCTATTTCCTCAAAGCTGAATGCTTCTGGTTTGTGATCCATTGCTGATTCAATAACAGATGGACTTCCTATAACTGCTCTTATTTTCAGCCCTTTTTCATTTATCTCATCGAATATTATTCCCTCATTCCATGGAAGGACAGTCGAGGCTATAAATCCATTTTCTTTTAACCATATCTTTATATCCTTTATACCGATAAATCCTGTCTGAAGGAATACAACAGGGAATCTGCCCAAAATCGTTTTTATTACCTTCTGACTCCCTGTCCTTGGCTTTTTTGAAAATAATCCTTCAAAAAGACTGCCCTCTACATCAATAAAAACTATTTTAGTCCCTCTTTTTAGCGAAAGAAGCAATCCATTATCTTCTTCCTTATCTGACCGTGTGGTTATTTTATAAAAACCGATGTTTAATGGTGTAAATTGTTTAAATGCAAAACCATCTCCGCCTGAAAGACTTTTGCCAACAGATTTCCCATTTATAAAAAATTCTACCATCCTGCCACCCTGCCTGAAGAATTTCCCTCTTGTCTCAGCCTTAAGCATAATATTTTCACCTTTTATTACAATTAAGTCATGGACTATTACATCTGACAGCACCACAGATGGAAGAAGTAATAAAATAACACAAAATATAACCATTGCTAAAACTCTCATAACACAAGTAATTATATCATTTTGGCTGTGAAGTAGCGTGAAGTAGCGGGGTCATAGCGGAAGTGTGTAAAAAGACGGCGTGGCGGGGTCAAGTCTTGTTTCTTGCATTTTAGAAGGAACGCATGTTATAAAGCAGGAAACTGATGAGCGCCGCACCTTCAAATTTTTAAGATACTTTGCTAAATTTTATCCTGCACGGTGGTTTGAGGCATAGAATTTTCAACAACATGCCTGCTCAGAATTTCTGTTGAGTAATAATAAGTAAATATCGTGCCAATAATCCCAAGTCCCAGATAAATTTGGAAGATGTTTAAAGTTATCTGATATAAAAAAGAGAGAAATACACCTATTAAGGGTATGGATGCAAATAAATAATTTATAAGTATAAGCAGAAAGCTTACAAATATATACCCTGCTAAAAGAATAGTAAAAAGCCATAATGCAGATGGATGCCTGTAGAGGTAGCGTATCGCCTCCCGCACGGATTCGAGAGGACCTGTATTTTTAAAAACAACTAAAACTATCCCATAGAGTGTTATTGAAAGAGTGCTTAAGAAAAAGAATAACCCGATTATTATCAAAATCAGGGAGAAGAAAGTGCCAAAAAAGAGGGCAAATGTAGTATCTTGCTCTTTTGTAAATGAAATCAGAGCGCCTATGCTTCCTACCAGAATGCCAAGAAGAAATGAAATAAGTATCAGAAAGACACCCATTACAGCGGTAAAACCGAGCAAACGTGAAAAAAGTCTTTTTGCTTCATCAAAGAATGTGCGAATGTTGAACTTCAAAGCCTTATCTATAAGTGCCTTGCCAATACTACCGACAGAACCTCCAAATACATAAATGCCAAAACATGTGATCATAATGATATATAGCAAAAAACACGTGATAACCATTAGGATAATGCCAAAATATCTTGATATTAATGCAGAAGACTCTTTGAGTGCCCCCATAATGTCTTCCATGTTCCTAATTTCTGCAAAATCAGCGCCAGCAATAATAAGCGCTGCTGTAAGCGGTATTCCCACCATAATGAGAAATACAATAGTGCTTATAATCGCTGCTGCAATCTGTATAAGTAAAAGCTGCCAGTTTCTGTTAATTAGTCCGAAGCCACTTTTTATCGCCTCAGTATAAGTCATCTGCTACCTCCACGATTATTTCCTCATAAGTATTACCAGATAATTCCTTTATAAAGCGTGACGGGCTTAAAAACCCTATGCCCTGCCAGTCCTCTGCTGTAATCGGATAGCATAGATAAAGTTCATCCTTCGCCCTTGTAATAGCAACATAGAAAAGTCTTCTTTCCTCTTCTTCATAATCAGCCCTTAGCGATTTGATTGATGGAAATCTTCCGTCATTTAGGCCTATAACAAAAACAGTCTTCCACTCAAGCCCTTTTGCCTGGTGAACTGTAGAAAGCACCACATGTTCCTTTTCTTCATTCCCTTGTTCAATATCTCCTCCTGATGCGCTCTGAAGGCTTAGCTCGCTGATAAAGGTTTCAGGAGATGAATATTCTAATGCAAACCTCCTCATTTGTTCAATATCTCCTATCCTTTCTTCTGCATTTGGATAATGGTTGTAGAGATAGTCCTCATAGCCATGTTTCAGTATCTGCTCTATAGCATAAGAAGGCTGCAGTAGCATACTGCCATCTTCTCCTTTTAATATTTTTAGAAGCTCAAGAAAGAGCCGAAATTTATTCAATGCCTTCTTCTGCAAAATGTTCTCCATCTCAAATATTTTATCAAAAGGATTTTCTGATTGGGATATTGAATCCCACATCCTTGCTGCGGTTATTTTTCCAACAGACGGCATTAATTTAAGAATCCTTTTCCAGCTCAGCTCATCATAAGGATTTACCACAACCCTCAAAAAAGAGAGTATATCTTTTATATGTGCCTGCTCGAAAAACTTTAACCCAGACATTACCTCAAATGGTATGCCCCTTTGTTGAAGCTCCATCTGAATTTCCATTGATTGATAATGGGAGCGATAAAGTATTGCTACCTCACTGAGAGGTGCACCTTCTGAATTAATCTCAAGTATCCTCTGGGCAATAAACTCAGCCTGCTGAAACGTATCTTTTAAAGGTACAATTGCCGGCATTGCTCCCGAAGATTTTATAGAGTGAAGATTTTTACGAAACTGCCTTGTATTGTGAATTATGCTCTCATTGCCAAGATTAAGTATTTCGGGAGTGGATCTGTAGTTAATAGTTAGGTTGAAGATAATGGCATTAGGATATTTCTCGGGAAATTTCAGGATATTTTCAAAATCTGCTCCCCTGAAGGAATAGATTGACTGGGCGTCATCTCCAACTGCTGTAAGATTCCTGTGTTTGTATGCTATTAAATCAACAATTTCTGCCTGAAGTTTATTGGTGTCCTGATATTCATCCACGAGTATATGCTCAAATCTCGATGAATAGTACTCCCTTATATTGTCATGTTCGATCAGTAATCTTTTCCAGTTTGTAAGCAGGTCGTCAAAGTCCATTAGATTCAAAGAATCCTTCTTTTTCTCATAAAGATTAATCACATGTTTTATTTCATCCACTACATTATTGAAGTGTGGAAACCTGAAAGGGATGATCTTGTAAATGTCTACCTTTTTATTTTTCATGAGACTATTTATCTCACATAATACCGAGCCTTTTGGCAAAAAGGTCTCCTTCTTATTAATATCTGCGAGACACATATCAAAAAGGTCTTTTGAGTCTTCTCTGTCAAGAATGGTAAACCCTTCTTTATATCCAATGAGCGAGCAATGCCGCCTCAAGATTATATTGCCTATATGGTGAAATGTCCCTCCCCATATCCCCTGAATACTTTTCCCTATCAGAGATTCTGCCCTCCGCATCATCTCCTTTGCAGCTTTATTGGTAAATGTCAGGAGTAAAATATTATCAGGGCTTATTCCCCTTTCTATAAGCCTCGCAACACGATATATAACAGTGCGTGTCTTGCCTGTGCCTGCACCTGCGAGCACAAGCATAGGATATCCAACGTGCATAACAACAGCATACTGCTCTGGATTGAGTTCTTTTTCATAATCTATTTTGAGACCTGCTGTTTCTCTGTGGAGATAGTACTTTTTCATTTAAGCCTCAATGCAATCTCTCTCGCAAAATCAGCGAGGGAATCATCACGCGCTCCAAAAATAACATAATTATCCCATTCTTTAATCCTTTTAAAAAGTAATGACCTATCATGCAAAACCTCGGCTGATTTGCCTGCTGATTTAATCTCATCGCATAAATCTTCGCTTGATATATCTTTTATGGAAGTTCCACCGGCGTAATATATAGGAAGCAATATCAGGTGGTCTTCTTTAAGGAGATTTTTAATGAATACATCAATATACCCTTGTCTCATTAAACGCGTAGGTCCGTATCCATGCGGCTGAAAAATATAGCAGACCCTTTTACAGATTTTTTTGACGGAGTCCATGAGGCATGATATCTTATGCGGGTTATGCGCATAATCATCTATTACCAGATTTTTCCCATTATTGAGATGAATATCAAAGCGGCGATCAAGACCTGAAAAGTCAGGAAGGACTTCTGAAATATCCTTTAGCGGGACTCCCATTTCTGAAAGCAATGTAATACATGAAAGGGCATTATAAAGATTATGTTTTCCGGGTAGAGCGAGTCTAAAGGTAACATCATGAAGCTTAAAATTTGTTTCAAAGGGGCGATATTCGATTTCAAGTGCATGGTATTCTGACTCTGTATCAATAGAAAACTTTTTCACATTTTCAAACCTGCAGCGGCTCAAATTTTCATCATCATTATTTACCACGACAAACTCCTTTGTATTTTTACTCAAAATCTCGAACATCTCTGCGGTCTTTTCGATCAAATTATGGTCAAGACTCAAGTTGGAAATAATGGAATAAAAAGGATGGTAATAAATGATAAAACCATCAGATTCACATGCCTCTACAACCAGAAGGTCTGATCCGCCGACAAGTAAATTCCCCGGGTTATTTTCTGTCTTGAATTGTTTTACCCTCCCACCGCCTATAAAATTCGGTTTCATGCGGAGTTTATCAAACAGGAACGCCAGTATTCCTGCTGTGGTGGATTTTCCGCTTGTACCTGCAACTGCAATTGACCTGAATTCTGACACTATCTCGGATAAATATGTAGGCCGAGTTTTTATTTTGATACCCAGTTCCTTAACTTTAATTGACTCGGGTTGATTATCTTCAACAGCAGTGCTGAAAACAGCAAAGTCAAATGATCTGTCAATGCCATTACCGTCCTGAGGAACAATTTTAATGCCACGGGTTTTTAGAATTTTACAAAGGGGATGAGCAGGATTCCTGTCAAATAAACGATCAGAGCCAACAACAATGTGCCTCCTGTCCGCTGAAAAAATTGCCAATGCAGACATGCCGCTGCCTCCAATGCCTGAAAAAAATATTTTTGCCATATAGAACTTATTGTAAGATAAACAAAAACCAAAGAGCAAAGGGTAATGGCAAAAGTATCCTATTTTCTAAAAAAGAAAATTTATTTTTAAGATTTAATTAACCCGGAAAAAGCGATTCATTTATCGGGGGGGGAGGCATATGTGCAGAAAAAGCTTTACCAGCAGCACCGTTGTAGGCGGTTTGATTATCAAATATACCATCACGTTTTCATTTCCTGCAATTTGATACCTATTAAGACCCAAGTTCTGCTTTGTAAAGGTTTTTATGCATATGTGCCTGCCTTAATTATTATTTAATTGCATTTTTCGGGTTAAAACAATTCCATAAAACTGTGTTTTGGGATATAATCATGGTGCTTTTTGGAGATTTATGAACAATAGGTCAAAAATGCAATGGTATGAAATTTGTGTTAATCTGCCGTTGCCATTATTAGAATCTACCTACAATTTTTTATGGCTGTACGCAAACGGACTTAAGGTAGAAAAACAGGAAAAAACCTTTCTGCTTAAGGCATATAGTTTCTCTTATTCCCCTGATGATCTCCTTAAAAGGCTCAATAATTTTTTGTGCATAATGACAAGGAGTTTGCGAGCATATTATACCCCTCCTACAGCTACCACAATGGCCAGCTTTCCAACGGACGAATTTATAATTGTGCCGGCACCAGCATCTTACATTCCTCCATTTGGTATTCCGATCCTGCTCCAGAGAGGAAGGGCATTTGGCATCGGAAGTCATCCCTGCACCATTTATTGTTTACAGGCAGTAAAAGATATTTTAAGAGACAAATCCAAAGCAATTCAGATAAAACAGACCATGGATGCCGGCACAGGTACAGGCATATTAGTTATAGCTGCTGCAAAATTAGGTATCCATGATATAACAGGCGTAGAGATAGTTAATGAATTTATAAAAGAGGCAGAGGAAAATGTAAAAGTAAACAAGATAGTCAATGGAATTAAGTTTTTGTCCTGTTCTGTGACAGAAATAAAAGGGCAGTTTAATTTAATCTTTGCAAATCTTTATGGCGCCTTTCTTGTAGACATTGCTTCTTCTTTAGTTAAGCAGATGGCTCCAGATGGCTGGATTATCATTGGCGGAATGGTTGTTCCATATGATGAAATAGTTATAGCCAAATTTATTCGATATGGCTTAAAGGAGCATACCCGCTATTGCGATGAGGAATGGAGCGTGTCTGTTTTACAAAAAGTATAAAATTCTCTTCTCCTCAAAAAATTGACTTTTAAAAGATTACCATGATACTCTTAAACAAAATATATACCAAACAAATGCCTATACAATGGAAACACTCATTAAGACAGAGCATCCATATATTGTCAGAAAATCAGGAGTATGTGGTGGTTCGCCTATTATTGATGGCACACGGATTACCGTCAGACTGATTGCACAGCTTGTAAAAACCGGCTCTTCAGCCGAAGACATTCTTGCTTCTTATCCACATCTTTCTCTCGCACAGATTCATGATGCAATCAGCTACTATTTTGACCATAGAATAGAAATTGAGCAGGATATCGAGGACAATAAAATCAAGAATATCTTGAAAAGATATAATCTAAGGCTTATTCCACATACTGAAATTGATGGCGTGGGACGAATTGTAACATAGAAAGAATTCGAGTTGCTCTCAGATGAGGAAAAAGAAAAGGCATATACATGGGAAACCCTTCCTGAAGAATGGGAGTAACAGAATTTACTCAGCCTATCAGACTTTATCTTGATGAAATGATTCCTGTAAGTTTGGCAGTTGTATTACGCCAGTATGGTTACGATGTGCTTGCTGCTAAAGAGGCAAATACATTTGGTAAAAGTGACTATACTGATACCCTCTAAGACTGGACACGCCGAAGGTGTAAAGGTAGGTGATTTGTTTCCCCGTGAGGTAGATATATTTCCACAATTCTCTCCGCAAGACCTCCAGCTTATCAAAAAAGCTCTTAGGATTTTGAATAGAACCTTTTCAAGGGTATAACTTTTCCCTTTAGAAATAATTAAGGTATAATTATCAATGGATCATTAAATCGGTTGATTGAATGAAGGATGTTTTTCAATTAATAGGAGGTTATTTATGGGAAAACTTACAATAGAGTTATCAGATGAGCTTATAAAACTTTTCCCTTCAAAAAGAGAGGCAAAGTCTGAGGCAAAGCAGGCTATGGTTTTTGATCTTGTAAGGCGCAGGAAAATATCTAAAGGAAAGGCTGCTGGCCTGCTTGGTATAAGTCTATGGGATTTGCCAGAACTCCTTGCTCAATATGATATCCCGTGGTTTGATTATTCACCTGATGATTTAAAACATGACCTCAATACCTTAAAGAGTTAAAAAATAAAGGCAAATAGCTTTGAGAATTGTCTGCGACTCAAGCACCATTATTGCCCTTCAAAGAATCAATCATTTATGGCTTTTAGAAAATCTTGCAGACGAAATCCTTATCCCCCATGCTGTAAACAAAGAGATACAGCGTAAGAAAGATATGAATCTTCCCACATGTTTTAAAGTTAAAGAGGCAAAAGATAAACTTTACATAAGACAAAATTGTAAGCACCTCCATATAGGCGAAGTTGAAGCAATTGCCATTGCTAAGGATATAAAAGCTGATCTTGTAATCTTAGATGACAAAAAGGCAAGAAAACTCGCAGAAAAAGAAGGTCTGAAAATAGTTGGTTGGTCTCCTTGCATTAATAATAATGGCTAAGGAAGGAAGAATTATAGACAGAGCAAAACCGATAGTTGATGACTTGAAAAGACATGGTTTCTTTATTGGGGAAGATGTATATGCTGAAATTTTGAAACTCTCTGGTGAGATATAGTAAATAAGGGAACTGCCTGAACACATCGTAGATCATTACCTCACCCTGTTGAGATTGGAAAGGGAAATGAAGCTTTATCCTTAAGGTCGCAAGGCTTGCAGCGAGGGGAAAGACTTAGGTTAGATTACCTTATCCAATCTTCTCAATAAATTCCTTTGCAGCTTTTAAATAATCTTTAACTGCACGAGTATCGTAAATTAGTCCCCTGTAATATCCTGCTATGTGTAAGGCGTCATAGAGCTTTTCAAATTCTTTCATTAACTTCCCATTACGCACTGCAATGTGCTTTCGTAAAGCATCTCTATATGCATCTACTGACTTTGGCAGTTCTTTCTTCGTTAAACCTTTTTTAGTAATAAGATACTCATTAACAGCTTCTAAAACAGCAAGATAAGCTGTTGCAAACGCTTCCCTCACAGGTTTGACATCCGTATATGTATTATCCTCTACAGGAACAGATTTTAATATTTCCTTTGCATTGTTTAAATATCTTAATGCCTCTTTCATTTAAACTCCTTTATAAAAGTTAATCACATCTGAGACTCTGCCGTCAATACAAATTTCGTCAGATAATTTTTATTAAAATTCTATTTGCTCCTTTTCTTAAGAACTCCATCTCAGCTTATCAAAAAAATCTTTAGATTCTGAATAGAACCTTCTCAAGGGTATAGTTTTGAAATACTTCAGAAAATCAAAGAAAGCAGCTCTAAAAATATAGTCTTTTAGGTCGTAAGGCTTGTAGCGGGTTAGATTCTTCGGCTCTGCCTCAGAATGACACAAGTCCAAGGAATCAGAATGACACTAGTGTACTGTCCCACAATTAGCTGTACATTATAGGGATCCATATGTTATTATTGCTACATGAGAACGACAAAACCGATTCAATTTACCAAAGCAGAACAAAAAGAGGTATCACGACTTGTGC
>JBFMDO010000019.1:0-37446 GCA_040753615.1 Nitrospirota bacterium | reverse complement strand
TTTCATCGCCAATACCTTCGTTATCGCTGATGTCAATGTAGTCTTCCCATGGTCTACATGCCCTATCGTCCCTATGTTTGCATGAGGTTTTACTCTCTCAAATTTTGCCTTTGCCATATTCCCTCCTTAATTTTAGTCAATAGTCATTTAGTCTTTATTAGTGTAATCTCCAGTTTAACCAATAACCACTGACCAATGACCCTCTCTTACAAAGCCCATGACCGGGATTGAACCGGTGACCTCATCCTTACCAAGGATGTGCTCTGCCAACTGAGCTACATGGGCACAACAACCGTTTAAACCGCTTAAACTGCTCAACCCGTTCAAACTGTTCGAATTCGTTCAAACCGCTCAAGCGGTTACTGGAGCGGGAAACGGGATTCGAACCCGCGACCCTCAGCTTGGAAGGCTGACGCTCTACCACTGAGCTACTCCCGCATTTACAGTTACCGTGTTTATTGTGCGCATTAGGTTTCTTGGGTTATTTTTTAACTCAAGAAACTCCATAAACTTAATTAACTCTATAACCTTTTTTTCTAGTGGAGAGGGGAGGATTCGAACCTCCGAAGGCTTCGCCGGCAGATTTACAGTCTGCTCCCTTTGGCCACTCGGGAACCTCTCCCTGGAGCCACCGAAGGGAATCGAACCCCCGACCCGCTGATTACAAATCAGCTGCTCTGCCTGCTGAGCTACGGTGGCTTTATTATTTCCTGCTGCAACAAGAAAGGCTAAAAAAGACAACACTTACCCTCTTTCTATTGAAATAGAAATTTAACAAGTTTTATTATAACTTGGTCAATTTCGAAAATTCAAGAATAATTTCGATTATCTTGGGTTTTCTTTATTAAATTAATTTTTATGCAGTCTTTGCCTTATTATCTCAAATGCAAATATACCTGTAGCAACAGAAACATTAAGTGAATTTATATTGCCATACATGGGGAGTCTAACCAAAACATCACAGTTTTCCCTGACACTCTTCCTGATTCCTTTTCCCTCAGACCCAATCACAAGTCCAACAGGCACTTTTAAATCTATACTAAATAATGATTTTTCTGCACTTGCCTCTGCACCTATTATTGTTATTCCACTCTTTTTCATTTCATATATTGCGTGTTTTATATTCGGCATAATAGAGACAGGAACATACTCAACAGCACCGGCAGAAGCCTTTGAGACTTCAGGCGAAAGTGTAACAGATCTATGTGATTGGATAATAATCCCGTGAATGCCGGCAGCATCTGATACGCGTAATATAGCGCCGAAGTTTCTTGGGTCTTCAATGCAATCAAGAATCAAAAATAAAGGAATTTCTTTTCTTCTCGCAGGTATTTCGAGTAGCTCATCGAGCGTAACATAATCTTTAGAAGAGACCTCTGCTGCAATTCCCTGATGCCCTTTTCTAAAATTGCGATCAAAAAAGTCAGACTCTGTTATTTTTAAAGGTATTTTTCTATGATCAGCCTCTCTTTTTATTTCGGATATTTTATCACGCCTGTTTGAAGATATATAAATACCTTTAATATCTCTGCCTGCTTTTATTGCCTCAATGACAGGATTGATACCATATATCCATTCATTATCCAACTCTGATCTTCCAGTCTGTCCTGTCTTTTTTGTCTTCAATGATAATACCTTTCTCCTCAAGTTCTTTTCTTATTATATCTGCAGTAACCCAGTCTTTTCTCTGTCTCGCATGTTTCCGTTCTTTGATCTTATCAATAATATCTTCTTCAGAAAGCCCTATCTTCTTTACCTTCATTAATGCCTTGTTCCATTCTTCAGGAGTCTTATTAAATATATTGAGGATACCTCCAGCTTCTGAAAATAAATATCTTGCCTTTAATAAAAGTTCTTTATCCTTTAACCGTGACGGCTTCCTGTCAAGAAATCTGTTTGTTTCCCGTATCAATTCAAATATATGTCCTATAGCAAGTGCTGTATTAAAATCATCATCCATTGCCTCTTCAAATTTCTCCTTGAATGGAGAAACTAATCTTTCAAAATCTCTCCCTGCGCTGGAAATACCTTCTTCCATTGTATCTTTTCCCTCGAGGAAATCATTAATTCTGATAACAGTTGAATAATATCTGTCTATTGAACTTTCTGCCTCTCGCAGTGGTTCATCTGAAAATTCTATCGGACTCCTGTAATGAGATGATAGGAGAAAAAACCTTATAACCTCGGAATCAAATTTATCGAGAACCTCTCTTATTGTAAAAAAATTACCGAGGGATTTTGACATCTTCTCTTTATTAACTGTTATAAACCCATTATGGACCCAGTATCTTGCAAAGGGATTCCCTGTAAATGCCTCTGATTGTGCAATCTCATTCTCGTGATGCGGGAAGATTAAATCAGAACCACCGCCATGGATATCAAGACTCTCACCTAAATGTTTTATAGACATGGCAGAGCACTCAATATGCCACCCGGGCCTGCCAGGTCCCCATGGACTTTCCCATGATGGTTCGCCTTCCTTTGATCTTTTCCACAGTGCAAAATCCAGCGGATTTTTTTTCCTCTCGTCCACTTGAACCCTTGCCCCTGCTATCATTTCTTCTGTATTTCGCTTTGATAGTTTTCCATATTCAGGGAACTTTTCCACAGCGAAATAAACATCTCCTTCAACCTCATATGCATAACCTTTTTCAATAAGCCCCCTAACAATCTCTAAAATTTCCCCAATATGCTCTGTTGCCTTTGGTTCAGCATCCGCCCTTCCTACGCCGAGTGCGTCCATATCCCTGTAATATTCCTCTGTATATTTTTTTGCAATTTTGTCCCATGTATTACCTTCCTCTTTTGCCCTATTGATTATCTTGTCATCTATATCAGTAAAATTCCTTACATACTTAACATCATACCCTTTGTATTTCAGATACCTTGTCAAGACATCAAATATAATAGCGCTTCTCGCATGCCCTATATGGCAGTAGTCATAAACTGTAACTCCGCATGTATACATCTTTACTTTATTAGGAATAAGGGGTATAAATTCTTCTTTTTTACTGGTAAGCGTATTATAAATTTTCATCTTCTCCTCTCAGAAAATATATTAGGGTATAGTGATTATACAATAAAATTTATAAACCCCGACAATTGCATTTTTCGGGTCAATGACTTTTTTTGTGGTATAATATCAATCAAATGGTGCAGTTCGCCAATAAGCTCCTCGATATTAAGACCATGATCGCTGATTATATGGAAAATGGTTTTCTTGACAATATTATTGATATGTTTAAATATGATACAAGTCTATATGCGATTGTCGGTGAGTTAATGAAGGACGAAAGACTCAGGGTGAGGATCGGAATTTCAGCGCTTATCGAGACATTAAAAAAAGAGGACTCAAAAAATATACCAAAGGCTGTTCCATACATCCTTCCACTTTTAAAAGACCAAAATCCTGTAATAAGAGGAGATGCAGCATACCTTCTCGGAGTGATCGGTAATGCTGATATAATACCCACTCTTAATGAAATTGCAGAAGATGAGAATGAGAATGTAAGGCTTCTTGTAAAAGAAGCAGTTGAAGATATTAAGGCAAATTCACACGCCTTTTAAATATCAATGGGAACATTAAAATATTTTCAAATGACAAGTGGGACATCTGCTATCATGAACTCAGATAGACTTATAATATTTTGCTATTGACAAATGTTAGACATATCTTCCATAGTTAGTGACTGCCTTTTGAAACCTATAAAGGTATTTAAAAGGTTAGTATTAAAGAATTAAAAGAGGAGGAATTGATGAGTAGTGTAAGGCTTTATGTAGGCAACATCTCCTTTAAGGCAACCGAGGATGATGTGAAGGACCTGTTTTCTCAAGCAGGCGAGGTTGTTTCTGTCAAGCTGATTACAGATGCGGCTACTGGCAGGTTAAGAGGTTTTGGTTTTGTAGAAATGGCATCAAAAGAGGATGCCCAGAAGGCAATTACCATGTTTAATGGTAATAATTTTAAGGACAGAAATATTATTGTTAATGAAGCTAAACCCCAGAAAAGTCAGGAAAGAGGACATTCAAGAACAGGAAGAGGTTTCGGTAGCAAGGGAGGTACAAGATAGGCTTGCCTGAATAGGATCCCGCCTAGCAAGGTCAGGACTTTTTAAAAAGCATAGAGCAGGTTGAAAGGTCGAGTTCTTTAGAAACCACATCACATTTAGCCTGAAAAAGGAAAAATATTTTCTTTTCAGTGCTGGAAAGTGTCTCGAAGTTGCCTTGCCCTTTGCTTATAATCAGAGGTGCATTCTCAAATGTCTTTTGAAATGCAGAGGATGTCCATTGAAGTATTGTGCCAACAGCGTCAGAACCATTATCAGCTATTTCGCATACATTGGCAAGTCCTGATTCTTTTGCATCCTCCATGGTGCAATCATTAATAACTGGTGAACCTTTAACAATTGCCTTAACCTCTTTGCCAAGATGTGTCAAGGTTTCTATAAGGAGTCTATCAAATACAATCTCTCCTGCATTGTCAGTAAGATAAAGGATTTCATTTGTATTAGAGATAGCTTCTTTAAAAAAAGCATAATCATCCACAGCAATCTGATCATTAAGTGCCCTTGTAATCGCACCTTCGATATCAACAGAAGTAAATATTCCGAAATCTATTACGTTCCCTGCTATTGCAAGTCGTGTGCTCGTCCACAAAGGATCAGAACTTTTTTCAATGGCAGCTTTTAACGAGGAATATAGTCTGAGGGCTATCTGATTATATTCTGATTTTATATCCTTGAATGGGTCCCTGCCGAGCATCTGTCTTATCTTTCTGTGAATAAATGTGGTTGTATACGCAGGTGGTTTAGAGGTATCAGCCTTTTCGATATATTCGAGAGTACTTTTTAATATGCTCTCCTGTAATGATTCATCTTTTGTCCCAAGCCGAAGGGCAATGATAGATTGTCTGATGAAACATGGAAAACAGTCAATATATACTCTCATGATATGTTATGCCCTCGCAGGTCATCCGCCTTTTTTTCTACTTCTTCTGCCATCTTCTTTTTATAATCTTTCATTCTTTTTGCAACCCTTTTATCTTTTATGCCGATAATCTGAATCGCGAGGATTGCTGCATTCTTTGCACCCGCCTTCCCAATTGCCATTGTAGCCACAGGAATTCCAGATGGCATCTGAACTGTAGAAAGAAGGGAATCAAGCCCGTTAAGAGGTGATGAATTTATTGGCACACCTATTACTGGAACAATCGTGTGGGCTGCGAGCATGCCTGCTAAGTGAGCTGCCATACCAGCACCTGCAATAATCACCTCTATCCCTTTCCCCTCTGCCTCAGATGCGAGTTTTATTGCACGTTCAGGTGTCCTGTGCGCAGAAGCAATGGTCATATCATAAGCAATCCCGAATTGCTTTAACACCTTCCCTGCCTCCTCCATAACAGGCAGATCAGAATCACTTCCCATGACTATCAGTACCCGTGGTTTCATTCTTCCCCCTTTCATATTCCGATATCTTTTCTATAATGCATTCCTTTAAAATTTATTTTTTCTATTGCTTCGTATGCTTTGTTGCTCGCATCTTTTATATCATCTCCTGTTGCTGTTACACTTACAACCCTCCCACCTGATGTAACAATATCATCACCTTTGAAGGTTGTGCCATCATGAAAAACAATCACATCCTTCATTGTTTTTATCTTCTCCAGTCCTGTTACAACAAAGCCCTTCTGATATTTATCAGGATAACCTTTTGAAGAACTTACAATGCATACTGCTGTCTCCTGCTTCCATCTTATGTCTATATCAGACAGCTTTTCTTCTGTTATTGCCAGGGCAACTTCTGCAAAATCTGTTTTGAGGCTCGGAAGGATAGTCTGTGTTTCCGGATCTCCAAGATAACCACTGAATTCGAGGACATAGGGTTTGTTTTTGTTTATTATCAGGTCTGCTGAAAGAAAGCCTTTATATTTTATGCCTTCTGCTTTTAATGCCTTTATTATCGGTTTCATGATTTTTACCATTATAGCAGTAGAGAGTTCCTTCGTAATAACTCCCGATGGACTGAATGCACCCATCCCTCTTGTATTAGGACCTTTGTCGCCATCAAATAGCCTTTGGTATTTGTATAAGCCTGCAAATGGTATAACTGATTTTTCATCTGTCAATATTATAAAAGAAATCTTCTCGCCATTAAGAACTTCTTCTATAATTACCTGTTTGCCAGCCTCGCCAAAAAGCCTGTCTTTCATTATAAGTCTTAAGGTATCTATTGCCTCCTCTACTGTAGAAGCTACAATTATGCCCCTCTCTTCTGATGTGCTATTTGTTTTTATTACTATTGGAGCACCTTTTAATCTCACGTAATCCTCTGCATGAAGATATGAGGTAAAGACCTTATATTCTGCTGTAGGGATGCGGTGAAACCGCATAAGGTTTTTTAGAAATGCCCTGTTTGAGACCAATTGCGCAGCTTTTTTATCTAATCCTAATACCCTGCATCCTTGTTTTTCAAATACATCCACAATGCCTTTTAGGAATAGTCCTTCAGTACCGACTATTGTAAGGTCAATCCACTCGTATTTTACAAAATCAACGAAGGCGCTCAGATTATTAGGGCTTACATCTATGCATTCAGCAATCTCTGCTATGCCAGCATTACCAGGACAACAGTAAATCTTGTTTACATGTCTGCTCTGAGATAGCCTCCATACAATTGCATGCTCTATAGCTCCTCCGCCGATAACAAGCACTTTCATTTGAAGATAAGCGTTCTTTTGAGGTAATCAGCAATTAATCCATCATACCGTGATGTATGACTGAAAACCTTTTGTGCAAGTTCTAACCTTGTCCTGTAACTAATATCCCCATTCAGATTTTTTATTTCTTTGATGACCCTTTCGTAATCAGAAGGGTCAACTATAACAGCCGTATATTTAAAATTTTTTGATGCAGACCGAAGCATTGCAGGGCCGCCTATATCAATATTCTCTATTGCATCATCAAAAGAAACATCAGGTTTCGAGATCGTCTCCTCAAAAGGGTAGAGATTCACGACAACCATGTCTATTGGCTCTATGCCATGTTTTTTTATCTCCTCCATATCTTTTGTATTATCCCTCCTCGAAAGCAAACCCCCGTGAATCTTTGGATGAAGGGTCTTTACCCTTCCATCGAGCATTTCAGGAAAACCTGTGTGTTCTGATACTTCTTTGACAGGAATGCCTGCACCTTTTAATGTCTTTGCTGTCCCTCCTGTTGAGAGTATCTCAACACCCATCGAAACAAGCTCCTTTGCAAACTCAATAATGCCTTTTTTATTAGACACACTAATAATCGCCTTTTTAATCTTTGGCATGCTTCCTCCTATTAAGCCAAGAAATGTAATTCATTTTCATTCTTGCACAATAACTACCTTTAATACCCAATTTCTGCTTTGTTCAAACGGTTTAAACAGTTTGAACCCCTTAATATGTCTTGTGGTAATTGAATTATTGATTTTTATTTGATTATTGGGATTTGGTCATTGGTTATTATTTTTAATATACCCCTTCTCCAGCATGCTTGTATATGAATCATCCCCTATAATTACATGATCAAGAACCTTAATGCCGACTATCTCGCCTGTATTAACAAGCCTTTCTGTTATGGATATATCTTCGCTGCTGGGAGTTGTATCCCCGCTTGGATGATTATGCACAAAGATAACAGATGCTGCAGACTCCTTTATCGCATCCCTGAATGCCTCTCGTGGATGTATCAGGGAATTCGTAAGGGTGCCCTCAGAGACCCTGCAGTCTTTTAATATCCTGTTTTTTGCATCGAGCATTGCACAGTGGAAGACCTCTTTTCTAAGGTTATCGAAACGCTGATGATAATACAGATAGACATCCTTGCCGCATGAAAATACAGGACCTTTTTCCTGTGGTTCTTCAAGGAGCCTTTTCCCAAGCTCAAAGGCAGCCTTTAATTGTGCAAACTTTGCCTTTCCTATGCCTTTACATGATGCAAACTCGGAAAGAGATGCATTTTCAATCTCTCTCAGTGAGCCAAACGAATTCAGAATTTCCAGAGCAAGGTCAATAGCGCTCTTGCCGCCTCCTCCTGTGCGGAGGATTATAGCGAGGAGTTGTGCCTCTGAAAGGTTGCGGGCGCCGTGTTTAAGCAGTCTTTCCCTCGGCCTTTCGTTTTCAGGCCATTTTTTTATGCTCTGATATCCCATTATACTGGTAAATTCTACCATCTGTAGCTAATATCGGTAAAGAGATTATTTGACGGTATTTTCCACCCTGTGATACCATTTAAAAAGAAATGGGGATAGCAACAAATGAGCGAGAATACTCCCCCCCTGTTTGATCATAAAAATTCATGACAAACTGGGATAAATGGAGAAAGGTTAATAATGTCTGTTAAGGAACGGTGGGAAAAAACAAGTCCGCTAAACTTCAGCACAGAAGATGCAATATCTTTATTACTCCCTTTATTAAAAAGCGATTCTCGTATATTAATCGCATATCTTTTTGGTTCGCGGGCAAAAAAGCAAGAACAATCACCTGATATAGATATCGCAATATACACATCAGACAATTTTTCGTGGGATGCGTGCTATATGCTTTATGGAGAGCTAACAAAAAAACTCCATTCGGACAGGATAGACCTTGTATGGTTGAATGAAGCAGACCCTATCCTCTGTTTTGAGGTTATTAAAAACGGCAGGGTATTATTTTATAAGGATGCCGATGTTTTAAACGATTTTGAATTAAGGTTTAAAAAGAGATATTATGATTATTCACTATATATAAATAAGCACAGGAGATATAGAGAAGGTGGTTTATAAAAGAGAAAGCCTTTTAAAAAGAATCGAAAAATTGAGGGAATACAGGCATGATCTGAAAAAGATGTCTGACATTACATTTGAGCAATATATTAAAGACAAAAGGATAAAATACTCCATAGAAAGATTGTTATTTTTAATTTCAGAAAATGTCCTTGATTTCCTTGACCACATATTATCTTCTCGCTTTGAGATAATAAGCGAAAGTTACGAAGACATTATAGAAAATGCGTATAAGAAAAACTTGATAGATACTTCCTTGTATTCAAAATTAAAGGGGCTTGGTGGGTTTAGAAATATTCTCGCCCATGAGTATTTGCATCTTTCAGATAAAGAGGTCTTCAGGAATTTTAAAAAAATAGTCAAAATTATTGATAATATTATTGACGCATTCGAAGATGCTATTTGATGCGGTTCTTATACGAGCGGATATGCCAATGCCAACCTATTGACAATTTTTGTCACTCATATGACTAAATGCGGTATTAATTTCTCTTGATTTTTAAATTATTTGCTGTATACTTAGTGATATTTGGTAATATTTTTAATCTCAGGGATGGCATAAATGTTGCTTCTTATATAAGTGCTGACTAAAAGGAGGTGGTGTTAAAAAACTTAACTTAGAATAAAAGGGCGGTCTTAGACCACCGAACCTTAAAGAAAGGAGGAGAAGATATGTTTAAGGCTATTCAAAACATCAGAGATAAAAAGGGTTTTACACTCGTTGAGCTCCTCGTTGTCGTTGCGATTATCGGCATCCTCGCAGCTATTGCTATTCCCCAGTTCGCAGCGTATAGAACAAAGGCTTATAATTCAGCAGCCGAAAGCGACGTGAGAAACGTCAAGACAAATATGGAAGCCTATTATGCTGATTATCAGGTCTATCCATAAAGGAAATTAATAAGGAGGTATTAATTATGAGACTGAAAATATTACTAATTATCATGGCATGTCTTGTGCTGGGAGTGGCAACCGTGTTTGCTGCCATAAGTGGGACGATTGGATCGAGTGGGTCGCCTGCTGCGCCTGGAACCTTAGGTACTTCTTATACATTTTTAGACCCTAACGGCAACGCTACCACCCTGCAATTTTCACCTTCAACTCAGGTTTATGTAGGAATTAATTCTAGTGGTCCAACTTATGCTGCTAATTCAAAGCACTATAATGGTGATAGGGAATTCGGTGTTGCATCAAATGCCACTGCTATTTTCTGGATAGCAAGAAGTACAGGAGTCGTACTCGCTGCAGTGCCTACTACAACAGGTGCAAATGCTTTTTCAGGCTGGAGTACCTTATAAATAGGGATAAAATTCCTAAAGGAATGAAAGGAAAGGGGTTGCTAATAGCAACCCCTTTCCTTTATCTGAAATTTATTTTATGAGGACTGTATTAGAAGTCGCGAGGATAACATTTAAAGGGGGGATAAGGGATAAGATATTTATTACCCTTTTAGTGGTTTCCATCCTTTGTTTCATTATTCTTGTGCCTGCTATAAGCTCCCTGTCAATGAGACAGGTAAGGGAGGTGTCTGTAAGTATGTCGCTCTCTATAATTTCGTTTATATCATTAGTCCTCACGGTCTTTCTTGGAGTGAATTTGGTTTACAGGGATATTGAGAGGAGGTTTTCTCATTCGGTCATATCAATGCCTATATCAAGGGAGGCATACATCCTCGGTAAATTCCTCGGTCTTTCTGCTATTATAGGAGCGGCTGTTATTATTCTCTCTTTTTTCTCATCCATAGGCATAATAATAACATCAACATTTTACAAATCAACTATCCCTATGTTATGGGAAAACTTTTTGGCTGCTATTTTCTTTGAAACTTTTATCCTCGTTATTGTTGCAGCAATATCAATCTTTTTTTCATCCTTCTCAAGTAATATCTTCCTGCCCCTATTTGCAACCATAGGTTTTTATGTTATTGGCAATGTAACACAGGCTGTCATGGATTATATACAGGGAACTTCCGGGAAAAACCTGCCAGCCATGAGTGTTTATATATCAAAAATTGCCTATTATATATTTCCAAATCTGACCGCACTTGATTTTAAGTTTAATGCAATATATGGTCTTTCTATTTCTCCTGTTTATATAGTTATGATTTTTTTGTACGCAATATTTTATACAGCGATAGTCATCGGCATATCGCTTCTTATATTTAGAAAAAGAGAGTTGTTATAAAACTCCGCATGAAAAGATGCACATCGTTGAAAATTATTGCTATAACCTTTTTTTCTTTGATAATGCTTATCGCCGTGTATGGACAGATAATATCCCATATTTCAAAAAAACCAATAGAAGAGAAACTCGGCTATCTCCCGCAAAAGGAAGTCATGAAAATCGCTGCCATGGGACACAGGGCATTAATAAGCGAATGGTTATTTTTCAAAGTCATCGTATACTACGGCGGTAGATTTGAGACTGACAACCCTCTCATAAAAAAGAACATAGAATATTACAATATGTACCGATTCCTCGATGCGTCTACATATATAAATCCGTATAACATAGATTCTTATTATTTTGCAGAGGCAATATTTACATGGGAGCTTGGGAGAATAAAAGAGGTGAATTATCTGCTCGAGAGGGGTCTCAAATACAGGACATGGGATTTCTATCTGCCTTTTTTCCTAAGCTTCAATCACTTTTATTTTCTCAAGGACTATAAACAGGCATCTAAATATATGGAACAGACAGCAAGGATTACAGGCAACCTTCTGCATGCCAACCTGGCGGCAAGGTTCCTGTATGAATCAGATGAAACAGGGGTTGCAATCTCGTTTCTGAAATTAATAATAGAAAATACATGGAATCTCAAGGTTAAACAGACCCTCGAGATAAGATTAAAAACCCTTGAGGCTGTTTACTCATTGGAAAAAGGGATGAAGAGGTTTGAGGAAATATATAGACATAAGCCTAAAGATATAAAAGAAATGATTGATAACGGTATAATAAACAAAATTCCAGAAGACCCCTATGGTGGAAGGTTTTATATAGATGATAAGGGAAAGATAAGAACAACTTCTAAGTTTGCTTTCGGAGTTAAGGATGGACATAGCAATAAAGACAGAAAACCTGAGTAAAACATACAAGGGTAAAAAAGGCAAGAATGTTGAAGCGCTCAAAAACTTAAACCTTGAGGTTTACAAGGGAGAGGTTTTCGGCTTCTTAGGACCAAATGGAGCAGGCAAGAGCACTGCCATCAAGCTCCTCATGGGGCTAATATATCCAACATCAGGACAGTTCTATGTTAGCGGTATTGAGGGATCATCCACAGAGTATAAAAAGATGGTTGGATATCTTCCAGAAAACCCGAATTTCTATGATTATCTTACAGGAGAGGAGTTTCTTTTTTTTGTTGGCAGGACTTTCGGAATGAGCGATGAAAGGATTTGTGAGGAAGCCGGGAGGCTGCTGAAACTCCTTGACCTCTATGATGCAGGGAAAAGACCTGTAAAGAGCTATTCAAAGGGCATGATTCAGAGGTTGGGACTTGCACAATGTCTCATCCACGACCCTGACATATTTATACTTGATGAACCTATGAGTGGACTTGATCCCATAGGCAGGATGCTTGTGAGAGATATAATCCTCGATCTGAAGTCTAAGGGCAAATGTGTATTTATGTCAACACATATATTGAACGACATCGAGACCATATGCGACAGGGTTGGTATTATAGTAAAAGGCGAACTTAAGCTCATCGAATCTATAAATAACATCATGATAAAAGGAATAATAGGCTACAGGGTAATCTTTAATAAACTATCTTCTGCCTCGGCTAAGTTTCTTGAATCTATAGGTGAAAAGATTGAGTTGAAAGAAGGCTCTGTGGTATTTCAGATAAAAAAAGATAATCTGGAGTCCATGATAACCGAGGTATCAAAAGATAAGGCAACAGATATTCAGCTTATAGAACCTGTGAGAAAGGGGCTTGAAGATCTATTTGCCGAGGTTGCATATGAGAACTGAGATGTCCGACAGATATAAGGTCATGTTTATCATCTTTGTTTCGCTTGGCATATATTATCCATCCATCTTTGGAGGAGTCAATAGCGTTGATGACTACCAGTTGATAACAACCCTTATAAATACAGATCATATTAGCTTAAGAGAAATATTCTTCCCCATGGGGCCTGTTTATTATTACAGACCAATATTGTCTTTGAGTTTCATCTCTGACAGGTTGATATTTAATTGTAGCGAATTTTATATGCATCTTAATAATATAATCCTTCACACTATAAATGGTGTCTTAATTTTTTTTATAGTCAGAGAAATACTGCGGATATTTAAGGTTTCTAATAGTCATTATATACCGATGTTTGCATCTCTGCTGTTCATCGTCCATCCTATAAATACAGAATCTGTAAACTGGATTTCCGGAAGAACAGACGTTCTTGCAGGATTGTTCGTTTTTCTATCTTTTCTTGTATTCATAAAAAAAGGTTTAGAAAATCACATCTGGTGTTGGATTTCTGCCATTTTTTATCTGATGGGACTGCTTACAAAAGAGACTGCTATAGGGTTTATTCTTGTAATCGGATTATTTTTATTCTTAAAAGAGAACGCTATAAAGGATATAAGCATTAAAAAAAAGATTGCCTTATTCTTTCCTTTTTTAATCATGACAATAACTTATTTCTTTATGCGGACTATTACTTCGAATAATCCTGATACAGGGATTATAAAAGCCGCACAGGCATTTGGAAATGACACTCTTTTTATTCATATCGGCAGTATTATAAAGGCATTTGGATTTTACATAAAGAAAGTTTTTGTTCCCCTCCCTCTCAATTTTGGAATCATAGAAATAAACAGAACATTTTACTTTTGGTTCGGTATAATTAGTTTAGGGTTCACATTGTACCTTTTATTTGTAAAAAGGACATTATTATCCTTCCTCCTATTCTTTTCTGTAGCATTCTTTTTACCATCTCTTCCTGTTGCTACAGCAAAAATGGCTTGGACTCCTTTAGCAGAGAGATACCTCTACATTTCAAGCTTTGGGGTGTCTTTGCTGATAATATTTTCATTTTTTCGCTTATTTGCAAGGGAAAATCTAAGATATGGGATATTGGCTCTTTTGCTCTTTGTAGCGAGTTTAATAACTGTAAACCGGAATATTATATGGCAGGATAATCTAACGCTTTATAAGGATACCATCGAAAAGTCCCCGAATTTTGCAGTTGCGAGAAACGAATATGGCATTGCCCTATTCATTAATGGTAAGCCTGATGAGGCGTTAGAACAATTTAAGATAGCTGAAAAACTTGCGGGAGAGACAAAATATAAAGATTTATTATCCGTAAATATCACAGGTCTATTCTCAGATCAAATGAAGCCAGAAGAGGCAAAAGAGCAGTATCTTAAACTTTTAGAAAAAACACCACTCCGTCCAATATCCCTGAAAGCATTACAAAATCTTATAAAAATTGCTGAGACCCAACTCAAGAAAGAAAGCGATTCAAATAAAAAGGAGGCGCTATACAGAGAGATTCTCTCTTATTTTAGACAGATATATGAACTTGAGAGAGACAGTTTTTATTTATATCGGATTGGTCAATATCATCTTGCACTTGGCGAAAAAGAAAAAGCAATAGAATCTTTTAAGGAGGCAGTTAAATTATCACCTGATGAATATTATTCAGAACCTGCAAGAAAACTGGTGAGAAAACTCGAAAGTGAAAATAGCGATTAAGAATTATTTTATCCTTTTACGCCCTCAGCACTGGCTTAAAAATATCTTCCTTTTTGCAGCCCCCTTTTTCGGAGGCAAATTATTTCTCGAAGAGATATTATTAATGGCGTTTCCAGTATTTATGGCTTTTTCGCTCTGTGCAAGTGCAGTATATATTTTTAATGATACAACTGACATTGAAAAGGACAGGCTTCATCCGAGAAAAAAGGAAAGACCTATTGCATCTGGCAAGGTTAGCAAAGGAACTGCCTTAATATTTTCAGCCTTGCTCGCCTTTATTTCATTCATCCTGGCATATAATATTACGCCAGCCTTTCTTTATTTTTTACTCCTATACTTTTTTATCCACGTGCTTTATTCTTTATATCTTAAACATATTGCGGTTGTTGATATATTCTGCATTGCATCAGGATTTGTCATCAGGGTTCTGGCAGGTGGCGGGGCATTTCATGTGGATGTTTCAAAATGGCTTTTGCTCACAATGTTCATGATATCCCTTGTTCTCGCTGCAGGGAAAAGACTCGGTGAGGTTAATATGTTAAATGAAAAAGCAGAGGCGCACAGGAAAAGCCTTAATGTTTATTCAATATCAACCCTTAATGAAATACTGATTATATCTTCATCTGCCTCGCTGGTTGCATACGCACTCTATACAGTCGAGCAGTTTCCCAGCCTCGTTTATACAATTCCTATTGTAACCTTTGGGCTTTTCAGGTATTTAATGCTTTCAAAACAAGGGCTGGGCGATCCAACAGAGGCTATGACAAGAGATAAATTGCTGGCATTGACAATAATAATATGGCTCTTTTTAATAATGTTGCTAAGATATAGTTGAAATCAAATCTGTCCAAGAAAAATTTATAAATAATATATTTTGGATTAAAAGGAGACTAAGATGAAGGGACTTTCGAGCAAACGTATTCTTGTAACAGGAGGCGCTGGATTTCTCGGGTCGCATTTATGTGAAAGACTCTTAAAGGACGGGCATGAGGTTTTATGTGTTGATAATTTTTACACAGGCAGACGTGCAAATATAGCACATCTCATAAGCAATCCTTATTTTGAAGTCATGAGGCATGATATATGTTTCCCTTTATATGTAGAGGTTGATGAGATTTATAACCTCGCATGTCCTGCTTCACCAATACATTACCAATTTGACCCTGTACAAACAACAAAGACCTCTGTCCACGGCTCAATTAATATGCTTGGTCTCGCCAAGAGACTCAAAACAAAAATCCTTCAGGCATCCACATCTGAGGTCTATGGAGATCCCACAGTTCATCCTCAGCCTGAGACATACTGGGGAAACGTCAATACCATCGGATTAAGGGCTTGTTACGATGAAGGTAAACGTTGTGCAGAGACCCTGTTTTTTGATTATCATCGTCAGCATAAATTGAAGATAAAAGTTGCGAGGATATTCAATACGTATGGCCCGAGAATGCACCCTAATGACGGTCGTGTTGTAAGCAACTTTATTATGCAGGCATTAAAAGGAGAGGATATCACGGTTTTTGGAGATGGAACACAAACAAGAAGTTTCTGTTATGTAGATGACATGGTCGTCGGTTTTATTAAGCTTATGAACAGTCCTGATGATTTTACAGGTCCTGTAAATCTGGGAAACCCTGATGAGTTCTCTATCCTTGAACTTGCTGAAAAGGTGATAAAGTTAACAGGCTCAAAATCAAAAATCGTCTTTAAACCCCTGCCACAAGATGATCCCAAGCAGAGGCAGCCTGATATAAGTCTTGCAAAGAAGGCGCTGAAATGGGAACCAAAAAATCGTCTGGAGGAAGGGCTTAAAAAGACAATAGCGTATTTCAAAAAATTGTTAAAAGAATAAGGGTTTTCATTTATTAGCCAATTCATCTTTTAGTTGATCTCTTTAACAAACGATAAACTTTAGTTGCAGCATCAAAAATTAGCGACGCCAGCCTCATGAGCCTCGGATGTTTTTCCAATTCCTTTACTAACAGACGATCTCTGGTCTGTTCAATTCTATTTAACTCTTCCTGTATCTGGTTTTTCTCATCCCTGAGTTGATGATGCCATTCCCATAATCTGTTATAGATTCCGGATAAAGATTTTATCGTATAATCCATGAAAATCATTGTCTGTTCGTCAGAAAGGTTACCCGTAATAACATCTTGAAAGGGCAGGTCTGCATTCTCCTGCAATTTATTATAAAGCTCAAGAACGCCTGGATATCTCTCCTTCAGGAACATATTGAACCAGTCAGGGACGGGCAACGACGTAAGTGATCCGGGATGGTAAATCTTCTCAAGCGATATCATTCGCGTCAGATCAAATTTCTCAGAAGCAAGATTCAAAAAAACATCATAGTTCTGAACAATCCCATGTATATGACACAGGATTGCCTTTTCCCTATGTTTTTCAAAAAAGCGCAGAATGCATTCATTATAGATTTTCCATGATGTAAAACCGCCTCCAGGATTTAGGACAATGGGTCTGTGGGCAGCTTTCATAAGAGAGAGGACTGATTCCATAGGATGCCGATAAACAAATATAAAATTTGCCGAGGGTATTAACTGATGCCAGAAGTCAAGAAATAATGAAGTGCGGGGATCCTTCCACCCCCAAAGAGGCTGAGAAGATTTTTTTTGAATTAACTCTTTTGCATATGCTGTTTCCTCTTCATCGGGCATAAAAAGTTCTGGGGAGATAACAAGATAATCACTTCTCCGTTTCTTAAAAAGATTTTCGTGGAAACCAAGAAAATCCATATCTTCCCAGAAGCCAAACTGATTAGAAGAGTCCACTTTTAGAAGTTCATTCCCAATATTTACACCCATGTTCCGGAGAAGGTCTGTAGTAAGGGAAGTACCGGAACGGTGCATGCCTGCAATTATAATGACTTTTGAACTCATCGTATCCTTTTGGTTGCTCAATGTTTTTTTACAAACAATATCATTCCATAATACGTTTGACTTCTAACCATTCATCCAAACTTACAAGTGATATGGCGTTTGGGACCTTACCCACAGGTGCTGTGACTTCAAATGCAATAATATCGGCAAGCCTGTGGTAAAGAACCGAGAAGTTCGGACCCCAGACGCCAAATGTGAGAAAGAACTTCCCTGTTGCAAGCCACATTATTACATGGAATTGAGCTTCAATTACTTCCCCCCTGTTTACAGATGGAATATCTATCTTATGATCTAATGTGTTTGCTCCAAAAAGTTCAACTCCTTTTGCATTGACTATGCGGCAGCCCATAATAATATCCTCTAACTCCTCATAAAAAAGCGCCCTGGAAAAAAACGTATAATCCTTTCCTGTCTCTAAAAGAGTCACCCGTTCTCCATTGTTGTTCAGAATACCACAATCAATAATCTCTGCCTTATTGTTACCATATTGTAACCGATATGAATTCAGATCATTTAGAGGCACATTGAGCTTCTGGATAACCGCTTTCTTTAATTGCTCATTCTCTGCTGGTTTACTGGTATCCACAACTGGCACTACAGGAGCATGGTAGCCATCTATTCTTTGAACATCTCTCCTTGCAGAAGGTTTTATATCTAATGCCTCTTTCAGATAAAGATTGGTAACATATTTAGGATTGCCTTGTTCGATAATCCTCCCTTCTGAAAGTAAAATTACCCTGTCACTGAGCTGGCTGACTGTATTCATATCATGAGAAACAAATAAAATAGTTTTGTTATTCTTACGAAATTCACTGAATTTTGCATAACATTTCCTTTGAAACCGTGTATCTCCTACGGCAAGCGCTTCGTCCACGATCAAGATATCAGGCTCTACATTCACTGCACATGAAAAAGCAAGCCTTACAAACATGCCGCTCGAATAAAGTTTGACAGGCTGGTCAATATAATCCCCAATCCCTGCAAATTCTTCAATTAAAGGCGCTCGTTCTTTTATCTCGTCTCTCGAATAGCCCATAAGTGCCCCGTGTAAATAGACATTCTCACGGCCGGTAAGGTTTGGGCTGAAACCTATACCCAATTCCAACAGGGATGCAATCTTCCCAGAAACTCTGAGGTCCCCTTTTGTAGGAGGGGATATCCCACAGATCAGTTTCAAGATTGTGCTTTTCCCACTCCCATTTTGACCTATTATGCCGATAGTTTCTCCTCTAAAAACTTCAAAGGATACATTATCTACTGCCAAGAATTTTTGATGCAGTTTTATTAACCCAAAAGAGAGCAGTTCATGAATCCTGTCATATCGGTTTTTGTACAGGCGATATTGTTTTGAAACGTTTTTAACAGTGATTACTTTCTCGGTATTCTTAGAGTTATCCATTCGTATTCTGCGATTTGTAATTAAAATAAATCAGCAAGTTCCCTTTTAAATATATGAAAAATTATTCCTCCAATGAGAAAAATGCCAAAGGAAAAAATATACGATATGAGAATTGTGTCATAATCTAAGATGAATGTTTTGCCAATCAGTGAAATTCTATGTCCCTCGACTATAGCAAGAAGGGGGTTCAATTTTGCGAGCATAATTAATATAGAATGCTCAGGTTTTATTTTTTCTATCATCTCATAAGAGTACAAAACAGGAGTTGCAAAGAATAGGAGATTCAACGCAACAGGAACAACGTGGACAATATCTCTATAAACCACAGATAGACATGAGACTATCCATGATAATCCAATAGTGACGAGTATCAGGGGTATAAAAAATAAAGGCAGGTAAATAAAGTTCGAAAAGACAGGCTCTACCCCTATTATGAGCATGAAAATAATTGTCAGTATCCATGTGATCCCGCCAATAATAAATGAAATTATTAAAATCGAAACTGGAAATAGTTCATATGGGAAGACCATCTTGGTAATCATATTGATATTTTCGAGAAGAATATTACATGATCTGCCAACTGTCTCGGAAAACACCTGATATGGAATCAGACCACACATCAGGAAAATGACATAGGGGATATGCTTATAACTGTCAGGAACCGAAGTGCGAAAAACAAGGGAAAAAACTATTGTATAGATAAAAATTGCTGCGAGCGGCTGCAGGACAGCCCACAAAAAACCCAGTGCAGAGCTTGCATACCGATTTTTTAATTCCTTCTGTACCAGCGCGAACAGGATATTTTTATTTTTGGAAATAACTGTAAAAAAGCGAATTTGGTCTTTTATAAAAGATGAAACCATCAAAGTATAAAATTATTACAAAAAGAAGTGTTCAGCTTGTATCCTGTCTTTATCGGACTCATATCCATTTTATTATTACAAGTATATCAAAGTATTTGCTTATCGGTAAAGGAACGATTACCACTAACAGCAGATTTACATAAAGGAATCGTGGTAGAATATACTAAAAGCCTGTTCTTAAAAAGCATTCTATCTAAAAAATGAACAATCATTAGGAGATAGATTATGAAGCCTAAATTCATCCATATAATAACTTTATTTATAGTTGCATTCTGTACCCTCTGTTTAGAATTACTTGTTACGAAAGTTTTGTCTTTTGTCTTTTGGAATCATATTGTTTATTTAATCATATCTTTAGCCCTACTTGGGTATGGAATTAGCAGCACCCTCATTGTAGTCTTTCGCAATAAAATTGAGAAAATATCCCTCAATATATTCTTAGCCGTCAACCTATTATTATTTTCATTTTCTGTATTAACTGCTATCTTCCTTTTAAGATACCATAGTATATCTTCTCAGCATTTAGCTTCTTCGCTGATATTGCTTTTAATTGCTTACCTCTTATTTTTACTTCCTTTCTTTTTTGCAGGCAATATTCTTATTTATATTTTTTTTATTTACCCCAAAATATCGAATAAATTATATTTTTGGGATCTTACCGGTGCCGCATTAGGATGTTTACTTTTTGCTCCAAGCATTAATTGGTTGGGAGCGACTGGCGGCATATTGTTTGTAATATTAATATCTTTAGCCTTCGGTATAATTTTAGTTCTCGAAAGAACACTCTTAAAAAATATGTATGGAAAAACTCTTGTTATATTATTATTTTTTTTATTTGTAACAGTAACATTACTTTTTCCTATCCGTGATAAATTTTTTTTATTGCCGCCTATTAAAACTAAAAGCCTTGGTTTTGCCCTTAACAAAGACCTCAATCCGACAACCACCCATGAGTATTTAAAATGGGATGTTGTTACACGTTTTGATGTCACATCTAATAATTCTCCAATTAATATAGGATGGACAAATATCATGCCATGTGTGAAACTTATTACATTTGATGGTGATGCAATTTCACAAATTGCACCCTTAACCCCCGATTATCCGACGCCTGATGATATAAAATCTTTTGAATATAAAGACTTGCACATGCCTTTTTTCCAAAAAATTATTAGAGGCAATCATCTGATAATAGGTGTAGGAGGCGGGCGTGATATAACAAGATCCTTACTTTTACAGGCAAATACAATAATAGGTGTTGATATTAACAAGGCTGTTATCCATGCGATGTTAAATGACTTTTCAGAATATAGTGGTAATATTTTCAAAAGGCCTAATGTAAAAATATATCACTCTGAAGGAAGAAGTTTTTTAAAACAAAACAATCAGAAATATGATTTAATTCAGATGACCGGAGTAGACACTTTTACTGCCTTAAATACAGGAGCCTATGTCTTAGCTGAAAACTATCTTTATACGGTTGAAGCTATTAGAGATTATTATAGAAGTCTTTCAAGTGACGGTATACTTTGTATCCATCGATGGTTTTATGACAACAAGCCAAGAGAAAGTCTTCGATTGTTTG
Source organism: Nitrospirota bacterium (assembly GCA_040753615.1). GTDB lineage: Bacteria > Nitrospirota > Thermodesulfovibrionia > Thermodesulfovibrionales > SM23-35 > JBFMDO01. Next base: position 16,211 of record JBFMDO010000019.1, on the reverse strand, counting down.
CGATCATGCTGAAAGCGCTCAAAGAAGAGAATGTAAAAAATCCGGAACAGCACATTGCTGTGATCAGGGGTGCTTCGGGAATCACCTTTATGAAAAAATCACCATTCACAAAGAAAGACTCTGAAAAAATTAGGGAGGAACTTAAGGATCGTAACGAAAATCCTAAAATTATATATCTTCCATGGATAAATGCCTCCTCACACCCCGCTTCAAAATATTATTATGGGTTTGTGAGTGTTTTTCAGCAAGGGAAAGTTGAAGAGTTCTATAGCCAATATGAATATGATGTAAGACCGGTAACGGATAACAAACCATTTTTTTTCAATTATTATAAAGTATCAACCTTATTGAAAAGTAATCTCGATGCAATTTCTGGAACCGGTCCAATCCAAGGTTACTGGGCATATTTTGTTTTTGCTATTATTTTATTATGTGCTTCATTTGCTGTCGTTCTTTTCATCTTTATCCCCCTTAGTATTTTCAAACGAGAAGGGCTAAGAACGCATGGTAGTTTTTTTGCGCTAATATATTTTCTTGCGCTTGGATTAGGCTTTATTATGATCGAAATAACGCTTATGCAAAAATTTGCTTTATTTCTTGGGCATCCTATGTATTCAATAGCGACTGTGATAGGAGGCATGCTTCTCTTTGCTGGCATTGGTAGTTACATATCACAAAAGTTCACTAAAAACCTATTGAACCTTTTAATATTTGCCTTTATTGTAATTACAGTTATAATTGTTATTTTGTTGTTTGGAACAAAAAATATTATCGATATCTTTTTAGGTTACAATCTTCTTTCCCGTATTATAATAACTTTGTTAATAATAGCACCACTGGCCCTTGCATTAGGGACTTTTTTCCCATTAGGGCTTAAGATAGTTGGAGATAGGTCGCCAGAATTTATCCCATGGGCATGGGGTATAAATAGCGGTTTTACTGTAATAGGTTCAATAGTTACAATTATCCTTGCTATGGCTTTAGGATTTAATGCGGTCTTAATTATGGCAACATTAATTTATTTGTTAGGCATTGTAGCTATTCGTAAATACATATTAACTATGTGACGAGGGACCGTCACCTTGTGGTACAATGTCTGAATATAAGAAAACAAAGAGACGTGTTTTAACAAAAAGGGGCGTCATCTGGCTCGGACAGACCTGCAATCTGCGATGCTACTTTTGTTATTTCATGGATCGCATCAAGACAGCAAATCATCCCGAGCATCCGTTTATGTCCCTTGAAAAGGCAAAAAAAATTTGCAAAACCCTCGTTGACTATTACCATAATAATTCAATAGATATCCAGGGAGGCGAACCAACTATCTATCCGCACATTTATGAACTTGTAAAATACTGCCGGAAAATTGGTTTGTTGCCGACCCTTATCACAAATGCCCTTGTTCTTTCAAACCCTGATTCATGCAGGAAATTCAAAGACCATGGCATAAGGGATTATCTTATCAGCGTCCACGGCATTGGTGAAACCTATGATACAATTGTTGGAGTAAAAGGGGCGTATAAAAAACAGATGTTGGGAATAGAGAATTTGCAAAAGGTCGGATCCCCCATCAGATTTAACTGTGTCCTTTCAAAACCTGTATTGCCTGAATTGACAAAAATAGCTGATCTCGCTATTGGCGTAAACGCAAGGGTAGTCAATTTTATTGCATTTAACCCATTTGAAGACCAACAAAAAGCTGGGAAAAGATCCGCTGAGAATGTTCCGAAGTATTCTGAGGTTTCCCCCGCACTCACCAAAGCTATGGACATACTCGAAAATGCAGGGATTGAGTATAACGTACGGTATTTTCCCTTTTGTATGGTAGAATCAAGACACAGAAAAGCCATTTACAATTTCCAGCAACTCCCATATGATATACATGAATGGGATTATGCATCATGGTCATGGACGGGAATGACACCGCAGAGGATGAAAGACGGTGATGTCTCCCCTGTTATCTCACTGGAAGAAGCTACGGTCAAACCCATTTCATATCCCCGTCCACTGAACACCATAGCCTGTACAATTAGAAATATGCTTGAGCCGTATCCAAGACTGAAGGATATTGCTATCAGAACAAATAGAAGAATCAGTGCAGCAATTCACGGGAAGACAGCAAGGCAGGGAGATGAGAACGGGTCACACTGGTTGTACAGGGAAAATGCCCGGATGCGTGCAACTGAGCACTGTAAATATCTTTATGCTGATGCCTGTCTCAGGTGTGATATTCAGGATATCTGTGACGGGTTCCACGGCGATTATGCTGCAATATTCAGCGTAGATGAGGCAGCGCCTATTACTATAGGATCAAAAATTACGGACCCGAAACATTATATTGCCGAGCAGGAGAAAGTTGTGGAATGTGAGGATTATGACTGGGCCATTTGAGTTTTCTAACCCGCTTCTTGATCAAAGACTGATATCCGCAAAGATAAAAAATCCGTTTGTAACGGTTATCGTCACCAATTACAATTATGAAAAATATATTATTCAATGTCTTGAATCAGTTGCACGCCAGAAATATCCACATTTCAAATGTATTATTGTAGATGACTGCTCAACAGACAACTCCATAAGTCTGATTGAGGATTTCATCAAATCAGAGCTTGCGCAAGGACGTTTTGTTTTGGTTCGCAGAGAAAATAACGGCGGACAAATGGCTGCATTCAAAACAGGGCTTCAACATGCCGAAGGAGCTTTTGTCGTCCTCCTCGATGCTGATGATATTCTCTTTGAAGATTTTCTTGATGTACATATTCATGCTCATATGGGACCCAAGGCTGTGGCATTTACAAGCTCAAATCAATATCAGATTAATGAGAGTAACGAGCTTATCGCCGGAATACATCCTGACTTATTCATACAAAAGAGATTTCGTTATATAAAACCCATGCCGCTGCACCAACCATTTTGGATATGGGCAACAACGAGCTCCATGATGTTTCGCACACAGGTACTCGATCTAATTATGCCTGACGATACCCATCTTTTCAGGGTCTGTGCCGATAACTATGTATGTCACTTCACAAATATCATTGGCGGTTCTATGCTAATACCATCAGTTCATGGATGCTACAGACGTCATGGCTCAAACTACTTCAGCAGTAATCCCTTTGTCGGATCCCGTTTGCCAACCGGTAATATGGATGAACATCCCAGACATCACATTGTACGCATGACCATACTTTCTCATATTTTGAAAAACCATGTAACCTTTTCCGCTCTTCTTGGTACAGGGAATTTTTTTATGATGCTTTTAAGACTTGTGGGGCCTTATGAAATCTTAAAGGTGAAGAAAAAATACCCCGATTATTTTAAAAGTAAAACAAGTTTCCCCCTTAAAAGATTTCTTGTTGTTAGTTTTGCATTCAAAATCAAATTGATTATAAACAAATATCTTAAATTCTTCAGACATGTCTTCCTTAAAAATAAGCGTAGTAATCCCGACATATAATCGGGTACATTTCCTTAAATCCTGCCTTGTGTCACTGGAGAGACAGATTTATGATAAAAATCTTTTTGAGGTAATTGTAATCAATGACGGTTCTACAGATTTAACGGAACAATTCCTTGATTCTTTCCAGAAACAGACAATAATCAATTTCAGGGTTATCACCCAACCGAATAAGGGGGTATCTGCCGCCCGCAATGCAGGGATTGAAATCGCCGAGGGTGAACATATAGCTTTTACTGATGATGATTGCATCCTTCCCGATAACTGGCTCATTAACATGCATAAAGACCTTGATTCTGCCAGTAAGGACACGGCAGGTGTTGGCGGTCCGCTTAATTCTGTAAGCAATAAAAATTCTTTCATAGGTAAATTTATCTCTTTCCTGGATGAATTTAATTACGTTCCGGTTATAGGAAAATATTTTATCAGGCCAGTACATATATCTCGCCTCACCGGTTATGAGCAGATTTCCTACTTGAGAACATCAAACGCCATGTTCAGAAAGGTCTGTCTGAATGAAATTGGAGGATTTGACCAATATTTCAACCGCCCCGGCGGAGAGGATCCTGACCTGTGCTACCGTCTGCTTACTCTGAACTACCGTTTTTATTTTGATAAGGACTTGGCGATTCTACATCAATCTCGAGATTCGTTTATCTCTTATTTCAGATCTCTAAAAAATTATCTGAAAGGGGAAATAAGAAAGAGCTGCAAAAAAGAGACTTATAAAATTAAACCTATACAGAGGACATATACCCTACTACCTGTTCAGAAAATATTCTCCTTTTTTTTGAGCTTGGTCTCCTATCCGTCAACCTTCTTCAGGATATTAAAAAAAAGTGATTTTTCTCTTTTCCATGCACTTCTATTCCCCGCAATTATTGTGTGCTCAAAATTATATGCATTTATTATATCATCATATTATTACATAAAATTTTTTAGGTGCCGGGGTTCTTAGAAAAGTCCACCCGGCAGCGCCCATGATTCATCTTCTTTTTCAACAACCTTTTCCTGGTGCCGGATGTAATGCATCGGATCGCCTATAGGGGAATCCCCAATGATTGGAACAGCTTCTCCTGTGCCGAAGATTTGCGCATAGTCACCATGAAAGCCATCACAGATATCATTGGCAATACATAACGCACATTTCTTTCCGTACGCATAACGACAGTGCAATTCAGCATGGACTTTTGCAATCTTCCGGTACAAGATATCCTTTTCTTTCCTCTCCCCCGTTGACTTTGAAATCAGATGGTGGACTTTGTAAAGTAAGTTTCTAAGAAAAGAAATCTTTGATATATTTTTAAACGGCCTTTTTATCCGTATGATCCATCGCGAGGTTGAAAGTTGCACTGGATTAGAGGGATCGCCCTCCTTCATGCGCTGTGGCTGCAGCCCTGTCCATGCCCATGAAGCATAGTCCCATTCATGGTGATCATATGGCAACTGTTGGAAATTATAGGCATATTTTCTGTGTCTATCTTCAAGCATACAGATTGGAAAATAACGGACATTCATCTCTATTCCAGCAGCTTCCAATACATCAATTGCATTGGTTAAGGGTTTTCTTACATCGGTATAACGGGGTACATTTGAGGTGCTTCTTCTCCCCTTTTTCGACTGATCCTCAAACGGATTAAAGGCAATAAAATTCACCACACGAGCTCCTGTTTTTATTGCGAGATCTGAAATAAAATGCAGCTGCTCCAACACAGGTTTGGAAAGGACACAATTAAAACGAAACGGGATTCCAATCTCCTGGAGGTTCCTTAGCGCCTTCATCTGCCGAGCATGAGCGCCGTTCCTTCCAACAAGCATGTCATACGTATCTCCTAATCCATGAATACTGATAAGAAAATCCCTGATCCCTGCGTCTTTGTAATTACGGCATGTCTCCTTTTCGTCTAATCTAAGTCCGTTTGTGATAAGCGTGGGGATTAAACCTATTCCTCTGCAATAATGTACCAATTCAAAGATTTCCCTGTAGAGAGTTGGCTCACCCCCTTGAATATCTACTGCATTATTCCCGTAAAACTCAACCAGAGTCTTGCATATCTTTTTTGCCTTTTCAAGGGACATAAATGCATGTTCAGGATGATGTCCTGAATGTATCTTGTCAATAAAATAGCAGAATTCACAATGGAGATTGCACGTTTGTCCGAGCCATACCACACCGCGTCTGGTAATAGTTCTATGAGTGGTTTTTTTCATTTGGATATGCGGTGCAGGATTGTTGGTCAAGGCTAATCTAAGGGCATTATCAAACACTGTTTGCAGGGAGATGTTAACAGTTTTCATAATTTCTCAAAATAAATAACCCAACTACTTTTGTGTATTATTATTTTCTAAAAAATACAGGGTCGTTGATCTTTTCGCCCTCTACAGGGCTAAGTTTATTCACTCCGAAAATCTTTTCATATGTTTTTTCAATGCCATCGCACAATTCATCGTATCTGCATTCTTTACAGGCTTTACTTTTTGTATAAAACCAGCGACGTAAAGCCTCGGTAACGCTTTTATCGAGAAGTTCATCCATTGACAATCTGAAAACCTTTTTAAACACCCCGCCAAATATAAATCCATAACCGAGTATCCCAAGATATCTTAATAGATTGTTTTGAACTTCCAGCCTTGCCCGCACCCTCGGGACCCATTCATAGGGATCATATGGCACCTGTCTGTGGTTACAGACAAACTTCTCATATCCTTTCATAAAACAAAAAGGTATGTATCTGACATTCACAGCCTCCACATTAGAATCCAGCAGTTCACATGCTTTTTTCAACATTTCGCTCATCTCTGGGTATTCGAGCATAAACTTATCTACAAGATGCTTGGCAAAACACCAGTCATTAATTGTGATGAAATTAACTTGCACAGGTCTAAACTGAAGCAGAAGATTAGCGATATTGATTAAGTCCTTGTAGTTTATTCGATTCACAACTGTATTGCTCCTGACAGCAATACCTTCAGATGCTGCATGTGCCATTGCTTTAGAAATTTTTCTAAAACTCCCCTGAACAAGTGTTATATTGTCGTGAGTTTCTTCATTAGACCCGTGAAGTGAAAAAAGTATTTCGTCAAGACCGGCATCCTTAAGGGTTTTCATATACGTCTTATCAGAAGGTCTAACTCCGTTGCTTATGATACAAACCCTTTTCATTCCAATTGCCTTTGCCTCTGAGATAAGTCTTGGAAGGTCAGGATGGACTGTAGGCTCACCCCCTGAAAAGTCTACTTCGGAAATTCCGTGTTTTTTCGCATACTTAAGATCGTGTACTATCTCTTCATACTTTCTATTGGGCGCATTCAGGCTGTCCCTGTAATAGCAGAACACGCACTTGATGTTACATTTCAGTCCTGTAACAACCTTTACTCTTTTAGTCTTTTCCAAGTCTTTTCCTGAAAAAATTTTTTAAGAACCCCTGAAGCGAAAAATATGACCACAAAAATCTTAAGTAAGCAACTGAGTCTGTCTTCCTCAGCCAGACTGATGGGTATAAACCGTAGATCAGCCGCCTTGACATCACAAAGGGTGTGCCAATACCCCATAGTGGTTTTTTAAAAATATATTTTCTACTAAATACAGCAGCCCCTCTCCCGTTTAAAAGACATTTTTTTTTATATTCATCTATAGATTCTTCATGATTATGGTAAACAATTGCCTGTTTATTATAAACATGTGCATATCCTGCCCATCTTGCCCTTATTCCAAGGTCATTGTCCTCCCAGCTTGACTCTGGAAATGTTTCATCAAATCCCCCAAGTGCTTCGAAAACATCCCTGCGATAACAGATATTGCATGTTGCCCAGTGTTTCCCTGAATACGCTGCCTTTTCAAGGAGAAGGGGCAGTTTATTCACCCTGTCATAAGAGAGTATAAGACCGCTTACTATTGCAGTATTTTTTCCTTTATTAAAAGAGTTCGCCATCTCGCTTAACCATGTTTTTTCAGGGATTGAATCATCATCAATAAAGCATAATAATTTACCTTTTGAATGCTTAACTCCATAATTTCTTGTAGCTGCTGGACCTGCATGTTTATTTCTTATGTATTTGATTGAAGCATAATCCATGCCAGCAAATTTCTCCAGTGATGCCTTTACTTCTAATTCATTAGGAGAACCGTCATCTGCGACAATTATCTCGAATTCACCTTTATAGTCCTGTTTTTGTAAACTTTCTATGCACTTAATTATCCAATTGGTTCTGCGGTAAATCGGTATTATTATTGATGCAACCATCTTTTAATTACCGCTTCATTCATAATCAGGCATATGCACCTAAAAAACTTTACCAGTAGCACTTTTAATTCCTCTATATTTCATTTGACTTCTTCTTCATCTGTTTCTGTTCATACATTAATTTATCAGCCTGTATGAGCAATTCATCAATGGATGCCGGTTTTTCAGGGTCATAGCAGACTATCCCTATACTTAATGAAAGCTTATAAGGACGCCCTCCTTTTGAATTAAATTCTTCTATCCAGTTTTTCAGGCGGGCATTAATTATTCCAGCACTCATCTTATTCGCACATAATGCAAGAACTACAAACTCATCCCCTCCCATACGAGCGATTATATCTGATTTGCGAAACGTGTCTGTTAAGATATCAGCTACATCAATTAATGCGCGGTCACCCTGTTTATGCCCCAGTGTATCATTAATGTCTTTTAAGCCGTCTAAATCTGCAAAGACCAGCAACATCGCTTCATTTGTCCTGTTAGCTAATTTCATCTGCTGTTCAACAAGGGTTAAGAAGCCCCTCCTGTTATACATGCCTGTTAGCTCATCATGAAGCGACATTGCCCGAAGTTCTTCTTCTAATTGTTTGCGGACAGCAATATCAATAAAGCTTTCGAGTAGATAATCACGTCCTTTCAGTTTTATTGGGATTACGGTTTTAAGAACAGGTATGCTCCTGCCGCTTGAATCTATAATGAAACGTTCTGAATTATCTATAGCCTGTCTGAGGTCAGTAATAGGACAATTGCCCTTCTCTGCAGGACATATATATTTGTGGCATATTTTCCCGATCATCTCATCTTTCGAAATACCCATCATCTCTAATGCTTTTCTATTAACATCCACGATTTCATGTGTCTCTGCATCAATGACTATAACCCCTGCATGTATCGAGTCCATTATTGCCTTCAGATATGTCTCATTTTCGCGCAGGGTATCTTCGGTCATCTGCCGCACTGTGACTTCTGCTTGTAACATCTTATTTATGTCCCAAAGTTCTGATGTCCGCTCTTGAACCCGCATCTCTAATTCGTCGTGGGCTTTTCGGAGTGCTTCTTCCGCCCTCTTGCGGTCTGTTATGTCAACATTTACTTCAGCAACCAACCATTCACCCTTTTCATTCTGAAATGGAATTGTTGTAACATGGATTGGTCTATTTCCTTCTTTTACCAGAACTTCCTCACTAACAGTAATGTTCTTTGCCTCCAGCGCCTTTAGAACCCCACAGTCAGGGCACACTTCACTCCTTCCCATAAAGTATTCATAACATTTTTTATCTGCTGGATCACCATATACCTTCTGCCACTCTGGATCTATATATACAATATTAAGGGATGAATCTATAATATCAAGACCTGTTCTTGTAGCTCCCAGTATGAATTCCATCTGCTGCTTTAGCGAGCGAATCTCATTTTCAGCCTTTTTGCGTTCAGTTATATCACTAAATGATACAACAGCGCCTTTTAGCACCCCCCTTTTTTCTATAATTGGGCTGCTTTTGTATTCTATTGGAATAGATGTTCCATCCTTTTTCCAGAATATTTCATCATCTCCCTTATGAAAAACACCTTTCTTATAAGTCTCATGAATTGGACATGCCTCTATCGGATATGGCGTGCCATCTGGTCGGGAATGATGAACCTTATTGTGATGAATCTCACCGACAAGCTCTTCCACACTATAACCGAGCATCTTTGCACCTGCTGGATTGACAAATGTAACCCTTCCATCTGTATCAAGTCCGAATATTCCTTCGCCTGCTGACTCAAGGATAAGTTGATTTTTCTCGTTGAGGTCTTCTATCGCCCTCTGTGTCTGCCTCTGCCTATTTATCATGGATTGGGCAAAAATTCCAAACATAATGATAATAATAACCCCTACAAAACGCATCCATGCTTCATGTATTTCAGGTCTAAAAATTTGCTGTAATAGGTCGCCTTCAAGAAAAACAAAAACATGCATTAATGATTCAGATATCCAGTAAATTATTGCCATTACAAATGCGAATAATATTACATCGCTGCCCTTTAAACCTGTATCTCTATCTTTCATATGCATACCCATATAATATCATCGTCTGTTATATTCCCCTTAAACCCTTTTTTTATCTCTTTTTCCCTTTCACAATCTGATTAATTCCATTTTTTTTATCTCCTCTTCAAAAAATCTCTGGAGATGCGATGGGGTTATCTCTCTCTTTAGAAGCTCGATTGAATAATCCTTAATATCTCCGAAATAGCAAAGTTGACTCAAAAAGAGTTTTTTTGAAAATGAATCTCCAAATTTCTTTTCTGCTTGTTTAATAATTTTCTTTAAAGAGAAGCCGGCCTTCAGGATAAAATAGATATCTATATAATCACGCCATTCACCTCTCCTGCCCAGAGTATAAGCCTTATCCAATGCGATATCCTTCCAGCTATAAATACCTAATCCTGCGGTTGGAATTATTTTGTACAGAGGCTTAAATGGATAAAAGATAAAACTAATCTTTACTCCTAATGAGGAGACGAGGCTTAATTCATCCGATGTATTAATAAGAATCTGAAACTTTTTGAAATGTTCTTTAACCTTTAAGAAAAACCCTCTGGAAATAGAAGTAGGGCAAAAAATGTCAAAATCATAAGATCTTCTGTGAGTAAGTTGAATCGCTAATGCTGTTCCACCTCCTAAAAATCCATGCTTTGAAAATATTTTCAAAGATATCAGCGTTTTTTTTTGTTCCTCGCTCAGTATTTCAAAATAAAGTCTTGACATACTGAGCTTCCCTTAATTTTCTATTTTTAAGACCAAGCATGTGATTTTTGATAAAATAAAAAACTGATGGTTGATATATCTTTTTGGGAGATCTTATAAATATTTCTGTTATCTCTCTCCTGTTGTAAATCCTGAATAATTGACGAATTTCCTTAAAATCGCCATAACTTAGAATCTGGTGGATAATATAAACATTATCTTTATCCCTGTCTAACTTTTCTACACTTTTTGACCATAAGAACGGCTGGAGTTTTGCCGGAATCTTTTTTATTTTCATATAAACATTAGTATAATATAAATTAAATCTGAAATATAGTTATGTTAGAGAAACTTAGAAGAATAGATAATACAAAAATAGAAGTCCCTCAGGACTATAAGCCGGGCATGAGGGTGAAGGGGATTATCTATGTTGATGAACTCCTTGAAAAAGAACTCGAAGCCCAGTCAATAGATCAGGTTGCCAATGTAGCAACCCTTCCGGGGATTGTTAAATCTTCAATGGCAATGCCTGATGTGCACACAGGTTATGGGTTTTCAATTGGAGGCGTTGCTGCATTTGATTTAAAAGAAGGCATTGTTTCGCCAGGGGGCGTAGGATATGACATCAACTGTGGAGTTCGTCTTTTAAGGACTAATTTAAAGAAAGAAGAAGTCCTCGTGAAAATTAAAGACCTCGTAAATGTGCTTTATGCTGAAATCCCATCAGGTGTAGGCTCAAAAGGAAAGATTCGCCTTGGACCTGAAGATGAAAGAAAACTCCTCCTGAAAGGAGCAAGATGGGCTGTTGAACAGGGTTATGGAGAGGCTGATGACCTTGAGAAGATAGAATCAGGCGGCTGTATTGAAGGGGCAGACCCTTCACTTATAAGCAACAAGGCGTATGAACGCGGAAGGGCGCAGCAGGGAACGTTGGGGTCCGGTAACCATTTCCTTGAAGTGCAGTATGTTGATGAGATTTATGACGAGGGGGCTGCAAACAGTTTAGGCATTTTTAAAGACCAGATTACTGTTATGATTCATACAGGTTCCCGCGGATTTGGGCATCAGGTCTGCACGGATTTTCTTGAGGTTATGGAAAGAGCTGTGAGCAAATATAAGATAACTTTACCTGATAAAGAACTTGCATGCGCGCCATATAATAGCCCAGAGGCGCAGGATTATCTTGCTGCAATGAGGGCGGCTGCCAATTATGCATGGGCAAACAGGCAGTGCATCATGCACTGGACAAGAGAGACGTTTATGAGAGTGTTTGGGATCTCGCCTAAGAATCTCGGCATGTCACTTATATATGATGTTGCACATAATATCGCAAAGGTTGAAGAACATGAAGTAAATGGAAAGAAGAAAAAACTCATTGTTCACAGAAAAGGAGCAACAAGGGCATTCCCTCCGGGGCATCCTGAACTGCCGGAGATTTATAGACACATAGGCCAGCCTGTTTTGATACCAGGAGATATGGGCAGGGCATCTTTTGTGCTTTTAGGGACTGAAAAGGCAATGAAAGAGACATTTGGCTCAACATGCCATGGCGCTGGAAGAGTAATGTCGAGACATCAGGCAATAAAAAGGGCAAAGGGCCGTTCAATAAGGCGTGAGATGGAGGATAAGGGCATCATCGTCAGATCTGCTGGAAGGGAAACACTCGCAGAAGAGATGTCTGATGCATATAAAGATATCTCAAATGTTGTTGACGTGGTTCACAATGCAGGGATTTCAAAAAAGATTGCACGGCTCAGGCCACTAGGGGTTATAAAGGGGTAAATAACCCTGTTCATACGCCACAGGTCACATGCCATCATAAAGTCCCACATGTAATTCATTGACAAATAAAAAGGTATTTAGGTATATTTGAATTGTAAATAAATTGAGGCATTCAGCCATGAAGGCTTTGCACCACGGAGGTGCAAGTTTCATGGCTTTTTGTTTTTGAATCGATTTGCAGTTTAGCCTGACAGATGAATTCATGAAGGTTCAGCCCTCCTAAGAAGGGAGGTAATCAAAAATTTCTTAGGAGGTGCTGAGTGAGTAAAGAAGGTGTCACAGAAAAGACAATATGCAGAAGGGCAGCGACGGTTCAATTCTGGGACAGCTATGCGAGATGGTACAAACTCTGGATGGCGCACAACAATTACCACGGCAGAATTATTGAAGTCCTCACCACAATGGTGAAGCCGGGCTGGAAGGTTCTTGATATTGGAGCTGGAAACGGAGTTCTTGCATTACCCCTTTCAGCCGTCGGATGTGATGTAACAGCACTTGAGCCTTCTACAGGTATGAGGAGCCTGCTTTATGAAGAGGCCTTCGGTAGAGGCATTGACTGGATTACAGTTGATGAGCGGCGATGGGAAGATATCCCCTGTTTTGAACTGAAGGATTATGACCTCATCATGGCATGTAACAGTCTTCATCTAACCGAGATGGGATTTGCACAGGCGATTGAAAAGACATTTTATGCAAAGCCCAAAAATATCTTTGTTGTTACAGAACTCGGTTCACCTGAAATAAAAGTCAAATGGCAGTATGGCGATTACAAAATGGTATTTACAAAATGTTATGAGACAGAAAGCTCCTTTGCCTATCACACAATGGATGAGGTTTTTGAACACTGGTCATATAAAAAAGGACGGATGCTTTATCCCGATGAAGAGCAAGATATTAAATCAATGCTGACCATCGAGGATTGTCATTTGTGGATAAAAGATACTGCCTATGTTGGCATGTACTGGTGGGAAGGAATTGTGGGGGGAAGGAGGTGAGAGGTGGATGAACTTGAAAAACTAAAGATGCTTCTTCAGCACTGGATGGAGCACAATAATGAGCATGCGGAAGCTTACCGGGACTGGGCAAGAAAAGCATTATCTCTCGGTAATAGAGAAATCTCAGAGATTCTCGACTTGTTTTATTATGAGACAAGGAGGCTGAACAAGCTTTTTGAAAAGGCAATAAAAAAAATTAGTTAAACAAATTGAAAGTAGACGCAGGCTTTAGCCTGCGTTAAGGATCAAATCAAAACCAAAGTCACGAAGGCTTTATATCTCCTGAAGGGGGTCAAAAAAAATTCAGGAGGTGTTTGATGAGGAAGATTTTAAGAATCTTTATCGGTTGTATCTTGAGTTTGTTAATTTGCATCACATCAGTACAAGCAGAAGAGAAGAAAGAGGCAACACTTAAAGAGATAGTAGTTACCGCAACAAAGACGCCACATCATCTATATGATGTGCCTGTAGAGACTGTGGTCATAACAAAAGAGGATATTGAAAAATCAAATGCAAAGAATATCTCTGAACTGCTGAGAGATGTGCCGGGATTTTTTATCCTTGGTGAAAATGTTCCTGGGACATCAGCTTATCAATCAAGACTTCGGGGTCTGGATTTCGACAAAGGTTATGGGCTTATCCTCATAAACGGTGAAAGGGTGCTCGGTGGAGGGATGGGAGAATATGGAGTAAGTCTTAACCAGATACCACTTGAGATGATAGAGAGGATCGAGATAGTAAAAGGAGCTTCTTCAGTTCTTTACGGTAGCGATGCTATGTCAGGTGTGGTGAATATAATTACAAAACCTATTCCTGAAGAGCCGTTATTCACACTCAGCGGTGGGTATGGTTCTTATAATACATCGTCGGCTAATATCGGATATGGACAGAAGATCGAAAAATTCGGATTTTTACTCAGTGCCCAGAGAGAAACCTCTGAAAGGGGGCGTTATGGTGCATCAGAAGACGAGTTTGAAGGAAGATATATCCTTTCAAAGCTATCTTATGATCTTTCTGATAAAGTGAATTTTTCTCTCGGGATAAATTATGACGATCTGGAATGGGAATACCAAACCGAGGAAAAGCTCAGATTTAGCCCTTGTTTTGAGATTGCAATGCCGGATTCATCTATACTGAAACTTAAAGGTTACTGGTACAGGCTTGATTTGGACAGCTTTACTCCCGGCTATACCCACAGATACGGCGATATTTCATATACTCAGACAGAACTTCAATATACCAAACCTTTTTTCAAAAATCACCTCATTACAACAGGCGGGGAATATTTGTTGAGGGATATTGATGCAAACTTTGCAGACAGGAGTGACACTGTATATAGCCTTTATGTGCAGGACGAGGTGACTCTTACACCCTTGAATATTGTGATTGGAGGAAGGTTGGATGACCACTCGCTCTATGGTTCTGAATTTAATCCGCGGGCGAGCCTTATGTGGGAGATTACAGATAAAACGCGTGTGAGGACGTCAGCCGGCAGGGCATTTAAATCACCAACAATAAGACAACTTTATGTGTTTTTCCAGCATGGTTCATGGTGGAATAAACCAAATCCTGACCTCGAGCCTGAGACTTCATGGGGCTATTCAGCAGGCATTGAACAGATAATCTCAGAGAAAATATCTACAAATCTGAATCTGTTCAGAAACGATATAAAGGATATGGTTGTTGCAGTTGAGACAACAGAGACTATTGATGATGTGCCTGTAAGGACATGGGAGAATGTTGAGAGTGCATATACTCAGGGAGTAGAGCTTGGGATAAAGACGGCTATTGTAGATGCCCTCTCACTTAATCTTGGATATACATACCTTGATACAGAAAATAAAGATACTGGCAAAGAACTACCCTATAATCCAAATCACACTGCCAGCATTGGCATAGGTTATGAAATTAAACATTGGAAGACATCTTTGCACTGGAGGACAAGTTATTATTCCGAGGCTTACAAAGATGAGGCGAATACAAAGGAGATAGAGGACTATGCTGTTTCAAACCTGAAGGTCATAAAGGATATAACAAAAAACATATCGGCTTCTCTGGACATAGACAATATTTTCGAATCTGATTATGGAGAACCTGATAAAGAATGGCTTGGGAGGGTGATCTTTGGGAAATTAACTATTACTATTTAAAGGAGGGATTATGAAAAAGATTATTTTTCTTATATCTATTATTTTTCTGGTAGCACAGACAGCATTTGCACATCATTTATGGGTTGAAAAAGAGGGGAATGGATTTAAGGTTGCATGGGGGCACCCACCAAAAATAGACCCATATGAACCTGATAGATTGAAAGAAACAAAGGCATTTGACAGAAAAGGGAAAGAGGTTAAATTAGAAAGAAAGGATAGTAAGGACATGGTTTATTTATCTTCAAAAGAAGATGTTTCAATGGTAACGCTATCTTTTGAAGGAGGATATCTTGTAAGCACACCGGATGGGAAAAAGAGGCTAACGAAGAGAGAGGCACAAAAGGCAGATTTGCAGGTGATAGATTCTTTTTATTCATCACAGTTTGCTAAATCCCTTTTTTGTTATAGCGAGGTTTTAACAAGACCCGCAGGCATGAAATTTGAGATTGTGCCTCTTAAAAATCCTTTCCAGCTAAAGTCAAATGAAATCCTTCCGGTAAAGGTAATTTTTGATGGAAAGCCCATAGATGGGGTGGTTGTTGAGACAGGTTCTCACAAGGAGGCGGGTAGGACAGATGAAAAAGGCATTGCCAATATTCAAATTACAGAGCAGGGTCTACAGGTAATACTGGCAAAATACAGGGTTCTGATGAAGGACAATCCGGATGCTGATTACCTGTCCTTTACTACTGTGCTTACTTTTGAACTGAAATGAGACATATCCTAGTGTACTGTCCCACAATTAGCTGTACATTATAGGGATCCATATGTTATTATTGCTACATGAGAACGACAAAACCGATTCAATTTACCAAAGCAGAACAAAAAGAGGTATCACGACTTGTGCGA
>JBFMDO010000018.1:0-46400 GCA_040753615.1 Nitrospirota bacterium | reverse complement strand
TCTTTCTCAGCCATTAAACCACCCCCTATTCCTTCATAATTGCATTTGAAAGTTCATCAAATATCTCGACCATTCTAACAAGACCCACAAACTTCTTCTTATTCTCCAAAACAGGAATCAAAACCAGGTCATGGTGCACCATCATGTATGCTGCCTTAGTAATCGGATCATCTGGTTCAACAAAGTACTTTGCAGTCACCATTATCTCGCTCACAGGCTTCTCAGCCATCTCTTTTGCGCTCTTGTCAAAGAGGGTATCCCAGATGATGGACAAACCTGACTCGTTTTCTTCAGGAACCTGCGCCTTTGTGCTCGGTTTCAGAAACTTCGGTTCAAGTCCTTTTAAAATGTCCTTCAGGGTGAGTGTTCCCATAAGGTTGTATTTCTCATCAAAAACAAGGATTGCCATAGGTTCAGGATACTTTTTTGTGCTGATAAAAGAAACCTTTATGATTCTTATCGCCTGATTTATGGAAAACCAGTAGGGTATGTGAGGATACTCAAAAATACCTATCATTAAATCCTTTACAACTTTGCTCTCTGACATAAATCCCTCCTTTTTTATAATCTTTACATCTCGCATTTTTTATAAATCTAATAATATTCCCATGTCGGCTTATTCTGTTGATCTCATAATGCCCTCCTCGCAAACTGGAAATTTTTCACTTTATAAAATCTCGGTGCAACTAAAAATCAAATTGTTTTAAAGTTAATTAATATTTAATACAAACGCATTTATTGTTTTTACATTTTGTCACCCTGAACTCGTTTCAGGGTCTCTGATCCTGAATTTGATTCAGGATTGGTTTTTTAGATGCTGAAACAAGCCTGCCCTGAAGAGATTCTGAACCGGGACTGTCCCGAACAGATGCTGAAACAAGTTCAGCATGACAGTTTCGGGATTCAGAATGACACATTCAGGGTTCAGCATGACACTTCATTTAATGCGTTTGTATCAGTAAATAGTAATGGGTGGTTGAAACGAAAGAAAGGAGATAAAGAAAAAACCTGATAGTGAGCAAAAATAACCCTCCATTCGATGGATGAATGGGTTACCCACAAAAAAGGTGAGAAAAGCTTAAAACTATTACAGAAATTCCTAAAGGGCATTCAGCCATCCTTTCCATATAAAAAGGCGGCTGAGATGGGAAATACAAGCTTTCCTTCTAAGTCAAACATCCTCTCCTCTCTGACAGTCTCCACCCAAATTTTTCCCGACTAAGCGGGACAGGTTCAGCAAAGCTGAACTGAATTAACCTTTATAATCTTCTTTCTAATATAGCGATAAAATTTCTTGAAATATGTTCCTCTATATAATTCTTTAAAACCTTGAAAGAGGTTGCTGTTATTAGGATATCATGTAAATCAAAACATAGAAGAATATTAAGACAAAGGAAATCAGTACACCCAGTCCTACAGGTCTGCGAGGCACGTCAGTACCATAATATCTTCCTGTTTCCCTCATTTTAATGAGACGGTTAAACTTGAACTCGAGATATTCAATCTTTGGATTTGTACCTGTAGATGATGCAAGCGCCTTGTATATTCCCAACTGTATGCCTTTCAAGATGAGTTCAGGGACAATAAGAGGATCTATAGCAAATTTTGCAATTGCACTTATTGATCTGGAAGAGAAGGTTTGTATGCTATTCCTGAATGCAGTTAATGGGACATTGCAGAACCAGAGAAAGGCAGCAGCGAATTTTCTGTAAATCAAATCAGCGTCAAGATTAATAGCACTCATTTCAGCCGGATATATTCCCGAAAGGATAAGAAGAGTGAATGCCAATGCTGAGAAGAAAAGCAATTGCAATTGTGCCATCACATGGGGTGCTGTATACGGAACGTAATCAACAGGATAAGGAAGAATACTATAAAGAGCGGTTGGATAAACACCAATGAAAATACAGAGGAATGCAGCGATTCCCATGGCAAGAAGCATATTCAACGGCGGTTCCTTTGTCCTTATACCAGAGTCATGTGAGAAAAATGCAAAAAATGGGATTTTTATACCGGCATGATGAAAAACACCTGCTGAAGCAAATAACAGCATAAACCATATTATGGACATGTGTTCTTTTGCAACCGCCTCCATAACCATTGATTTGGTTGCAAAAGCGCTGAACAGAGGGAATGCCGATATTGATGCAGCCCCTACCATACAGAATATGCATGTTAACGGCATAGTCTTATACAACCCGCCGAGATCAGTGGCATTGATCTTACCTGTCTGATGCATTACTGCTCCCATCGCCATAAAAAGAAGCGCCTTAAAAAGGATATCAGCGAACGCATGTGCTGTGGCGCCATTTATACTCAATTGTGTACCTATACCAATTCCTACAACCATGAATCCTACCTGGTTGATGAGACTATAGGATAGCACCCTTCTTAAATCATTCTCAATGACAGCAAAAAAGATTGGAAACATAGCCATTATTGCACCGATCCATATAAGAAGTTCCGTGCCCGGGAAGCCTCGAGCTAATGCATATATAGCGCACTTCGTAGTGAATGCGCTTAAGAAGACCGTTCCCGTAATAGTAGATTCAGGATAGGCATCGGTGAGCCATGTATGGATGCCAGGCCATGCGCAATTAACACCGAAACCAATGAATATAAGAAGCGTTCCTAACCCATTCAATCCTAAATATCCAAACTCAATGGATCCTGTGTTGGATATATTTATTACAATCCCTGATAGGAGGCATAAACCTCCAAAGACATGCACCATGAAATATCTCAATCCGGCAGATTGTGATGCCTTTGTTCTACGTGCCCAGATGAGATACGTTGCAGTGACAGCCATAACTTCCCAGAAGATGAAGAGGGATATAAAATCTCCTGCAAAGATAACGCCAAGAGCTGCTCCGGCATAAAGGACTGCTGCCATGTGCTGGAGATCATCTTTAAGGCGAAGGGCATAGAGGATTGATATGAATGATATTATATGAAATATATAGGCAAATACTAAACTAAGCCTGTCTACTCTCAAAAAAGTGATAGTATAATCCATAAAATTAAAACTCCAGTGCATACCATGTGGGATGTTAAGGAGGTTTATAAAACCAAGTACAGGCAGAAGGAGTAAGTAGACCGATTTCAGGTTTCCCCTTAACAAGGGTATGAGGAAAGCCCCTATGATGAATATCGCTGCCGGCGGTACTGCATTAATCATAGTAGTTTTCCTTTCTTTTTACAATCGGCCGTAATATGTATTTTGATGCCAGGACGAGACAGACACAGGCGACAAATCCGTATACTGCATAAAACTCAGGCCATTCTTCCCAATGGAAATAAGGATGCTTGGATATAAAAAGGTCAATGCCAAGAAGCAATATAAGCAACGCCCAAAAACCCCTCAAGAGCCTTTGAACATTTTCAGGTTTATCGAATAGATATTTTTTCTCCTCTTTCATCTTCCCTCCAAAAAAATCTATATTGTATTGAAAAGAATTAAAGCAAGATATATTGTCGCAATAGTCATCACAAGGCAAAATACTTTCTTATATCCCGGTACAGGCTCATGACCAAGTTCCATAAGTTCTTCTCCCTCTTTTCTCACCTTAGTTTCCTCCTCCAATTACACTGTGTAATGCAATCCTTGTCATATCAAGGAAAAATGTCGGAGCAAAGAACAGAATAATCGCCCCTATTGCTGTAAGCACAAGTGGTACTACCATGAGGGCAGGGGCTTCCTGTATCTTTGATTTCGGCCCTGGATTATGATGGTGATCGAGAGATGGCTCTTTAAAGAAAGCAGTGTATATTATCGGAAGAAAGTAGCACGCATTGAGTATTGTACTTGTAGCTAATACTAAAATAATAGGAAATTGGTTTGCTTCTATAGCTCCTAATGCCAAATACCATTTACTGATGAACCCGCCGAGCGGAGGGATGCCGATCATTGAGAGAGCGCCTAATGTAAAGGCTCCCATGGTAAAGGGCATCTGTCTGCCTATCCCATCGAGTTCACTTATCTTTGTCTTATGTGTTGCCACATAAATTGCCCCTGCAGTAAAAAAGAGTGTTATTTTACCGAATGCATGAATTGTGATATGCATGATGCTTCCTGTAATAGCTGATGGTGTTAAGAGCGCAACGCCGAGTATTACATATGAAAGCTGGCTCACGGTTGAGTAAGCAAGTCTCAGTTTTAAATTATCCTGTGTCAGGGCAATAACCGAAGCAACTATGATTGTGAAGGAAGCAAAATATGCGAGGACGGTTCCGAGTCCGAGCTGGGTAAGGAGATTAATCCCAAAGATATGGAGGACAACCTTCACAACTACAAACACGCCTGTCTTGACAACTGCTACGGCATGAAGCAGGGCACTCACAGGTGTTGGAGCAACCATTGCAGCCGGGAGCCATCCATGAAGCGGCATCATGGCTGCTTTTGTAATCCCGGCCATATAGAGAAGAAACATTACCGTCAGGAGGGTATCACTTACGCTCCCGCGTGCGCCTCCCAAAAGACCTTCATACTGAAAATCAAGCGTTCCAGCGACATGGTAGGTCATAAATACTGCCAATAACTGAAATGCTATTGATGTGCCCAAGAGATAGGTCAGATATTTCCTTGCGCCTCTTATGGCTTCTGGTGTTTCTTTGTGAGCTACAAGCGGAAACGTACAGACAGTAATGATTTCGTAAAAGAGAAATGTCGTGAACATATTTGCTGAAAATGCAACGCCCATAGTTGCAGAAAGTGCAATTGCGAAACAGATAAAATATCGTGTCTGCGCATGCTCCTTTAGAGATCGTACATACCCTATTGAATAAAAAGAAGTAACAATCCAGAGGAATGAGGCTGTCAGACCGAAAATGATTCCCAGCGCATCTACCCTGAACTGAATCAGAAGGCCGGGTGAGATAGAGAGGACTGTATATTCAATTATTTTACCATCAAGAATGTATGGAACCATAGAAACAACAATCGAAAACTTAAGTACCGCAGCAGCAATTGTCCAGAATTCCCTTAAGTTTCTTGACCTCTCGCCTGTCAGCAATATGAGAAAAGCGCCGATCAAGGAAACCAGAATCGCTAACGCCGGTCTTGAAGAATAAATGATTTCCATCTCCACTCCTGTTAGAATCCCTCCGGGACTGTAAATTGAATAATTGTTGAAATTATCTGCCCACTGTACACACCCAAGAGCAAGATACCTGCAACTGTAATGAAAATGGGTATAAGCATGCTTGCTGGCGCTTCATGTGGAAATATCCCTTTACCCTGCTTTTCAAATCCCCCCTCGCCCCCCTTTTCTAAAGGGGGGATGGGGGGATTTTCATTCGGAGAAAAAAACATATTCTGTAAGATCCTGAAAAATACAACGGCACTCAAGAGACTGCTCACAAGGAGTGCTACAGCAAACGCCCATTGTTGTGCGTTAATTGCTCCCAAAACAAGGTACCATTTGCTGAAAAAGCCGCACGTCGGCGGTATCCCGATAACCGAGAGCGCACCAATAGCAAAACTACCAGATGTTAAGGGCATCTTCTTAAATAATGCCTTATATCCACTTATAGTCCTTGCACCTGTCTTGTAATATACTGCTCCTACTGCCAGGAAAAGGCACGCCATCATAAAGGCATCGTTCATGATATGGAGAACTGCACCGGTGAATCCCATGCGGTTGCCCACACTAATGCCCATTACAATATATCCGACTTCGGCGATAATGATATAACAGAGCATCCTCTTGATATCATTTTGCGCAATTGCGAGAATACATCCATAAATCATTGCAGCTACTGCAATCCAGCAGAGTATGGTTGTAGCAGGAAGCATCTCAATAGAAAAATAAGGCTTGAATATAGTAAACATCACCCTTATCATGACGTATGCTCCTACCTTTGTCATTGTGGCTGCAACAAATGCACTTACTGATGAAGGGGCATGAGTATAGGCATCTGGAAGCCATATATGCAAGGGGAAAAATGCCATCTTTATGGCTACTCCCACCATAAGGAAGGCAAAGGCAACCAATACTACTTTGGAATGATATAGATTAGGCAATAACTGTGACAGGTCAGCCATATTAAGCGAGCCAGTAACTATATAGAGGTAGCCAACGCCAAGCAAATAAAAACAGGCGCCGATTGTTCCCATAATAACGTAATTAAAACTAGCAAGAGGCGCCCCATCCTCCCCTAATGCTATAAGGGCATAACCTGCTAAGGATGCAATCTCCAATAAAACATAAAGGTTAAAGGCATCACCTGTTACTGTCATCCCAAGAAGCCCCATAACCAGTAATGTATAGATGGAGTAAAACTGAGGTATCTTTGATTCTGAAATCTCTTTCTCAATACTCTTTTTTGAATATATGCCAACAACAAGACCGACAAATGAGACGATAATAAGTATAAGTGCATTTAGGTGATCTACTACATACTCGATACCCCACGGAGGTTCCCACCCACCAAGTCTATAGTGTATGGTTCCTTTGCTGATAACCGTATTAAGCATGCCGAGTGATGAGATGAATGATACTGACAACGCTAACATGGACATATAAAAACACGGTCTTTTCCACCACCAGCCTACTATATTGATCCAGAAGGCTATAATCAGAGGGAAAACAATAATTAAGGCTGGAAACTGGTCTGATATCATTTTTTAAATGCCTCCAATGACTCTAATATTTCATCTTCTTCTAAGGTCTTATATCTTCTGTGAATCATTATTATCAGTGCAAGGGCGACTCCTGTAGTGCTGACCCCTACTACTATGGCTGTAAGCATGAGACAATGGGGTAAGGGGTTTAAATATTGAATAGCCTGAGCAGGCTCATAATGCCCGTGAGCGCCCATAACAATGGGGATTGTTGCCCCGCCCTTTTTAGACGCAGTGGAGACGTAATAGAGTATTATCGCCCACTGGAATATATTCATTCCCAGTAGCTTTTTTACTAAATTACGCTTGCCTATCATGGCGTAAAATCCTATCATCATGAGCACTATATAAACCCAATAATTATATTTGGCAATAATATATTCAATCATTTTTCAGGTTCCTCCTCATGTTTTCCCCCTGTGATGAGGTCAAGAAAAATAGAGATCATGATTGCCATAACAGTGATCCCTACGCCGACTTCGACAGCGAACACACCATAATATCTTGCATGAACAGCATCTACCGGCAGGATTCTGCTCAGTTTCCCATAATCAAGGTAATTACCCCCTAAGAGCAGACACATCCAGCCAGTCCATGCGTATAAAAATACTCCAAAGTTATTAAAAAAATTATTAAGCTTTTCAGAAAACCGTCTCTTTGCCTCTGAAAGATCGAATGCAATTAGAATTAGGATAAAGCTTGCAGCAAGAATACAGCCACCCTGGAATCCCCCGCCGGGGCTACCGTGTCCATGTGCGATCACGTACAGTCCAAATAATTGTATAAATGGTATTAGAAGTCTGCAGATGGTTTTTATGATAATGTCTTCTAACCGTATGATCATTTACGGGGCCTCCTTAAAAGCATCATGACAGCAACTCCAGCCGTTAATATTACCGTCTCTTCAAAGTTGGTATCATAGCCCCTGTAATCAGCAAGCAAGGAGGTAACCATGTTGGGTATTGCTGTCTCCTCGATGGTCTTCTCGATATATCTCGGAGAGACGTGGACACTCGCTGGAGAATATGGGTCACCCCAGTCAGGAAAATCTACTGTTGCGTATATAAGTAGGGCACCTGTCATAAGCGTTGCAATAAGAGCAAGAACTTTCAATCCTTTGACCTCCTATCTTTATCTATCATTCCGCACTTGATGCGGAATCCATTTGATTTTCTCTGGATTCCTGCTTCCGCAGGAATGACAATTCAAAGCTTTAATCTTTCGTTCTCCTCGATGTTTGAAATATTGCTGCAATAAAGAAGGCTGTGCTCACGCCTGCTCCAACAGCCGCCTCTGTAAATGCCACATCAACAGCGCCCATCTCTGTCCATAACATGCACATTAAGAAGCTAAAGGCGCCGAACAAGACTGTAGCGCTAAAAAGATTCTTAACAGCAAGGGCGGCTGCAGCACATATGACTACAAGAGTGAGCAGTATAAGGTCAAGTTGCCATATCATATAAATCCCTCCTTATTTTGGGGGCCACTCTATAACAGCCCTTCCATCCTTTGTCCATGGTGTAATACCGGACTTGAATGCTGACTTCAAAAGGGCATGAGTAGCAGTAGGTCCACCCAAAAACCAGAAAACAGCTATAAACATTATCTTTAAACTCACCAGTATATTTGCCAGGTATAAGCCGCCCTGTAGGGTATAGAGCGCTATGCCAATACACGATAGAAATACCCCTAAGGTATCACTTTTGCCGGTGGCATGCATCCTTGAATAAAAGTCAGGGAGACGCAGAAACCCAATGGTTCCAGCAAACATGAAAAAGACCCCAAGCAAAATAAAAACTATCACAATAATATTTGATACCATTAAAATAGACATCTACAGAACCCCTTTTTTAATAAAGTATTTTGCGAAGATAAGGACGCCAATAAAATTCAGGATGGCATATACTAAGGCAATATCCACAAACATATCCAATCTCTTATATAGAAGCCCTATAAGGAGAAGTATAATTAATGTCTTTGTGCCAACAACGCCGACACCTATTATCCTGTCTATGTCTGTTGGCCCAAATATACCTCGATAGAGACAGATTAGAGAGAGGATGCCTAAAATAAGTCCGATGGCTATGAAGAAGTTATCCATCTTCCCCCTCCATAAATATATGGCCCACCCTTTCTTCCATTTCGCCAGGAAGATCTCCAGCAACCTTCATATCTACTGCATGTACAAAATAGTACCCGTCTCTGATAAGTATGGTGATGGTGCCGGGTGTGAGGGTAATTGAGTTGGCAAATGTCACGAGTGACATATCCTTTTTTAACTTAGTTTTAAATCTTATTATATGAGGGTCAATAAGGTCATTCATCCTTGGATTTAAGACCAGCTTGACCACGTGAACATTAGCCAGTACAATCTGGTATAAAAGCCAGGGTATATATTTAATGAACCGAATAGTCTCTGTTATATCCTTCTTCTGAAATTTTTTGCGCTGGAACAAGAGGTCGTGGGATATATATGTTATGAGGATGCAGGAGATAACCCCGAGTGAGAGATGCCATGCATCGAACACGCCGGACCATATTATCCAGAATAAGAAAAATATGAGAAAAGTAATAATATATCTCATAGATGTCTTAGATGCCTTTCATAATGGTTCACAAAACGCCATATGCTAAATAACGAGCTAAATTTGTCAAGCTCATAAGTTAATACCCTGTTTTTTGCCATCAATAACAATATACGACTCTCCAGGCCAGATATAAGTCTCATCGGGCGCGTGGATTTGTATCCCGGTAAGCATTGCATAATCACTCTTTGATGTATCAACGACTTTTTCGATGGCATGTTCAAGGTCTTCCTGTATAACCTTGCGGGCTATGTGCGTAAGATCAAGAAGACTCGGGATATCGCCGTAGGTTATTTCCTTAATCAGTCTTCTCTTAAGAAGACTTTCCTCAATGTCTTCTTCATCAATCTTGATGTGCAGCTTGCCTGTGTAGAGTTCATCAAGAAACAGACAGAGCGCTCCGCAGGCAGTTGAGCCTCCCTTAATCCCCCTCCTCTTACAGAATCCGGTCTTGCCGTCCTCATCAATCGCTATATGGGGAATGACATAGAACACATATCGTTCCTTGTTGTCTATTCTCGGTGCATGATGAATTGCTGCCTTTAATCCTGTCTTGCCTGCGGTGAACATGCCAGCGAGGCTCGAAAAATTAAATGCCTCTCCCCATGTGCGTTTTACGTAGCTTCGAATGGACTGGGAGATTTCATCCCGACACACACAAACAGATGCGATGCAGTTTTCATCTGTAAACCCAAACTTATTAAGGGCATTATAAGTCTTTTTAACAAAATCAGGCTCTGTATATGCCACAGGAAAATATTTCTTTAAAACGTCCTCAAAACCCATTATTCCTCCTTAATTCCCCCCTTGCCCCTTTTTAATACAAGGGAGATGTGTTTATTTTAATGTAATAGGCATTCCTAGCAATGGCCATAAGGTGAACAGGGCAACACCAATAACTGCAATGAGGATAATGCTCATCGGGATGCCATGCATGAAGAATTCCCCTGTTGTAAACTGTTTTGATTCATAAGCAATCGCATTAGGCGCAGCGCCTATAAGAAGCAAAAACGGCATACCTGCTGTTACAAGTGATGCATACAAAATAACATCAGGCGCGACACCGAGATATTGGGCAATAACAAGAGATACAGGAAGTGAAATTGCTATGGCTGCAACATTCATAATGAAATTAGTCATCATTAGAACAAAAGTAGCTATACTCAGTACAAAAATATACCATGGAGCCTTCTGGAACATGACAAGCCATTGAACAGCCATCCACTGTGCAGCGCCTGTTTTCCAGAGGCAGAAGCCTATGCTCATTGCACCACTGAAGAGAAGGATGATGTTCCATGGTATCTCCTCAAGCTGTTTTACTGTAAGCACTCTGAATATAAAGAATACAAGGGTCGAGCAGAGGATGAGTGCTGACCTGTCCAGAACCTTCAATGCTGGTACAAATGATTGGAGCGACATCACGATCACCACACCGATAACACAGAGGATGACGAACTTCTCATTTCTTGTCATGGGCCCAAGATCTTTATAGAGACTTTTCACCTTTTCTTTTAACCCGGGAATAACCTTTTTCTCAGCTTTTAAGAATATTTTTAAATATACCCAAATGATGAATACCATACCCCATCCGATAATGAACATATATTTGGTAAGTTCAAAAAACCCTATGTCCCTTCCAGTGAATTCTTTGAACATACCCGCAGCAGCAGGACCTCGTGCAGCACCTAAGAAAGTAATAATGCTGCCCGCGCCTGCAGCGTACGCCATACCAATGAAGAGTGATTTGCCAAATTTTGTTGGTTTATCTCCCTCTCCGTAAAGAGCATTGATGGCAAGGAGAATGGGGAATACAGTTGCTGCAGCAGCAGTATGAGCCATAACAAGCGTTAATCCTGCTGTGACAACACAACTGCCGAGAAGAATCATGCTCGTCCTTTCACCTACAATCTGGAGCATCTTATATGCAAGTCGTTTTGTTAGCCCTGTTGTAGTAAAGGCAAGTCCGATAACTACCGAACCAAAGATAAACATAACCGAGGGATCCATGAAGTCCCTAAATGCCTCTTTTGCAGAACGTATTGCAAAGAGCGCCTGCATAACACCTATCGCTATACTCGTAACACCAATAGGGACTACCTCGAATACCCACCAAATGCCAGCCATCAGGAACAAGGCAATTGCACCTTTACCTTCCGGCGATAACGGGAATGCTTTGCCAGTAGGATCAACAGCATCTCTCCATGGCGGCATATAATAAATAAAAAGGAAAAGTCCTAATCCCAATAAAATGAAAAATATTCTTTTCCAGTCAAACGGAATTTTCTCTTTTGCAACTACTATTTCAGGTGGAGGTTCTGGCAATCCCCCTGTCTTCTTTTTTTCTTTCTCAGCCATTAAACCACCCCCTATTCCTTCATAATTGCATTTGAAAGTTCATCAAATATCTCGACCATTCTAACAAGACCCACAAACTTCTTCTTATTCTCCAAAACAGGAATCAAAACCAGGTCATGGTGCACCATCATGTATGCTGCCTTAGTAATCGGATCATCTGGTTCAACAAAGTACTTTGCAGTCACCATTATCTCGCTCACAGGCTTCTCAGCCATCTCTTTTGCGCTCTTGTCAAAGAGGGTATCCCAGATGATGGACAAACCTGACTCGTTTTCTTCAGGAACCTGCGCCTTTGTGCTCGGTTTCAGAAACTTCGGTTCAAGTCCTTTTAAAATGTCCTTCAGGGTGAGTGTTCCCATAAGGTTGTATTTCTCATCAAAAACAAGGATTGCCATAGGTTCAGGATACTTTTTTGTGCTGATAAAAGAAACCTTTATGATTCTTATCGCCTGATTTATGGAAAACCAGTAGGGTATGTGAGGATACTCAAAAATACCTATCATTAAATCCTTTACAACTTTGCTCTCTGACATAAATCCCTCCTTTTTTATGCAGCTTTTCTCTCAAATTCTATGTAAAAATGGAATCTGTTATGTCCTTTTATAGAGCGTGAATACATAATCAAGGTCTCGCCTGAATAAAATTGTTGTTTCAGAACAAAAGCGGCTGAGTTATCTGATTGTCCAAGAATCCTTGCCTCATCTGGGGTTAAATATGCAATTTCCATAAAGTTCTTTACATTGGTAATCTTTATCCCATATTTTCTTTCGAAAAGTTCAAACAAGGAATTGTTTTCAATATCTTCCTCAAGGAGAAATGGGCAGATATGATACGGAATACACACCTCTTGTAATATGACAGGTTTATTTCCAGATGACCAAATTCTCTTTATATAAATGATATGTTTATCATTAGGTATATCGAGCAGTAAGTGAAGGTCATCCACTGGCATCATTACTGTTCTGGCAAGCGTATTCAGAGAAAAGCTTCCCCCTTCCTCTAACATCGGCTCCTTGAGATTTGTAATCATTGTTAATCCCTCGGTTATTATATTCTTACAGATAAAAGTACCTTTGCCCTGCTGCCTTTTTAGGTATCCCTGCCTGACAAGCTCGATAATGGCAGTTCTCACAGTAGCTCTGCTTACATTAAACATCTCGCAGAGTTCCTGTTCTGTAGGAATCTGGAAGCCAATAGTCCATTCCTTACTTTCGATCTTTTTCTTTAAAATCTCATAAAGCTGCATATACAGCTTTTGATGATCTTCTCTATTTATAAGTTCCATGATAATAAGATTATGATGTTAGTATATAATTATTTTATTTATACCGAAAAAGTATACTGATACGAAACTAACTTGTCAAGAAATTTTTTTATAGCTATAATTTAAAAAATGTTTGATTTTTTAAAAATCTTAAAAAAATCTTCAAAAGACATCCAGCAATCCGAAGTTGTTAAGGAAGCCTTGAGAGGTAAATACATTGTATTTCAGCAACTTCTTTCGAAAAACAATTATGTGCTCGAGACCATGGCAGACATGGAGGAAAAACTCTCTGGAGAATATCTTTTTGACATTCAGTACATTAATACAAAAATCAAAGAGTTAGCCATTGGCGTTTTATACATAATTGAGAATCTCAATACTCTCTCAAATGATAAATATCAAATTCTTTACAGAGTTTTTAATGACATCAACAAAAAAATAGAAAAAACACTGGTATACAAGTTTGAGATTCCAGTTAGTGACTTGACTATTCCCTTAGAAAATATCACAGGAGAGATGGTAAGTATTGCCGGTGGGAAGATGGCACATTTAGGGGAGTTGAAAAACCTTCTCAGTCTACCGGCTCCAGAGGGTTTTGTAATCAGCGCCTATGCATTTAAAAAATTCATGGAACATAACAGATTTATTGAAAAGACAAATAGAATAATCTCAGCACTAAACATAGAAAATATTGAGGAAGTTAATAAAGTGAGCAAAGAAATACAGGATATGATAATACAGTCAGATGTTCCCTATGATTTAGAAGAGGCTATTAAAGATGCCTATTCAAGGTTATGTGAAAAGATTGGTAAAGGAATAATGGTAGCAGTAAGAAGCAGCGCTATACGAGAGGACAGCGACTTTAGCTTTGCCGGACAATACGCTACTTTTCTAAATATTCCGGGAGACATGGTTGTTCAGAAATACAAAGAAGTTGTCGCAAGTCTTTTTACCTCACGCGCCATATTTTATTCTAAGACAAAAGGTTTTTCCGAGGGAGAAATGGTTATGGCTGTCGGCGGTCTGA
Organism: Nitrospirota bacterium; assembly: GCA_040753615.1. GTDB lineage: Bacteria > Nitrospirota > Thermodesulfovibrionia > Thermodesulfovibrionales > SM23-35 > JBFMDO01. Next base: position 32,547 of record JBFMDO010000018.1, on the reverse strand, counting down.
ATATGGTAGACGCAGCCGCAGGTGGAGTGATGTATACAAGGGACCCTAATGATCCTGCATCTGATCACATTATAATAAATGCTATATACGGGCTGGGCAAATGGGTCGTTGACGGAACCATAACGCCTGATTTATATACTGTATCAAGGCACCCCGAAGGGACTATCCTCAGTAAAAAGATAATGGATCAGGAAAGAATGCTCGTGTGCGGACATAATGGGACGCTTGAAGAGGCAATCGTCCCTGAAACAAAACGAGGAAAACAGTGCTTGTCTGATAAACACATAAAATTGCTCGCACATTATGCAGTTGAGCTGGAAAAACATTACGTGTCCCCGCAGGATATTGAATGGGCTGTTGGAAGTAATGACCACGTGTACATCCTGCAGACGAGACCTTTAAAAATAATCAATATTTTTACGCCCCCACATGTCTGTCTGCCTACGCGGATAGAAGGATACAATGTTATCCTCGACAAGGGAGTAATTGCATGTAAAGGTGTTGGTTATGGGAAGGCTTTTATACTTAAGAATGAAGAAGATTTGAAGAATTTCCCTGAAAGGGGTGTGCTTGTTGCAAAGCATACGAATCCGAAATATGTAACTGTTATGAATAAGGCATCTGCTATTATCACAGATGTAGGAAGCGCTACTGGACATATGGCATCTCTATCCAGAGAATATCAGGTTCCAACCATTCTCGATACTGAAATTGCAACAAGGACTATCAAGAATGGCCAGGAGATAACAGTAGATGCAATCAATTGCAATATATACGAAGGCAAGGTCAATGAACTTATCGAATATGCACTAACCAAAAAAGAACCTTTTAAGGAGACTCGCCTTTTTAAGACACTCGAAAAAGTGCTTAAGCAAATAGTGCCCCTTAATTTAATAGATCCTGAAAATAGGAATTTCAGAGCGGAAAATTGTCAGACCCTTCATGACATAACCCGTTTTGCACACGAAATAGCAATGCAGGAAATGTTCAATATAGGCGAAGGACATGAGATCAAAGGTACAAAAACAGTCGATCTGTTAGCAGGGATTCCTGTGGCTGTACATCTATTAGATATTGACGGGGGCATTAAAGATAAAGTAAAAAAAGCAAGACCCGATGATATACTCTCTATCCCTTTTTCTGCTTTGCTTAAAGGCATGAAGAGCATGAAATGGCCTGAGCCGAGACCTGTTGATGCCAAAGGCTTTTTAGGGATGATAGCGCATGCATCATCTGTGCCAGAGGACCAACTTTACCAGATGGGTGAAAAAAGCTTTGCTATCTTATCCAGAAATTATGTGAATTTCAGCGTAAGACTCGGCTACCATTTCTCGATGATAGAGGCATATGCAGGAGATAACATAAATGATAATTACATAAAATTCTTTTTTAAAGGTGGAGGAGCTGCTCATGATAGAAGATTAAGGCGGGTCAGACTTATAACTGAGATACTAAAAAAAATGGACTTTAGAATAAGTGTTAAAGAGGATGTAATAGATGCTATTCTTACCAAGTATAAAATGTCAACTATAGAAGAAAAATTAGATGTTATGGGCAAACTCACAGCCTACACAAAACAACTGGATATGGTTATGTATAATGATGCTGTCACTGACATGTATATCCAGCAATTTATTAAAGAACACTTATAATAATCTTTACTCGCTTGTATTCCGGACATGAAGATTTCAAACAGTTAAATACTAAGGGTGAGTGTTCTACTTCTGCCCTTCAACCTTTTTGATTTGTTCTTTCAGCATCCTGTTTTCCCTTTGTATCTCAATCCATTTTAAAGCCTTATCAATTGTGAAAAGGATATGCTCCTTTCGAAAGGGTTTCGTAATAAAGTCAAAGCCGCCTTTTTGCATGCACTCCATTGCAGATTCAACAGTGCCATAAGCAGTTATCATAATAACAGGAATATCTTTGTCCACACCCTTAATAGCATCCAGAAGTTCCATCCCATCAAGTCCTGGCATTTTCAGGTCTGCAATTAGAAGATCGTATCCCCCTTTTTTGATAAATTCAAGCGCTTCCATTGGATTATTCGTAGTTGTAACTTCATAGGACGTCTTCTCCCTGATGATCATACTTAAGAGCTTTAACATATCTGGTTCGTCATCAACGATCAATAATTTCCCTGGCATAACCATCCTCCTTTCTTCATCGTTGTTATTAAATATTTGCTATTCACTTTCCCCTAGTTTAGCCGCAGGAAGGGTTATGTAAAAAGTGGTACCTGTATCTTCAGCCTCGTCTTTTGTCTTTGTCTCGAAGGTGATCGTCCCACCGTGTTTCGTTACTATACCATAAGATACAGAAAGTCCAAGTCCTGTACCCTTCCCAACCTCCTTTGTAGTAAAGAGGGGGTCAAATATCTTTTTCCGATATTCCTTTTTAATGCCATAACCCGTATCAGCAATATCAATGTGTACATTTTCATCAGAAGATTTTGTTCTGATAGTTAAAACGCCTCCACCACTCATGGCGTAGATAGAGTTGTTTATAATATTAAAGAAGACCTGCTGTATTTCTCCGGCATCCCCCTTTACTGATGGAAGACCTTCTTGCAGCTGTTTGACAATAGAAATTTTATTTAAGTTTATGGTATTCCCCATAACCGAAAGCACAGTCTCCATACATTGATTTATATCAACGATTTCCTCTTTGGGTTCCTTATATCTGGCGAAACTCAAAAGATTCTCAACTACCCTCTTAGCGTTAAGAGCCTGCCTTTCTATGGTCTCCAATAAATCGTGTGCTTCTGTGCCAGGCGCGGACTTTTCCAAAAGCAGGTCTGTAAAACCAAGTATGACCGCAAGCGGGTTATTGATTTCGTGGGCTACACCAGCAGCCAGTGTCCCCATGGATGCCAGTTTCTCTGTATAGTAACTATGTTCTTCTATTTGTTTCCTTTCAGTAATATCCCTTGATACGCCTAAGACTGCATAAATATTTCCTGTTTCATCCCAGAGTCTTCTCAGACGCGTACTGAGCCAGTAATTGCGGTCCCCTATAGTAAGCATGTGAGTTATCTGTTTACTTTCCTTTGTCTCGAATACCCTTTGAATCATCAAGAGAAAAATTTCAGCGCTCGGCCATGATATGAGTTCCATGAGACTACGACCAATAATATTCTCTTCCCGCAGGGTAAAAAAATAAGCCCCGTATTTATTCATTGATAAAATGGTCCCGCTATAATCCACGGTAAAAATAATATCTTCAGCGTTTTCAACAAGGGATTTATACCGCTGTTCAGACTTTCTTAACTCTATCGTTTTCTTGGCAACTTCCTGTTCTAAGAGATTTGACCAGGTGAGAATCAGAAAATTAATTAATAACCCGCCGGATAAAATAATAAAAATAATGATTGCCTGAAGGAAAAACTGCCTGATATTTATTGAGTGGATTGTTCCCTCAACCTCGCTGATCGGCGCTACAACGGCTACAGACCATATCCGGCCATCAGGTCTGTTTTCTAAATGAACAGGTGTATAGGCGATCAGTTTTTTTATCTCCCCCTCCATGCCCCTGTGCCAGCCTGAAGTATACCAGCTTGTTCCCTCTTTCCCTTTCAGCATCTTCTCCTTCTGAATCTCGTTAATCCTTGCAAAAGAGATTGTGGGTTTTCTGCCTTTTCGCGCTTCAAAGGCGTTTTTGCCAATAAAGGCAATTTCCTGATGGAAAAGAAAAGTGCCGTTCTCATCTATAACCCATGCATAGCCTGTTTTTCCTGACCGCATCTCTCCTGTAATTTTCTCTATTAATTGGGCTGCATCTATAAAGAACACTAAGACTCCGGAAAATTTATTCCGCGCCACAGGATATGATTCATCAGTAGAAACCTGCCATACAGGTATAATCATTTTCATTATGGGTTTTTCAGGCTGACCGTTGTGCGAAACATTTGATACTTTAGTTAAAAAGACAATGCCTTTATTCTCTTCTTTTTTTGCCCATTCCAGATAATGCAAATCCTCAGAATTTTGCTTATCAGAAATGCATTTGTTATTTTCGATTACATGATATACCTTTTGAGCTTTATCTACTACAAATCTTATTTCCAATGTCCCTTCGTGGCGAATGCTCGAAAAAGCGATCTCCATTCTATTGCCCATAAAAGGTCCCTCAAGGTATTGTATGGACGGTGATAAGCTTAAGAGCATTAACTCTCTCTTTAGTGTTTCAAGGCTGTTTTCTATTTGACGGGCAGCATGCCTTGCAAGCACTAATTGTTGCTGGTTAAAGTCTCCGGTAACAGTCTCTTTTATCTCCTTTGAAGACATCCAGCCGAGAATGAGCACTGTGATTGAGAGAAAGGTCATTATTATAACACTCAAAATCTTGAAATATCTGATGTTGAAAGGATGGTATTTTTCTATTAAGGAAAGTAATCCACGTTGTAAATTTGGAATAAAGGACATATTATTTCCACTTACGCTTATTTGCTCTTAATTGCATTTCAATTTACTGTACTTAGAATAGCAAACTTTTATAGAAAAGTTAATACGAATGAAAATCGAATGTGCTGGCAACAAATAGTATAGACACAAAGGCATCGAACACCATCTCGGGGCGGCTATCCCCTATACCTTATTGGATAAAAATAGATGCACCGCCCCATCGGAATGACATTGCAACCTCATGCTCATGATATTCGCAAAGGGCTTCTGTTCATTATCTCATCATCAGGTTTTAACAACATATACTGAACAGGGAGCATGACTGACAACCTTTGAGGCTACACTGCCCATGAAAAACCTCGTTGCTGCTCCTCCGAGTCCACGATTCCCAATAATTATGAGGTCTACCTTCTCCTTTTCAGCAAATTTTATTATTTCATCAGCTGCAGAAATAGATGAAGATAATATTGTGCTGGCTGTTACCCCTTCAGATTTTAAAATGCCTTGTGCCTTCTCAAGTATCTCCTCGCCCCTGCTTTTCATGCTTTCTTCCAAATCAGCCAACTTACTGGCAGAAATCTCGAGATCCAGACCATGAATAAAAGGAGTCACGGTCATAAGATATATGTCTGTCTTTGTTGCCTTTGCATATTTTAAAGCCATTTTTACGGCTTCCATCGAATATTGTGACCCATCTATAGGAACAAGTATTTTCATATCCACCTCCTATACTTCCTTTTTTACTTTTGCTTTCTTCATGCTCAGTCCTATCCCCTCAAATATGTAGAATATCGCAAATCCCCACCACATGGTATAGGCAACATAGAAGACCAGCAGGAATGTCATCATACCAGCTTTATCCTTCACCTTCTCAGGCGCTACCCCATAAAAATTATACGCTGCCTCCACTGCCTTTTTCGTGACATTGGTAACCATCTTGGCTTCTGCAATCATCTTCTGTTTCTTAAATTCCTTGTCTATCTTGATCAGTGTATTATGCCACTGCCTGAACATCTTCTGCTCATCGTCATATGCGTATTTTGCCTTGATCTTTTCCCCTTCATTTTTAAACATGGCATCTGAATCCTGTAGTGCTGATTCAAGAACCTTCCCCAAATCTCCTTCAATCTTCAATTCAGCACCTTTAACCTCGACCTTCGTGCCTTCAACAGCAGTATAAAGCATGGAAGCAAGTTCAGTTCTTTTTTCAGCGTCTCCCGTCTTATCTTCGGGCTTATCCATCTTGAGAGTGACAGTAAACATTGTTCCCATGAATTTCTCATTGTCCTTGAACAGCTTTGGGATAAAATATGAAGACCCTTTCGACAGCCTATTAAACATCGTGTCTGCATATCCCAACCCGTTCTGTGGTTTTCCCTCAGGAGACTTCGGGAAAATAGGAGAAAATATCAGAGCTAAAACTAAAAGAAATGACAGGGCAAGGATTATTCCAAGTCCTAAATGTCCTTTATGTTTCGCCATCTTTATCCCTCCTCTCTCAATGCCTTAATATTCATAAAGAATTTGCTCAAAACCCACACGCCGAATATCCCGACAACAATCCAGAATACATAAAAGCCTACGGTCTCAATTGCTGCTGCAGTTGACTTCGACATCTTTATCATCTCAAGTTCTGCCAGCTTCTTCGGCAGTGCAGTAGCCCTGTTGACAAAACCTGCAAGAATTGACATAGCGTAAAAACCTCTGATATGGATACCCTTAACAACTTTTGTTGTAAGAGCACCGACCTGAATACCGATCAATGAGCCGAGGAGCATTCCCATCGCGAGTGTGTAGAACACATAACCGTAGATAGCATACTGCCCGACTGCAGCAAGTCCTGCCGTGAAAATGATCTGCAGAATGTCGGTTCCCACTGTCGTCATTGAGGAAACGCCGAAAATATATACGAACATCGGAAAGGTTACAAATCCGCCGCCAACACCCATAATCGCAGCTAACACACCAACAACAACTCCACCCATTGCAACTATTACACCTGAAATTCTTCTCCCGCCAAAGTCCTCATCAAAGGTTATCATCGGAGGAATTGCAATCTTCTGCACCTTTATTCCGAGAGGAGGAATGCCGGCAGGACCTCCGTGGGCGCCATGGGCATCGTGCCCCCCAGAAGAGGCTTTAGCTGAACCTCTGCTGGATTTAATAAAATCAAGGAGGGCATAGAAGCCGAGGAAACCGAGCAATACTGCATATACTGTGCTTATAAAAGCCTCACTCAATAAGGGGTCTTTATTATAGAGACCCTTGTTGATCGCTCCACCTACAACAGTACCTCCTGCTGACCCCACAAGAAATGCTATGGCTAATTTTACTGACACATTACCAAGTTTTTTGTGAACAGTAGTTCCCATGATTGCTTTCGCGAATATGTGGAACAGGTCTGTTCCAACCGCAAGAATGCCCTTCACGCCTGCTGCCATTAAAGCAGGCGTGATGATAAAACCTCCGCCTGCTCCGATGCAGCCAGTTATAAGACCTGCTGCAAGACCAACAGCAATTGAGACAATAAAGATAGTAGTTGTATAGTGTGCTGGAGCATAGGCTGTCTTTCCGCCTAAAATATCGGCTGCTGATAACAGTGATACAGCCAGTATTGGCAATAGCAGGATAAACAGGACTAAGAGTTTCTTCCGATTCTTGATAATGCTCATCGAAACCTCATAATCCCACTTTGCATGAGCTATGCTGGCTGCCTTGAGAAATTCAAAAACCTTTCTTGGGAAACTCATTTCAACACCTCCTTCTTCGCGCATTACTATTCAATGCCTTTCCCTTTTTTATCAATGTTATATTTATGCCCGCCCCTCATTTTTTTTGTGCTATGCTTCACCCCCTTCCTGCCTTTTTGCTTTAGTCTTTTTTCTCTGTAGCTATTTGCAGCACTTTCAATACTGCTTTTTGAACCTCCTTTTGTAGAATCATATTCTTCTGGCTTTGTAAATGTAATGGAAACAGTAATATCTTTTAATTTTTTCAATAACCTTTTCATGGTGAACGATTTAAAAAGATTCCCATTTAATTATAAAAACCTTTATATTTTATGAAGACAGGATATGCAATACACATACCAGAACGTAACTTATTGATATTAAAGTGAAAATTTAGTTACTAATATTGGAAGTGCAATAATTCGTTGCACTTTGAACTATAATACCCTGAAATAATGCTAAAAATAGTATCCTTTAATGCAACAAATTATTGCATTGATATATTAGGTTGCTATTTTGAGCTGTTTTATCTTTCTCTGGAGGTGCTGGCGGTGTATGCCGAGTGCAGAGGCTGCTTTTGATATGTTCCCACGAGACTCCTGTAATGCAGACCATATTAATTCTTTTTCAAAATCTGACAGAGATCCTTTAAGTTTTGTAGCATTTTTCTTTTTTGGAGAGAAATGATGCAAATATGATGGCAGATCTTGAAGTAATATCTCAGGACTATTGGTGAGTGATATTGCACGCTCGATAATATTCTCAAGCTCTCTTACATTTCCCGGATATGAATAATTCATAAGTGCATTCATGGCATTATCAGCAATACCTCTAATCAACATATCTCTTCTTTTTGAGGCATGTTTCCTAATGAAGTGATTCGCCAAAATCAAGATGTCTTCCTTCCTTTCGCTCAAGGGAGGCAGATGGATGTTAATTACATTAAGTCTGTAAAATAGGTCCTCCCTGAAGAGTCCCTTCTTACAGGCACTCTTGAGGTCCTTACTCGTGGCAGCGATGATCCTGACATTGATTTTGACATGATGTGAGCTGCCGATTCTCATAATCTCGTCTTCCTGAATTACCCTTAAAATCTTTGTTTGAAACAAAGGTGAGACATCTCCGATCTCGTCGAGAAAGGCGGTTCCCTCATTTGCCAGTTCAAGGAGACCTTTCTTCGTATAATTCGCCCCTGTGAAGGCGCCCTTTTCGAATCCGAATAGCTCTGATTCGAGAAGGGTATCAGGAATTGCGCTGCAACTTATTGTCATAAAGGGTTTATTGTTTCTCGGGCTCCACTTGTGAATTGCCCGTGCAACCAACTCTTTGCCCGTTCCGCTCTCACCGGTAATCAAGACAATGCTTTCGCTCATCGCTGCTTTTTTTATCAAATTAAAAATTTCTTGCATTAATTTACTCGTACCAATGATCTCGTCAAATCCATCGGCGTGATCAAGAAACTTTTTTTTGTGTTTGCCAATCACATCACTTAGGGAGCTATTGGTAAGAGGCTTTTCCAAAAAATCGCTTGCCCCGAGTTTCATAGCTTCAACTGCCATTTTAATGTCAGGTCTTGAAAAAGCTATTACAGGCATTTGTTGTCGCAGATCTAAAAGTCTGTTCTGCCACCCTTCTGTATCAAGATCGAGGAAGGCTATATCATATTTGCTCAATTTAGCAGAATCAGTCTCTGCTGGCTTGACCTTCTCTGTTACGGTATGTTGAGTAAACCTCACTGATTTAAATAATGTATATAATTCTTTGGCTTCGTCAGAGATGATCAATACATTAAGCATGTATATATTTTAAACCAGACCTACTAAAAAAGATATTAATTTTGGTAAGACAAGTTAAAGGTTTCTTAAATCGGGAGAATCTATTACAAACTGAGTGGCGCTAAAATGTTATATTTTTTCATCTTGTAACCTATTTGCCTTGGTGTAAGACCTAACAGCCTTGCTGCCTTTGCCTGAACCCCTCCACATTTTTCGAGAGCCTCAAGGATACTTGATTTCTCTATGTCCTCAATGCCTGCCTTTAATGATTCTTTTTGAAAAACCTCGTTTGGGGAGGGCAATTTTAGATTTATCGGAAGATCTGAAGGCTTAATAATATTTTTCCCTGACATGACAACAAGCCTTTCTATAGTATTTTCAAGTTCTCTTACATTACCAGGCCAGTGATAATCTATTAAAACTTTGAGGGCATCAGGTGATATCGCCATATCTTTGTTATTCTCTTTATTAAACCGTTTCAGAAAAAATTCCACCAGAAGTGGTATATCCTCTTTTCTTTCTCTTAGAGGAGGCATGAATATTGGGACAACATTGAGCCTGTAGAATAAATCCTCTCTAAATTTGCCTCTTGAAACGAGATCTTCGAGGTTCCTGCTGGTTGCAGCAATAAGCCTGACATCTACCTTTATTGTTTTTTCGCCACCAACACGCTCAAATTCCCTCTCCTGAAGCACGCGCAATATCTTTGGCTGAAGATTAAGTGGTAGGTCTCCGACCTCATCGAGAAGCATTGTTCCTGTGTGGGCAAGCTCAAATTTGCCCTTCCGTGCAGAAATGGCACCAGTAAAAGCGCCTCTTTCATGTCCAAAGAGTTCTGATTCTATAAGTCCTTCGGGAATTGAGGCGCAATTAAATTTAATAAAAGGCAATTTAGCCCTTGGACCCATGTAATGAATAGCCTTTGCTATTAATTCTTTTCCTGTACCACTTTCGCCGTATAAGATAGCAGTCGCCCTTGAATCTGCAACACGGTAGACAGCCTCAAAGATTTCCTGCATCCTGTCTGAAGTGCCAATGATATTTGGAAGGCTGTATCTGCCTTTAAGTTCGCGCTTGAGGTTTTCTTTTTCCTGTTCCGATTCCTTGTAATGCTTCCAGAGGATTACATACTGGGCGATTATGGATGCTACTATTTCTAATACCCTGATATCTTCATCAACAGTAATAGCCTTATCTTTAAAAATCCTGTCAGCGCTCAAAACACCAATGGATTCACCCTTAAACCTTACAGGAACACAGAGAAATGAAATGCCGTTTTTCCCGATCCTTGACCCTGTTTTGTTTAAAAATAAAGGCTCGTTTCCAACATTAGGGATAATCATTGGAGAACTTTTTTCAAGCACCCTTCCCACTATGCCTTCTCCGATTCTGTATTTTCCCTTTTCGATCTGTTCTGTTGTAAGACCATGAGCCGCAACAATTCTGAGTTCTTTCGTGTTCTGATCGAGCAGAAAGACAGAACCCCTTTCCATTTCAAGGAAATCTCCGAGGACCCGCATGGTGCGTGAAAGGTTATTTTCGAGTTCAAAAGAGGAATTTAAAACCCTGCTTACCTCGAGAAGGGCAGATAATATACGATTTTCTCTTGCAAGTGATTGCGCCATTGTTTTATATATTCTCTACCATTCCCCATACACCACAAGGACATATGCCTGCACAAAAACCACACCCAATACATTTATCCTCATCAACAACATACTCGAATGAACCATCTTTATGTTCAATCCTGTTTATCGCACCCCAGTAACAGGTTATCTCACACATGTGGCAATCGCGACATGTGCCGCAGGACAGACATTTTTCAGCCTCTTTTTCTGCTGCAATGAAATCACCGCGGCAGAAATCGTAATATTCTGTCTTTATCCTCTCGTAAGGTATAACCTGTTTGACCTCAGCCTCCCTCGGTGCATGCATTAACTGATGGTGAATCTGCCCTGCAGCAATCCTTCCCTGACCAATAGCCTGTGTTACAAGTCCGGGCCTCGTGGCATCACCAACAGCAAATACTTTTACATCAGAGGTCTGTCCAATATCACTTACTACCATCCATCCCCTTTCTGTATGAATTGAAGGAGGAAGAAAATCCAACACAGGCGCTTCACCTATAGAAATAATCACTATATCAGCATCAAGCGATGTGCCATCCTTGAAGAATATTTTCTTCTGTTCAGTATCGTATCTCTCAGTAGATTTAGGCCAGAAGATCTGTGTGCCCTTTGCAACAGCGGTCTCCATCTCCTTGCCGAATGCTGCTGGCTTCTGGATATCCACAGCTATAACTGATTCAGCGCCACAGTTGAATGACTGGGATGCGACATCCATGCCTACATTGCCAGCACCTATAATAACAACTTTTTTACCGTTGAGAGCAGGGAGATTACCACTATTTATCCCCTTAAGAAATTCATAAGCGCTTACTGCATGTTCTGAACCCGGAAAAGAAATCATCCTCGGTTTATGCGCGCCACATGCAACAACAACTATTTCATGATTTTTATAAATATCTTTAAATTTTGCCTGATCTATCCTTTCGTTAAGATAAATATTAACCCCTATCTCCTTAAATCTTGAAAGCTCTTTCTCAAGTATCTCCTGTGGTAACCGCTCTCTCGGTATACAGATCTCAAGTTTTCCGCCGAGCTTACCTGTTGCTTCATAAAGGTCAACAGTATGACCTTTGAGGGCAAGCTGCCATGCTGCACTCAGACCCGCAGGTCCACCACCAATAACTGCGATCGTATGTCCTGTAGTCCCAGCCTTTTTGGGTGCAGGCAGATTCATAGCAAGACTCCCGAGTTTATTTATATTAATTGCTTTATCTAACTGATCCCTTGTACAGTTTTGCATACATAAATTAGGGCATATCTGGCCACATACTGTTGCAGGCAGAGGGCTGTATTGTAAAACCATTTCAAGGGCTTCTTGAAGTTTGCCCTGTCGAATAAGTGATGCCCTTTTGTGAGATGGTATATGTGTAGGACAATTATATTCACAGGGTGGTGAATACTTCTCATTTGCCCAGACAGGTTTGTTCCTCCTATTTGCTCCTGTAGTTATATAAGGCAGTAATGTAAATTCATGATCCATATAGGGTGCAAAAATGCCACCCGCTCCAACCTCTTTTTCCCAGTAATTTTTCCTAAAATCAGAGGTTGATATCTTGAACCATCTTCTTTCCCTTTTTTCCTGTGGTGTATATGCAATAATCTTTTTCCAATCATCAGAAGAACGAGTCAGCTCGTTATAGTGTGATAATCTGTCTATTGCTTCGAGATACGGCTTCATATTTGTTGTAAGCCATTCCCAATCCTGAGGTGTAAGATCAAGTAGTTTGACATCTTTTTCACTATATTCCTTAATTGGTCCCCTAAAATAAATTGCGCCTCCCACCATCCCAACACACGGACGATATCCGAGTACATTGTCAGGGTTTCTCGGATTCACACCGCAAACAACAGCAATCCCGCCTGCCTTGAACTCTGCAAAAGAATCCCCAACATCCCTGAAATACCATGACTGCGGAGGTTCAAAACGGGGGTTATGTTTTGTCATCGTGTCACATCTCGCACCACCGCTACCCTGCACATAAAGAACTCCCTGTGCAGCAGCATTAAATGCGCCATTAGTAACATCTCCCAAAACAGTAATTTTAGCTCCGCAGTTTATCCAGCCAACATCATCTGAGGCGCTTCCTTTTACAATAATTTCAGTGCCGAGCATCCCCATGCTTCCGAGCCTCTGACCAACAGGACCCTCAACAATTATTTTTACGCTTTCACTCCTCGGCCAGATTCTTCCACCAACACCATGCTGTCCATCTGCTATTACATGCAATTCTCTTGCACCGTCTCTAATTGCCTGCTGTATCTGTTCTTCAAGAATACGGGACGAAACCCTATGACCATTGATATGACCATAAATAGTGACAATATTTTTTTTGCATTCCTTTTGACTGCTGACTATTGACTGTTGACTATTGACTGCCTTCTTAGCACGCATAACTTATCTCCAATCGATTTGCCATTGCCTTATCATCAATACTCAATCCATCAGACATGCCAATAGGAAGTTCTGTGCTTCTTCCCATAGGTGCAAATATTTTTTTGAGCTCTACATTAGCTGCCTTGAAGACTTCTACTACACGTTCAGCAACCTTATCAGAATCGAGACGTCTATATAATTTCGGATCCTGAGTTGTGATACCTCTCGGACATCTACCAGTGTTACAGAGATTGCAGCGATTGTATTCGTTGCCAAAACAATTAGCTGTTGCCTGCATAATATATTTGCCCGTAGAGACTGCTGAAGCTCCGAGCATAATAAGGGCTGCAGCATTGGCTGCCAAATTGCCTTTTTTGGCAACACCGCCTGCTGCAATAAGAGGCAACTCGTTCTGCTTTCCCTGTTTCACAAGGTCAAGGTAACATTCCCTGATATTTGAAGCAATTGGATGTCCCATTTTATCTATTGATACATTGTATGCAGCACCTGTTCCACCATCTTCACCATCAATAGAAAGCGCTGCTGCATAAGGATTTCTTGCAAGGTTATTTAAAACAGCTCGTGCTGTTTTTGTACCGGAAATCTTGGGATAAACAGGCACTCTAAACCCCCATGCCATTGACATTGACTGAATCATCTTTGCTACCGCCTCTTCAATCGAGTACTTTGTCTGGTGCGTTGGTGGTGATGCGAGGTCAACAAACTGTGGAACACCACGAATGCTCGCTATAAGTTTCAAAACTTTCTGTGCCATTAATAAACCACCGTCACCCGGCTTTGCACCTTGACCATATTTGATTTCAATAGCCGCTGGGTCTTCCACCATGTCAGGTATTGAATGTATTATTTCATCCCACCCAAAGTACCCAGAAGCAATCTGAAGAATGAAATATTTGAGATACCTTGATTTTAAAAGCCTTGAAGGCACACCGCCCTCTCCTGAGGCCATTACAACAGGTATCCCCTCTACCTCATTGAGATATGCGACACCCATTGCGAGACCTTCCCACATTGGGGGTGAAAGTGCGCCAATTGACATGCTGCCTATCATTATTGGAAAAATCTCTCGCACAGGCGGAATAAAATTACTGCCTTCCTTGTCTACTACAAGTTTGCCATCCACTTGTTTCAATGGCAGATCTTCCGGCGGCAAAATCCTGCCGAGCAGTGTCCTCACACGAAACTCATGTCTTCCTGCATCGAGGGCAGGGTCTGTAAGCATCGAAATCCTTGTGAATTTAAGTCTGTCCAGTGTTGAAATCGCAGGGTCATTCCTTCTTCCGCCCCTTCTGTATCCTTCTCCACCTTTGTTTTTATAATGCAGAAGCTTATTGTAAGGATTATATTCAGGCTCTATAGCATCATTTGGACATACAAGTGTACATGCTCCACAACCTGTACAATATCTTTCTATATCTCTAACCTGCTCAATTATATGAACAACCCTTCTAATTGCTTTTGGAGTTGGGATAGACCCTTCAGATTGAACAATCCTCTGTAACTTAACAGTTGGCTCGATCGCCTTAACAGGACAGACTGCTGTACATCTCCCGCAACGCTTACATCTGTCCTCTCTCCAATGGATGATATACGGAAACTCTTTTAATGAAAGTTGATAGTTATGATCTAATTTTGTAGCTGATTCCATATCTGAACCTCCTTTGCCTGAGGTTTGACTATCACCATGTCATACTTCATCGGAAATATGTCCTTTGATTTATCTCTTTTGGGTATAGCCCTATCAAGCCCGCATTCCTCAGACATTAATGCATATTTACCTTTAACACCACCAACAACACCAGGACGAAGTTTTTTTGCATCATGCACCATAAAACATGTCCCGTCAGGTATAAATCCAATAACAACATTGGGACCATCTATACAGAGAGGCCTTAATGATTTTTTAATTAATCGCAGGGCGTCTCTATCTTCTCTCCTCTCTACTTCTGAATCTTTAAGAGGTGTTATTACATCCTTATAATATGTCAACGGGAACCCCAGTTGGCGGACAGTATAATGAAGTATGTGCGTAAATACCTCACTATCACTGTTGTAGCCGATATAGCCGGGGAACCCTCTACTCATAAGAAATTCTCTTATAGGTACAAATGCCGTATTTTCGCCATTTGTCATAGAACAGTATCCCTGAATAAAAAACGGGTGACAGGCATATAAATAGATCGTATAATTCGTATTCTGTCTTCCCTGTGCAAATATGACTTTTGCCTTTATAACATCTTTGTCCAGACCAAAAAATTCGCCGACCTGAAGAGGATCTCCAACCTCTTTCAGGGTTATAACATCAGGATAGAATGAAAAAACAAATATTGACTCATCCGTCTCTCCAATCTTTCTCAGTGCAATTCGCACATTCATCAGTAGATATTCCTTTTCCTGTCGTGTTTTATTTTTGTATGACTTTGGATAATCATATACCCTTGCAAAATAGTGTTCCCGCGGTGTTATGCCTCTTACACATTTTATTTTAGGCGCCCATACATGGAGAAGTTTAAAACCTGCCTTATCCATAAACTCATCGAGTGTTTTAACCCCCTCTTTAGAACAAATACACGAGAGGATCGGATATTCCTTGAGTTCTTTAAATTCTCCACCGAGATTCTTCAGCGTAAGACCAAGTCCTGAACCGTCATGGCCTTCCTTCATTGTCTCGAGTGCAAGTATATTTTCTATTGGTGAAAAATATTCATTTGACGTTATCGCAGCAAGTCTGCACATAGTCATACCCCTCTCTAATTAGTCGGCAATCGGTTACCGTATGTATATACGTTAAAATATTAAAACAATTTTGTCAATATAGAAACATTTTTGTCAGCAAAAGGCATTAAAGTAAGGGCGGGAAACGTTGAAGGAAACCTGTTGATGATTGGCACCTGCTTGAGGAGTTCTGCCGGTTAATCTTGATCTCATTTGACAAAAGCCTTCCAAACTCCTTACTATAAAAGTAAGGAAACTAATTCCTTACAAGGAGGTGTTTGCATATGCTTACAGCAAAGGTTACGTCTAAAGGACAGATAACTCTCCCAAAGAAAGTCAGGGATAAAATGGGTGTGCAGTCAGGTGAAGGCATTAGTTTTGAAGAGAAAGACGGTGTGTTCTATATTAAAAAGGCTGTGAAAAAATCTCCATTTGACAGATGGGTCGGCAGGCTTAAGGCTCAGAGGTGCCACAAAACTGATGAAATAATTGAGGCTCTGAGGGGAAAATGACAACTGCTGTAGATACAAATATCCTGCTTGATATACTCATTCCTGACAAAATTCATTTCCAAAAATCTAAGAGACTGCTTGACGAATATGTACAGATGGGACAATTGATTATATGCGAAATTGTTTATGCTGAACTTGCCTCCCAGTTTTCATCTGAAAAAGAATTGAAGGATTTTCTTTCAGACACCGGCATTAGGCTTGTCCATTCTACAGTAGAAACTCTGTGCAAGGCTGGAGAGCGGTGGAAAAGTTACTCAAAGAGTAAAAAACAGGCTTTGCAATGTCCGCAGTGTGGAACAACCGCGAGCGTCATTTGTCATAAATGTCATTCTTCCATTGTGTTCAGGCAACATATCCTCAGCGATTTTATCATAGGCGCTCACGCCCTCCATCACGCCGAACTGCTACTTTCAAGGGATAGAGGATTTTACAGGACATATTTTAAAGATTTAAAAGTTCTTTAAAAAATGATGTAATATAACATCAAAGCTATCTGAACGCCCATGAAAGAATTTTTTGCCATGGCATTGAAGGAAAACCAAAGAGCGAATGGCAAGGGCTTGAGGAGCATTTGACCCCACCTCAGTCCTCCCCTTGCCGAGGGTGGGGTCATGCAGCTAAGTTTGCCGATGTATTAGGCTGCGGCGAATGGGGTTACACGGCTGGACCGTGGCATGATATTGAAGAAATAGGCAGAAAGAAAATTGAGCAAGGAATAAATTTCTGAGAGCAGAAAGGAGGTTTTATGATACCAAAGCATGAACTTGATAAGGCCATATCTGTTGCCAAGAAGTACGGGAGAGGAAACACCCACCTGGCACAATGACCTATTAAAAGCGTCTCTGGATAGAAAAATCATATCAGAGAAATTATATGAAGTCTTATCGAATTATCTTTCGTTCAGGCATTTCTTTGTTCATGCATATATAAAAGGAAGGTATTGAAATGGCAGTTATAGATGCAGTGGCGAAAGATTTCCATATGAAGCCTAAAGAGCTTCTGAAAGAGAGTTTAAAAACCTATCTTGAAAAGAGACTTTCTAAAGTAGAGGCGGATATTTTTCTATTAGCAAAAAAATATGGCGTTAAGGATGTGTTTGAACTTGATACCAAAGTTAAAGAGGGGCTCTTTGCCGAGAAAGAGACTTACGAGGACTACTTTACTCTGGATAATCTTGAGGCCGAAAGAGATAAGATAAAGAAATATTTAGAAAAACTTTAAATGCCGTCCATTGACGATATTAAAAGAATAGCAGAGGTCGAATTTGCCGATATCGTCAAAAACTCATACCTTATCGACTCCAAGCTAAGAATCATCCTTATCAATGACAGTTTTATAGATGTATACCTGTCTCAAAGACTGCCGGATAAATTTGGGTTTCACTGGGAATGCAGGGACGAGAAAAATACTTTTTATAGATATGATAATTTTCCTGATAGGAATTGGCAGGCAATAAATGGCATTTATATTTATGGATGAATCAGGCAATCTTGGCTTTGATTTCAACAAAAAGGGCACTACCTCTTGTTTTCTGATCACCTTTCTGTTTGTTACTAATAAGCGAGCTATTGAAAAATGCGTCAAGAAGGTTCATGCTGGCTTGAGAAAGAAATATAAAAAGGTAGGCGTGCTGCATGCCTATATAGAAGAACCTGTAACGAGAAAACGCCTGCTCTCACTGCTTGCAGCAAAGGATTGCAGGATAATGACTATCCTGTTGAACAAGCGGAAAGTCTACACAAAGCTTCAGGATGAAAAACCGGTGATCTACAATTACGTTACCAATATCCTGCTCGACCGTATCTTTTCAAAAAAGCTGCTTCAGATGGATGACCCCATAGAGATTATAGCCTCGCGCAAAGAGACCAATAAATTCCTGAATCAGAATTTCAAGACCTATCTTCAGTCACAGCTGACCGAAAACCATGATATCAATGTAACCATTTCTATTAAGACACCTGCAGAAGAAAAGGCACTACAGGCAGTTGACTTTGTGAGTTGGGCTATCTTCAGGAAGCATGAATACAAAGACGATACATATTACAAAATCATAAGGAATAACATTATTGAGGAGAACCCTTTATTTCCCTGAAAATAACAAAGCCCCGTTCGCTATTTACGAGGCGCCCTGCGGTACCCCACGAACGAGGACTTACTTGTTAACTTTATGATAGTAAATGTATATAATCATGTCAAGAACAATTTCCTGATAGCTGAGAGCTATTAACTGAGGGCTTGAGTGAAAGAATTTTACGCCCATAGCATTGAAGGGAAGCCAAAGAGCGAATGGCAAACGTTAGAGTCACATTTGATGGAAGTTGCTGATTTAGCTTCGAAGCTTGCCAATGCAGCATGTCCGAATGAAGAATCATTTGCTGAGTTGGCAAGACTTACCGGATTATTGCATGACTTGGGCAAATATCGCAGGGAGTTTCAAGAATATTTAAGAAAAGAGCGACAAAGTGGAGTTGAAACCGCTCATGCTGTATATGGCGCGGGTAAGGCTATATTTGAACATAAATCTTTTGCGGCAGCATTTGCGATTTCAGGACATCATGCTGGTTTATATGATGCCGCAGATTTAGACCTTCTGGTTAATGGTGATAAATTTAACGTCCGCGACAGGATTAAAAAAATCTTAAATCATACGGCTGAAGAAATAAAAGCGTTTGAATTTAAGGAATCATGTCTTGATGATACGCCAGAAGCAAGACTTGGTTATGAAATTTTGACACGCATGTTATTCTCGCTGCTTGTTGATGCTGACCGGTTGAATACTGAAGAGTGGGAAAAGCGGCAGCTTTTTGATCTGCAATGGAAGAGAAAATCTATTTCCCTTAACCCAACTGACTTGTTACAAAAACTACAAGAAGAACGTACTAAAAAAAGCAATGCATCTAAAAATAATAAGTTGAAACAATTGCGTAATGATATTTTTAAAGCATGTCTTAACAAAGGGCAAAATTCATCGCAAGGTTTCTTTTCTCTAACCGTACCGACAGGAGGAGGCAAAACACTTTCGTCAATGGCATTTGCTCTATCTCAAGCACATCGGCATAATTTGCACAGAGTGATTGTCGTTATTCCTTATTTATCAATTATTGAGCAAAACGCTAAAGAGTATCGCAAGATTTTTGGCAAGGAAAATGTGCTTGAACATCATTCATCTGTTGATATTTCACGGCCTGATGAGGATCCGGCACAGGCTCAGGATATCGAAAAGGCGATGGAAAATTGGGATGTCCCGATTGTTATTACCACATCGGTTCAGTTTATTGAAACGTTATTTTCAGCGTCGCCTGCTCAAACGCGTAAACTTCATAATATCGCCCGAAGCGTAGTGATATTTGATGAAGTCCAGACATTGCCCACACATTTGCTTGAGCCGCTGCTTGATTTTTTGCGTGAATTAAAAAAACCGTTACGGCGTAAGTTTTGTCTTCTGCTCGCGACTCAACCAGCGTTTAAAAAGACAATCAATCTGAAAAATGGTTTTGTTGACGACGAGATTATAGAGATAGCCCCTAATCCGAATATTCTATATCAATCTTTGCAAAGGGCTAAATATATGGTCGAGCCTCTTGTTTCGCCGTGGAGTTGGCAAGACCTCGCACAAAAAATGATTAAGCATGATCAAGTCTTATGCCGACGAGTTCGCAGAACAAATATTGCCTTTAAAAACAAAAAGTTTTGTAAATTGTTCTTTGACAACATTAAGATTCACGAGGACGAAAAAGAGACTTTCGCAAATAGCGGACATATTATTTTTTAAATTTAGTAAGTTTTAAGTTAACTGTCGCACCCCGCGCGGGTGCGTGGATTGAAACGGATTTAATGTTTCAAATTTCTGCGGTGGAATACAGTCGCACCCTGCGCGGGTGCGTGGATTGGCTTCCTCTCCTCAGAAAAAATCTGGACACATAACACAAATGAATCTGTGCATGCCAAAGGTAAGTAGTAAGGTAAATAATTATCTGATGAAGGCAGTCGAAGGAGAATGATTTGCAAAATCTTCTCTTGCAATTCATGGATTGATAAGATATCCTTACAGTAAGGAGGTAAGGAAATATGCTTGCAAAAAAAACATCAAAAAATCAGCTCACTTTGCCAAAAGAGGTCGTCAAGGAATTCCCGGATACAGAATATTTTGACGTTACGGTTAAGGAAAGAAAAATAATACTTATGCCGGTCAAGATAACCCCTGCGGAGTTGACGCTTGAGGGCGTAAGGGACAAGATGAAAAAACTCGGCGTTACCGAAAGTGACGTGACTGAGGCAGTGAAGTGGGCAAGAAAGAAAAGACGATAAGAAAGGTTATTCTTGACACCAATATACTGGTCTCGGCCCTGTTATTTAAAGGTGATCTCGCAGGGATAGTTGATCTCTGGAAGGAGGGCCAGATTATTCCCGTACTTTCGAGAGAGACTTTTGCAGAGTTTAAGGCTGTTCTTGAATATCCGAAGTTTTCTCTGACACGGCAGGAGATAAAGGTGATTATTGAGGAAGAGGTTCTGCCATTCTTTGAAGTAATTGAAGTCAAGGATAAAATCAAAGGGATATGCAGGGATGCCGATGATGATAAGTTTATTGCCTGCGCTGTATCTGCAGCAGCGGATTTTCTTATAAGCGGGGACAAGGACTTATTGAATATCGGCAGATATAAGTCTGTCAGAATTATAAGCGCATCTGAATTATTAATGATGTTTAAAAGTGAGTGAAACATGAAAAGACATCTTAATATTCCCGTTGTTACAACTCAGGGAGCATATCTCTCAAAAGAAGAAAAATAGTTGTTTATCTAAAAATAGGGACAGCGACCATTTTTACGTGAGGCAATATGTTCAGACATATTCCATTCTGCAATCTAAATTATAATCTCAAATATGTTATACTTTTTAATATTTTCCTGCTTTTTCAATTATAGGTTTACAATTATGTTAAGGTATAACTCCGTTATCAAATAATGAGAAAGGGTAATAAATATGGAACGTGAAGTAATAGAATTCGATGTTATCTTTATCGGTGGCGGGCCTGCCAATTTAAGCAGTGCAATTCATCTGGTGAGCCTCGTCCAGAAACATAACAAAGACATTGAAAGCGGGAAACAGCAAGGCAAGAAAATAGATATTGAAGACAAAATTGCTGTTCTCGAAAAAGGCGCATATTTCGGCGCGCATAACATTTCCGGAGCAGTGATCATTCCTGATGTGCTTTCAGAACTATTGCCTGACCATAAACAGATCGGCTGTCCTATTGATGCAGAGGTAAACAAGGAATCCATTTATTTTCTAACCACAAAGGGAAATATTAAAATTCCTTTTACTCCACGGTTTCTGAATAATCACGGCAACTATCTCATTTCACTCTCACGATTTGTAGGTTGGCTTTCTAAAATTGCGGAAAAGAATAAGGTGATGATGCTTGAGGGAACAGCCGCAGTTGAAATCCTTTATGAAGGCAACAAAGTAATCGGGGTCCGGACAGACGACAAACGCCTTCAGGAGAATGGCAAATATGAAACTCCCGGTTATATTCTAAACTCAAAAGTCGTTGTGCTGGGAGAGGGGAGCAACGGTACCTTGCGCAAAAGCATCGTTGAGAAATTGCATCTTGATCAAGGCAAGTCTCCTTCCATATATGAACTCGGCGTAAAAGAGATATATGAGTTGAAGAATAATCCTCTTCAAAAGGGGGAATGTATCCACACATTTGGCTATCCATTCCGGAAAGGACTTTCTGGTGGTGGATTTATATATTGTATCTCCGAAACCAATGTTGTCATTGGACTTATCGCTCATCTCAGTTCCGAAGACCCACAGCTCGATCCGCATAAGGAACTTCAAAAATATAAACAGCATCCGTTTATCTATAATATAATCAAAGACGGAAAACCCACGCATTACGGCGCCCGCACTCTTCCCTGCGGGGGGTATTTTTCCATACCGAAACTTACCTCTGACGGAGTTATGATAACCGGCGACTCTGCGAACCTTGTTGATTCGCGAAAGTTGAAAGGACTGCATACAGCCATAAAATCTGGAATGTTCGCGGCTGAAGTTCTCTTTGAATCGCTCAAAAATAATGATTTCTCGGTAAACCAATTGGAAAAATATGAAGAAAAATTGAAAAATAGCTGGATATATTCCGATCTCAAGAAAAGCCGTAATTTCACTCCTGCGGTTGCCATGGGAGTTCCTTTTCCCGGCGGACCGCTTCTCGGATTCCAGATGATTACTGGCGGCGAAACTCTGATTGGTAATCTTAAAACAAGACCCGATTATTCGACAACCGAAGATATGAAACATTTTTACGGCAGTAAAGCACCCGAATCGTTGCCAAAGGAAGATGACAAGATTATCGTCAGCAAATTAACGGATGTTTATTTCTCAGGCACAAAGCATGACGAAAAACAGCAAAGCCATATCCAGATAAAAAACGAAGCTGTATGTAAAAAATGTATTTTAGATTATAAATCGCCCTGCACAGTGTTCTGCCCTGCCAGCGTCTATGAACTGGAACATAATAAAATAAAAGTGAACTTCAGTAATTGTATGCACTGTAAGACCTGCGATTTAAAATGTCCTTTCCAAAATATCGTCTGGAACCTGCCGGAGGGCGGGGGCGGGCCACGGTATAGCCTTCAATAAGAGCAAAGGATTAGACATGATTAGTTTGCTTGTTTGTATATACGTTTAGCCTTATATTATACGGCACCATGTTCTTTATGCTTTTGAAGGATTTCATCTGACAGCTTATCCAATAATTGAAAATCTCTATCATTGGGATATCCCTTCACAATCACAGGATCAAGAAATTCCACTTTAAGATTCGTTAGCATTCCTTTAATATGCTCTACCATTCTACTTCCCCATCCATAAGACCCAATTATTGATGCGATCTTTAACTTCGGTCTTAATGCATTAACAAGATATGCCGCATAGATAACATTTGGGTGTGGTCCACCTATTACCGCGGGGGAAGCGACTATGATAGTAGCAGCATCTACAATTGATATCGCCAGTTCTCCAATGTCGGTTTTAGTCAAATTAAATGGTTTCACAGTTATGCCTCTTTTAATTAAAGCATTCACGAAGTAATCTACCATTTTTCTTGTACTGCCATGCATTGATATATAAGGAATAACCACCTCATTTTTTACCTCATCCGAAATCCACTCCTTATACAAGTCCATGATAAATCGGGGATTTTGATAGAGCGGGCCATGGCTTGGCGCAATTATTTCGATTGCCAGATCCTTTATAACTTCCAGATGTTTCTTGATAATAGTCCTGAATGGCATCATAATCTCTGCATAGTATCTCTTGGCTGATTCATATACCTGAGCTTGAGCTTCGTCTGTTACAAATAAACCGCCTGTCGCAAGATGTGAACCCAGAAAATCACAGCTAAATAAAATCTTATCCTCTTTCAGATAGGTAAACATTGTTTCTGGCCAGTGAACCCATGGTGCCAGAATAAATTCCAGTGTCTTATTACCCAAAGTAATAGTATCCCTGTCATTGATGGGCATAAATTTGTCTTCGGGAATTAGGAGTAAATCCTTCAGTATTTCTTTACATTTCAGGTTTGTTACAACCTTTGCATCCTGATAAAGTTCAAGAATTTTCGGTATCGTTCCTGAATGATCCTGTTCAGCATGATTTGAGATAACATAATCAATCCTTGCTGTTCGTAACTGCTCAAGATTCTTCAAAAGTTCATGACTTTTTGTGGGGTCAACAGTATCTATCAGCGCAGTTTTTTCGCTGCCTTCAATTAAATATGAGTTGTAACTTGTTCCGTCCGGAAGGGGTATAAGTTCATCAAATAATCTTCTATCCCAATCTATTGCTCCCACTAAAAAAACGCCCTCAACTATTTTTCTAACCGACATTTCAATCCCTCCTTTTCTCTGATAGACATTTTACCCTAATCTCTTTTTGAACCTAATGGAGCTTATTGTTATAACCACAGCGCCTAATAGCAAAAGTGCTAATATCTGTGGCCAGAGTATATCTATCCCATTGCCCTTTAAGAATATTCCTCTGATTATAATAAGGAAATACCTCAGGGGATTCAGGTAAGTCCCGTACTGTATTATTTCAGGCATATTTTCTATCGGAAACATAAAACCGGAGAGTAATACCGCTGGTGCAAAAAACAAAAATGTCGCCATTAATGCCTGCTGCTGTGTTTTTGAAATAGTAGAGATAAAGAGTCCTATCCCAAGTACTGACAGGAGATAGATTGCGGTGCTCACTGTGAGAAGATAGATCGACCCCTTTATGGGAATATTAAACCATAATGTACCTATAATGGTTACGAGCAGCATATCAAAGAAACCTATGATGCCAAAGGGGATTGTCTTACCGAGCATCAATTCTACAGGTCTTAAAGGAGTTACCATAAGTTGTTCCATAGTGCCTATTTCTCTCTCCCGCACAACAGCCATTGAGGTAAGAAGAAGACATATGAGCATTATCATTAATGCAATTACTCCAGGAACATTATAATTCTTTGATCTCAGATCAGGGTTATACCATGCCCTTGTGCGGACATCTAATCCCCCCTCACCCCCCTTTACTAAAGGGGGGTGAGGGGGATTTGTGGATATCTCGATCTTTTTTGCTCCTTTATCCATTGCATACTTTGCAATGATCCTGCTTGCATAACTCATAGCAACCATTGCAGTATTTGAATCTGTTCCATCTGCAAGCACCTGTATTTCTGTAGGGATGCCTCTCTTGATATCTCTGCTGAAGCCTCTGTTAATCTGTATCGCACAGAGAACCTTGCCTCTGTCAAGCAATTCCCTGATTTCTCTCGAAGACTCAGGAGCGTATTTGATTGTGAAGTATCCTGATGATTCTAACCTCTGAGCAAGCTCCCTACTCTCGAAAGACCTATCAAGGTCGTATAAGGCAGTTGATATTTGATTCACATCAGTTGTGACCGCATACCCAAACACCAGCAATTGGATTATGGGGACACCAAAAATAATTGCCTTCATCCTTTTATCCCTTAGGACCTGTATGAATTCCTTGATTATCATCTGTTTTATGCGTTCAACCATGATTACGGAATCCTCTTCTTGAATTTTTTATTAGCAAGGAGAAACACAGTCACTCCAAAGATCGAAAGAAGAATTGTCTCTATCGCCAGCAATCTCAGGGGGCTTGCCTTAAGAAAAATCCCTTTCAGTATCGTCACAAAATACCGTGCAGGGATGATGTGTGTCATGATCTGGAGGGGTTTTGGCATATTGGAAATGGCAAACATAAAGCCGGAGAGGAGAAAAGCAGGCAGATAGGTAACAACCATTGCCGCCTGACTTGAAACAAGCTGTGATTTTGCAATGATTGAGATAAGTATCCCGAGACTCAGACTCCCAAAAAGAAATATGCTTGACAATACTGTGAGAAGGAAGATATTACCTTTAAGGGGAACCCCAAATAAAAAGACAACGATGAGAACTGATATAACTACATCAATAATGCCTATGAGATAATAGGGCAGTAGTTTCCCTAAAATAAGCTCGGATGTTTTTACAGGAGTGGAAATAAGCTGTTCCATTGTCCCCCGCT
This sequence comes from Nitrospirota bacterium, assembly GCA_040753615.1. Lineage (GTDB taxonomy): Bacteria > Nitrospirota > Thermodesulfovibrionia > Thermodesulfovibrionales > SM23-35 > JBFMDO01. The sequence goes on along the minus strand of JBFMDO010000018.1, from coordinate 6,806 downwards.
CCCATTCGCGGGCAATGGTAAGGGATGTCAAGAGGGCGGCAATAACAGCCATTATCACTGCTATGAGTCCCGGTATTATATAATTTCTTGATTTGAGTTCTGGGTTATACCAGACACGAACTCGTGAATCAATAAGAGGAGTAATACGAGTTCCCATTATTCGCTGTGAATAGAGTTCTGATATTGCAGATATGTAACCCATTGCAATCGTTGCGGTGTTCGAATCGCTTCCATCCACGATTACCTGTAGTTCAGCATCCTTTCCTGTCCTGATGTCCTTTGAAAAATCTTCTGGAATCCAGAGTGCAACAGATGCCTTTCCTGAATCAATATATCTATCAATAGCTTCAACGTTTTCCACGTATTCGATGACTCTGAAATAACCTGATTCTCTGAACTCTGCAATAAGTTCTCTACTAAGACTGCTCTTATCCCTGTCATAAACAACTGTAGCAAGGTTATCAACATCAAGGGATATAGCATAGCCAAAGATAAAAAGGAGCATGACAGGCATAAGGAACGCCATGGCAAGGCTGAGGGGGTCACGCCATATCTGGATTAATTCCTTTTTTGCAACAGCCTTTATCCGTAAAAGTTTCACTTTAACATACCTACAGTTGTCATGCTGAATCCTGACCTGTCGTCAGGACAGGTTTATTTCAGCATCTCTTTTAGACCCTGAAACGAGTTCAGGGTGACAAAATATAATTTTTTCATGCAACCTCTATTAAGGTTACAAACACATCCTCCAATGAAGGGACAATCTTTTTAATCCTGTTCACTGTTATGTTTGATTCTTCGAGAATCTTTCTAATGTGAGGAACGGCTTGTTCAGCATTATCAATAGTTGCGTGAAGTAGGCTTCCAAAAATTGCTGTTTCTATCCTTTGCTTCTCTAAGACCTCCATTGCCTCGACAACCCTTTCCACCTCTATTTCCAGCACATCTTTTTTCATGTGCTGTTGTCTCAATTCATTTGGTGTGCCTTCAGCAATAATTTTTCCCCTGTAAATGAGTGCAAGCCTGTTACAGTAATCAGCCTCATCCATATAATGGGTAGTTACAAAAATCGTTATCCCTTTTTGTGACATTTCATAGATGAGTCTCCAGAAGTTACGTCTTGAGATAGGGTCAACCCCTGATGTAGGTTCGTCGAGAAAGAGTATCGGCGGTTCATGGAGAATAGCACAGCCCAGCGCCAGTCTTTGTTTAAATCCGCATGGAAGACTTTTTGTCATCGCTTCTCTTCTATCCTTAAGCCCTGCCATTTCCAGAGCCCATTCTTTCCGCTCGTTTAATTTTCCCGCAGGAACACCATAAATTCCACTGAAGAAATGAATGTTCTCTTCAACCTTGAGGTCCTCATAAAGAGAAAATTTCTGGGACATATAGCCAATATTCTTTTTTATCTCTTCGGATTCCTTCATAATGTCATATCCGCTCACAAAACCTTTCCCGCTGGTCGGGAGCAAGAGCCCGCAGAGCATCTTTATTGTTGTTGATTTGCCTGCTCCGTTCGGCCCGAGGAAGCCAAATATTTCACCCTGTTTAATTTCGAGGCTTATATTGTCAACCGCAACAAAGTCGCCGAATGTTCTTGTTAATCCCTCAACTTTTACTGCAATGCCGTTTTCTTTCATCTTTCTTCTACCATAGAAATAAAGACATCTTCAATCGAAGGTAAAATCTCTCTGTAATCTTTTACCTCAATGTCTTTTTCCTGAAGATGGGTAATCACACTGTCCATGACATCTCTTTTGATAAGTGTGATATGTAGTCTGTCTCCATACATGCTTACACTTTTAATACCATCGAGTCTTTTAATAATCTTCTCAGCATGACGCGAATCACGTGTCCAGACCTCAATCATCGGCAGTCCAAGTGACTTTTTGATCCCGTCTGGATTATCTTCCAAAAGTATCTTTCCCTTATGGATAAGCCCTACCCTTGTACATCTTTCTGCTTCATCAAGGTATGCTGTTGAAACAAAAATAGTTACATCCTCTTTCAAGAGGTCATACAGAATCTTCCAGAAATCCCTTCTCGATACAGGATCAACACCGTTTGTTGGTTCGTCGAGGAATAAAACTTCTGGCGTATGAATAAGAGCACAGGCAAGACCGAGTTTTTGCTTCATGCCTCCGGACAGTTTTCCGGCAAGACGTTTTTTGAATGGGGTTAGGTTGCTAAATCCGAGCAGTCTTTCAATTCTTGCTGGTCTATCTTTGTAGGGAACTTCGTAGATGTCAGCATAAAAAAGTATGTTTTCCATAACCGTAAGGTCTTCATATAGACCAAATCTCTGAGACATGTACCCTATCTTTTCTTTTATCCTTTCACCTTCGTGCAGGATAGAATGCCCTGCAACTCGTGCATCACCTGATGTTGGTTCTATGATTGCAGTCAGGAGTCTCATGATAGTAGTCTTCCCAGCACCATCCGGCCCAACAAGTCCGAATAGTTCGCCCTTTTGAATTTCAAGGTTGAGGTTGTCAACTGCAATATTATCATTAAAAGTTTTTGTGAGGCTCAATGTTCTTATTGCTAAAGAATTCATAAAATATTATATTTGAAAATGTTTTAGTGTCTTTCTGTCATCCCAGATTGTCTGGGAGACAGTTAATCTATTGATAAATAGTAGATTCTATCTTGCATCTATTATTTCAGCATTATCCTGACATCTGCAGGCATGCCGGGCTTTAGTTCATCATTCAGATTTTTAACACTTACTTTTACACCAAAAACCAGTTTGACGCGTTCCTCCTGTGTTTGGACATTTTTTGGCGTAAACTCTGCCTCTGATGATATGTGTGTCACGATACCTTCATATTTCTTGTTCGGGTATGAATCAACTGTAATCTCTGCTTTTTGTCCGATCTTCACAAGACCGAGACTGTCTTCTTTCACGTATACTTTGACCCATGGATTCTCAAGGTCGCCTATGGTATACACGGGTATTCCTGCTGCAACAGTTTCGCCAAGTTCTATATTTTTCCTTAAAATTACACCTGATACAGGCGCGCATATGACTGAATCTTTTAATCTTTCTTCAAACACCCTCACAGATGCCTTTGCCTGCTTGACGCGATTTTCTGCAGCATTTATTACTTCTTTTCTTGTCCCCTCTTGTACAAGGCTTAATGTCTCAAGGGCTTTCTGTCGCTGAGAGACAGCAACATCATACGTTTTTTGGGCTAAGTCCATCTGCTGAGCCGATATAGCTCCATTATTATAGAGGACTTTCGCCCTTTCATAATCCTTTTTGGCTTTATTGAGTTCTGCCTCGGCATAACTGACATTTGCCCTTGCCTGCTCAATTTCCTGCGGTCTTGACCCTGCCTTGAGCTCCTCAAGCCTCGCAATGGTCTCGCTGAGATAAGCTCTATTTTGTGTTAGATGGCTTTCAAGTTCTACATTATCAAGCATTGCAAGTTTGTCTCCTTTATTAACTTTCTGTCCTTCCGCTACAAAAAGACCTGTTATCCTTCCAGTGATTTTGAATCCTATATTTATTTCTGTAACTTCCACGTTTCCTGAAACAATAATCGCCCCCTCATCATATTTTTTGCCCAGAGGATTTATGAGAACGACAACTATGCTTAGTGCTATGAGTATCCCTGTTGTTATCAATATTTTTATCTTCTTCATTCCAAGACCTCCCCATGCTCATCTTCTCCAATTGCCTTTTTTAAAGAAGTTATAGCAATATTTTTATCGAAAACGGCCTGATAGTAATCTGTATCTGCCCTCAAGACCGATGTCTGGGCATCTATCACATCAGTGCTTGTCCCTGCACCTGTCTCATATTTCAAGCGTTCTATTCTCAGATTTTCCTTTGCAGTTTCAATCGCCTTATTAGATACCTTTATCCTTTCCCGCGCATTCTCAATATTTATATGGGCATCTTTAATTTCACGGATAATCTCAAGCCTTAAGGCGCGTTCATCTTCTTTTACCTTTTCTAGTTCTATTTTTTCCCTTTCTGCCTCGGTCTTTATACTCCCCCCGTCAAAAATAGGAATCGTCAGTCTTAAGGCAAGAGCCCAGTTCTCCTTAAATGTAAGATCCTCTCCTGCCTTATCTGTATATTCACCTGCAAGGTAAATATCAGGGAACCCTTTTCCCTCTGCATATTTAATGCGCTCCTCGATAACCTTCTGTTTTTTCATGATTGCCCTATAATCAGGCCTATCTGAGAATGCCTTAATAATGTTTTCTTCAATTGGCGATTCGTTATCGTTTACCGTTTCATGAACAACCGAGATTTTTCTATTCATGTCATCTATCCCCATGAGTGTCTTCAGAAGCTCGTATGCACTTTCAAGGTTATTTCTGACAAATAGCGACCTTTCCTTTGCATGGGAAAGCTCAAGCTCTGTCTTCAAGAGTTCAACCTGTGGTACAGTACCGGCAATGATAAAAAGTTCAACATCTTTTTTATGTGACTCAAGCTGTTTTACTGTTGCCTCGTTTGCCTCAAGTAATTTTTCAAGTTGTGCTATTTTGTAATAGACATTTGACAAATTAAAAACAAGTTCCTGTCTGCTTAACCTGTAGTTGTCTTCCGCTATAGCCTTTTTCATTTCTGCAATGAGAACTCCCCTATCAAGTTGACCGCCTTTATATAAAGATAACCGGAAAACTGCACCTATATCGTATAGTGTATTATCGAAGTCGGGAAAATCCGCTCCTTCGAGAGGCGAACCAGTAATTGGTGTTATTGCTGTCGGGTAGCGGTATCTTGTAACCCCGGTATTAAAATCTACTTTTGGCATCTTGGCAGCCTTTGCTGCCTTTATCCCAACTGCTTCTGATTGTATATTTTTTTGTGATAGTATGACAGTGGGATTATTCTTCATTGCATACCCGATCACTTCTGAAAGTGTGTAGACATCTCTCTCAGTTTCTGCAAGGGCTGAATTAGCCAACAAAATAATCCACATCACTGCAAAGAACGCCTTCATTTAGCCTCCTGAGCATACACTTGATAAGAGCTATTTCTTATATATAATATAAGGCACGTTACATAGTTTTTCTATAGCTTTTTTCTTCTGCCAGTCAAAAAACCACCTTAATCTTGACGAAACCGGATATGCCTCAATAAATTTTGCTTCATATAGTGGTTTTAATTGTATAATTACAATTATGATAACAACACCAAGCCCCAGTTATACCATATCGCTCAGACTCGAGATAATAAATCAGGTCGGCATGTTTGGCAAGATTGCCACTGCTATTGGTGAAACAGGTGGAGATATTGGCGCAGTAGATATTATAAGGGTTGGCAAGGACATAATCGTCAGAGACTTTACTATAAATGCACGAAATGAGGCACATGAAAAGGACATTGTTGAGGCTGTCAAAAAGATCAAAGGCACCAGGGTTATTCATGTCTCGGATAGGACATTTTTGCTGCATCATGGCGGAAAAATAGAGATACATAACAAAATACCTGTAAAAAATCGCAATGACCTTTCACGGGTTTACACCCCAGGAGTTGCCCGTGTATGCATGGCAATACATCACGATAAAGAGAAGGCATACAGGTTTACAATAAAAAGAAATTCTGTAGCAATAATAACTGATGGTAGCGCGGTTCTCGGACTCGGAGATATAGGACCTGAGGCAGCAATGCCTGTTATGGAAGGGAAGGCAATGATCTTTAAGGAATTTGCAAATATTGATGCGTTCCCAATATGCCTTTCGACTAAAAACACTGATGAGATAATAAATACTGTTAAACATATCTCACCTGCTTTTGGAGGTATAAACCTCGAGGATATTTCCTCACCGAGATGTTTTGAGGTAGAGGAAAGACTGAGGCAGGAACTTGATGTGCCTGTTTTCCATGATGATCAGCACGGCACAGCAGTTGTAATATTAGCTGCGCTCTTTAATGCCACAAAAGTTGTAAGGAAGAAACTTAAAAGGCTGAAGATAGTTATTTCAGGCGCAGGTGCTGCAGGAACAGCTTGCTGCAAATTCCTCAAAGAAGTTGGTATAAAGGATATAATTGTTTGTGACAGGAAAGGCACAATTTACAAAGGCAGAAAAGTTCACATGAATCCTGTGAAGAAACAGCTTGCAGAAATTACAAACCCACGGATGATTAAAGGTACACTCTCAGATGCAATGGATAAGGCTGACATGTTTATAGGAGTCTCTGCCCCAAACCTTGTTACAGTTGATGATATTAAGAGAATGGCACGTGATCCTGTTGTCTTCGCCCTTGCTAACCCAGACCCTGAAATAGCGCCTGAGGATGCATATCCCCATGTGCGGATACTTGCAACAGGCAGGTCTGATTATCCAAACCAGATAAATAATATGCTTTGCTTTCCAGGACTTTTCAGGGGACTTCTCGATTCGAAAGCAAAAAGTGTTAATGAAGAAATCAAACTTGCTGCTGCTAAGGCTATAGCCTCAATAATTGATGAAAAAGAATTAAGTGAGGACTATATCATACCCAGCATTTTTGACAGAAAGGTTGTCTCATCAGTTGCCTCAAGTGTTTCAGATGCTGCTTACAGGAGCGGTGCGGCAAGGAAGGAAAGATTCCATTAAAATCACCGCCTGAATAAAATGTCGAGAGATATGTTATATTTATCTACTTCAGTTTTTGAAGTGGAGATAATAAAGCAAGATGCCTGAACTAAACGGATCATTGGGAGAATTAAGCAAGTCATAACGCTCCCTCAAAGAGGGAGGCTTGACGGTTGTGAGCCGTCTCAAAGACGGCCTTTGAGGTTGTTATTATAATCTACCCTCTTCCTGTTCAATTTCAAGCTTCTCTTGATGTTCAATGT
>JBFMDO010000017.1:0-28629 GCA_040753615.1 Nitrospirota bacterium | reverse complement strand
AAGGGCAATCCTTGCAGGGATAAAGGTATCTAAACTTGAGAGGATTGCAGCTTAATTAGGAACCATGAAAACCATTGAGAATAGACCCTTTGAGAGAATTTGCAGAAAAGACTTGACAGTATCAATTCTTTTTTAAAAATCTAAAAATGTGATACAATTTGTATTATTTTGCAAAAATCTCTTATAGAAGAGGGGCAAATGATTGATGAAAAAACAAGACGCTTGCTTGTTGTTGATGACGAAGTTGATCTGTTAAACAGCCTATGTGATCTCCTCATAAAAGAAGGCTATGAAGTAGAAGGGTATACTTCTGGCAAAAATGCGCTCGACGCAATGAAAGAAAAAAATTTCGATCTGCTTTTGAGTGATCTATCCATGCCTGAGATGGATGGCATTAAACTGCTACAGGAGGCTCTAAAGATAGATCCTCTTCTAATTTGCATAATAATAACAGGTAGAGGCACGATCCCGAGCGCTGTTGAAGCCATGAAGATCGGTGCCTTTGATTACATATTAAAACCATTAGATTGGCAACTCCTAAAGCCTGTTTTGTCGCGCGCGATAAAAGTACATGACTTGCGTAAATCAGAAGAGAAATATCGTTCTATTGTTGAGGATTATCAGACTGAACTTATCTTTCGGTGGCAGATTGACGGAAAAATTACTTTTGCTAACGAAGTCTTTTGTCGCTATTTTGAAAAAACTCATAAGGAGCTTATAGGGAATTCATTCTTCCTGCTCATTCCCCGAAATGATTACGAAAAGTTAAAAAAATATACCACTGCTTTAACCCCTCAAAATCCTGCTGTAACAATAGAGCATCGGGTTATCAACCCGCGAGGCAACCCTCGGTGGCATCAGTGGACTTACAGGGCAATATTTAACCAGCAATACAAAATTATAGAATTCCAGTCAGTAGGCCGTGATATCACAGAACGCAAACAAGCAGAAGAAAAACTCGAAAAATCACTCGAACAGCTACGCGCCTTTGCAACGCATCTCACAGAGGTTGAGGAGATAGAACGGCGAAGACTTTCGCAGGAACTCCATGACCGAGTAGGTCAAAACTTAACTGCTCTCGGTGTTAATTTAAACTTAATGCATTTAGATGTCCCACAGGATATGGCAGGCAAACTCATTCCGCGTATAAATGATTCATTTGATCTCTTACAGACGATTGCTAAAAACATCAGGGATGTGATGGCAGACCTCAGTCCCTCGATGCTAAATGACCATGGTTTGCTGGCAGCAATTCGCTGGTATAGTGAAAAATTTTCAAACCGTACAGGGATACCTATCACAATAGAGGAAAAGGAATTAACGCCACGTCTTCCCCAATCTGTAGAGATTGCTATGTTTCGCATTACACAAGAGGCTTTGACCAATATAACTAAGCACGCGCAGGCAACCAAAATAACTATCACATTAAAGAAGATGGATGGGATAATACAACTTGCTATTATAGATAATGGCGTTGGCTTTGATCCTGCAGTTATTCATAAAACAGAAGAGGAGTCTGGCAGTGGTCTTCTCATCATGAAGGAACGAGCTGCTGCAATGGGTGGAAAACTGCGTGTAGAATCAGAGCAGGGAAAAGGGACAACGGTCATAGTTGAATTTAAGAGTTAATTATTTCTTATTTTTTGCCTCTATATATTCTCTCTTTACCTTCAACGTCTCTTCAAGCATTAAAATATATTTTATATATTTAACCCCGAACTTCATTAAAGCGATTTCGTCAGTCTTTATTTTTTCGATTTCTTCTTTAGCTATATCAAAGATATCAAAAAATCTGCTCTCAAATATATATCTTTTGAACCTGTCTAAATCATACGTCGCAGTATAAATCTGCGCCTGTTTATTGGAGTCGAGGGTATTTCCTGGCAGATTTCTCCTCAGTTGAATCTCCTTCCAATCTCTGTTCATTTCATCATAAAGATCAACTTCCTGGTCAACCCTCCATGATTGCACTGTCCATTCAGTGTCCTCCTGATACCCAACGCAATGCGGTTCCCTGATGAAAAAATAAAATTCTTCATGCTCAGGACCATGCTCCCCGCCTTTTCTCAGGGATGCCTGCCCAATCGGATAATAACGGCAGTTTGCCGGACGGTCCGTATAGATTGTACACCCATCAGATGTAACAAAAGGACATTTCCTTTCTTTGTCATTCAGCATCTTAAGCATTGCAAAAGGATGTGATGTCTTTTCATCTATATGCATATAAGTATATTTTTCAAGAAATTCCTCTGAGGTCATGCCCAGCCTCTTTTTCATCCTTATAACATCATAAGGGGTGAGCAATATGTCTATGGCGCTACAACATTTTGTAAAACACTTAATGCCTTTGTAGCATCTGAATTTAAATCTTGTGTTCAGGCTTAATTTAGTGGGCTCTACTGCATTCATATTGGGCATTTTCAATCTTTCCTTTCTGCCTTAATCTTTTCAGCCTCCCGATTCTTAAAATGAAAAAAGCCGACAAAAACTGTCGGCTTTTTTCCTATGTGTTTGTTTATGCTATATAAGCGGAACAATCAGCAATGCAACGATGTTGATAACCTTAATCATAGGGTTGATCGCTGGACCTGCTGTGTCTTTATACGGATCGCCGACGGTGTCGCCTGTTACAGCGGCTTTATGTCCATCGCTCCCCTTCTTGTGTACAACACCTTTATCGTCTGCAACACCCAATTCAAAGGATTTCTTGGCGTTGTCCCATGCACCACCGCCGCTTGTCATTGCGATAGCCTGGAATAATCCTGTAATGATACTGCCTATCAGGACTCCTCCGAGCGCTTCTCTGCCTAAAAGTAATCCGACAATAATCGGCACGGCAACAGGGATAAGGGCAGGCAGCATCATCTGTTTGATTGCACCTTTTGTGACAATATCAACACATTTTCCATATTCGGGTTTTGCCTTATATTCCATGATCCCAGCAATTTCCCTGAACTGTCTTCTAACCTCTTCAACAATACTACCGGCAGCCTTTCCAACCGCTTCCATCAGGAGTGAACCGTAATAGTATGGAAGCAATCCACCAATAAACAGTCCGACAAGAACCAACGGGTTTGAAAGTTCAAATAAAAGCGCTTCGCTAAAAGACCTTGAATATTCTGCAAATAGGACCAACGCAGCAAGACCTGCTGATCCAATTGCATAACCCTTTGTAACAGCCTTTGTTGTGTTTCCGACTGCATCGAGGGGGTCGGTGATTTCACGAATTTCTTTTGGCAGCTCTGCCATCTCAGCAATACCACCCGCATTGTCAGTAATCGGTCCGTATGAGTCAATGGCAACAACAATACCTGTCATTGAAAGCATTGAGACCGCTGACAGAGCAATTGCAAAAAGTCCTGCTACTGCCTGATCCGGAGTAATATTGACAAATCCACCAGCGCCAATGTAAAACGCCCAAATAATTGCTCCACAAATTACGATAACAGGCGCACCTGTTGATTTCATACTAACTGCAAGTCCGGCAATAACATTAGTTCCATGTCCTGTAAGGCTTGCCTTTGCTATATGCTTAACAGGAGAAAAACTTGTGGATGTAAAATACTCGGTAATCATAACGATCAGTCCGGTAAGCACAAGACCGATCAGAGCTGTTGTAAAGACACCCATCTGTGTGAAAGGCGCGGTACCGCCTTCCGGAGTGACACCAGGAAGTTCAAGGAACCATCCTGCTACAAAATAGAAGGCTGCCGCAGCCAGAATACCGGATACTGCCAGCCCTTTATACAGAGCGCCCATAATATATTTGCTTTTGCCAAGACGTACAAAATATGTCCCGATAACAGATGCTATGATTGAAATACCACCAATGAGAAGAGGGAATTCAACCCACGGGCTCTCAGCTCCAAAAGCAGTCTTTGCAAGAAGCATTGCAGCAACAAGGGTAACTGTATATGTCTCATAAAGGTCTGCTGCCATTCCAGCGCAGTCACCGACATTGTCGCCAACATTATCTGCGATAACTGCAGGGTTTCTCGGGTCATCCTCAGGAATTCCAGCCTCGACCTTTCCGACAAGGTCAGCACCAACGTCTGCTGCCTTTGTATAGATACCACCTGCAATACGTGCAAAGACACTCATGAGAGAGCATCCGAAACCAAGCCCGACAAGGGCGTGGAATGCATCTTCACCTGCTACTGACTTTGCAATATAATAGTATCCTGCGATACCAATAATGCCCAATCCAACAACCATAATACCTGTAACTGACCCGCCTTTAAATGCAACACTCAGCGCTGCAGCAAGTCCTTTGTATGCAGCTTGTGTAGTACGGACATTAGACCGGACTGTAACCATCATCCCTATGTAACCGGCGAGAGCGGAACCTACTGCTCCGATTACAAAACCAATCGCTGTCCATGTGCCCAAGAAAAACAATAATGCAGCAATTACAATACCTACCATTGCAACTGTCTTATACTCACGGGCAAGAAAAGCGGCCGCACCTTCACGTACAGCGTCTGAAATTGCCTGCATGCGAGCACTGCCTTTGTCCTGTTTAAGGACCCATGATGCGGTAATCAAAGAATACAAAATACCAATTGCACCGCATATCAAAGCAAATAAAATAATACTACTCATTTAGCCCCTCCTTTTAAAACTTTCTTAGACAAGTGAAAAGTGAATAGAAAATGTAAATAAAAAATATTTTTTACCTTTCACCTCCTTCTCACAAAAAATACCTGAAATTAATCTATTCTCTGCCTGCATGTTTTGCAAAAACCATTGCTGTTGTTCTATAAACCATATGTGCCATCTTTGAAAATGGGGCATATAGGAACAGGAAAAATACAACTGCTAAGTGGATAAAATATGTCAGGTATGCTAATACTGCTATATCCGCTAATCTGAATATCTCAGAAAGTATTCCTGTAGCAGCAATTACAGTAACAATACCTATGAAAAGCCAGTCATAATAACCACCTGAGCCTGCCTTTTCCTTATTCTTCAATCTGTTTGTAATTACTAAAAGAATACCAATAATCAGTGCTAATGCACTTAAATTACCGAGCCATTTTACTGGATCCGAAAGTGGATAAGGTGATTCATAGTGCAAAAGATATAAATATCCTACTGCCCATCCTGCTGTAACAGCAAGACCTATAAAACTGTAAAATACTAATAAATGTGCTATCTTTCGGTCTTTTGTTACATTGCATTTCTCAAATCGCTTGTGCGTAAATATTTCCTTTAAAGCAGAAATAATCAGACCGAGGGTATCAGCAGGACGACCTATGCCAGATGCGCGACACATATCCTGCCAGTATTTTCTGATCCCCAATACAAACGCCAGCACTGCAAAGGCAGCTATTGCACTATAGATAATCTCAATATAGATTTCCGGCATAAACTTAGCGTAAACTATCTCACCATGCTCACCCCTCGGTATTGCTGAGAGATCAAGATTCCCAAGGGTTGCGAGTGCAATAAGCAGAACAACAATAGGTATAGCAAAAAGAAAGACCAGATATGAAGGGCTGCCAACTGCCTTTCCTAAAAAACTCGGGACCGAATACTTCTCAATAGACAATTTTCTTACTGCATTGAGAACCTCTCCGGGTTTTGCCCCTCTCGGGCAATAGGCAGTGCAGTCACTGCACTGATGGCAGAGCCAGATGTCTGGGTTGGGGAAAAGCTTGTCTTTCAGCCCCCATTGTGCGTATATCATTTCTTTTCTCGGGAATGGTTTATTATCAGGCGCTAAATTACACACAACAGAGCATGTTGCACACTGATAGCATCTCTTTAATGATTCCCCTCCGCCCTTGATTACTTCATTAATAAATTTTAAATCAGGCGATACGATGTTTTCATTTCCCATTATATCCTCCCAGCCTCTTCTAAAATTCTTTAAATGGATTATGCCCTATTTCTCTAACCTTTGCGGCAAATGTATTTAGCATTTCCGGAAGTTTGTCATATTCATCAATAGCAACCTGCATCATGGTAACTCTATCTGCCTCGAGCTGTAATTTATTCAGGGTCTCTCCAACCTTACTGAACCTATAATTTGCGAGTTCGCTTCCTTTTACAAAGTGACATTGATAGTTTTCACCAAATTTACACCCTAAAAGGAGGAACCCGTCAATGCCCTTTGAAAGGGCATCAGCTATCCATACGAGATTCATTCCACCAAGACATCTCAAGGGAATAAACCTTATACATGGATCAATAGATTTGCGTTGAATCGCCAGTGTATCCAAAGCAGGATATGCATCGTTTTCACAAACGAGGCATACTATCCTGAACTCCTCCTCAGGCACATCAATAGATTTTATCATGGAACCGATGATATCAACACTATAGTCTTTAAATGATACAATCCTTTCAGGACAGGCCCCCATACATGTTCCACACCGTCTGCACCTGTTAACCTTATAATAAGGTATGCCCTTTTCATCTTCATCTATCGCGCCAAAAGGACATTCCTCTGTACATCTTTTACACGCTGTGCATCTGATTAATTGTGGGTCAGGGAATGTTAGATCCCATGCCCTCGGATGAACTGCTATCCCTTTAGCAACATGGTCAATGCATTGTATTGCCTTAAACATAGCCCCTGCTGCATCTTCCTGTGATTCAACCATGTTCATTGGCTGTCTTACAGGACCTGCTGCATATACACCCGTTCTTCTTGTCTCATACTGAAAACAGATAAAGTTTGAGTCTGCAAATCCATGTGCACCTTCAAGTGATGGTATTTCAGGCCCCTGCCTGTAATCAAGGTTTAATATGAATTCCGGCTTGGGTGTTGATGCTAAATATGCCTTTTTTGCTTCATCGCCCTTTGCAGCTTCCCGTGTAAGCCCGTCAAGATATTCTTGCGGGGATCGTGTTGCAGGCACCATTCCTGTTGCAAGAACAACCATGTCAGCTTCAACCTTTATTTTCTCACCTAATAAGGTATTCTCAAGTTCAACAAAGAGGTTGCCATTGCCGGCATCCGTAACACCTGTAACATCACCCTTTGTCAGCATTACGCCGGGGTCGTTCTGTGCTTCTCTGTAAAATGCTTCAAGTCTTCCGGGTGTTCTTATATCCTTATATAAAATCATTGCCATTGCTTCAGTGTCCTGTCTCACATATCGAGCCTGTTTTAAGGACGTCGCACAGCACATTGAAGAACAATACGGAAGGTGATTTGGATCTCTGCTTCCAGCGCACTGAATAAAGGCTACCTTTTTTGCCTCTTTGCCGTCAGAGGGTCTGTGTATTCTGCCATTGCCTTTTTTGGCTAGTTCCTCTAATTCAATATTTGTTACTACATCTTTAAACTTTCCGTATCCGAGATGACCAAGCTTTGTAGCATCATAGGGTTTCCATCCAGCAGCCATTACAATCGCACCAATCTTTACAGTCTCAGAACTGCCATTTGATGATATGGTCACATCATACAAACCAGGCTGCCCGGATGTTTTTTCTACTTTTGCTGATTTATAAACCTTTATATTAGGATGACTTTCGACCTCTTTAATTATCTTATCTATGCCTGTATCAACAATAACAGGCTCTCTAAAATCTCTTACAGGTATCCTTTTATATAATTTGTTTGCAAATCCCCCGAGTTGAGGCTCTTTTTCTACGAGAACGACTTTATATCCAGCGTTAGCTCCCTCAAGGGCTGCGGTCATGCCTGTTATTCCGCCACCAATTACTAAAATATCTTTGCTAAGGCTTTCAAGGATTGCAGGCTGGGGAAGATCGCTTTTCTCGGACTTTATAACACCCATTAACATATAATCTTCTGCTATACTTTGTGTCTCTTCAGTTTTTGGCGGCTGTGTCCATGCAACAAATTCTCTTAAGTTTACCCTTTCTGTTAATGCCCCCGGAAAATCAAACTCTTCGTATTTAACCCGTGGAGAACATGCAGCAATTATTACTGTATTGGTACCTGCCTTGATATCATTCTTTATTAATTGAAGACCCTCATGTCCGCATAGAATATCATGGACCTTGATCTGATCCTCTTTAATCGTCCCACGTTTTGCAACTTTTGCAACTTTTGCTATATCAATGGAGTCCCCTATGCCACATCCTTTACAAATATATACACCAATTTTTTTCTCCATCTTTACCTCCTATTCAAGCTCTGGATGCATTTAAGTGCTACTCCTGTTGCATCCTGAACGGACCTTGCAACATCAGCAGGACTTTTAGGCGTTCCAATTGCGTAAATTCCCTTTGACAGGGCTGAATCATCCACAAGCCCGTCAGGGGTATATGAGATATTAATCCCGACACCTGATTCTTTTATTGCTGGTTCCATTCCAGTTGCAAGAACAACCATGTCAAACGTTGCCTTAACTCTATTTCCACTATTTATATCTTCTGCAACAATGGTCACATTCTTTGTTGCCGGGTCTTCTATAAGCTGTGCAACCTTGCCCTTTACAAAGGAGATATTCTTGTCCTCTTTAATTTTTGAATAAAATCTGGACTCATAAAGTCCTGGCGTCCTGATATCAATATAGAATATCTGAACCTTTGAATCAGGATACTGCTCTCTTATATAAGTAGCCTGCTTTAAAGAGGCGAGGCAGCATACATATGAACAAAAAGGAAGATGATTCTCATCCCTTGAGCCTGCACATTGAACAAACGCTATATTCTTTGCCTCTTTACCGTCAGAGGGACGCACAATCTTGCCTTTTGTTGGCCCATCTGGCGACGCCAACCTCTCCATCATCATGTTTGTGATGGCGTTTTTGATATTTCCAGAACCAAGATTATCTATCTTTTTTATATCATATGGCTTCCAACCCGTTGCTAATACTATCGCGCCCACATTCAGGCTTAAAGTTTCTGGCTGCATATTAAAATCAATTGCATTATATTTGCATGCTTCAAGACAAGGCTTAGAGCAGTCCTTTGGACATGCATTCATATCAATTACATATTGAAATGGAAATGCCTGTCCGAATGGCAGATATGCAGCCTTAGTCTTATCCATCCCAAAATTGAATTCATTATCCCTGAACGAGGGGCATACCTCAGCACATGCATTACATCCAACACATTTATCATTCACATACCGCGGATTTAGCTTAACAGTGATATCGAAATTGCCTTCTTCTCCCTTAATGCTTTCAACCTCTGAAAGAGAATAAAGTTTTATATTTGGATTGTTCTTTATCCTCCTAAATTGTATCTCGAGTCCGCAATTAGGAGGGCACAATTTCCAGAAGTATTTATTAAGCTGCGACACCCTTCCACCAAAATAAGGATTTTTTTCGACGATATAAGTTTCATAACCTGCCTCGGCAACTTCGATTGCTGCGGTTAATCCGCTCATGCCGCCTCCAATTACAAGAACTTTCTTTTTGTCTGCCATATTTCTCCTCCTTCAAGGCAGTAGGTCACAAAGAGATGTTTATAAAAACATAACCACCGTTTTCTGACCTTCTGTTCAGATGGGCAACATTATAACACACTTATCAATAATAATAAAATCTATTTTTATTTTTAGTTATGAATTTTTAGGGAAGGGCAGATAGCCCTTCCCTAAATCAATCCTACTTGAACATCTGAACGTATGGTACCTTCTTAAATTCCCAGGTGTTGTTCTCTACATTGTATTTAGAGTTTGTAAAACACTTCCAGTTTGTATCATCAATCTTGTTGTAGTCACCTCTATAGTAGTATCCGGGATACCTTGATTCTTCTCTGAATAGGATATGCCTTGCATGTGCCTCAACAGAGAGAATTCTGTGATAGTTCTCAAAGCATCTGAGAAGCTCGTGAAGGTCTTTTGCCGCCATGTGGTTACAGTCCTCTTTTAACATCTCAAGCTTTTTGAGTCCTTCTTCGAGCATGGTCTTTGAGGTCATATACCATGTAGCGACACCGCCAAAGTACTCGTCAGCGATCTTCATCAGCCTTAACTGGAGTGCCTTTGGCCCAATGTAATGCGGGTTAATTCCAGCATCAGTTGTGTAAGTTTTATATTTCTCATATATCTCAAATGGCAAATAGAGTTCAGCCGCAATCTCATCGAGAGTCAATTTTGGATTTGGCTTGTAGTCTGCATGGTCGAGGATATATGCTATTGCAGCCTTTGCTGCGATTCTGCCTTCTGCATGTGAGCCAGATGAGAATTTGTGTCCTGATGCACCGACAACGTCACCAGCCATGAAGAGACCGGGTACGGTGGACATTCTGTTATATCCCCAAGTGTAGTGATCAGGCGTTCCCGGAATATCGCCAGGTCCGCTTACCCAGAAGCCTGCGCAACCAGCGTGTGAACCGAGGAGATAAGGCTCAGTCGGCATAATTTCTGAAGGAACCTTTTCTGGCTCAACATTGTTAGCTGCCCAGAGGGATGCCTGCCCAATAGCCATGTCGAGGAAGTCTTCCCATGCCTCTGCCTCGAGGTGTTTCAGCTTCTTTGCACCTGCTTTTTCACCGAGCTGACCAATAATCCTCTCGGAGAACTCTTTCATTGCGGTATGGGTGTTCATAAGGATAGGTCCCCTACCGTCTTTCATGGCTCTCATCATAAGATGGTTTCTAATGGCAGTTCCGAGATTTTTTGCATAGTCACCATATCTTGCAACTGCGTCATCAAAGTATTCTTTGTCAGCGCAGTAGTCATTGCCATAGCTGTCAGTTGCTTTTGCCTTGAAGAACAGGAACCATGCGCCAACTGGACCATAACCATCTTTAAATCTTGCAGGCACGAACCTGTTTTCCATCAGGGTCATTTCTGCGCCAGCCTGCATACCAAATGCATAACCTGAACCTGCACAGAAGACAGGATACCAAGTTCTGCCCATACCTTCACCGACTGACCTTGGTCTAAAGCAGTTAACTGCTCCAGCAGTTGCGCAAACCATTGCCTTTGCCTTAAATGAGTAAATTTTGTTTTCTCTTGTGCTGAATCCAATGGCTGCTGCCACGTTTTTCCCATTTTTATCCATTACAGCCTTCACAATAAAGACTCTTTCAAAATGGTTCTGAGCCACTCCTGCTGCTGCCCTGTTTGACTCGAGCGCCTTTTTTGCAGCCTCAGCAACTACGACTTTATAGGATTCACCATTAATCATTATCTGCCATTTACCAGATCTGCAAGGTGTTCCGCCATCCTTGAGCATGGGTTTGCCTTTTTCTGCTGCCTCATGACCATCTATTGAGAATCCGTCATCGCCTTTTTTCCAGATTGGAAGACCCCATTCTTCAAAATGGTGGACTGAATCATCAACGAGCCTTCCGAGGTCATATACAAGGTCTTCCCTGATAATGCCCATAAGGTCGTTTCTTACATATTTAACATAATCAGCAACTTTGTTCTCACCAACATAGGTGTTGATAGCAGACAGACCCATTGCAACTGCGCCGCTTCTGTCTGTTGCGGCCTTGTCAACGAGGACAACCTTCAGCTTTTTGGGATTTGCCCAACGGCATGCCTCAAAAGCTGCACCGCAACCTGCCATTCCGCCACCCAGTATAAGTAAATCGCACTCTACTTCTGTTACTTCGGGTTTCTTACAATAAGAAAAATTACAGGTTTCTTTTTCCATATATATTCACCTCCTTAATTATTCAGTTCTTGCTGGGCCAGTAAAAAAGCCCGGGCTTTTGATTTTTGAGAAATCAGGCTCTGGTTTTCCTTTATACGGATCAACTGAACCTTCAACAGTTGTCCTTATCGGAAATTTAAATCTTTTTGTCAGGCCGCTTCTGAATTTGATTGTCCACATAATGGAGTCAGTGCCTCTTAATGGAACTGTCTGGGATCCGAGGGGGACAAAGTCTGAATACCCTCTTACCTCAATCGCCTGCTGTGGGCAGATCTTTACGCAGTTAAAACACTCCCAGCACTGCTCAGGCTCCTGATTGTAAGCCTTCATCTTCTCCCTGTCGAGAGCCATAAGATCGTGAGGACAAATGTACATACATGCAGTCTTATCCTGTGCTTTGCAACCGTCACATTTTTCTGTGATAACAAAACTTGGCATATAACTAACACCTCCTTATTATAATATTGGGTTTTAAGAGTTTGGCTTCAAAAACCACCAAATAGTAAGTCTCCTTACACCTCCTTTCCGTAAATTATTTCTCCACAGATTTTATGAAGTCATTCATAACATCTAACGACTTTTTCTTAATAACAAGGTCAAATATTTGGTCTTTTATTTGTCTGGGCATATTCTCAATGCTTCTTGTTGTAGCAGCATCATATTTGGCCATTGTAAATAATTTCAGAATTTTATCTCTCTGCTCCGCCGTATTGGGAACAGCGATAACCTTTAAGCCTGCCAACACTTCTTTTGTCATACTAGCAAGCCCTGCTGCCTGAAGTTTCTCAAGTCGCTCTTCATTGATCCATATATTGATTGGATAGGTTTCTTCTGCCATATTTATTCCTCCTTTAATTATTTTATCCAGTTTATTTCAATGGTCCGATAGTAAATACTGGCTGTCTGTTCTTTAAGTAATCCTCTGTAACAAACGCGTTGCCAAATCCGTACTTTTCAGCACATTCCATGATCATGTCAAAAACCTCAGGCCTGAAGATACGGCGGGGCGGTTTTACTCCATCCTGGATGATGCTCCTGATTAAGGTTCCGCTGAATGACGCCTTTTTATCCTTATGTCCGCAGAGACCTGAATAGGTCACTTCATCACAGACAGGGCAGAACCACCAGTCGAGGTTGAATATCGGTTTTATTCTGAGAGATCCTTCGGGAACTTTGTTGAAAATCCTGTGTGCATCGTATGGATCATAGTAGGTGCCAACGCCAGCGTGGTCTCTACCGAACATGTGGTGGGTACAACCGAGGTTTGTTCTCAGGCATGCATGAAATATTGCCTCTCTCGGTCCTGCATAACGCATATCCCAAAGACTGCATGTGGTTAAAAAGGTATCTTCTCTGAAATATCCGTGTTTACCCTGAGCCTCCTGGCAGAGGATGATTGCTTCATCAATATAATCGCCGGGTCTTTTTGAGCCGATGATTGCATTGACCAGAACACCGCCGCGAGCTTTATCTACCATCATTGAACCGTAAGCGCCAAGAAACGCTCCTTTCATAAGCCATTCGTGGCCGGTATGCGGCACATTCCTTGTCTGATGGTTAATAACCATCTCCCAACCTTTTTCCTTAAATCTTTCCCTCATCTGTTTTGGGGTAAGCCAAAATCTGGTGAAAGGCTCGTTGATTTTCGGAGGGTTGAGAAGGGTTATCTTCCCACCAAGGAATTTATCCTTATACTGATAAGTCCTCTTAACTCCGGGATGTTTGTCTTCTGTGGTTCCATAGACCTTCATTGCCACTTCTTTTGTGTCTAGTGTGAAAATATCGGAGACATCAAAAATAGCAAAGGGATTACCCATATAGGTAAGAAGAACTTCATCATACTGCTTGATGCCTGATTTTTGGAGTTCCTCACTGGAGATATCGTAAACAATCGGGATGCTCCATACAGTTTTTCCATCTGCAAGAGTCATCTTATCGCATACTGCTTCCACATCAGCTTTTGTCATAAACCCTTCAATCGGGCTGAAAAAGCCGTATGCGATGTCTAATATTTCTGTAGCCAACTGCAAACGGACGTCAAGTGTTTTTACTTTTGCTGCCTTCATCTCCTCAATTCTTTTCAGTGCTGCATCCTTTGGCAGAACTCGTTCAACAATTTCTTTTCCACCATGACCAATGTTTTCCATTCTTATCCTCCTTAGTTAAAAATTAAATCTATTTGCCTTCTAAAATAGAGCAAACTTTTTTGAAAATCTCATCTATGCTACCCACACCCTTAACCGATTTCAGGATACCTTTCTTTTTGTAATAATCCATAAGCGGCGCTGTTTGCGCAGTATAGACTTCAAGACGTTTCTTTATAGTTTGTTCTTTATCGTCATCTCTCTGGAATAATTCACCGCCACATTTGTCACATATACCTTGTTTTTTGGATGGGCCAAAATAAACATTGTACATTTGTCCGCACGATTTGCATGTTCTTCTTCCTGTAAGTCTCTTCATCAGATCTTCTAAGGGAACGTCAACACTGAGCGCAGCATCCAGCGGCATTTTCAAAGATGCAAGCATCTTATCGAGAGCCTCTGCCTGCACAGTATTTCTGGGGAATCCATCCAATATATATCCTTTTTTGCAGTCGTCCTTTTTCAATCTTTCTTCTACCATCCCCAGCACAACTTTGTCAGGAACAAGTTCTCCTTTGTCCATATACGATTTTGCTTCTTTTCCCAGAGGTGTCCCTGCTGCAACTGCTGCGCGAAGAAGATCTCCTGTGGAAATTTGAGGAATGCTATACTTTTCGATAAGTTTTTTAGCCTGAGTCCCTTTCCCGGCTCCTGGTGCACCAAGCAATACAAGTCTCATAATTCTACCCCCATGTTTTTTTTGACTGTTTAAAAGTAAATATTATGACAAAAACAACTTAAATGTTTTGTTTTAAACGTACCGAATCTTTAAATTAAAAAAACGTGGTTGAATGGTCTTTTCGCCTGAAAAAGACATATTAATATATGCTTATGGTGAGTTTAAGTCAAATTCATATTTTTGATAAACCAATAAGTTTTACTTATTTCCTTTTTTAGAACTCCTAATCACCCGGAACCCGGTTTTTTAAATATTTCTCCACTCCCCTGAGTGCCTTCCCCCTATGGCTTATAGCGTCTTTTTCTTTATCGTCCATCTCAGCAAAAGTTTTATCATAGCCATTTGGATAAAATATAGGGTCATAACCAAACCCTTTATAGCCTTTCGGCTCTGTCCCTATTCTGCCTTCTGCATAACCATAAAACGTTATTACATTTCCTGCGGGAAATGATAGGGCTATACAACAAACAAATCTTGCCCCTCTTTTTCCTTCATTAATTAACTGCATTTCATTCAACAATTTATTAACGTTTTCATTATCATTTGCACCTTTACCTGCATATCTTGCAGATAATACCCCCGGAGCGTTGTTCAATGCGTATACCTCAAGACCTGAGTCGTCAGCAAGCGATGGTTTCCCTGTATATTTTGAAACAGTTATCGCTTTTTTAACTGCATTCTCTTTAAATGTGTTACCATCCTCTTCTACATCAGGACATTCTGGAAAATCATCGAGTGTGAAAATTAAAATTCCCATGCCTTCTGTAATCCTTTTTATTTCTTCAACCTTTCTTTTATTTCTCGTTGCAAGAACTATTTCCAACTTAAACCTCAAAACAGGTGACAGGAAATAAACCTATTATTTACTTTTATCAATTCAGGAACGATTTTGTCACACGGATCGAATCTTTTTGGACATCGAGGATGAAAAGCACAGCCAGAAGGAATATCTATCGGACTCGGCACATCTCCTTTAAGAACAGGTTTTTCCTGCCCGTTGTGTTTTATTTTGGGCACAGATAAGAGCAATTCACTTGTATAAGGATGGAGCGGTTTATCAAAAAGTTCGTCTGTTTTTGAATGTTCCACTATCTTACCGAGATACATGACAGCAACCTCGTCACTGAAATACTGAACCACTCTAAGGTCGTGGCTTATAAAAAGGAATGAGATGTTTAATCGCTTCTGAAGTTCCTGAAGGATGTTCAGTATCTGAGCCTGTATTGACACATCAAGCGATGAGAGAGGTTCATCAGCAACTATTATCTTCGGGGAAACCGCAAGTGCCCTCGCTATACAAATCCTCTGCCTCTGTCCTCCGCTGAATTCATGTGGATAGCGGTTTATTATGTCTGCCTGAAGTCCTATGCTCCTCAATAAATCAACAACCCTATCTTTTATCTCTGCCCTTTTTACAATCTTATGTATTTTAAGAGGTTCTGAGAGGGTATTAAATACAGTCATCCGCGGATTCAATGATGCAAATGGATCCTGAAATATTATCTGCACTGATTTCCTGAATTCACGCAGAGAATCTCTTTTGAATGTCTGAATATCTTTACCGCGAAAAAAGATATTTCCTGATGTGGGTGAGGTTAATCTGAGAATTAGTCTTGCTACAGTCGATTTCCCAGAACCACTTTCTCCAACAATTGCAAACACCATACCTTCTTTTACAGAAAGATTTATTCCATCTACAGCCTTCAGCCACTCATGCCTTGCAAATGTCCCTCTTTTGACAGGAAAGTATTTCCTGAGCTCTGCTACATCAATAATTCCCATTTAATCTCCCCTGCCCTTACACATCTCGTAAAATGACCTGGTGTAATTTCTCTTAACTCAGGTTCTTCTTTCTGACACGCAGGAAGCATATAGCTGCACCTATCAGAAAATTTACAGCCGGCTGGTAATTTATCCGGCTTTGGTACAAAGCCGGGTATGGGTTTTAAAGGAATGCCTTTTCTTTTAGGCAGGGATTCTAAAAGCCCTATGGTATAAGGATGTTTTGGCATTTTGAGTATTTGTGAAACGAGGGATATCTCTACAATCCTTCCTGCGTACATGACAGCGCACCTTTCTGCGTTTTCAGCAATAACACCAATATCGTGTGTTATCAGTAAGATAGCCATACCCTTTTGGTCCCTGATGCTTCTCAAAAGTTCGAGTATTTGCGACTGTATTGTTACATCAAGAGCTGTCGTGGGTTCATCTGCGATCAGCAGAGATGGTTTACAGGCTATAGCCATAGCAATCATAACCCTCTGCCTCATCCCTCCTGACATTTGATGCGGATATTCTTTTATCCTTATTTCAGGAGAAGGAATTTTTACAGCTTTCAGGAGTTCTACTGCACTTGATATCGCATCCTTTTTAGAAAAACCCATGTGAGTCATTAAAACCTCTGCTATCTGATACCCGATTGTGAGCACAGGATTCAGAGAAGTCATAGGCTCTTGGAATATCATAGAGATTTCTCTTCCCCTTAGCCTTCTCATTGATTCATTATCAAGCGTTAACAGGTTCCTATTTTTAAAAATTATCTCTCCTTCTGCAAATGCATTCTGTGGAAGGACACCTGTAATTGATAATGCTGTAAGACTTTTCCCGCATCCGCTTTCGCCAACAAGACCAAAGACCTCTGCCTCTTTTATTTCAAAATCAAGATTGGAGACTACCTTTACAGGGTTTGTTGTTGATTTGAAAGAGATATTGAGTCCCTTTATCTTCAGGAGGGACATAGTAAGCTACGCGACTGATCGAGGAGCTTCACTTTTCCTCTTTTTTCAGAAGCCTCAGATATGCTTCTGCTTCTTTTAGTCCGGGGTTGTTTTCAAGAGCCTTTTCCCATTCCTCAAAGGCAAGACCAGGGAGTCCTTTAATGTAATAACTCAAGCCAAGCTGTATCCATGCAGGACCATAACCGGGATTTTTCTCTTTTGCCTTTGTAAAATGTGCAATAGCATCTTCTATAAGTCCTTTGTTCCTCAAAGCTATTCCGAGTTTTGTATGTACATCAGCAAGTGCTGGGCGAAGCTTTAGTGCTTTTTCATATTCCTGTATCGCCTCATCATTCATGCCAAAATCAAGATAGATATTGCCAATTTTATAATGTTCATTAGCAAGTTTGCCCGCTACAAATGGATCAATAGCACTGGGAGTAGGATGCGCCCTCTGTGCAGCCATAGAAAAAACTTCCTGCGCCTTTCCAAATTCTCCCATCTCATTATATGTAATAGAAAGATTTAGTGACGCCTCAGTATAATTTGGATTCAGTTTAATCGCCCTTTCAAAATATTTAGCTGCATTTTCAAGATTGCCTTTAAGATGTGAAATTATCCCCAGCTTATTAAGGATGTCAGCATATTGAGGATTGGCGCTGACAATATCTTTTAATATAACTTCAGCTTCCGAGTATTTTCCCTCCTCAAAAAGTTGCAAACCACGCTCATATAATTCTTGCATGCGTTGCTCCACGATGTAGAAGTATAGAGAGTAAAAGAATTGTTTGTCAAGAACACGAATTGCCAAATCTGCTGATAGAAGATTAAACTTATTGCTATCATTGCTATCATATTGGAGATGTATGGTAACCCCATTCATGAATGAACTTGCTTTATTTATGCTTGCCTTCGGCAATTTTATATTGATCATTGGCAGATCATTATGATATTCTTGTTTATGTTTGCAGGGCATGTCTAAGCAAGGTCATCTGCAGCATGAGAAATTCATAAGACAGCTTTTTAACTTGTGCAGTCTGAGAGTTGAAGGGGAATGTAATCCGCTTGTGTGCCCCATATTTCACACAAGCCGAAGACCGGTGGATTCTTTAATACACGACTGCCCAATAATTGAGAATAGTAACTATGTCATATCGAGCATGGTTTCAATGCATCAACCAACAGTGTAGAGCGACCTATCCGCTTAGTTCGATCGTCTATCACTGTAAGACGTGCGGCTCGCTCCTGGAAGTGCAGCACGACCTCAATGCCCTTGCCCAGCGAGATGCAAGGGATTGGATGAAACTATTCGATAATCGCTATAAATCCAGTGAATGGCCCTATGGCTCAGGCGTATGGGGGAAAAAGGAATGGGTACTACCGCAGATTGACAATGACAACATAGTATCGCTTTACGAGGGCGGCACTAACCTGTTCCGTGCCGAACGATTCGGCAAAATGCTCGGATTAGATGACCTCTGGATCAAACTCTGCGGCAACTCCCATAGTGGGTCGTTTAAAGACCTCGGCATGACAGTTCTCATGTCGCAGGTCAAGCAGATGATCAGCGAGGGAGCGCCGATCAAGGCAGTCGTCTGTGCATCCACTGGGGATACATCGGCAGCGCTGGCAGTTTATTGCGCTGCTGCTGGTATTCAGTCTATCGTGCTGCTGCCAAAGGGAAAAATCTCGATCGCGCAGCTCATACAGCCGATTTCCAACGGTGCACTGGTGTTGTCCCTCGACACGGATTTCGATGGCTGCATGTCCATTGTGCAGGAAATTACAAAAGACGAGACAATGTACCTTGCCAATTCAATGAACTCGTTGCGCATAGAGGGTCAAAAAACAGTAAGTATCGAGATCGTCCAGCAATTTGATTGGGAAACGCCTGACGTGTTCATTATCCCTGGCGGTAATCTTGGGAACGTCTCTGCACTAGGCAATGGTCTTCTTATGATGCGCGACCTCGGCCTTATTTCCAAGCTACCTCGTATTATTGTTGCTCAGTCAGAGCTCGCCAACCCACTCTATCGCTCATATTTGAAAAACTTCGAGACCTTTGAGCCAATACAGGCACAGAAGACACTGGCAAGTGCCATACAAATCGGCAACCCGGTTAGTGTTGAGAAAGCCATCCGCACCCTTAAGCAGTTCAACGGCATAGTTGAGCAAGCTACAGAACAAGAACTGGCAGATGCCGCTGCACTCGGTGACAAAACCGGCATGTTTAACTGCCCACATACAGGCGTTGCACTGGCAGTATTGATTAAACTGCTTGCAGCCGGCAAGATTGATAAGTCCGAGCGCGTTGTGGTAATCTCAACAGCTCACGGGCTGAAGTTCACTGACTTTAAAGTCCGCTACCACGAAGATATGCTGGATTTCCACTGCGACTTTGCCAATAAACCGATCGAGGTGCCGCCTCGCGTAGATGCGGTCAAGGAAGCTCTCCATCAAGCTTTGAAAAGAGGAGGGAAACCAATGTCTAAAAAGTCGCCTACAACCAGAAACTGGAATCCAGCCACACTTGCTATCCACGGGATGAGCCGTTCTTCCAAAGCTCACCACGCAGTCTCCACGCCGATTGTCCAGACATCCAATTACTACTTTAACTCCACTGCCGAGGTGCTGGAGTTTATGAAGGCAAAGAGCGAAGGTCGTTTGTTGCGTGAGCACGAATACGGCCGTTATGGCAATCCAACCCAACAGGAATGCGAACGCAAACTGGCAGCCATCGAGGGCGCGGAACGAGCCCTGTTGTTTTCAAGCGGCATGAGCGCGGTAATTATGACATTGATGGCATACATGCAGCGAAATGGACACATTATCTTCACCAACGACTGCTACCGCCAGACACGTGATTTTGCTACAAACCTTCTATCTGAGTTTGGCATACAAGTCTCTCTTGTAAATCCGACTGCCGAATCCATTGCCAAAGCAATCCAATCCAATACCAACATCATCTTCACTGAATCGCCGACCAATCCCTATCTACGTGTGCTGGACATCCCGGCCGTGGTGAAAGTCGCTAAGGATCACCGTATAATGACTATCGTTGATGCCACGCTGGCAACACCATACAACATTAAGCCGTTAGATCTGGGCGTTGATATTGTCATCCACTCTGCCACCAAGTATCTCGGCGGACATAACGACCTGCTGGCTGGTGTTACCCTCGGCAAACACAACCTGCTGAATGACCTCTATCGCATGCAGCGGATGATTGGCGCAACACCCGGCCCGTTTACCTGTTTCCTGCTCGAACGAAGCCTGAAGAGCTTCGTTCTTCGCATGGCGCATCATAACCGTGCCGGACTGGCTATTGCCCGTATGCTGGAGTCGCACCCTAAAATTGAGAAGGTCTGGTATCCTGGTTTGGAGTCGCACCCGGACCACCAAATCGCAGTCAAGCAGATGAGAGGCTTTGGCAGTGTGATTACCTTCTTAGTCAAAGGCGGCGACAAAGAAACGCGTAAGTTCATTGATTCACTGGAGCTATTCCTGATAACGCCGAGCCTCGGCGGCACCGAAAGCCTGGTGACGCAGATGGCGCCCATGTCATTCTTCGATTATCCTGAAGACTACCGCCTCTCGATCGGCATAGTGGACAACTTAGTTCGTATAGCATTGGGTTTAGAAGATGTAGACGACCTGATTGCTGACCTGAAGCAGGCATTGGACAAGGTCTAAACCTGACAGATGGCTCACCGAAGGCTCTTATTACCCTGCATAACATAGAGGATTAAAATTTATTTAGTATAAGGAGCTTTGAGAAAAACTTCAGTTTAGACAGACTATACTTCAATTCCTATGAAAGAGCGCAGGAGAAAACCGATGAAAAAACTTACCGCTGCTACTCCAAGGCTCAAGGCGGTCATCTCGATAAAACGCTTTCTGAATGAAAGATCCTTTGCCACAGAAACATAGTAGTTGAAGAAGGCAATGATAACAATAGAAGTAGCAAGGGCAAAAGAAAGACAGACAAAGGCATTTTTCAAAAATAGATATGGTAAGATCAAAAATAACACCGCCACTATATATGCACTCAATGTGTAAAGTGCTGCTTTAAAGGGTTTCTTGACCGTTTCTTCAGACTTTGTTGACAGGTACTCTGAAGAACCCATTGATAAAGCAGCAGCGATGCCTGTTATCAATCCGATTACAGCTATTAATTTTGTCTCTTGAAGTGCCAGCGTGAACCCAGCCAGTGCACCTGTTAGCTCCACCAGTGCGTCGTTTAATCCCAATACAATAGAACCTACATATCGCAAACGTTCCTCATCCAGCAACTGAAGGATCGCATGTTCATGTTCATTTTCATCGTGCAGAACCATATCAGTTTCTATACCAATCTCTCGAAGCTGACTGTATTGCTTCTGGGCATTCACTTCATCTTTTTCCATCAGCTTAAGACCGAATGTCAAGCCGAAGAACCGACTTATGATATAGTACTTCCAGATCATAAGCTTATTTGGCTTGATGTCTTGTTGTGTATACGTCTTCCACAACTGATAATGTTGCAGTTCGTCATCAGCTATCTTCTCTAAGATGCGATTATTTTCAGGAACAGCGGTTGCCTGTGCCAACATCTTATAGATGTTGTGTTCGGTAATTTCATTCTGTTGATAAGTCAGTATTTGCTTTCGTAACTTCTCGCTGATGTTCATTGATATATAATCACCGATTGCATTTTTTTGAAAAAACGTTAGTGTCGAAGAAAACGCTAACTCCTTGCATAGAGTTTTTCTATTTTCAGATGCGCTTTCTTTACGCCGTGTGCCTTCATTGTTTTCTCCTGTCTTCAATTTTGGCATTATTATATCAAACAGACTTGCCTTTGAGCTATTGCCTTTTTAAATGCTTTTGAATTATGAAACTTTTTTTTAAGGCACTACGACACTATTGCACTTCTGCACTTGTGTGTTTGCAAGCGAGGGCGGAAACTTATCAATCTAATTTCAGGGTCTTTTTGAGCTTTTCTTTTACTATTCCGAAAATATCTTCCAGCAAGACGCCTAAAGTCTTTTTAACGATGGAATTATGAATTACTGCAATCTTTTCTGTCTTTATGATGGATTTCTTCTTAAGACCTGTCTTTGAAAAATACTCTGCGGTGTCCTCTATGACAACCCATGATTCTTGAATTGTCTCCGGTATCTTGGAAAATATTCCGAGTATTATTACGTCTTCTCCCTTCGTGGTTATAACAACGGCCGGCCTGACTTTTGAAGATACAAGGTCTGTAAACGGAAATTTTACAAGAACAATATCGCCTGCTTTATGCGCCACCACTGTAAATGTCTTCTTCCTTGTCGTTCCATTCAGAGAAAGCAGTTTGAGCAACGCTCATCATCATATGGGTCTCAAGATATTCATGTATCTCGCGGTCTAATTTTAAGACCTGTTCAGGCGTAAGCTGCGGAAGAAGTTTTTTAATTTCCTCGACTGTTACATCAATAGTAACCTTCGGCATTAAAACCTCCTTTTTGATTAATTATACCAAAAAGGTGGAAATCCGTCCCGTTTAAAAAGGATATTTCGAGACTTAACCCATAAGTGTCTCCGCGAACTATTGCTCTGCGTAAGTTTTTAAAAGCATTGGTATTTTGCTTTGATGCTATTGACTTAGGCACTATGGAACTATTGAACTTTTGAGCTTCTGCGCTTTTGGCTTCTGAATTTGCGCACTTTCGCACTTCCGAGATTCCGCGCTTTAAAGCGGGCAAGCGAGGGCGGGGGAATAGAAATCATGTGTTAACAGGATAGGAAGAAAACTGATATTGCAAGACTTGACATTAGGATAGATTCTTTTATTGAGAGAACCAGTTACGAATTATATGTAAGTTTGTAGAAAGATTACGCCTCCAGCCTCGCCTCAATCTCTGATTTGAAATCCCGGATTTTTTGCTTGACTTTTTTTATACACTATCATACACTTTGTATGAAATATGAATACACATCTTAACCAAAAACAATCAGATGCAGTCCGTTATATACGAAATTGGCTCATGCATAAGGGCAAAACCCCATCTGTGCGTGAGCTGATGACAGCGCTTGGATATAAATCTCCGAGGTCTGCTGCTTTAATCATTGAGGAGTTAATCGAAAAAGGTATTTTGAGAAAACGTTCAAATGGAGAGTTGCAGTTAATTAAAGATATCGAGGCAGATACTGTTCATGCCCGCACAGTAGATATCCCTTTAGTTGGTATGGTTACATGTGGAGCGCCTATCTTGGCTCAGGAAAATATTGAAGGATATATTCCTGTATCTGTTTCACTCGCAAAGCCCGGATTTAAATACTTCTTGCTTAGGGCTAAAGGAGATTCTATGAACAAAGCTGCAATCAATGATGGAGATTTAATACTTGTTCGGCAACAGTCCGTGGCGCAAAATGGCGATATAGTTGTAGCACTGATTGACGATGAAGCAACGGTAAAAGAGTTTCAACGTAGTAAAAATTGTGTTGTACTAATGCCAAGGTCGAATAATAAAAAACATAAGCCGATTATCCTAACTGAAAATTTTCAGGTTCAAGGAGTGGCTGTAACAACAATTTCGAAATTGGAGATTTGAAGATGGCTAAGAATGCACCCTATGGAGACAATCACAGGCATGGGGCAGTAAAAAACCGCACACAGGTTTATAACCCTCACAATGACTGCTGGACAAAAATAGACACGGACACTAAGTTGTTTACTAATCAGAAAGCAGATAAAGAGCCGTTTAAAGGGGTGCGGAAGGAGAAGTGAGTAGCAAATAATATGGTGTATTTCGAGGAAGGAATAAAATGGAATGTGTTCCTTACAGGCTTTGCCTACCGAACTTTCCTATACACGAAAAGACATGAATAAATACCTGAAGGAGTTAAGTCTATGAGCAGCTTCCAGATACTTGCTCTTGATGGCGGCGGGATAAAGGGACTCTTTTCTGCTGCTGTGCTGACGCATTTGGAAGAAGATCTTCAAATAAATGTCACAGATTATTTTGATCTCATTGTCGGGACTTCCACAGGCGGGATAATCGCATTAGGTCTCGGCATCGGTATGAGGCCACATGCAGTTGTCAGTTTTTATGTCAAAAAAGGTCCTGAAATTTTTCCTCATGGAATCGGAATCGGCATTAGACAGTTCTGGCAAAATAAGTTTTATGCTTCTCCCCTTGAAAATGCTCTTAAGGAATGCTTTAAGGATAAGCTTCTTGGAGAAAGCAAGAAACGCCTTGTTATCCCTTCATACAACCTTGGCGATGATGACGTGTACCTATTTAAGACTGCTCATCATGAACGTCTCACTCGTGATTATAAAGTTCCAATATGGAAAGTTGCACTCGCAACGAGCGCTGCGCCGACATATTTCCCTACCTTTCATGGCATTAATCATATACGTCTTATTGATGGAGGTATCTGGGCAAATAATCCCACAATGGTAGGCATTGTTGAAGCCGTCAGTATGCTCGGTCAGGCCTTAGATTCAATCAAGGTATTAAGCCTCGGTACAACAGATGAGATCAAGATAAGAGCGGATAAACTTGATAAGGGCGGTTTCTGGCAGTGGAAAAAGGCTGCTCTTGATGTATTTCTACGGGCACAAAACATAGGAACTTTTACACAGGCACAGCACCTCTTGAGCAAAGACAAGGTGATACGTCTTAATCCAAAGGTTCCAGACGGACTATTTAAAATGGATAAATTATCTGAAAAGGAGTTGCTCAGCAAGGCAGCCCATGAAAGCAGACATTTTGCGCCTCAGTTCAAAGAGGTATTTATGAACCATAAAGCACACGAATTTAAACCATTCCATAAATAGAAGGAGGACGTAGTATGGCAAATGATATCGTATTAAAATATAACAAGTTTCTTGAAAACCTTTCTAACGAACTGGATATCTCAGAAAATCGTTTTAAACAAGCGGAAGAACGTTATAAAGCCATAGGCAGATGGCTGTTAAGAGAGGATTCGACAGTCGCCGAATATGATCCTGATATATATCCGCAAGGATCTTTTCTGCTTGGAACTCTTATCAAGCCAGTTACTGACGCAGAGGAATATGATATTGATCTCGTTTGCGAATTAGATATAACAAAAGATCAGGTCAGCCAGAGGCAGTTAAAGGAAATAGTAGGAGAGGAAATTAAAGAGTATGCCAAAGCCAACAGCATGAAATCCAAGCCGGAAAACAAAAGACGCTGCTGGACGCTGAACTACGCTGACGGTGATCAGTTCCACATGGATATACTGCCAGCGATTCCGGATGGAGACACATTCAAGAATTTTTTGGAAAGCAAGGGAGTTTCAGCGAATTGGACGGAATTGGCTATTGCTATCACAGATAAGACTCACCCCAACTATAATCGCATTGCTGACGAATGGTCATGTAGCAATCCCAAAGGATATGCAGCGTGGTTTAAGGAACGCATGAAAACCCAGTTTGATGCTCAGCTTAAGTCTTTTGCAGAATCAATCCGGGCAAGTATCGAAGATGTTCCAGAGTATAAAGTGAAAACGCCGCTCCAAAGAGCAATTCAAATCCTTAAGCGACATCGTGACATGCGTTTTCTCGGTCATGATTCAGAGGGCGATAAACCAATTTCAATGATAATTACTACTCTATCGGCGAAACTATATCAGAATGAGGGTGATATTTATTCTGCCCTTAAGAATATTGTAGAGCAAATGGATGCGCATGCTGCCCTGCTCTCCCCAGGCATTTCTTTGAGTGAAAGCCTGCGCAGCCAGCGTCTTATAGAAAGAAAGTCTGATGGTACTTGGTATATACCGAATCCTATAAATCCAGCTGAAAATTTCGCCGATCGGTGGCATGAAAATAACAATAGAAAAGCCCGTGCCTTTTTCCAATGGGTTTCTTGGGTACGTAGTGACTTAATTGAAGTATTAAGGCAGGCTGATATGAAAAAGATTAGCGAGTCTCTTGATCACCATTTTGGTGAAAGCATTACAAAAAAAGCTTCGGCAGGCTTATACATAGCATCCGTGCCGACAATACTAACTCATGCGAAGAATGACATCCCGAATGTTGAAATAAGAAACCCCAGTAAGCCGTGGAGCATAGGTGGATAATAGGCAGGTAGTAATCCATAAGCATTTCGCCGAACTGGCAGAGCAATACCCGGGACTTGCTTTGACAGAAGGTGATTATGACACATGGGTAGTGCGAGGGGTGTTGGAATTTTCAGCAACCTATGAAGGTGTCAGTATCAGAGATAATTTTCACATAGAGATTACTATTACAAAAGACTACCCGGATACACCACCAATTGTAAAAGAGACTGGTGGACGTATCCCTAAGGAGTTTCATACAAGCCCAGATGGGTCGCTCTGTTTAGGCGCCCCCATAGAAGTGCGAATGAAATTTGCCAAAAATCAATCATTGCTTGGATTTGTTAATGAACAGGTCATTCCCTTTCTTTATTCATATTGTTACTTTGAGCAACATGGAGAAATGCCCTTTGGTGAACTTTCTCATGGTGGCAAGGGAATTCTTGAATATTACAGACAGCTTTTTAATGCCTCATCAGATGTGATTTCTACTGAGCTATTAAAAATACTTGCAGAAAACAACTACAAAGGACACCATGAATGTCCCTGCAGAAGCGGTAAACGAATACGAGACTGTCATGGAGGATTACTTAGAAAAATATATTCTTATCAGCACAAAGATGAATTTCTTTATGATTATGGAAATTGTTTGATACATCTCAAACAGGCTGGACAAAAACTACCGAAATCGTTAATTAGTAAAAAATTAATGAATCGTATTAAAAAATATGGTCAAGGGCTTGATAAAAATGAGAAGCGTGGGGTTAACGCAATTCGAACTTAAAAGTACTGAGTGGTTAAAATGGATAGATTTCATAAAGGATAAACTAATTGTATTCCCTAATGGGAGATAAATTTATGCTAAAATCCACCATAATCATCGGCGATAAAGGATTTGCAAACATGGGAATTATTTTAACCGGTTAATGTTATGGATATTAAAGCATTAGTAGAAAAATATAGAAGCCATAGGCACGATTACCTATCTCCAGCGTACAACGAGACGCAACTTCGGAGCGACTTTTTGGATCCCCTGTTCGAATTATTTGGATGGGACATTAACAATAAAAGCGGAAAGCCTACAAATGAAAGGGAGATAATTTTAGAGGAGTCCATTAAGGCAGGCGTTACAGAAAATACAAAGAAACCTGATTATACGTTTCGATTATTTTCCGAGAGGAAGTTCTTTTTAGAAGCGAAAAAACCATCTGTTGCAATTTCAACTAATGATGCGGCTGCAAAACAAATTAGAAGGTACGGTTTTACAGCAAAGCTGAAAATTTCAGTTGTCTCTAATTTTGAATATTTGATCATCTATGACTGTTCCGTAAAAGTTGCAGAGGACGACAATTATAACAAGGCACGTATAAACATATATCACTTTACGGAGTACTCAGAAAAATTCGAGGAACTAAAACGCTGCTTGGGCAGAGAATCTGTTTATAGCGGCCAGTTTGACGCAGTCTGGCAGAGTATTGACGAGCAGATAAGGCTATTTAGTATTGATGATTTGTTTTTGGCTCAGATCAACGACTGGAGAAAATTATTAGGCGCTGAAATCTATAAACATTCGCCAGATATTACGGAGGAACAACTTAATGACTACGTTCAAAGTTATCTGAACCGTTTACTCTTTTTGCGAGTGTGCGAAGATAGAAATATAGAGAAATACCAGACACTATTAAACTTTGCCAATCAGGATAATTTTTCTGCTCTGATTCAAAAGTTTCAAGAGGCTGACAAAAAATATAATTCGGGTTTATTTGACCAATATTTGTCAGATAAAATAATAGAAAATGTCTGTTCAGTTTTTTGGACTATTATTAAACAACTTTATTATCCCGAGAGCCCTTATTCTTTTTCCGTGTTTTCTTCTGATATCCTCGGCAATATCTATGAGATTTTCCTATCCGATAAATTGGTAATTAAAGATGGTGCAATCACGCTTGAAAAGAAGCCTGAAAATGTTGACAAAGATATTATTGCGACTCCAACATTTGTCATCAATGATATATTACGACAAACCGTTACTCCATTTTGTGAAAATAAAAGTGATAAGCAAATATTAGATACAACGATAGCTGATATTGCCTGTGGTTCGGGTTCCTTCCTTTTAGAAACATTTCAATTATTGAATGACATCCTGATTGATTTTTATTTGAAAAATGACCTTGCTAAGCTCATTCAGACATCGATAAATACTTATAAGCTTCCATTTACATTAAAAAAGGAAATCCTCCTTAAGTGCATTCACGGCATTGACAAAGACTTTAATGCAGTTGAGGCATCAAAATTCGGATTATTACTAAAATTGCTTGAAGGGGAAGACAATACCTCCGTAAATGGACGGTATCCGATTTTGCCGATGCTGTAACATCAATTATGCAAATTTCATTTAGGGTATAATTCTCAATGGTTTAAACAACTCCCTAAAAGGGAGAAAGGAGAACTATACCCATGAGAGAAAGTTTATCAAAGAAGGCGAAAAA
>JBFMDO010000016.1:0-33167 GCA_040753615.1 Nitrospirota bacterium | reverse complement strand
AGCGATTATGGATTTTATTGAAACACATAATGAGAATCCTAAAATATTTACTTGGACAAAGGATGCAGATACCATCCTTGCGAAGGTTTCTAAATGTATAGATCTGTTAGGGACAGCACACTAGTTCTTCTTGAGATAAGCCTTGCTTAATTCGTTCCTTTCTGACTCTCTGCCCAAATTTTATAACTATTTGTTTCTTCATAAATAAAATAACGTCAATAAAATGCTAACTTTAGTATATGGTAATGATATCTTTAGTTCTACATACTATAGTTAGCATTTTGTGGTATGCTTAATTCATGAGAAAAAGCCCGCTTTTGGCCAAAATAAAGTTCGAGCCGATATTTTTTACAGGTTCTTTGGCAGTTTTTCAATCAGGATAGGTCGCTTCGGGACGGCTGGCGAGCCATTTCTCTGCTGGCGGAGAGGCAGGGATTCGAACCCTGGGTGGAGTTGCCCCCACAACGGTTTTCGAGACCGCCCCATTCAACCACTCTGGCACCTCTCCTTTGATAACATGTGTAGAAAATAAATTTTTAGTTTAAATTAAACCAGTATGCTATTACAAATTTACCTTCGATTCTGGAAAAATCTTTTTAGTATCTCTGCACACTCATCCTTAAGAACTCCTGATATAACCTCAACATGGTGATTAAGCCTTTTATCCGAAAGCAGCTTATAAAGACTATCAACTGCCCCACCTTTTTCATCCCTGCATCCATAAACAAGCCTGCCGAGCCTTGCATTCACCATGGCGCCGGCGCACATAATGCATGGCTCTTTTGTCACATAAAGCGTTGCATCTGTTAATCTCCACGCATTATTTTTATCTGCACCAGCCCTGATCACAAGTATCTCCGCATGTCCTGTAGGGTCGTTAGTGGTCTCCTTGCAATTATGTGCCTTTGCAATGACATTGCCTTCTTTTACGAGTAATGCCCCTACAGGGACTTCTCCTTCCTCAAAGGCAAGATTTGCCTCTTTGATCGCAAGTCTCATAAAATAGTTATCTTCTTCTTTAAGCGGCATTATTAATCTATTTTACTGGAATTATTATTAAAAATATCTATACAATAAAAATTGTTTTGACACAAATTATTAGAAACATACATATATTTGCAGCGGACTAAAAATGAAGCAGTCTGATTTAAAATTTTTCAAAAAAGGGAATTTATTAATAATAGATTAAAAAATTAAGACTTACAGCTTTAAAAAAAAGAGATTTCCCTAATCAACACCATTGCGCCTTTTAAGCTTATACTTAAGTTTGCCGAGATATTTGTTTAATGGATTTGACCTTTTCAGGAAGGGTATAGGCGTCTCTCCGCGTATTCCGACTTCCTCCAATTTATCAAGAAGCTCTTTGTTCCCTATATCTAATTCAAGTCCTTTTTTAAATGAATTATAGGCATCCTTCTTCTTATTCGCAGCGAGATAAGCCTTTCCCAAATTTAGATACAGGACAGGGAAAAAATACTCCTCACCGAAAGGCACCCTCTTTTTCAGGAATCTGAAGGCATTTCTACACATATTTACTCCTTTGGAATAGTTCTTATTTACAACTGCCTCAAGGAAGCCCATATATGACCGAATAAACGGATTATTAGGATAATATTCTTCTGCTTCAATCAGTAATTCAAGAGCCTCGTTCTGATTGCCTCTTTTAATAAGGATATCTGCTTCTTTAATATAGGCCCTAAGTGTTTTTTTTTGAGCAATTCTTCCGGATTTCAAGTTTTCTATCGCATGTCTTTGTTGTTCCACTATAAGCTCTATTAATTTTTTATCAAAATCAGGGGAGTTTAGGATATGTTCATATGATATCTTATTGGAATAAATCACCTCACCCTTATAATATATTCTGGTTACTATAAATGGGCTTTTATCACTAAGTTCCTCTGTGTTAATAATATAAGTTTCCCCTGATATATCTATCTTTATACTGAAATCTTTGGAAGATTTAGAAGTAATTTTAATTGATTTTTCGTTCACCTTTTAAAAGCGCCCTGTTGTTTGGTTGTTATAGTAACTATTATATCACTATATTTCATTGACTTATATATAAAAAAATTTAGCGCGCCCAGGAGGATTTGAACCCCCGACCTGCGGATTCGTAGTCCGACGCTCTATCCATCTGAGCTATGGGCGCATAAATTGATAAACTTTATCAGTAAAATACATACCTTGTCAACTTTCAGAATTTTAAGCTAATCCTTCTTTCTTGATCTGGATAATAGCTTCTTCTGCCCACCTACCTAAGGGCTTTTCATGAAAATCACCTTTTATATAAATCCTGACCGGTTCCTTGCGTTCAAATAGGTTTTTAAGAAATGGCAAAGCAGGCTTAAAAACTACTTCCCCCGATGCCCATGCCGCGAGTCCGAGAACTTCAACATCACTGCTCTGAAATACTGCTAATACCATCTCCTGAAAAAATTCCACTGATTCGGCTATCTGCCTTCCAAGTCGTCCTATCCCCCAAAGACCTCCTTTTACTAAAGGGGGTTCTTCAAGGGTATGCGCAATCATCATGCTTCCATAAGGATCAAGCAGTTCAGGGATATTAATAATAATTTCTGCAATACCATGAGGAGCACTCCATCCTATGCCTCCTGATTCATCATTTATTGACCAGAAAAGGTTCCTCATATATTCACGGACCTTTTCTTTCTTGCCTGTCTGCCATAATAGCTTCATAAATTTAGCGACAGTTTCAATTGCTGCCCAGCGAAGTCTCTCATCCATGTCATAAAGTCTGAAACGAAGCTCTTTCCAGAAGTTTCTGTCATTCAAACATAGTTCAATCAATCTTTCATCATCCCTTTGCCTCAGAAGACTTTCAACCTGTTGTTTTATAGATTTATCCATAGAGTATTCTCACTTCTTAAAACTACCTCAAAGTTACTACTGTAAAAATAAAGACAACTTTTTATCTCTTATTATTTCTTCGAGTTTCTTCCTTATCATTTTGTCCAGATTCCTTATATGTGACCTGACTTGTGAAAGCATGATTGAGGCAGCATCGAGGATATTCCCCTCGTTATCCAGAGATATTTCTATAACATTTAATATCTCGGGGAAGCCGGTCAGTGGATAAATTTCAAGGATAGATTTTTTTGAGGCATCACTGTTAGAAAAGCCGGAGATTATGTTCAGGACTTTATAGAATTCAAGGGCTTCTAAGTATCCTCTTTTTATCATGCAGACTCAAAATTAGATCCCTTCCATCTTTCTCTGATCCATTTTAAAATACCATCATAGGATGGAGGGGTTACCAAGAATACCTCGATATCCTTAGGGAACTGCAATTTCACCCTGTCCTCATCCCTGATAATAAGCATGCCTGCTTCTCCCTCGGAAAGATTATCTTCTACTATTTTTAAGATATGCTGTACCCTTTTATTCAAGGCATCTGTATAAAAATCAAAAACCTTTTCAAATGCCTCTTTTGTCCTAACTATCCTCATGCAATTACCCCAATCTAAAAACAGACCAAAGACATCCTCTTTCTCAACTGGCAAAAAAACAGCCCCTTCTTCAATCTTTTTCTTAACTATTTGATATGCCCTCTCATTAATCTTAGATAATAAATTGAGGGCTTCTTCACCTTCAGTAAAAATATTTTCACAGAATATCTTTTTAACTTTTCCGATAGTCTCAAGTCTTTCTATTTGCTGAAATGCCTCTGACCAATATTTATCAAAAAGTTCTTTGTATTCCTCTGGAGCGTCTTTAAGAGGATAAACATTCGGCATACAGTAAAGCTTCCTTTTCCCTTTGAAGGTTTCCGTTGCTGGCTTTTCGATCTTTCCTAATTCAGCCATTGAATAAAATACCTATCCTTTTTTTATACCTTCCTTGAGAATGATACTATATCTGGGATGTTCAAATGGATGGATAGCAGGCATCTTTTCAAATAACCATCCCCATTCTTTCCCCGACGCAGGAAATATCTGCTTATTATCTTCAAACACCTTTATCCCTAATGCAGGATTGTTGGGATTATTCGATGCTGAAGTCAGCGTAAGACCTTCCATCTTAAAATCAGGGAGAAATTCTCCAACAGTAATTTTAATATTAGAACCCGGGATAGTAAAATCATTTCTCAGTTTTACTTTATATTCTTTTTCTGTCTTTGCAACCCTATCTTCAATAACTATCTTTACTGCATCCCATTTTCCTTTAACAAAATCAGGGATAACTACTTGTGACTTGCCTCTCGGCATCATCATAGCAGGTTCCGGCATTTGCTGTTCCTCTGTTACTATGGGTCCTTGCATCACGGGGCCGGAAGGTATTTGACCCCCTGCCTGCGGAACAGGTGGCTGAGACTCCTTTTTCTTACACGCATTTAGCGAGATGATTAAAATAAGACATAATGCTAACACTAATAATTTTTTCCACATATAATCCTCCTACCCTTAGGTTATAATTTCTGTTTTTTAGTTGGATTTCAACCTTTATTAATTACATATAAGCTCCGAGTTTGCTCGGAGAGCTTCAATTGCCAACTTTTCTAATGGCGGAGAGGCAGGGATTCGAACCCTGGGTGGAGTTTTACCCCCACAACCGCTTAGCAGGCGGCTGCCTTCGACCAACTCGGCCACCTCTCCAGGATAAATATTATACTAACAACTTAAATCTGGCTTTGTAAAGAAATGCTTAGCCCGGAACAAGAAGATTGGTGGGAAATTAAAAATTCATTTGACAGGTTGTCAGCCTATATCACGATGTACAATGCTCATATCTACAGGATACCTTTTGAGATAGTTATGAAGTTTCTCTACTATAGCAGGAGAGCGATGGTTTCCACCTGTACAGCCTACACCAATTGTAAGGTAGGTTCTGCCTTCATTGATGTATTGCGGAATAAGAAAATCCAGTAAGTCCTTTATCTTGCTCATAAAAATTTTTGTTTCCTGTTTTCTGAATACATAGTCAGAAACCTTCTTATCCAATCCTTTTAATGTCTTTAATTCAGGAACAAAATTAGGATTTGGCAAAAACCTGACATCAAAAAGCAGGTCAATGTTCTGGGGTACGCCAAATTTAAAGCCAAAAGAAATAAGAACAATGGTCAGAGATTTTTTGCCTTTTTTTATGTTGTATGAAGAGGTGATGATCTGTCTTAGTTGATGAGGGGTAAAGGATGATGTATCTATAATTCTGTCAGCTAACTCTTTTAAGAGAGAAAGTTTTTCTTTCTCAGTTTGTATCGCCTCTTCAATATCCATCCCCAATGGATGCGGTCTGCGGGTCTCCTTGAATCGCCTTAGTAAAACATCTTTTTCTGCCTCAAGAAAAAGGATTTCTGTCCTGTATTTATTTCTGAGATTTTTTATTACATCACTGATTTCAGACAGAAATCCCTTTTCCCGTATATCTATGCCTATACCTATCTTTCTTATTTGTTTGTTTCTGGAAACGTTCGAGATAAATGATTCAATGAGAGTAACAGGAAGGTTATCCACACAGAAAAAATCAGAATCCTCAAGTGCCCTCAGTGCAACGGTCTTGCCTGAACCAGAAAGTCCTGTGATAATTACTATAATTGGCAACCCAGCCACCTTTTTTATTTAACAGGTTCTATAAGCCCGAAATTACCGTCCTTCCTTCTGTATATAACGTTTATATCTCCGCTAATTCCATTTGTGAAAACAAAAAAATCTTTATCGAGAAGATCCATCTGCATGGCAGCTTCGTCAGGGCTCATTGGCTTTAATTCAAACCGTTTGTTTTTTATAATCTTGCCACTTTCTGTAAGCACTACAGCCTTCTCAGGTATAGTGCCTGTTTTTCCTTCATTCTTTCTATGAGAAACGAGTTTCTCTTTATATTTCTTAATCTGCCTGTCGAGCTTTTCTGCTACCTCATCAATTGAGGAATATACCTCACCTGTGATACCTTCTGCCTGTATAAGGACTCCATTAACCTTCAGCAGAACTTCTACCTTATGTCTGTACTTTTCCACGCTGATAGTAACGATAGCCTCTGATATGTTTGACAGGTAACGACCAAACTTCTTGATCCTTTTTTCTGCATAGTTTTTCAAAGCAGGTGTAACTTCAAGATGTCTTCCTGTTATGATAAGATTCATAGACTACCTCCTTTTTATTATCCAATTTTCCTTCGATGCATCTGTGCAGGAATTCCTAATTCCTCTCTATATTTTGCAATAGTCCTCCTTGCTATTGTAATGCCATTTTTCTTTAACATATCTGATATATACTGATCACTAAAAGGCTTTTGAGAATTCTCCTCTGCAACAATCTTTTTTATGAGCTCTTTTACAGATGTTGATGAAATATTTCCCGTTTCACCCGGCAATGCGTTGCTGAAAAGGACCCTAAAATTAAAGATACCATTATTGCACGATAAATACTTCCTTGATGTAACTCTGCTTATTGTGCTTTCATGCATATTTAATTCTGATGCCACATCCTTAAGTGTTAAAGGTTTAATGTATTTTATGCCCTTATCAAAAAACTCCCTCTGAAAACCAAG
The DNA here is from genome assembly GCA_040753615.1 of Nitrospirota bacterium. Lineage (GTDB taxonomy): Bacteria > Nitrospirota > Thermodesulfovibrionia > Thermodesulfovibrionales > SM23-35 > JBFMDO01. Next base: position 26,663 of record JBFMDO010000016.1, on the reverse strand, counting down.
TAAACTTTCGGTTACCCTATATATAGTCTTATTCCTCTGGTCAAGACTTTTCAAAAGTCCCTCTGCAGACCGCAGTCTTTCAAGAAGGAACTGTTTATCCTCTTTTGAGGCATTATTTTGCTGAATGAGCTTTTTGTAAAAGCTGTTGAGTTTTAATTTTGGAAGCTCGTCATCATTTAATATAATCTGATATCCATCCTCTATCTTCACAACGTATACATCAGGAGCAATATATACCACACTGGCGCTTGAGAAATTTCTGCAGGGTTTTGGTTCAAGCCCTTCTATAACCTTTACAGCAGCCATTACATCCTTTAAAGCCAAATTATACTGCCGTGCAATCGGAGAATATCTTTTCTTTTCGAGGTCATCCATATTGTTAGTGATTATTTTTTCTACAATTGTGCCACGGAGATTAAGAGGACCAAGCTGTAAGAGTAAACACTCCTTTACATCTCGTGCCCCTACACCCGGGGGATCAAAGCTCTGTATTAAATGGAGTGCCTTTTCGGCTGTTTCTCTTTGTATATTCACCTTTTCTATTATCTCCTCAAGAGACGCCCTCAAATATCCGTTTTCATCAATATTGCCTATTATAATTTCTCCTATCTTTCTTATCTCTGCCGGCTCGTTCGAAAGCCTTAACTGCCATAGCAAATGGTCGTAAAGGTCTGGTGCTTTAGTTAAAAATTGTTCAAATGATGGAGGAGTCACGGTCCCGGGGTTAAAGTATCCAACGTCTTTTCCCTCAGCCTCTCTTTCTTCAAAATATTCGTCTACAGTAAAATTCATAAATCCCTCAAGTGGGACCTCCGCATCCTCCCGTATATCTTCATCTTCTACAAACTCTTTTTCTTCCTGTATAAGCTGTTCTGTAGGCAAGTCATCAACAGCTTCTTCAAGAAAAGGATTTTCCACAAGCTCCTGATTGAGAAATTCGGAAAGCTCAAGATAAGGCATCTGAAGAAGTTTTATTGCCTGCTGAAGCTGCGGTGTAAGTATTAACTTTTGGGCTAATCTGATTTCAAGCCTGTTTTCGAGAGCCATTAAAGTTTGAACTCCTCCCCCAGAAAAGCTTCCCTGACCCCGGCATCCATAACTATCTTATCAGGACTGCCTTCTTTAAGTACCTGCCCGTTGTTTATAATATATGCCCTGTCCGTTATAGAAAGGGTCTCTCTAACATTATGGTCTGTTATCAGTATTCCGATACCTTTACTCTTAAGATAGTTTAGCATTTTTTTGAGCTCTATTATAGCTATTGGGTCTATACCCACAAATGGTTCATCGAACAGTATAAACATTGGTCTTATAGCAATAGCCCTTGCTATCTCTGTCTTTCTCCTTTCACCACCTGAAAGTTTAAATGCCTCCTTTTTAGCAAGTTCTGTAAGGTTGAATTCCTTTAGCAAACGGCATACTTCAACTTCTATCTCATCTCTGCTGAGTCCCTTTATCTCGAGCACTGCCCTTAAATTATCTTCAACTGTAAGCTTTCTGAATATAGACGGTTCCTGTGGCAGGTAACTTATCCCCATCATTGCCCTTTTATACATCGGGAGCATAGTAATTTCGTTGTTATTTAGAAATATCTTTCCACAATCAGGGCTTACAAATCCAACCATCATATAAAAGGTGGTTGTCTTGCCTGCGCCATTAGGACCAAGGAGACCTACAATCTCGTTTGTAGCAACATAAAGGCTCAGATCCTTAACAGCTTGTTTTTTACCATAATTTTTTGAAAGCCCTTTTATTTCAAGAAGATGCACGTTCGCTCCATTCGTCACTGCTGTTTCTCATTTTTCAAAAAAACCTTGCTGCCTTCAACAAGAAAACGTTCCTCAATCAAAAAATATACCATCTTTTTACCGTTAACTACATTTTCTCCTTCTACAGCTTGCGGCTCACCTGTAAACACAACTTTTTCTTCTTCAGCATAATAAGTAGCTTTTCTTGAAGTAATAACCCGCTCGTTTTTAATTAACTTAACCCTGCCTTCTGCATCAATCTTTGTAACAGCCCCTGTGTCCTTGTGATAGTAAACACGCATTCTATCAGCATATATGGTAATATCAGATGCCTTTGCTATAACCGAATTCTCAAAAAGGGCACTATAATTCTGGTTATCCGCTGTCAACTTCTCAGAGGTTATTATTATAGGACCTTTTATCTTTTTTGCTTCTTCAGCAGATAATATATTTAACGGAAGCAAAATAAAGATTATAAGAGGCGCTATATAAAAGAGATTACTTATAAAAAATCGCCTTGACATTATCTAATATGGTCACCTTATCTCCTGACTCTGCAGTCATGCCTTTGCCCTCGAGTTTAAATTTTTTGCTATTAACCTCTACATATCCTTTGGTATCAATCCTTCCAGAAGAAACTTCATAATTAAGCGAATCAGATGTTATCAGGAGGTCTTTTGCCTCAGCCCTTACCACACCATCAACAATAAGGCTCTGGTCAGAAAGGTTATATATGCCCTTTTGTGAATGAAGTATCATTCCGCTTTTCTGTATCACCATATTAATATCACTAAGTTTGGCATTATCTTCGCCTTCTACAAAATCCGCCCTTTTTGCATTCAGAGTCCAGTCAATAATTCCATCCCTCTTCTGTATTATCCTGACCCCCTCAATAAAAGAATCCCTCTTTATGTTCGAATTTCCATTAATATCTTCACTGGCTACTAACAACATAAAAATAATGCCGAAAAGTGAAACTGAAAGCACAATAAATAAAATCTTCTTCATTTAAAAATTTTATCATACACTTAGAACTATGTAAACTTTTCGAAACACAAGCAGGGATAAAAACTTTATTGCAAAAACTTCTTATAACAGATAATATAGCATTTGCGTTTTAGAAGTTTTCATAAAAATTAGTTCCCTGTTCTGATTCCAACCCAGATCATTAACAAAATTAGGGATAGTAACAAAGGAAGGAGATATTTTGAGAGAAATGATTACTATTGATGATTTCAAAAGACTGGATATAAGAATCGGAAAGATTTTATCTGCTGAGAAGGTTAAAGGGACTGACAAGTTGATGAAATTAGAAATTGACATCGGCAAAGAAAAAAGACAGCTCGTCGCAGGCATTGCCGGATCCTATGAACCTGATTACTTAATTGGAAAGGAAGTTCCTGTTCTCTTAAATTTAGAACCACGAACAATACGAGGAATTGAGAGCAAAGGGATGATTCTCGCAATAGATGTTGAGGGGAAATCTGTTCTGCTCCATCCTGCTGAAGAAGTCCCGTCAGGAAGTGTAATTAGATAATCGCATTCAACATAATCATAGTTTATGGGGGTTGATTTTTCTGTGTATGGCAGGTAAAACAACCACCTGATCCACCACCGCCAGCAATCATGGTAGTATAATCCCATCGAAGGATGTCTGGATAATCTGTGGCATGGGCACCATGACATGAGAGACACATAACTATATCTATCCCAGGCTGAACCAAACTATCTGCATTATCAGGTACAGTCTGCCTCGCAATAGGCGCCTCAACACTATAAGTTGTATAAGCTGCATATTCACCACTACCTTTTAGAATTATATCTGTAGGGTGTCTTTTAAAGGGTGAAGTCGTACTGCCGCCAATTCCGATTCCATCTGATGTTCCACTTCCAGATCCCCCTGTTAGCCCATGAAAATTCCCATGGCATGTACCGCAAAAACCGCTTATCGTACCATTGGGCGCAGTCGTCTGACAAATACCTCCGTGACAGCTCACTTCACCTCCTCCACAACCCAGACTTGGAGGGGTAGTTACCCCAAAATACTCATTATGGTCTCCAGGTCCTACGTTTTGCCATTTAGATACAGTATTCTCAAGACCTTTTACACCGCAAAGAAATCTGTAGCTGTTTGCTACACTATCTGGATTGTCACACTTGCCATCTACATTACTATGATGGGCCCCTTTTAAAGCACCTATCCCTGACCCTTGACCTGCCCAACGATTAGGACCATGACAACCATTCTCTCCAGCACACGTAAGGTTTGAATCGGTAACGATAGTCTCATGAGTAAACTGCTTAACTGGTCCCGGTGGGCCATCTAAAACATCATCGAGGTTATTAATCGCTGTTATGTTATGCCCTTTTGCATCAGATGCACCGCTACCCTTAGTACCGAGTATATAGGCAAAATTCCCGCCTGCTAAATCCCCAGATGCATCTGTATGATAAACCTGTGGGAAACCACAACCACCGATAGTCAAAATCTTGCTGGAAGTCCCTTGCCCATGACAACCAAAACAGGACCCACGTGTTAACGCTGGTCGCGGCAAGCTACTCCCTCCATATGCTATACCTGCATCGGTACCATTTTGCGAAGCATGCATTGTATGGCAGTTGACACAGTTACCAGTGATCTCAGCACTAACAGAATTGTATATTAAAACTAAAGACAACAGGATAAGTATTGATAAATATATAGTTTTATTTTTGCGGTCCATAATTTCCCCACATAAATATTATAAAATATTACATAAAAAATACTCCTTCTATAACTTTAGAAAAGCAATTATCATGCCAGATTTTAATACAATCGACTTAATGAAACACACATGCCCTAAAAGCTTTCGGGGCACAAATAAGAATGAAAATGTCACCCTGAACCATGCCCTGAATCAAGTTCAGGGTCTCCGATTTCAGGGTCTCAAGAGATGCCCCGACAGGTCGGGGCATGACAGTTGAGAAAGGGATTTTCAGGTGAAATTAAGCAACATCTCTTGCTCTCAAGCTCCATCCTGCCATCTGTTTAAGCTTTTCAGCAAAATTATTGGAACAACTTATGGTGAAACTTAGCCCAGATTATTCACAACGCATGTTTATCATGCGAATAAAAGGGGGTTATTTTATTATCTTATTGAGTTAAGGATTAGTATCCTTTTGGGTATGGCAAGCAAAGCAGCCAGTTTCATTGGATCCGCCACCTGCAATCATGGAGGAATAATCCCACCTCAAGAGGTCATCATATGGGCTTCCATGTGCCACGTGGCAGGAGAGGCACATGACCATATCTCTGTCTGCTTGTACAGTGCTGTTCGGAGTGTTACCGAGACTATTTAGAAACGTATCAGGTCTTGCCACAGGTACATTTGGATTATATGTGGTAGAAATAGCAGCGTACTCGCCTGAATTAGGTAGCACACTGTCTGATGGATGACGTATCCAATTCCCACCGCTCTGCTGATCCTGATGGTAAACTCCATGACAACCTGTACAATAACCTGTCATTGTATTGCCAAGACCGACGAAGCCATAATTACCGTTTACCACAGAGCCGAGATATTCATTATGGTCAGTATCGCTCTTTGTATACTGCCAGTCTCCATCCTCGATTCCTACTACACCATATCCATTCCCAGTTATATGTCCTGCAAGAAAACGAAACCATCCTTTAGTTGCGCTATCTACATACTTTGTCCCTGTGCCATCATTTGCATGATGATAACCAGTAGGATAGCCGTTTGTTGTCACCATATGGCATTTTGTACAACCCTGTCTCTCATTAAGGTTAGAAAACCCTGTCCCAGAGGCAGTTCCATGTATGTTTGCATGGCAACTATTAGTGCCACACGTATAAAAACCTATATCCCCCGGTGCCTTGCTTAGATTGCCATCTGAATTATCAGAAAATACATTATGCCCTTTTATATCATCAGTCCTTACCCAATAAAAATTACCCCCTGATAATGTATTGACGCCAAAGGTTGGCTCGCTCAACGAGAAAACATATGGTGTGGTTGTGGTGGCTGTGTTAATCCCAGTATGGCATCCCAAACAGTTATAAATCAGCAAGTTGCTCTTGGGCGTTGTGGTTTTTGTGAAAGAAGTGCCATCGAAATCGTAGGCTACAGCCGAACCATCCTGGCTATTGTGCATAGTATGGCAGTTGGCACAGGGACCTGTAACTTTAGCGTCTACAGAATTAAATATCAAAGTTACAAATATAAATACGACTAATATTAATGTGTTATGTATTTTATATTGCATCTTGATTTACTCCTTTTTATAATACAAAATTAGTCTATAACATAAATTTAAAAAATTGCAATCTGAAACACACGTCACATAGTGACACAAATGATAATGAAAAAAATCCCCCCTCACCCCCCTTTAGTAAAGGGGGGTGAGGGGGGATTTTCAGGTGAAAATATATTATATTACTAAATCCTAAATGCTGAAAAAAATTGTAAAATAGAAGTTATGCGACCCCATAAAGACCAATTCAGTGGTTGTCTTATTGGCCAGTGCCTCGGTGATGCACTTGGATTTGTTGTAGAAGGCTTTTCTCCAGAGGCATGTAAAAGGTATGTCGAGGATTTTTTAAAAACAGAAAAGGCTGGAGAATTTGGGAGATTCCCTTTTCCATTCGGACAATATTCAGATGATTCCCAGCTTGCCCGTGAGCTTCTCCTGAGTTATATAAACTGCAAAAAGTTTAACCCCCTTGATTATGCTGAACGGATAATGCATATATTTGTAGAAAGAAAGGTTGTTGGTTTTGGTTATTCCACCCGACAGGCAGCATTAAGACTATCAAATGGAATTTCATGGGAAGAATCCGGCACACCTCCTCCTTCAGCAGGTAATGGGAGTGCTATGCGTGCTGCTCCCATAGGACTGATGTTTTTTGATAATACTCATTTACTCATACAGGCAGCGCGTGATCAAGGACGTATTACCCATAAAGACCCGCGGTGTTCAGCAGGTGCTGTAGCAATTAGTGGCGCTGTAGCAATTGCACTTCAAAGCAAAAAGATAAATATTAATTCATTCATAAAGTCTCTTGAAGAGTGGACAAATACAATTGAACCAGCCTTTGCCTCTGAGCTGAGAAAATTGCCTGACTGGATAACCATGCCACCTGAAGAAGCATCGAGATTTATTCCCGGTGCTGGCATTGATCCTGAGTATATTGAAGAAGATGGATGGCAGGGGATAACTCCTTTTGTTATAAGCAGCGTGCTATGGAGCCTGTATTCATTTTTAAGAACACCTGATGATTACATGGAAACAATTTGTACAGCCATCATCGTGGGAGGAGATGTGGATACTACAGCAGCAATGGCAGGTGCAATCAGTGGAGCATACCTTGGAATTAATGCAATACCTTCAAAATTATCTCATCATCTGAATGATAAAGGGACATGGAAGTTTGATGAACTTGTAGAATTAGCACATCAGTGCTATGAAATAAAAATGCAAGGCATGTAACAATTAGGGGGGAGGGGCTTCCAGGGGGAAGGAAGCCCCTCGGTGGAGGGAAACCTAAATTCCTTTTTGAGCCGATTTTCTTAAATAAGTAGGCACATCAATATGATCCTCATAATACGGCATTATGCTCGTTTTTATTATGCTCGCATCGTAATTAGCTCCCAGACTTTTTGATAAAACCTTTTCCGAAGCCTTAAGACTTAACGAACGCTTAACAGGAGACCATTTTTTAATCTGTGGTAATTCAATCTTTTCTTTCTGTTCATCAAAGCCAGTTGCGATTACAGTAACCCTAACTTCATCGCCAATATCAGGGTCTATGACTGCACCAAATATAAAATGTACATCCTCATGGGCAGAATCGTATACAAAAGAAGCTGCTTCCTGAACAGCGTTTAATGAAAGTTCAAGTCCACCTGTGATATTGATTAGGATACCTTTTGCCCCTTCGATTGAGGATTCTTCGAGTAAGGGATTGGATATAGCCTTTTTAGCTGCCTCGATTGCACCAGCGTCTCCTCTTCCAGAACCTGAACCCATAACTGCACGCCCTTTATTCTCAAGGATTGTCCTGACATCAGCAAAATCAACATTGATCAGTCCCGGGACCAAAACAATATCAGATATGCCCTGAACAGCCTGTCTAAGGACATCATTAGGCATAGCAAAAGACTTAAATATAGGCGTTCCTTTCTCAACAATGAGGCTTATCCTGTCATTTGGTATAATAATTATAGCGTCTATATTTTTCCTTAACTCGTTTATGCCTTCTTCTGCATTTGTCTTCCTTATATTACCTTCATAGAAAAAGGGTTTTGTAACAATAGCGATTGTAATAATACCGAGTTCTCTTGCGATATTGGCAATTACAGGTGCTGCACCAGTACCTGTACCTCCACCCATCCCTGCGGTTATAAAAACCATATCAGATCCCTCGACAGCCTCAGCAATTGCTAACTGGTCCTCAAGCGCTGCTTCTCTTCCAATGTGTGGATTTGAACCTGCCCCAAGACCCCTTGTAAGATTATTCCCAATCTGTAGTTTAGTAGGTGCAAGAGAGTTTTCGAGTGCCTGCATATCTGTATTAACTGCTATAAATTCAACTCCGTGCATATTTGATGCAATCATGTGATTAATAGCATTGCCACCCGCTCCACCTACACCGATAACTTTTATCTTTGCCATCTGACCTTTTACCTCTTCGATCTCAAACATATATACCTCCTCTTTTTATCTAAAAATTCTTCAACCCAATCCTTCATTTTTCCGAATATCCCTGCAAAAGCATCATGATAAATCGCCCTGTTTGATTCTGTCTCCATGCCATAAAGTACAAGACCAACGCCTGTAGCATACATCGGGTGATTTATAATCTCCCTGTATCCATTTATGCGCATTGGAAATCCTATCCTTACAGGAAGACCTAAAACTGCCTCTGCCATTCTATCGAGTCCCTCAAGCATAGATCCGCCTCCTGTAAGGACAACTCCTGTTGATGCAATTTCGTATCCTGCACATGACATAAGTTCGTCTTTTATCAAATCAAGCAATTCTTCGGTTCTCGGCTGTATAATCTCCACCAGACACCTGCGAGGTATCTTCCTTTCCTGCCCACCTTGATTAATCTCTATTTCCTCAGTCTCACTCACCATGCTTGCCGTTGCTGCCCCAAAATCTTTTTTAATCCTTTCAGCTTCAGACACAGAAACCCTAAGTCCAACAGCTATGTCATTTGTGAAATGATTTCCTCCGATAGCAAGCCCAGATGTATGTCTTAACCAGCCATCTCTGTAAAGAATGATATCCGTTGTACCCCCACCAATATCCACAATAGCAACACCGAGCTTCTTCTCATCATCTGTTAGTATCGCCTCTGCTGAGGCAATAGGCTCGAAGATAATATCTGCAATATCAAGTCCCACCTTCTCACAGCACTTGAGGAGGTTCTGTACTAATGTAACCGCTCCTGTTACGATATAAACTTTTGCCTCAAGCCTAACCCCCATCATGCCGATAGGGTCCCTTATCCCATTCTGCCCATCGAGAATAAAGCCTGTTGGGATTACATGGATAACTTCCCTATCAAGCGGAATATACACAGCCTTTGCAGAATCTATAACCCGCTCCACATCCGTATAAGAAACCTCTTTGCCCCTTATGCCAACAGCTCCGTAACTATCAAATCCTTTAATATGCCCTCCTGCTATTCCTACATTTACTGCGTTTATTTCAACACCTGTAAGAGATTCTGCTGTACATATAGCATTTTCTATTGACTCCACAGTTGATTCAATGTCTACAACCACACCCTTTCTGATCCCTGTTGAAGGTGATGTGCTAACTCCGAGTATCTCTAATTCGCCTTTAATTACCTCACCCACAACTACACAAATCTTCGTAGTCCCTATATCAAGCCCTACGATAATATTTTTTTGTTTCATTCAATCATCCCTGTTTGTTAATAGGCTTTACAACCGCCTTATTTGCAAATCTTAAGTCTATATAATCAACAGTGATTCCCCTTCTCTTGACCTCTTCTTCTATCTCTATAAATCTTGTGAGTTTATCTTCGTACGTACCGGCTCCTATTTTTATAACAGTTCCATCTACTCTCACTGTAAGTTCGTGCGGTTTTTTTATAATTATTTCGATACAATCTCTCTCTGATGAAAATCCTTTATCATTCATCAATCTTGCAAGTTTGAGTGCCTCGGAAAAGCCTTCTTTTTCTTTAAAGGGATCGCCTGTAATAACTGGGAGAAACGGTATTGGATTATCTTTAAACTCTTCGAGAAATCTTCCTCTATCATCAACGAGAAAGAGATAGCCATTTACATCAAGAAGTGCCAAAGGTTCTACCTCTTCTACCGCTAAAAATAATGTATCAGGGAATTTTTTTCTTATGCTCACTGATTTAATCCACGGAGACTCAAGCAGTGTCCTACTGATCTCTTTATTTGAAATTTTGATCAGGCTTTCGTTTGTTTTAATCCCCGCAAGTTCCACAATCTCCTCGTCTGAGAGATGTTTATTGCCGTCAACCAAAACATTTTTAATAGGAAATATTGAGAACGGGTGTGAATAGGCATAAATATACACAAGTATTGTGATTGTGAATATAAATATAAGAATAATAATACCCTTCAACCAATTTAATACATTTGTCTTTCTATAAGATTTCTTTAATCTATTAACTTTCATCAATAACACCTCTGAGTATCTCTTCTATTAAGGCAGAAAAATCAAACCCTGCCAGCCTTGCTATCTTCGGCAGAAGGCTCGTCTCAGTCATGCCTGGTATGGTATTAACCTCAAGAACATATGGTTTGCCTTTTTTATCAATTCTCAGATCAACTCTTGTAGCGCCTTTGCATCCGAGGGCAATATGGGCAGATAGGGCAGTATCTTTTGCCTTCTTATAAATCCTGCTGTTTATTTCCGGAGGCAGTATGTATTCAGTAAGACCTGGTGTATATTTAGCCTCATAATTGTAAAATTCAAGGGACGGCCTCACCTCAACACCACCCAATACCTTGTTATTTAATACCCCTATATGTATCTCTTTACCCTTTATAAATCTTTCAACAATTACCCTCGACCCATAAGAATATGCCTTATCTAATGCCTGTTTAAATTCTTTCTTATCCTTTACAATGCTAACCCCCACACTCGATCCTTCTGTAGCAGGTTTCACAACCCAGGGCATGCCAAAATTAATTTCGAGATTGGAGATTCGAGATTTGAGATTTGAACTCCGAACTATTACAAACGGCGGCACAGGAACCTTGTGATAGAGGAAAACCTTCTTTGATGCCTCTTTATCCATAGCAAGTGCAGATGAAAGAACATCAGAACCTGTGTAAGGTATGCCAAGGATCTCGAGCATCCCCTGCATCGAGCCATTTTCACCATATCCTCCGTGAAGCGCAAGAAATGCTATCTCTACCCCTTCTTTTTTAAGTGCATTGCAGATATCATGTCCAACATCTATTGCAACCACGTTATACCCCAATCCTTTCAGTGCATTATAAATAGCATTCCCGCTCTTGAGAGACACCTCCCTTTCGGCTGATATGCCGCCCATCAGGACACCTATGCGTTTATCAGTCAACATCATCTTCCAATTATTCTTATTTCAGGCTCAAGTATAATCCCTGATATTTCCTTCACCCTGTTTATGACTCTTTCCATGAGCCTGAGAAAATCTGAGGCATTTGCCTTTCCTCTATTTATAAAGAAATTAGCATGGACATTACTTACCTCAACGTCGCCTACTCTCATCCCCTTACATCCTGCGTCATCAATCAATTTACCTGCTGACAGATCAGGGGGATTTTTAAACACACATCCTGCTGACAACTGTCCGATCGGCTGTCTTTCTTTTCTTTTTCTTAAAAAGTCATTTATCCTCATTGAGACATCTTCTTCATTATCTTTCTTCAGTGTTATCTCTGCAGCAATAATAAGTTCTTTTTGCGAAATGCCTGATCTTCTATATCCGAAATCAATCTCTTTTGTTATTAATTTAGTTAGCACGCCATCGGAATTTATTATCCAGACAGAAATAATCACATCTTTTATCTCATATCCAAAAGCGCCTGCATTGCCAGCAATAGCCCCTCCCACAGTTCCTGGAATACCTGCAAGCCATTCTATTCCTGAATAGCCCTTCTCTCTCGAAAAGCTCACAAGCCTTTGTGCAGATGTTCCTGCCTCAACATATAAATTCACATATTTTTCATCATCATTTAATATTTCGATCTTTTTAAAAGAATTAAGGTTTATAACCACGCCCTCAGTGCCTTCATCCTTTATTAATACATTTGTTCCTCCTCCGAGGGGTAAAAAAGGTATACCTTCTTTTTTTAATGCAATCAAAAGGTTTTTGAGGGATGAGATATCCTCAGGCATAACAAATACATCCGCAGGACCGCCGATCTTTAGTGATGTATGGTTTCTCATTGATTCCATAAAATTAACCTCTCCCTTAAAAATATCCCTAAATATTTCTTCCCACGTCTTTTCATCTAATTTCACTTTTAACTTCTAACCTCTTAAGTATTTCCTCTCCAGTCTTCCAAACATCACCTGCCCCGAGAGTCAGCAGTATATCACCCTCACGAATATGAGAGATTACATGTTCTATGGTTTCTTCTTTTGATTTCATATACACAGCATTGGGTTTTCCTGTTTCTCTTATTTTTTCAATCAAGGCTGCCGAACTTATGCCTTCTATAGGTTTTTCTCCAGCAGAATAAATATCCAGAAGAATCAGAGAATCAGCATCGTTAAATGATGTGGCAAATTCATCCATAAGGTCTCTCGTCCTTGTATATCTATGAGGCTGAAACAGGACAAATAGCCTTCCTGACCGCTCTCCGCTCGCTGATTGCTGATTTAGTAAAAGTCCTTCTCTCGCTGCCCCGAGTGTTGCCTTTACTTCCGCGGGGTGATGCCCATAGTCATCATATACCTTAACTCCTCTCTTCTCACCTTTAAACTCACACCTCCTCTGTATTCCGCCAAATCTTTTCAGTGCATCTTTAACCACAGGGATATCCATCTTCAAAGCCAATGCTACACCTATAGCAGCAAGGGCATTCAGAACATTGTGTATACCCGGCAGAGGAAGTTCGAAATTTCCTATGTTTTTACCTTTATGGACTACATTAAAGCTTACAGACATAAATCCTTTTTTAATATTTTCTGGATAAAGTTCTGCTTCAGGAGTAAGTCCGTATGTAATATATCTCCTGTGAATAAAAGGTATAATCTCTCGCAGATGTTCGTTTTCCAGACAGACTATTGATACTCCATAAAATGGAATTTTATTTATGAATGAAAGAAATGCCCCTTTTAATGAATCTATTGTCTTAAAGAAATCCATGTGTTCCCTGTCAATGTTTGTAACAACAGCGATTGTCGGAGAAAGTTTAAGAAACGACCCGTCACTTTCATCAGCCTCTGCAACGAGGAATTCACCCTGACCAAGCCTTGCATTACTGCCTGTTGCCTTAAGTCTTCCTCCTATAACTACTGTTGGATCAAGACTGCCGTGGGCAAGAATAGTGGCTACCAGCGATGTTGTTGTTGTCTTACCATGAGCTCCAGCAACAAGTATTCCATATTTCAGTCTCGCAAGTTCTGCGAGCATCTCTGCACGTGGTATAACAGGTATATTTCTCCTTTCTGCCTCAATAACTTCAGGATTATCTTGAGATACCGCCGAGGATATGACAAGCACATGCGCATCATCTATATTCTCTGCTTTATGCCCTATATAAACATTTATCCCCAATCCCTTTAATCTCGAAGTTGTCTCTGAATCCTTTAAATCCGAGCCTGTTACCTGATAACCAAGATTATGAAGCACTTCTGCAATACCTGACATGCCAATGCCGCCTATTCCCACAAAGTGTATTCCCCTATATCTTTCAAACACCTTCGCTCCTATTAAATTCAATTTTTTCTTTTTGCATTTTTATTTCCCTTTATCAGACTCATTGCTATATCAACCACCTTAGACCGTGCATCCGGTCTTCCAACTGCCCTGCTATTTTTTTGCATATCCATTCTCAGTGTTTTATCCATATAAAGTTCTTTTATATTACGTGCAATAATTTCTCCTTTGAGTTCACTGTCAAATATCATCCTCGCTGCGCCCATTTCAACAAGTTTTCTTGCATTCAACTCCTGATGTCGTCCTGCTGCATAAGGATAGGGGATTAATATTGCGGGCTTACCTAATGCAGTAAGTTCTGCGAGTGTCGTTGCCCCTGCCCTCGAAACAACTATATCTGCAACAGCATATGCCTCGCCCATCTGATATACAAAAGGAGTGATTATGCCTTTGAATCCTGCCTTTCTGTATGCGCCTTTAACATCTTCATAATCTTTTGTGCCTGTCTGATGAAGGAACTGAATCTTATCCCTTAGGTCATACATATGATTGAGGGCATCAATAATTGCTCTATTTATGCTTCTCGCGCCTGAACTTCCGCCAAAGACAAACACTGTGAATAAATCTCTTTCGAGTGAAAAAAGTTTATATGCAGAATCAATGTCACCCTTAAGCACCTCCTTTCTTACAGGATTCCCTGTAAAAAAGGTCTTTGCCTTTGGGAAAAATGAGATGCTTTCCTGATAAGTTATACATACTGTATTTACGAATTTCCCAAGAATCTTATTAGCAAGCCCGGGCACAGAATTCTGCTCGAGTATCATCGTGGGGATTGACATAAAAAATGCAGTGAACACGGTTGCAAGTGATGCATAGCCACCAACACCTACCACTATATCAGGCCTTATTGCCTTGATGATCCTATAAGCTTCAATAAACGAAAATAATGTCTTCATTATCGCCCTTATTTTTTTAAAGGCAGACCTTCCCACTAAACCCTCTGCCTTTAAAAATTTAATCGGATATCCTTCCCTCGGCACCACCTTTGCCTCTATCCCGTATTCTGTTCCAACAAATATTACCTCTGTTGAGTCATCCCTGCTTCTGAATTCCTCGGCTACAGCCAACCCAGGAAAAAGATGTCCGCCTGTACCTCCTCCTGCTATTATCACCCTCATCTCTCCAAGCTTTGTATCCTATATTTTTGAACTTTCTTTATGCCGTATATGTTTCTCTTAGCCCTTCTTCTCATGACCATTTCTTTATCGCTTAAGATAGTACTTATATGTTCATTTTTTGATATGTTAAGGAGCATTCCTATGGCAGCCATGTTCACAAGTAGGGCAGACCCTCCATAACTGATAAAAGGCAGCGGCAATCCTTTTGTAGGTACTATGCCTGTAGCAACCGCAAAATTGATAAGCGACTGAAGAGAAACCATTAGTGAAAGCCCCACTGCCAGATAATAGATAAATTCATCCTTTGCCTTATTAGCAATAGATATACTTTTAATAAACAGCATTATAAAAAGACCAATCACAATTGATACACCTATAAATCCAAACTCCTCACCAATAATAGAAAAAATGAAATCTGTATGGGACTCAGGAAGATAAGACAATTTTTGTTTTGAGCTACCAAGTCCCACGCCTGTCAATCCACCGCTTCCGAGTGCAATAAAAGACTGAACAAGCTGGAAGCCGCTACCTTTAGGGTCTTCCCATGGATTAAGGAATGAAGTCAGTCTTTTCATGCGATATGGTTCTGTGATGAGCATAAATATTGCCGGCACCGCAAATATTAAAAGTGACGCAATATATCTCAACCTTACACCGGACAAAAAAAGCATGGCAAATGTCAGAAACCCAAGACTCATTGCAGCCCCGAAATCAGGCTGACTGAGAATAGCAAGCTGGAATATTATCATTACACAGACAGGTTTTATAAAGGATATAAAACTATCTATTTTGTATCCATGCATTGAAATATATCTTGCGAGAAAAATCACCATAGCAATCTTTACAACCTCTGAGGGTTGAAAAGTCGAAGGCCAGAGTCTTATCCACCTTCTCGCACCTCCTGCAGAAACTCCGATAGATGGCAGGAAAACAAGTATTAACAGCACAAAAGAAATAATTAAAAGCGGGATGGCCATCTTCTTTATAAGAGAAAGATTTACGGTATATGTAATGAACATAAAACAGAATCCTATAAGGATTGTAAACATATGCTTCTTAAAATAATAAAATTCAGTAACACCCTTTTTTACGAGTGAAGGAGTAACCACAGACGTAGTGCTGTATATCATGAGCGCGCCAAAACCTATTAACAGACATGTGACAACAAGCAGTAACTTGTCATATTTACCCATCAATTCATCTCCATGACACTCTTTTTAAACTGTCTTCCCCTATCCTCAAAATCAACAAACATGTCAAAACTTGCGCAAGCAGGTGAAAGCAAAACAACATCGCCTTTTGTTGCTATATTACGTGAAATATTTACTGCGTCTCTTAAGTCCTTAGCCATGACCATCTCTGTCAGATCTCCGAGTGTTTTTTTTATCTTTTCACTCGCCTCCCCTATCAATACAATAGCCTTCACCCTTTCCTTAGCTAAACGCCTTAATACAGAAAAGTCTCCTGCCTTATCCCTGCCTCCCGCGATCAGTATTATCGGCTCCCTGAAACTTTCGAGTGACTTGATTACTGCACCTACATTTGTACCTTTTGAATCATTAAAATACTTAACACCATTTATGTCCCTAACAAATTCAAGCCTGTGTTCGAGACCAGGAAACTCCTTTAGAGATTCTCTGACTGCATTTAAAGGACAGCCTGCAAGGAGAGCCATGACTGAAGCCGCCATGGCATTCTCCAGGTTATGGACTCCTTTTATCTTTATCTCATCAGAAGTAATAAGTGGGAAGTGAGAACCGGGAAGTGAAGGGTAAGGAAGATTACAATAAATTACACCATTTTTGAAATAAACACCGCTCACCTCTTTTTTTCGGCTAAAGTAAAAGACAACTGGTTTTTTATTTCTGGTCTTTAACTTTTCACTTTCGAGTTTCATTGTTTCAGGGTCATCCTGATTAAGCACAAGAAAATCGTTCTCGTGTTGGTTTTCAAATATTTTTGCCTTTGCATCGCTATACTCTTTCAATGAGTGATATCTGTCGAGATGGTCGGGTGTAATATTGAGTATAGCAGCCACCTTCGGACTGAAATCCTTTATGGATTCGAGTTGAAAACTTGACACCTCAGCAACAATATAGTCGATGGCCGATAGTCTATAGTCTATAATCTTTTGACTGCTAACTACTGGTTGCTGACTCTTGACTCTTGACTCTTGACTCTTGACTAATCTTAGTATCTCTTCTGTCAATGCATTACCTATATTTCCACCTATAATGGTTTTTAAACCACCTCTTTTCATCATAAACCCGAGTAAAGATGTTGTTGTGGATTTTCCATTCGTACCCGTAACAGCAAGAAATCCCCCTCCGCATCCCTTTATCAAATCCCCCCTTCCCCCCTTTTCTAAAGGGGGGTGAGGGGGGATTATTGGCGGAATGAGAGGATTACCTGATCCATATATTGCTATCTGATAGGCAAGTTCAAGTTCACCGATTATAGGAATCCCTTTTTCTTTTGCCTTAGATAGGGAGGGCATGATAGGTGGAATGCCGGGACTGATAACAATCATATCTGCTGATAAGAATATATCTTCAGGATGTGATCCTAAAACAAGCCTGACCGAAGGATTAAGTCTTGGTATAAATTCCTTAAGTTTATCTTCGGACTTTATATCTGTTACCGTTACCGTTGCTCCGAGATCCACAAGCAAGTTAGCTGCACCTATACCGCTTCTTGCAGCGCCGACAACTGTTATATTCTTATCCTTTATTTCCATTTTTCCCCAAACTATAATCTTTCTTTATCTTTTTCGCTTTTTCTTGATAAATTTTTTCCTTTTTTATCAGTGCTTATATTTTTCTCATAAGATACTTTTTTCATATCAGGTGTATCATAAGGGGCAACAGGTACTTCTCTGCCTTCTATTGCCCCAATGCCTTTATTAATAAGCACCCCTGTTTCTTTCCAGAGTTTTCTTCTGCTGGGACTTCCGAGAAGCGTAACTATAATTATACCGTCCTCACATTCAGCAGCGCCCACAAAACAATGCCTCGCCCTTCGCGTATATCCTGTCTTTCCTCCTATGAGATCTTCTTCAGACCATAAAAGTTTATTTGTATTTTTTAAAAATAAGGCATTCCCTCCTATAGTGAATATCTCTGTTGATCGGGTTCTCATAATTTCTCTCAGTACAGGATATGTAAGTGCATAATTCATTATCCTTGCTAAATCATATGCAGTAGTATACTGTCCCCGTTTTGAAAGGCCATGTGGGTTTGCGAACCTTGTATTTTTCGCTCCGATCGAAACAGCCTTCTTATTCATCAGCTCAACAAATTCCTTTTCTGAACCTGCAACCGCTTCTGCGAGGGCAATAGCAGCGTCATTTGCAGATTCAAGTAACGCAGCGTAAAGAAGTGTCTCCACAGTAACTTTCTCACCGGCTTTAAATCCCACCTTATGAGGAGAAACTCGAGAGGCATTTTTACTAATTGTTACAACATCCGAAAGGATTGTATTTTCTATAACCAATATAGCTGTCATCAATTTCGCTGTGCTCGCAGGAGGAAGTTTGAGATCTGGATTTTTTGCATAAAATATTTTGCCTGTTGCAGCATCCATCACAACTGCAGCCTTTGAATGAATCTCGTAAGCAAATGAGACAGAACACAGAAGAAAGAATACAGAAGAAAGAATACAGAAAATAGACAAAATGTAAAAAACAACGGTGTCGTTTAATTTTGCCTTTCTTCCGGTGCCAGATTTTTTGCTCCTGTCTTCTGTTTTCTGTTTTCTGAATTCTGACTTCTGACTTCTGTTTTTCATATTCACCTCACTTTTAATGTTGCCAGACTCAATAAGGCAAGCATTATGCCGATTATCCAGAACCTTACAATTACTTTTGGTTCGGGCCAGCCTTTTAATTCAAAATGGTGATGAATAGGTGCCATCTTGAACACCCTCCTGCCTGTAAGCTTAAATGATGCCACCTGCAGTATCACAGAAAGTGTCTCAATAACAAATATGCCACCTACAATCGCAAGGACTATCTCGTGTTTCGTTATTACAGCGAGGGTGCCGAGCGCTCCACCAAGACCGAGAGAACCTACATCACCCATAAAAACATCCGCAGGATAAGAGTTATACCAGAGAAACCCGAGTGCTGCGCCGAACATTGCACCGCAAAAAACAGACAATTCCCCTGTGCCGGGAATATAAAGAACCTGAAGATATTGTGCCAACCCTTTATGTCCTGAGATATAAACAAGCACACCATTAGCAAGAACTGCTATTGCCACAAGCCCTATTGCAAGGCCGTCTATACCATCTGTAAGATTAACTGCATTTGATGACCCTACGATAACAATTACTGAAAATGGTATATAAAACCAGCCGAGATCAAAAAGCCATTTTTTAAAAAATGGAACGCTTAATACATCTGTGTAAGGGTCTTTTGGATTCATATAAAGGAATATCCCTATTAGAAGGGCAAGAACAATCTGCATTCCAAATTTCTGGTAAGCCCTGAGCCCTTTATGGCTTCTTCTTATAGTCTTCAGATAGTCATCAATAAAACCTATACCTCCAAACCCTATAAGTGAAATCATCATTACCCATATATAAATATTACCGAGGTCTGTCCACATAAAAGCAGAGAGGAGTATGCAGAGAATAATAAGAAGTCCCCCCATTGTAGGAGTGCCTGCCTTTCCCATATGAGTCTTCGGTCCGTCATCCCTTATATGCTGGGTCATGCTTAATCTTCTGAGTTTGCCTATCATCCACGGGCCCAATATGATTGAAAAGAGCATTGCCGTAATAACAGCAAGTGCCGTCCTGAATGTAATATATTTGAATACATTCAGAGGAGAAAACCAGTCACGCAGGCTATATAAGAGATCATATAGCATTATGCCTCCAGAACCTTTTCCATCTGCATACCCCTCGAACCTTTTATCAAAATCGTATCTCCTTTTTTGCGGATATCCTTAAGCAATTTCCCTGCATCTGAAGCAGTGCCAAACTTATAAACACTCCCTTTAAATTCTGACGCAGCTAAAGCCATTAACGGGCCAACAGCGATAAAAATATCAATGGGAAGTTCTGACATAAATCTTCCAAGTCTCTTATGAGCATCTTCTTTATAAGACCCGAGTTCCAGCATATCGCCGAGAACAGCAATCACCCTTCCCTTTTTAATTCTTACGAGCTCTTTAACAGCCTCTTCCATTGATGCAGGATTGGCATTATACATATCGCTTATAATCCTGATGTCATTTATCTCTTTAATCTCAAGCCTCATTGGCACTCCTGTAAAAGAATCAACAGCATTCTTGATATCCGTCAGATTGATATCAAATAAGTAGCCTATGGCAGCAGATGCTAAAATATTGTAAATATTGAACAGTCCTGATATCCTCGGGTTGATTTCTGCAGATTTATTTTGGGGAAGAGATAAATTAAAGACTGATCCCTTCTCACGAAGTTCTATATCAGTAGCCTTGATATCAGCAGGAGAGTTAATACCATATCTGATAACCGAACCTCTAAATCCGGATTTCTGGACACCCTCCATCATAAAGGCATCATCAGCATTAACAACCGCCACCTTTACATAATCTAATAGTTCGAGTTTCGTCTTTCTTATTGTCTCAATATCTCCAAACCCCTCAAGATGTGCCCTGCTTATATTGGTCAACACCCCATATTCAGGAACTGCTATCTCGCATAATTCTTTTATTTCACCCGGTCCACTTGCCCCCATTTCGAGCGCAATAACCTCATCAGAATCACTTATCCTTGTAATGGAGAGAGGTAATCCAATGTTGTTGTTTAGATTACCTGTATTCTTTAGTACTCTGTATCTGGCATTTAGGATTGATGATATTACCTCCTTTGTTGTAGTCTTGCCATTTGACCCTGTTATGCCGATAACAGGAATATCTCTTTTAAAACGCATATGCCGTGCAATCTTTTGAAGAGCCTTTAGTGTGTCAGCCACATAAATTATTGTTTTATCTCCTATCGGCTTATCTATAAGATTATGTACAACCGCGCCACTTGCCTTTTTCAATGCATCGTGAAGAAAATCATGTCCGTTAAAATTCTTGCCCTTTAGTGCGACAAATAACTCACCCTCTTTTATTGTCCTCGAATCAATAGAGACCCCTGTGAAAGTATTCGAGTCCCTATGGATTATCTTCCCTCCTGTTGCCTCGATTATATCTTCAATCCTTAAAATTCCCATATCTCCTTCATAAATAACCGTCGCAAGATGCATGCTGTACAATGCAGGATATTCTTCCAACCTGTATCTTGCATCCTGCTTCATGGATTTTGTATTCTGCATTCATTCTTTTTAAGCTTATCTTTTATCACCTTTTTGACAACTTCTTTATCGCTGAATTTATGTCTCACGCCTTTTATCTCCTGATAATCCTCGTGCCCCTTGCCCACAATAAGAATAATATCGCCGTCATTCGCCATGTCTATTGCCTTTTTTATAGCCCCTTTCCTGTCGGGTTCGATAAGATAATTTTTATTTACTGCTCCGCTTTCAATTTCTTTAATAATATCAGTTGGTTCTTCGAATCTCGGATTATCAGAAGTTATAATCACGAAATCACTGAGCCTCGTTGCTATTGCACCCATTGTAGGTCTTTTACCCCGATCCCTGTCTCCTCCACAACCAAAGAGTGTTATAACTCGGGGGGAAGGCATAGCCTTAATCGCTGAATGCTGAATACTTAGTTCTCTCGCTGTCCTTATCAATCTTTCAAGGGCATCCTCTGTATGGGCATAATCAATGATGCATAAAAATCCCTGCCCTAAATCAACCTTCTCAAACCTGCCAGCAATCTTGCCTGTTTTTGTTATGCCTTCACATATTACTTCCCATGGAACCCCTAATGAAATGGCTACCCCAACTGCTGACATTATATTGTATACATTTGGAAGCCCTATTGAATCAGACGAAATATTGTAATTCCTCCCGCGAAATGATATCTTGAAACTTAATTTTTGATATGAGCTATTGATATCACTCGCTCTAATATCTGCATTATTCTCAATCCCGTATGTTAATATATTTTTAAATGGGGACTTCTGCGTCCGGATTTCGGAGTTAAGTCTCTTTCCATATTGGTCATCAATATTTATAATAACCATCCCCTCTTTACCAAGAAGTTCCTTAAACAGTCTCTCCTTTGCCCGAAAATAATTTTCCATTGTCCCATGAAAGTCCAGATGATCCCTCGTAAGATTTGTAAACACAGCAGTATTAAAGATGGTCTCATCTACCCTGTATTGAGCCAGCGCATGTGATGATACTTCTGCAACAACATGTGTACACCCTGCTGAAAGCATGTCTCGTAACAAAGCTTGAAATTCGACAGCTTCTGGGGTTGTATGTATTGCAGGATAAATTTTTTTATTTATCATGTATTGAATCGTCCCGATTAGTCCAACCCTTCTGCCCCACGACTCGATTATAGATTTAATGAAGTATGTTGTTGTTGTCTTCCCATTTGTACCGGTCACACCTACCATGGTAAGGCTTTTTGATGGATTTCCATAAAAATTATTGGCAACACATGCAAGTGCCTTTCTACTATCTCTCACACAAATGAAACAAAGTGAAGAGTCTGTTCCACTAATAGTAGAAGGCATCTGATTATTAACTGCTCTCTCATAAATTATAGCGACTGCACCTTTTTTAATTGCCTCTTTAATAAAACTATGCCCATCGTATTTTTCACCTCTAATTGCTACAAAAAGGTTACCTTCATTTACTCTCCGCGAATCATATGCGATACCGGATATATTTATAGCATCAGGATTAGAAGTCGGGGCATTATGAGTTATGATCTCGATATAATCGCAACCCTGAATAATTTCTTTAAGTTTCATCTCGATACCAATAAATAATTCTTAAGGGGATAATCCTCTCTCGGTATCTTGAGATATGACAATGCCTGTTCTGCAATATCTCTGAAAACAGGTGCGGCAACCATACCCCCATAACTCGCCCCTTTGGGTTCGTGGATAACAACAATCATTGCGAGATTAGGGTTATCCGCCGGTACAAATCCTACAAACGAGCTAATAAACTTTTCTCTTGAGTACATATTTGTTTTTGGATCTATAATCCTGGTTGTACCTGTCTTGCCTGCAACCCCATTTCCTTTGATAGATGCATTTATACCTGTTCCCCCTTCTTCCGCCACACTTTTTAATATATTCTTAAACGCCTCTGCAGTCCTTGTGGAAATTATGCGTTTTTTTCCAGAATTTCTGAATGAAGCAACAATCTGACCTTCTGGTGAAATTATCTCAGACACAACATAGGGATTGACAAGATATCCCCCATTTGCAATAGTAGAATAAGCCCTGAGAATCTGAAGTGGTGTTACTGCAACCTCATATCCAATTGATATAGCACCAATTGACGTGCCAGACCATTTCTCCGGTGATGGTATCCACCCTGATATCTCGCCCGGCAGGTCTATACCTGTCTTATCTCCAAAACCTAAAAGTTTTGCATATTTAAATATCTTTTCCTCTCCGAGTTTCATTCCTACAGTTATAATGCCGACATTTGAAGATCTTTGGATAATTTCTCTGAAGGTCAGAGATTTATGTTTGTGGTCATCATGAATAACTTTACCCCCAACATTTATATATCCTTTACTGACATCAAATAATGCATTAGGCTTGACTATCATTTCCTCCAATGCAGCAACGCCTATGACAATCTTGAAGGTAGACCCCGGCTCATAGCAATCAGTTATAGCTCTGTTTCTTCTATCAGAATTACTTGTCCTTCCAGGATTATTAGGGTTATATGATGGACTATTGGCAAGGGCGAGTATCTCACCCGTAAAAGGATCCATCATAATAACTGACATGCCAGTGGCTTTCCATTTTGACATCGCTTTATCAATCTCTTTTTCGATAATATACTGGAGTCCCTCGTCAATTGTTAAAACAACATTATTTCCCTGTGCCTCCGTATCTTCTCCTGATGAGAGTGTATTGCCGTTTGCATCCCTTCCCAAAAATACTTTTCCACCGCTGGTTTTTAAGTGACTGTCATACTGCAATTCAATCCCTTCGAGTGCCTGATTGTCTATCCCAACGCAACCGAGGACATGAGAGGCAATTTCTCTCTTGGGATAAAACCTTTTTGCCTCATTTATAAAACCCATGCCTTTAATATCAAGCTCTTTAACCTTTTTAACTATCTCGGGGTCAATCTTCCTCTCTATCCATGCAAATCTTCCTTGTTCCGGAATCTTAGAAAGAATAACCTTCGATTCTTTTGATATTGCAGATGATAGTTTGATTAAAGACTCTCTATCAAGATTAAGGCTTTCCGGGTCACAGTAAAGGGACTCGAGTTCAATATTCAATGCAAGCTCCCTGCCACGACGATCAAATATTATCCCCCTCCTTGCCTGGACATCTTCAACCTTTATATGTTGTTGTTTAGCTCTTTCAGAAAGCCGTCCATGATTGAAAATCATAAGGTCAGCAAGTCGCAGAAATATTAAGCAAAAACTGAAAACAATTGCGGTATTAAGAATTATTGCCCTCCTCTTATTCACCCCCACACCTCATACAATTATGGTTCAGTCAATTGTTTCCTCTCCATAGATACATTATGAGATAAATACTTTTCCTGTTTATTTTTAGTTAAGTGTGCTACCTTAACTCGGTCAGGTAAACTAAGCTCTTTGCTTCTGCTAAGAAATGCCTCTAATCTCTCAAAAGAGACGAGATTTGTTTTTTCAGCAAGTAACATCTTCCGCTCTTTGAGATAATCCATCTTTGTCTTCTCAAGATCACCAATATGGTATTCTAATTCCACAATGCCTGACCTCAGGTATACCATTCCAAACATGCCTAAGAGCAAAGAGACAATTAATATTGAGTGAAAAATAAATCTACCGATGATATTATCATTGCCTATGTACCTCATATCTTTTCTGCTCCTCTGAGTTTTGCACTCCTTGAAGACGGGTTTAACTTAATTTCTTCAAGACATGGGATCATGGGTTTCTTTGTCAATGCCTTGAGCAGCCCCTTTTTTGAATTAACCGCTATAAAATTTTTAACCATCCTGTCTTCTAAAGAGTGATATGAAATAACACATAATCTCCCACCCCTTTTAAGAAGCCTTAATGAAGTATCAAGCCCTGATCGAAGGTGATCGAGTTCTTTATTCACCTCTATCCTTAATGCCTGAAATGTCCTCGTTGCAGGATGATATCTGCCCCTTCCACCATAAACTTCTTCGATAATATTTGATAATTCAGAACAAGTATTAATCTGCCTCTTGCTTCTGTATCTAATTATTGCCTTTGCTATCTTTCTTGATAACCGCTCTTCACCGAATTCTTTAAATATCCTTTCGAGTTCTTTTTCCGGATATTTGTTCACAATATCCCATGCAGATATGGCATAGTTTCTGTCCATTCGCATATCAAGACGATCATTGGACATAAAGCTGAATCCCCGCTCAGGACTTTTTAACTGCACCATGGAGAGACCGAGATCAAATAATATCCCGTCCACTTCCGAGATATTGTCCTGAGAAAGCAGGCTTTCCATGTCTGAAAAATTCCCTTTTTTAAAAATAACCCTTTTGTTTCCAAGCCTTTTTTCAGCAATCTCCAATGCCTTATCATCCCTGTCTATCCCGATCAATCTGCCTCCTGAACCAAGCATTTTTAATATAGCCTCTGTATGTCCTCCTGTACCTATAGTTGCATCTATATATGTTCCATCTGCCTTCGGATCAAGCATCTCCACCACCTCTTTCAGCATAACCGACACATGGTAAATCTCTGCAATCAATACTACATGCCTCTAAAGACCATGAGCCGCAAGTTTTTCCTCTATGGACTTCTTATCTATCTTTGCAGGATCAAATAGATTATCCCATTCATTCCTGTCCCATATTTCGATCCTTTCTATCTGCCCGGCCATAACAACATTTGTATTTATATTTGCATCCTCTCTAAGTGCAACAGGTATAAGTACCCTCCCTTGCTTGTCCATCTCTATTTCGACAGCAGATGCAATGACCCTTCTTAAAAAAAACTTGATCGCATCGTCAGACCTCGGCTTTATTCTGACTTGTTCTTGCAACTTATTCCATTCCTCTAATGGATAAATACAGAGACATTTATCAATCGGAGCATTTGTCATATAAAGTTTTGAGCTATAATTACTTGATATAATCTCCCTGAAAGGAGCAGGTATGATGATCCTTCCCTTCTGATCAACTGTGTAATAATATTTCCCAGAGAAAGCTGGCATTTGTCCTCCACTTTCTACCACTTTCTACCACTTAATGGTATTTAAAAAAAAGATGATTGTCAAGTAAAAAACAATAAAAAATAATAATTTCTATATCTTGTATATAAAATTTTTGAAACCTACTATATATTGAATTATTTTAGAAAATATTTTGGCATGGATATCAAAGAGTTATTTAAGAAAATAACAAATCGAAAGATTATCCTGAAAAATGCATTTGAACAACAATTAAGGCAGAGAAACAATTTAACTCGAGATGGTCACTTTTTAAAAACTTTGTTTTTGGAGTTTCCTGACTTTTTCCAAGCAAATCCCCCCTTTTTAGAAAAGGGGGGATAAGAAGGACATTTTTATTCTATTTCAGTGTAACCGGCATTCCCAAGAGCGGCCAGATAGTTAACAATGCAATTCCAAGAAATGCAATCAATATTATGCTCGGGATGCTGTAACATCAATTATGCAAATTTCATTTAGGGTATAATTCTCAATGGTTTAAACAACTCCCTAAAAGGGAGAAAGGAGAACTATACCCATGAGAGAAAGTTTATCAAAGAAGGCGAAAAA
>JBFMDO010000015.1:0-25163 GCA_040753615.1 Nitrospirota bacterium | reverse complement strand
TCATCTCAGGCACAGCAACTTATGAGCATTATTGAATACTTTAAGATTTCAACAGAGGCAATGGAAGAATATAAAAAGAGGTCAGTTGAAGAAAAAAAGGATAAACACAAAATAAAGATAGCCCATGTACTCAAGGAAAAGGTAAAAGATGAGGGAGGCGAGGCTAAAGAGGCGGTTAGTGCAAAAAAGGAGAAAAAGGCAGCAGGTGTGTTACTCGACTTGAAAGGCAATGACAATGCTGATAAAGATGATGGAGATTTTACAAGGTTTTGAAGTAAACCCAGCGCCACCTGTGTGCAGCGTTATCGTGATTTTTTGGTTAGTGCAGGGTAAAGAAAAAAGCAAGGAAAACAAAGTCGAAAAATAAGCTATTAATAAATCTATGGCGGGGTGGACGGGACTTGAACCCGCGACCTCTGGCTTGACAGGCCAGCGTTCTAACCGGGCTGAACTACCACCCCAGAAGAAAAATCGAAACCAAAAAGTGAATTAGCTGTAACAGCGGTTTAAATCCCAGAGATTGAAGATTACCATATTTTCTTAATCTATTGCAAATCTTCCTTTTTGAGCCTCCTTCAGAGACATAGACTACTATTTGATTTTTAAGTGTTTTTTCCGTTATTATCTCTGCATGGAAACCATAAAAACTTTTGATGAATCAAATCGCTACATAATGAATACATATAACAGATTCCCTGTTGTCCTCAGAAAAGGTCATGGGATAAAGGTATGGGGTTCTGATGGTAAGGAATATCTTGATTTTGTCAGTGGGGTTGCAGTAAATATTCTTGGGCATTGCCATCCAAAAGTTGTTGTTGCAATCCAGAAGCAAGCACAGAGGTTGATACATGTCTCAAACTATTATTATATTGAGCCACAGATAAAGCTTGCAAAACTTCTCGTTGAACATTCCTTTGCAGACAAGGTGTTTTTTTGTAATTCAGGCGCTGAGGCAAATGAGGCAGCAATAAAACTTGCCCGTAAATATTCAAAAGAACATGTAAGTCCTAAGCGTTTTGAAATAATCACTGCAATTAATTCATTTCATGGAAGGACGCTCGCTACAGTAACTGCAACAGGGCAGGAAAAATTTCAGAAGGGTTTCGAACCATTGGTACCTGGATTTAAACATGTTCCATTTAATGATGTCGCAGCCTTGAGAAAAGCAATAACAGATGAAACATGTGCTGTCTTGTTAGAACCCATACAGGGAGAGGGTGGCGTCAGGGTCCCGGATGAGGACTATCTAAAAAATATAAGGGAACTCTGTAACGAACACAATATCCTGCTCATACTGGATGAGGTCCAGACAGGGATGGGCAGGACAGGCAAACTTTTCGCTTATGAGCATTTTGGTATTAAACCTGACATTATGACCATAGCAAAAGGGCTCGGTGGGGGTGTGCCAATAGGCGCAATGCTTGCTACATATAAGGTAGCCTCTGCATTCCAGCATGGTAATCATGCTTCAACCTTTGGCGGCAACCCACTTGTCTGTGCTGCTGCCGTAGCAACAATTGAAACTCTACTTGAAGACGGCTTCATCCTTGATCAGTGTAACAGGATGGGTAATTACCTCAAGGAAAGACTTAAAGAACTTAAAAATGATTTTCCAAGCCTTGTTATAGAAGTAAGGGGTAAAGGGCTTCTTTTGGGTATGGAATTAACAAGAAACTGTGACCCAATAGTCAGGACATGTCTTGAAAAAGGCATACTTGTAAACTGTACAACGGGGAATGTATTACGATTTATACCGCCCCTGATAGTACAGCAGAAAGATATAAACCGCCTTATTGATGTACTTGAGGAAATATTTACAGGGCTATAGATTAACAAAAAATCTAAATGACAAAGAAAAGAAATTTTTTAGCATTACGAGATCTATCTAAGGAGGAAATAGAACTTCTCCTTAAAAGGGCAATAGAATTCAAATCAGGCAAGGATGCAAGTAAATGCCCATTAATCGGGAAAAGCATAGGTCTTCTGTTTGAAAAGGCATCTACACGGACAAGAGTCTCGCTGGAAGTAGGCATCTATCAGCTCGGGGCTCAGGCTCTTTATATAAGCCCCAAAGATATACAGCTTGGAAGAGGAGAAAGTATCAAGGATACAGCAAGCGTATTATCTCGATATTTGCATGCAGTTGTTATCAGGACTTTTAGCCATAATAACCTCATAGAGTTTTCAACCTATTCTTCGATTCCTGTAATAAACGGACTGAGTGATCTCCATCACCCATGCCAGGCGCTCGGGGATTTAATGACCATTCTCGAAAAAAGAGGACAACTCAAAGATATCCGTCTTGCATATATAGGCGATGGAAACAATGTTGCAAATTCCTTAATAGAGGCTGCCTCTTTAATGGGGATTACCTTTACAATTGCATGTCCTAAAGGCTGTGAACCAGACCTTGATGTCCTTAATAAGGCTAAAGACGTCGGTAGTAAAGTGACTATTCTAAGAGATCCAAAAGAGGCTGTTAAAGAAGCAGATATCGTCTATACAGATGTCTGGGTAAGTATGGGGCAGGAAAAAGATGCGACTAAGAAAAAACAGAAGTTCAAAAATTACCAGTTAAATAATAAACTTCTTTCGTATGCCAAAAAAGATGCTATAGTGCTTCACTGTATGCCTGCTCACAGGGGTGAAGAGATAACAGATGATGTGATTGACGGACCTCAGAGCGCTGTTTTGGATCAAGCAGAAAATAGGCTTCATACACAAAAGTCGCTTCTCGAATTTATCTTAAACCCATAAATTTTATTGTTTCCTAATTTTTCCAACTTTTACTGAAAGATAAGTCAGAAGTCGCTTGACCCCTTTTCCTGTAACTGCAGATATAGGAAAAAAATCAATTGCGAGAGTTTTACAATATTCTGATAATCTGTTCAACCTATTTTTATTCCCTGCAATGTCAAGTTTTGTGCCTGCAACTATCTGGAGTTTTTGAATAAGTTCAGGACTGTATAATTCAAGTTCCTTATTAATTTTTTCAAGATTTTCAACAGGATCACCTTCAGCCATTTCTGATATATCAATAAGATGAAGGAGTATCGATGTGCGCTCAACATGCCGTAAAAATTGGAATCCAAGTCCTACTCCCCTATGGGCACCTTCAATAAGACCGGGGATATCTGCAACAATAAAGCTTTTATAATCTTCAATTTTTACAACTCCAAGTATAGGCGTAAGTGTTGTAAATGGATAATCAGCAATCTTTGGTTTTGCTGAAGATATAGCAGACAATAAGGTTGATTTACCAGCATTTGGAAGTCCTATTAAACCAACATCAGCAAGTAGTTTTAATTCAAGGATAAGATGCCTCTCTTCACCATCTTCCCCTTTCTGTGCAAATCTCGGCGCCTGTCTCGTTGGAGTTGCAAAATGGGCGTTGCCAAGCCCACCCCTTCCCCCCTTTGCGATTATAATTTCTACTCCTTCTCTATCCAGATCTGTCAAGATTTCTTTTGTATTGCCATCTTTAATTATTGTGCCGACAGGAACAGGTATAAAAAGATCCTCACCGTCTTTGCCGTGCATTTTCTTGCCCTTGCCATGCTCTCCTTTCGCTGCCTTATATTCGCGCTGATACTTGAGATCAAGAAGTGTATTTAATTTATTAACTGCTTTAACAATAATATTGCCGCCTCTTCCACCATCCCCCCCATTTGGGCCACCTCTCGGTACGTACTTCTCCCTTCTGAAGCTTACACAGCCTCTTCCACCATTCCCGGCTTTTACCTTTATCTCAACATAGTCAACAAACTGCATTTAAAAATAATCCCCTTCTGAAAGGATTTGCACTACCTCATAGGCTTTTTGAATAACTCTTCTAATTTTCTAATCGCCTCTCCTTTTTCATTTCGTGAGGAACCAGATGTTGCATCTTTATATACAAAGTAGTCGCAGAAATTAGCCCTGTCTCTTGATCTCTGAAATTCTGCCTTTGGTTCAAGACATTTATTATGGCTCGTCGTAGAATAAAACCTGCAGTTAAGACATATGTGAATATCCCCACCGCACTCGGGGCAGGAAGATTTCCTCGAAAAATATTTGTCCAATTCAATTTTTTTTCCGCACAAAGCGCATACCTTCATCTTTATCTCCAAAATATTTTTAGCCCAGTTAATTCATAAATTTTCATGATCAAACAGGGGATAGAGTATTTGAGCGGATTTCTTTTGCCGATAGTCAAATACAATATGTGAAAATAAAGAGGCAAAAGCCTCGCAGTCCCGACTAAAGTCGGGACGAGAATGAGCAAAAATACTCTCTCCCCTGTTCCTATGCACCAACTTTGTGAATAATCTGAGTTAGAGGGCACTAATAAACTAATGCTGTGTTTCCTATTTAAGTTTTTTGACTAAATCCTCTACAGGGATTGCTGCAAGTGTCAGGAGATTCACTGACCCCCTTGCACCGAGTTCAACAGACATCTTCATTACAGTAAGATTATCCGGGGCATCAACAATATTCACAAAATCGTATGGCCCGAGCACAGCAAATTGTTCCTTCACCTTAATCCCCATCTTTTCGAGTTCCTTATTCACCTCAAGAATTCTTTTTGGATTCTCCTTGATCGTCTTTCTTCCTTCCTCTGTAAGCGTACTCAATACAACATAATATGCCATCTCTTCTTCCTCCTTCCCTTAATATCATTTTTTGTTACTAAGCCCTCATTGAACTACATGAGGAATACAACCATATTTCTCCCTTTCTTTTTGGCCTGATACATTGCATTATCTGCCCTTTTCAAAAAGCTTTTTATATCATCATCCAGATGAAATTCTGTAACACCGATACTTACAGTATTTTTAACAACATCTGGTTGTCCATCCAGAGTAAAGGGATAAAAAATAGCCTGCGATACTGCCTTCTTAATCCTTTCCGCAACTATCATTGCATCCTCTAATTTTGTTTCAGGGAGGACAACTATAAATTCTTCACCTCCATACCTGAATGCCATATCTACATCCCTGATATTTTTCATTAACATCTCCCCCATTTTTTTTAAAACATAATCGCCCTCCCAGTGGCCATATTTATCATTAAAATCTTTAAATTTATCTATATCTATAAGAAATATTGAAAGAGGTCTGATACTTCTTTTTACCCTTTCAATCTCTTTAGTAAGCTGTATATAGAAGTATCTCTGGTTAAAAAGTCCTGTCAGGTCATCAGTGATTATAAGTCTTTTGAGTTCTTCCTCTGTCTTTTTCCTTTCGGTTATATCTCTGAGAGTGGCAAGTATTGCGGGGTTGCCTTCATACTGAATCGAGTTCAATAAAACCTCCATATAAATTCCCTCTCCATTTTTTTGTATTAACCTGAGTTCGAGTGGAGATTTGGTCCCCTTACTCTCACTTAATTTGCTGAGATTTTCCAATAATAATTCTCTGTCATCAGGATATAAAAATCTAAGAACATCTTTACCGATTATATCTTCTTCTTTATAGCTTAAAATCTTAATGAGTGTAGGGTTAACAAATTTGATCACGCCTTCCTGTATTGTCATAATACCTTCAGATGACTGCTCTACCAATGTCCTGTATTTTCTCTCTGATTCTATCAGGGCTTGAGATTTCTCTTTAAGTATATTCTTCAATAGTTCTACATAATCAGCCCTTATAGTATTTACAATATCAGTTTTTGTAATTATGCCGGTGACATCGCCTTCGGAATCAGCCACTACGAGCCCCCTGAGCCTATGCTCATCCATAAGTTTTGTAGCATCATAAAGATTCATATCTCCATTTATGGTAAAGACAGGTGAACTCATTATTTTTTCAACATTATTTAAAACATTATTTTTTGCTATTGCCTTTGTAATATCGCGTTCTGTAATTATTCCCTCGGCTTTATTATCCTCAATGACCACAATACAACTTATACGATTTTTTACCATAAACTCTATAGCCTTTGAAACAGCCTCTCCTTTTTTTACTGAGATTACCTTGCGTTTCATGATTTGCTCTACTTTTTTGGAGCTTATAAAAGAATCTATACTGAAGTTTTTTATGATATCAGTCTGTGTAACAATCCCAACTACATTTTGTTCTTTATCAACCACCACAAGCCGTCTGAGATTATTTATTACCATGCGATCTGCAGCCTCGGGTATCTCTAATTCCTCGTATATCGCGATAACAGGGCTTTTCATTACG
This sequence comes from Nitrospirota bacterium, assembly GCA_040753615.1. GTDB lineage: Bacteria > Nitrospirota > Thermodesulfovibrionia > Thermodesulfovibrionales > SM23-35 > JBFMDO01. The sequence goes on along the minus strand of JBFMDO010000015.1, from coordinate 18,999 downwards.
GTCATTAATCTACGGGCGTCAATATTAACATTATTAGCTACTAACCAGATAATATCTCTTTCTGTTAAAATACCGAGAGGTTTTTTATTTTCACCAACAACTATACAACTTACATTATTGAGATTCATCTTTTCTATTGCAGATTTAAGGGTCTCTTGTGGCGACAATGTTATAACATCTCTCGACATGATTGAGTTGACTTTTTCAAGATGCATTCTTCCTCCCTGAATGTGCTGCTTTTAAATATTTTACAATGATAGAGTTTTAATAGCTACCACTTTGTAGAATACTCATGGGCAAGCTGATAAAAGTCTGTAACGGTATTAGATAATAATCTGTAATTAAAGATGCTGAAACGAGTTCAGCATGACAGTTTGCGATTCTTTTATCTGTCACCCTGAACTTGATTCAGGGTCTCATAAATATTCCATTTGATGTGTTGGCTATGGATTGTGGTTAGAGAAGCGAAATTGACATTTAATTAAATGCTCTGTTTAAATGAATAACATAATCTTTAATTAAATATGTGGGAATATAATGAATACAATATATCTTGATAATAATGCAACTACACCTCTTGCCCCAGAAGTAATTGCTGAAATGCTTCCTTATCTAAAAGAATTTTATGGCAATCCGTCGAGTATGCATACCTTCGGCGGACAAACTCATAAAAAGATTGAAGAGGCAAGGGAAAAAGTCGCTCACCTCATAGGGGCTGATCCTGAAGATGTAATATTTACGAGCTGTGGTACAGAAAGTGACAATACGGCTATAATGAGCGCTATTGAATCATTGCCTGACAAAAGGCATATAATCACAACGAGGGTTGAACATCCTGCTGTCTTGAATTTCTGTAAACATTTATCGAGAAAAGGTTTCCGTACAACCTTTCTGCCGATAAACAGCAATGGACAATTAAATATTGACGACTTATTAAAAGTGCTTGATGAAGATACAGCCATAGTTTCTATAATGTATGCAAATAATGAAACAGGTGTAATCTTCCCTGTTAATGAGATTTCAGAAATCCTTAAGGAAAGGGGCATCTTATTTCATACAGATGCTGTTCAGGCTGTTGGTAAAATACCTATAGATTTAAAGAAACTGCATATTGACATGCTCTCCCTATCAGGACATAAACTGCATGCACCTAAAGGAGTTGGTGCACTATATGTCAGGAAAGGTACGAGGTTTTATCCATACATAATCGGAGGTCATCAGGAGAAGGGACGAAGGGCTGGCACTGAAAATGTAGCATCAATTATGGGTCTCGGAAAGGCATGTGAACTCGCAATGAAAAATATATATGAAGAATTCGCTTATCTTAAAAGATTACGTGATAAACTCGAGACCTCCCTTCTGAGATTATGTCCTGATGTAAGGATAAACGGGGACATAAATAACAGACTGCCTAACACAACAAACATCAGTTTTGAATATGTTGAAGGAGAAGCTATATTGCTCAGGCTAAATGAATATGGCATATGTGCTTCAGCCGGTTCAGCCTGTTCATCGGGCTCACTCGAACCTTCACACGTCCTGAAGGCAATGGGAATACCCTTCACAGCAATACATGGATCTATCAGATTTTCCCTCAGCAGATACACTACAGAAGAAGAAATAGACAGGGTTATTGAACTCATGCCCACCATAATAACAGACTTGAGAATGGTCTCGCCATTCGGAAAAGACAAACTCAAAGAAATCAAATGCCCGAAATAGGATGTATTTTTATATCGCTACTTTTTGTATATTCTGAAAAGGTCAGGTTCCGATTCCCTCGCAAAAAACCTATTTTTATAACCGTTGCCACATGGGTTTAATTTAACAACATTGGATCTTTCCCAGTTTTGAAAAAGGTCTACAATCCTATCAAGTGATTTCTCCTGCAAGCTCTCTATTGTTTTTCTGGGAGGCAGGGTAGTAATTAGATTTTTATCTATAAAATCGTTTATTTTCTCTCGGTACAAGATTGAAAAAAATATCGTGCTCTTTAATATCCTCTTGTTTGTTTTAAAAGAAAACACGAACCTCTCGAGGAAATTTTCAAGAAAAAGGTCATTCCTCATTTGTATCTTCTTATCAAATGTCATAGCCTGAAACCAATATTTCTTGTTAATAATGCTGTCAGCCTTTATCTCCAAAACCGTATGTCTAATATTTTTCTTATTAACTATATAGCTATTGTGAGCAACTGTATCAGCAGCAAGATGGCTCATATATCCGTAAACAAATGCTTTTTGTTGTTTTGTCTCGGCTGCGTTCAAAAGATCAAAGGCAACTTCCCAGCTATGTGAGTTTTTGTCTTCTGGCAGATACTTTTTACCAAAAATAATGTCAGCCACAAGGTTCCCATAAAGAAAATCTTTTCTGTACCGCCTGATGATCTCGAACAGTGCTGCCGGAAGAAGTGACCCCATGTAATACACCTCGTTTCCGAGGTATATATGTGTTAATGGTCCCCATGCAAAGGCTGGAGTAGATATTGATAAAAAAGAAATAATTAATAGCAATTTAAATATCTTCATTTCATCCCCTTTATAAAATCCATAATTAATCTTATTCCAATACCAGATGCTCCTTTAGGCATATAGGGTTTTTCTTTTTCTATCCAGGCAGTTCCTGCAATATCAAGGTGAACCCATGGAACATTCTCGGCAAATTCATGCAAAAAGTATGCCGATGTCACAAGCGAACCAGTTTTTCCACCTGAATTTTTGATATCAGCTATATTACTCTTTAAATATTCCTTATATTCCTCAAAAAGCGGCATCTCCCAGACCCTTTCATATGTCTTTTCAGCAGATTTTTTTATTTTATCAATTATTTTTCTATTATTTCCCATTATAGCTATTGCTTCATTTCCGAGGGCAATAGAACATGCGCCTGTCAAGGTGGCTATATCTATAACCGCCCATGGGTTAAATCGCTTTGCATAACCAATTGCATCTGCCAGGATTAGACGACCTTCTGCGTCAGTGCTGATTATCTCTATAGTTTTACCATCAATTGTCCTTACAACATCCCCTGGTTTTATGGCAAAACCACTTGGGAGATTTTCGGTTGCAGGAAGTATACCTATAAGACTAACAGGCAGTTTGAGCTCAGAAGCAGCCTTTATTACACCGATGACAACTGCACCGCCTGCCATATCGTATTTCATTTTTTCCATGCCCTCATCAGGCTTCAATGATATGCCTCCGCTGTCAAAGGTGATTGATTTTCCTATTAGTGCCAGTGGGTTTCCCTTAGTACCTTTATATTCAAGCACTATAAACTTTGGTTGTTCTTTTGAACCCTGTGCAACAGCCAGATATGCACCCATACCAAGCCTCTGCGCATCTTTTTTCTCCAGAACCCTTACTGAAAGATCTCTTCGTTTTAAAGACAATGCCGCCTTTGCCAGATCTGTGGGGGTCATGTCATTGGACGGTGTATTTATTAAATCCCGTGCAAAATATACTGAGGATGTAATAGTTTTAGTTCGCCGAACATTATCTCTGATATCTTTTGATAATTTAGAAAGGATAGTCATGCTATTGATCGCTTTTATTCCCGTTTCTTTAATATATCTGGTAAAGGTATAAAGCCCGAGTAAAAATCCCTCAACGAAATCCACTGGAGATAATTTAAGAGAGGATATCACTCTTGTAGACAATGCTACTTTTCTCATCCCTTTATCTCGCAGGTAGGTTGCTGCCTTTCCGCCAGCCTGCCTTACTTTTTCACTCGAAATTTTGCTCTTCTTGCCAAGACCGACAAATAGGATCCTTTCAGGTTTAATATCATCAGGCGAAGGGATTAGAAGAATCTCATTTTCTTTGCCGTAAAACTCTTTTGAAAATACTTTTTTGACAAGTTGTGATGTGGACAAATTCAAGTTATTATAAGACTCAGGTTTGCCTTCTATAAACGGCAGGATCACGGCATCACAGGCACACTCAATCTCTGTAAAATTCTTTATAACTATATCCATGCTATTTAAATAACAATTTTTATTTTAGCTAATTTTCTAATTAAATATCTACCAACTGGCGATTTACAGGGGATGCGGCTTCACTATCTCAGGATGGGTTCTGTGTTTTTGTTATCAAGTGATATAATTTTAAGTATGGAACTTTTTATGAGGTAAATTTTTAAAATAGCTATGATTAAAAAAATATTAGTTGGCGTCGGGTATGATCCTGAATCAGATATTGCACTCCTGTACGCTGGTAAACTGGGCTATAGTCTCAATGCTATGGTCACAGCCGTTCATATAGTGCAGGAAGAACAAATCCCTGCATCATGGCCAATAAAAAAACTTATCGAAGAAGATATAGAAGACGAAAGGCAAAGGGTAGATAAAATATTTTCTGAACTTATTAAAAGAAAAAATCTGCCTCATATACATTTTAAAAAGGTTATAAAGGGTGATCCTGCTGATCATTTGATAAAAGAAGCTGAAAAAGAAGGCTACGACCTCATAGTTATTGGGCATAGAAATCTGGCGAACATAAAAAAATTATTTCTCGGGAGTGTATCATCCAAAGTGGTGGAGTACGCAAATATATCTGTATTAATAGCTAAGCAATCCTCCGGTCCTTCAAAGGTTCTATTTTGTACAGATGGGTCTAAATGTGCAGAAGAGGCAATACGTTTTGGAGGTGAAGTAATAAGAGAATTAGGCTGTACAGCAATGGTATTAAATGTAACACCGTGGATTACTGATGAAACCGAAAGACTTGCAAAAGATGTAGCCGAAGAAGGTGCTGAGATACTCAGGGGGTTTGGAATAGATGCATCTGCTAAGGCGATATTTAAAAAGGAGATTACTAAAGAGATTTTAAACGAGGCTGATAAAGGGGGATTCGATCTTATTGTAGTAGGTTCAAGAGGTCTTTCAGGTATACATAGATTCCTGCTTGGAAGCGCTACATTAAAACTTATTAACCAGACAAGACAATCAATTCTAATTTATAAACATTATCCCCGTAACAAGTGAAGAATGGTCAGACTAAAAATTATTATGCTCATTCCCACAATAATACCCATAAAAATGCCCCTACCTCCTCCGTACTTATGAGCAACAGGAATCAAATCGCCCAGGCTGACATATACCATGACTCCTGAAATAAATGCTAACAGGAGATTTAAATTCAGACCGGTCAAAAAAGGAAAAAAGAGCAACACAGCTACCGATGCGCTTATGGGTTCTATAAATCCTGAAAGAGAAGAATATAAAAATGCCCTTTTAGTATCATGTGTTATATAGAAGGTCGAAATAGATAAGGAAAATCCCTGAGGGATATTATGCATTGCAACAGCAATCGCTACCAGAATTCCGGTCTCAACAGAAACTAAGGTGGCTAACAGAACAATTAATCCTTCCGGGATATTATGCACTATCAGTCCTATGGTCGTTACTACATCCTTCCCTAATATGGTAATGCCTGAATCAGCTATTTTTTTTTCGATCACTTCAGGTTTAAAAATAAAGGTGAGAAGCAGGGGAAAAAGCATTCCGATTATGAAGGCAAAATTAGCCTTATATATTCCGATAAGCGATACAATCTTGGATAAAACTTCAACCATAGTAACGCTTAAAATTCCACCTGCTGAACATCCCAGAGCAAATCCGAGATACGTGTATCTCGGGCTTTTTATAAAATGAGCAATAATGCTGCCGAAAAGTGTAGTAAGACCCGCAAGAACAGTTAAAAAAAGAGGAAATATTATCTTTTCATACTCTGAAGTCATCTCATAACCTATTATCAGAGATGCGAGAAATCAAACAAGTCTTGGATGTTTTAACTTCCTTAAACTTCTTCACTCCTCAAAATCCTGTTCAAGTTGCATTTTAATACACGTATTCTTTTTGAGTCCATTAATATGTGACTCCAGCATACGGTTTAAGTCTTTTTCAATAAGAAAGTTTTCGATCTCATCCCTTACATTTTCAAACTCCTTTCCCCTGAAATCGTCAGCATGTTCCTTGTAGAAGTTTATAATGTCTTCTTCTTTTATGTTTATAAAAGCTCTTACCTTTAGATTGATATATTCCCTGAGTAATCTATCATCAGAAGTCGCCTCTAATCTGATTTTTTTTGCCTCCTTCAAAAGGAGTAACCTGTTAATCATTGTATTTAAGACATCTTCTCTTGTTATATCAGGAACTATTTTCAGGGTGTCGGCATATACTTCTCCCAGTTCACTCAGGGTTATCGCTGTGTCATCTACATATGCAACCACACGATCCCTGATTTCAGCATTAACCAATGAAAAGTTGGTAGATAATAAAAAAATTATATATAGAAGGCAAAAAATATCTCGTGGTATTTTAAATTTTTTACTTTTCATATTTCACCTGAAAATCCCCCCTTCCCCACTTTAGTAAAGGGGGGGTGAGGGGGGATTTTTTTCATTATCATTTGTGTCACTATGTAACATATTTGTTTTATTTTTAAAATGCATGGCCGATGCTAAAATGTAATTCACCGCTGCTCTCATCTTCTTCTCTCTGCAGTTTATGTCCATAATCAAGTCTTACAGGACCAACCGGAGTTTCATATCTTAAGCCGATACCTGTTGTAAATTTAAAATCCTCTATGTTTACATCGTTAAGTTTCACCCAGACATTTCCTCCATCGAGGAAAACAACAAATCCTATGCCTTTTCCGATGGATGTTCTTATTTCAAGGTTCTCCATTAAAAAGACGTTACCACCTGTAGGAGTTCCATCAGAGCCTTTTGGACCGAGGGTATCCTGTTCATAACCTCTTACAGTTGTTCTACCTCCAAGAAAAAATCTTTCGACGAGCGGTAATTCATAGGTATCCAGGTAACCCTGAGCAATACCACTCCTTAGCGACATTGCAATAACAACGCCTCTAAAAAGCTCATAATAAAAATTATCATAGAGCATGAACTTTATAAAATTTGTCTCGGATAAAAAAACTGGCGATGTAAATTTAATTGACATCCCTGTAAGAGTTCCTTTTCGTGGATAAAATGGATTATCTCTGGTATCGTGAGTAATTCCAAGTCTGATACCACTTATCGCAAGTGTCCCCGTGTCCTCTTTGGTCAAGATAACATCTGGTTTTACATCGTAAGTATTTACAATGGAAAACTCATAATATAATTCAGATGTTAAAACCTCACTGATCTTTTTTTCAAACCCGGCAGTAGCAGTATTTCTCGTCAATCTATATCGTGTCTCTCCTGTATCAATACTTATTTCTCTCTTATTCTCGTGCAGCAAATAAGTCCTGAATTGCAAAGGAGTATTCAAGAACCATGGTTCAATATATTGCAATATATATCGGCTTTCAAGGGAACTAAGTTCAAACCTAAGCGAAGGCTGTCTATTCATGCCCCAGAGATTACGGTAGCTGATATCGAGATATCCCCTGTACTGTTCATATTCACCATATCCAACACCTAATTCGACCGTACCTGCATTGCCTTCCTGCAATTCTACAAGGACATCTTTCTTATGGTCATACTTGTCAAGCGACTTCATCTCAACAGAAGTAAACAGCCCCAGCTTGTAAAGATTATGCCTTTCTTTATTGATAATAGAAGTATCAAAGGACATATCTTCCTTTTCTTGCAATTCTCTTTTTATTACCACATACTTTGTATCATAATTTCCTGTAATTATTGTTTTACCGAATAATGTTTCACTGCCCTCATCTATCTGAAATGTTATAGTTGCCTTCTGTTCAACAATCTCCCTTTTCACCATCACAACCGCATCAATAAAACCACTTTTATTATATAGATCAATAATCCTTAATCTCGCATCAGAAATATCAACATCATTAAATGCATCCCCCGGTTTTATCCTGATCGCCTTGCTTATTTCATCTTCAGGTATAAAATCTGCCCCCACAATATTTATGCCTTCAATCTCTGTCTTCAGTCCTTCATTTATTCTTATATTTATATTTATTTCGTCAAAGCCTTCTTTGTATTCTGTCCCGAATTCCTCAACATCAGCAGAAAGATATCCGAGAGAATAATAAAAGGATTTAAGTGCATCTCTATCTGTATCAATAATATCCGGATTATATATATCCCCCTCCTTAAGAAACATTATCTCTTTAAGTTTTTTCTCGGGTAGGGTATTCCCGCTGAAAGATATTTTATTAATTTCAATCTGCAATCCTTCAAATAGGAAAAAATTTAACTCTATAAGGTTATCCTTTGTTGTTATTACCGGAGCAATCTGCGCAAAACAATATCCTTCCTTATGATATACAGATAGCATCCTGTGTACTGCTTCTTCTACAATACTTTCACTGAAATCTTCTATCTCAAAAAAAGGCATTTCTCTGAGCAGATCCTTTTTAGATATCTCATCATTGCCTATTATATTGATATTCAGTCGTTTGCCCGGATTTACAGAAATATCCAGTGTTCCGTTAACAAAAAAATATGGACCAACAACAGGATTAAAGTAACCTCTATTTTTATAATAAGCCCTTATCCTATCAATGTCATTTTTCAATTTTGACTGGTCATATATATCTCCTTCAGATAATTTCATCACATTTTTTACTTCTTGCCCATCTCCGAAAATATTTATTTTTTTAATTCTCTCCGGTTCACCCGTGTTAATATATAAATATATACTCACTTTATAAGGCTCTTTTAATCTTACAATTTCTGCATCAACGCTGGATCGAGGGAAACCGCGGATTGCTATTTTATCCCTCAGATCTGTCACAGCCTTTTCAAGCATATCACACTTCAGAAATTGGTCCTCTTTTAAGATGAAAAGATTTCTGAGGGTCTTCTCGGAAATACCATAATCACCTTTTATATAAATATTCTCTATGAAATCCCTTTCCTTAATGTTAATAATAACCTTTATATCTTCTCCATCAATTGTCTCAACAGAAATATCTTCAACTATGCCTTTCAGAAATGCCCTTTTTATCCCTGTCCTTACTTTTTCTTTATCTATTGGTTTCCCTGATTCTATATCGAGCAGATAAAGAAGTTCGTCCTTACCTATTGAATAAAGCCCCTTGACTTCTATCTCACCGACTACAGAGCCTTCAGCCTTTGTATTAAAAAATATAAGAAAGACAAAAATTAAGAAATAACCTATCTGAACTCGAACCTGAATTTTATATCACCCCCTACAATTCCTCTTTCGTCTCTTGTCCCTACTAATGAAACTTTCCTTGTAAGAATATATTCCAGTTTGATTATATCCTCTTCTGTTGACGCCGGCATCGTTGTATAAGTTACAAACAATCTATCGCCGACAAGTCTTTTTGCAACAGTTATTCTTGGTCCAATTGTATTGGTAGTTTCTGAGACATAAGGTTCAATCTCGATTCTGTCTATACCTGTCAGGTTCCTGAATCTTTCCTGTATAACATCCTGCGTCTCACCCATCAGGAATGCTGTCGCCTCTCCTGCACCAATACCACCTTCAAGTCCTTTAAGTTCTTTCCCGACATTTCCTACTGTAAGAAGGGCAAGGATATCTACATCTTCGAGAGATGGATCAGATGAAAGGGAAAGATTAAAATGATCTATATATCCTTCAAGATTTAATCTGATATTATATCCTTTAACTATTGTTACGGCAGTGAGATTTATAAAAGGCCTGATTCTGTGAGGGTCGGCAAAATCAGCACTCGCAGAAATTATCCTGAATTCATTATTCCTGAAATAGATATTTCCCTCTTTAGATTCAACCCTGCCAAACAATATGGGATTTGATATTGTTCCTTTCAGTATTAAATCTATTTTTAGGGTAGCCCTTGCAATATTATTATCAACAAAAATATTATTACTGCCTGAAATCCTTATATTAAGTTCTGCTTCCTCAAATACCGATATCTCCCCCTGTGGTTTTTCCGGCTTACCTCCCTTAAGAAGCCATGTTCTCCATTCTATCATTTCTTTATACTTCGCCCTCTTAATCTTTATATCTCCAGTAATGTTCTGAGAATCTAAAGTTCCCCTGTATAGAAGATTGCCATTAAAATTTATACTGAAATCTTTTGAGATCATCGTTGTTATATTATCAAGATCAGCCTCTATGTAAAATCTTTTTAAGCGGAGTGCCTTAAGATAAAGGCTGCCTGTTATGCTTACATTTCCACCCCCTATTTTTCCAGAAAGCCTCTCTATAACAATCTTGTCTCCATCCATATAAACATGCCCGTTTATTGAACTGATATATGCAGGATAACCTTTTAAACCAAAAGATGCATCGGATATATTCATTTTCCCGTTTATCTGAGGTCTTTCCCATTTGCCTGTAACTGATAAAATAAAATCAGCATTACCTTTCAGATAACCTATTTTCTTTGATAAGCCCTTCAAAGGCGAAAGATAGGAAGTGCCTTTGAGGTGAAGGTTATATTCTTTTCCAATTTCTATCCCACCTTTAACTCCAAACGAAGCTGCTCCGCTTCTGATTGTAAAATCAGTAAATAAGATTTTTCTGTCATCAATCGAAAATTCGATGTCAGAATCATTCGTAAAGGTCTCGCCGAAAAATGAAATCGCCATGTGCTTAAGATTTGCTAAAGCAGTTATGTGTTTTTTATCTCCTTTCATCTCAATGCGCCCGGCAAGGTTAAGGTGAGCGTCTTCTGGCGCATCTTTCATAATAGAGACAATAAATAAGTCGTATCTGCCCGGCTGAATATCAATCTCAGCACTCCATGGCAACCTCTCGTCAAGATATCCATTGCCTTTTAATGTAATTTTTTTGTTAAACAATGCAGCGAACACCTTGATTTTTTTGTCCTCAATCGCAATATCAATATCACCCTTTCCTAATGATTTTCCGTTAAATGTGCCTCCATCAAACCCTGCCTTAAATATTATCATAGGGTTTTCGAAGGTACCATGACCTTGTGAATAAAAGCTCAAAAAACCATCTTTGGGTAAGCCCTCAAACACGTTTTTTATCAAAAATCTTTCGGATGATACAATGTAGGAAAATTCTTTATTAGGTAAAAGCCTTCCCTCACCTCTGACAACAGATTGACCTTTCATGATTTTAACCTCTTTTAAGGAAAGCACATTATCTATATATGAAAAAAACAGAGTCGCAGAATCAAAAGGCACTTTATAAACTGATGCATCTTTTAAGGAGGCATCGCCGGATATATCAAAATCCTTATCCCTGCCACCTATATTTACATCTGCATAAAGCCTTCCTTCTGCTACGAAGTCTTTATAGAATATTTGTATAGTTTTTCCAAATTCTGCGTTTCTAAGAGAAGCCTTTAGACTGTATATCGGCTTGAAAAAATCAAAGATTTTCTTAGCCTCTGGAAAAAATATCTTGCCCTTTACGATATGTTCTTCACTCGATGACCTAAACACAAGCTCATGTATATCAAGGATATTTTTTTTGTACAAAAAGGCCGATGTAATATTGTCTATCTCATATCCCTCTACAGAAGAGTTTGATATGCTGATATTCCCTGATATTTGAGGACTATCAAAATGACCGGCTATCTCCCCTGAAAAATTACCTCTGCCTTTAATTTTTTCATAATAAGGCAGGGCCAGATCAGACACCTCATTTGTTGTAAGTACACCTTTCAGGTTAAGTAACTTTTTGGGAATATCAACTGTACCGTTGAGCTTGAAATCGGATAAGGATGTATTTAATTGTAAATCTGTTAAAGACAGAATCTCGTCCCTTAGCGAGTATCTCCCTTTTATGTCCTTTATTCTTTTAAGGACATCATCAGATGAGGCTTCATCAACACTCAGTTTTTTATATACAAACCATCCATCAGGATTAAATTTACTGCCCGATGTTGTTAATCCTCCGTCTACCTTACCTGCAGATATATCGGGTTCCCATCCTATAAGTTTGAGTGCTGCCCTGCTGTCTATTGAGTGGAATCTTACATTTAAATCGAAAAATCTGATCTGAGGAAGAGCCAATAAAGCCTCAGCCTGAGCTGTGCCTTTATATAGCGATGCAGAGCCGTTTTCAAACTTCATAATTCCATCTTTATAAGAAATATTGCAAATCAGCGAATCAATATCAACATTAAAGAGACTGCCATTTTGAAGCCTTGCGTTTGCCTTTCCTGAGATATCAGTAAGTGGTCCTCTTATCTCACCCTGAAAATCAACAAGTCCACTTATCTTCTCCTTTGTCCTGACCTTCAATAACTCCATCAGTGTCTCGAGATAAAAATTGCCCTTTAGTTTTAAATCCACAAAAATATTTTTTACTTGCTGAACCTTGAATGCTGGATGCTGAATACCTTCGAGTTTTATTTCGCCCTCTGCAAGGATTTTCCCTTCCCCTTTGTGCCTGAGTCCCAGTATGCGTTTTACAGAATCAATAAATAGTTCTATTTCTGTCTTAAAATAGCTTCTGCCCCCGGAATAAAAACCTTCGCCTTTGATACGAGAGCCATATGACCCTATCTCAAGACTTTTTATCTCGATCTTATCTTCTTTCAATATAAGAGATGTTTTAATATCCCCTGTAAATTCAGGCAATCCTTCTTTTTTTATATTGAACTTTTCTATAGATGCCTTGAGCATAGGTTCCTTCTTAAGTATTACTTCACCTGCAAACCCTTTAATGTCTAACGAATCATTCAAGCCGCTCCTGAGAAAAATATTACCTTTAGCAATTTCTACAACATTTACCTTGACTTTAAACTTTCCTATTTTTTCTTTTTTGAGATATGCCTTTACACTTTCTATTATTTCATTAATATGTTCTTTATCCCCAGAGATATCCGGCTCTTTTACTACAAGCCTTTGCAGATAAATTTGTCCATGCAAAATTCCTGAAGGTTCAACATATCCTTTTATCCTTTTTGCAAATGCTATCCTATTGCCGTCTTCGTCAAACACCTTCAGCCCTTTTACCCCTATAAATAACGGGAATACATTAATATAAATCTTTTGTGCAATAACCCTCTTGCCGGATGCAGCCTCTAATGAAGGAAGTATAACCCTCTTAAGGGCATTTGATATGTAAGGGCCTTGAGAGACAAATATCAGAATCCCGATAACAACTGTAATAGCTACAATATATAAAATCCTTTTTGTTCTTTTACGCATAATATTTAATCAATCCAATATAGTATTATATTGTATCATAGCTTTCCAAAACGCCATTAACCCAAAAATGCAGACATTGTTCAAAAATTTAGTTAACTCGATACCCCCCTCAGTCCCCCCTTACTAAGGGGGGACTGAGGGGGGCATGCTGTATGGATAAAAATATGCGTAGTGCCTAAAAAGACGGTAATTTTAGATTATCTCAAATGCATTTTTCGGATTAATTTTTCGGATTAAAATGAAGGTTACGACGAAATCAGCGGGGGCTGTAAGCCATCCGCAAGAGTGATTTGTTAAGCACTTGTTTTTTCCATTTGTAAAAAAGATACTTCAGAAATACCTGCTTTTTCTTTCGCATGTTCAATGGTCATGCTTACAAGGTTGCCCTTTTCATCCAGGTCAATGTAAAGGTTTTCTGATATTTCTTTTGTCTCAACAACCGGAACATTTGAAAACTCAATCAACGCTGTATCTGTATCTGAGAAATAACGAATTTTCATTTCCCTTCCTCCTTAAAGTTTCTATCAAAGAAAGCATTATGAGCGGTTCCCCATCCTCTAAAAGGATTACCCTTAAATATTTTCCGACATCTGCGATAAATTTCCATTTCCTTATTCTTCCATCAGTCTGAACTTCTGTCTTTATAGGTTCATTGATCGTATCCAATATCCATTCATCTTTGATAATCGACCTATCTGGACGCTGTCTGATAAACAAAAAGTATCGTGTACATTTCATGGACTATTTTATCATTTTTAGCTTTTTAAAAGCAGTGTCGGTAAAATGTGATTTGTTGGCTATTCTTCTTTATATCCAAGCTGCTCTAATCTTTGTCTTGCCCTTTCAAGAACTTCTTTAGTAAATAATTGATTATATGGACTACGCCGAATTATAGCCTCAACAGTTAGATCGAGCCTATTCAACTCCCATAATTTTGTAAATCCTTCGTGGTAGGTTGGTTCCATGACCAGTTGGATTGCTGTAGTTACAGGGCATTGATTTTCTATCAATTGCAAAAATCTTGTGGGTCGATATCCATATTGATTTATACAAATACCAACAGCCCTCAGAAAGTCCTCCCGTAGTTGATTTTCCATTTGATGGTTCATCGTTATCTATTATTAGCTTAGCGACCTAAATCAGCGGCGGCGTTTCACGCCGTCCGCTGGAGTGAGTTGTTATCTGTCGCTATAATAATTTTTTTGAACTCATCAATGGTAAGTCCAGCATCTTTCAAAATACCAGCCATTGTAAAGGCATCAACAGGGTTTGCTCTTGGAATTGTAATGATACGCTCACCATTAGTCATAGTGATATGCTTGCCTTCCCGGGCAATCCAGAAGCCTGCTTTTTGAAAAGCTTTAACAGCCCGATGGTGATTTACTCCTGACAATTTAGGCATTGGCTACTTCTACATAGCGAGATTCTTTATCCTTTGTCAATTCCTCCACAGTTTCTAAATATGCTTTTATGGCATCTTTAATATTTTCTAATGCCTCTGCCTCTGTCTTGCCCTGCGACCAGCAGCCTGGCAGGCCGGGAACCCAGATAGAATAACCTTCTTCTGTCTTTTTGAGATTCACCTTGTATTTCATAGAGCACCTCCAGAACACTCATTGCTTATTTCTTCTATTTTACTGTCAATCAACACTTAACACAAACTTTATATTTTCTGTGACAATAAAAACCTATGGGACAATCAGTGTCAAAATCGCAATCACCTTCATATCTTGGATTTATACTATCCAAACTTGGCAAATCGTACTGTTGCACTCCAGATTCATCTACTGATTTCATGCAAACACCATAAGTTTTATACGGTGCTTTAACACATCTATAGCCAATTCCACAATCAAAATCTGAAAAGCAGTCACTCCAAGCATAGACTGGTATACCTACGAAAACTGCGACCAACAAAGCCCAAAATAGTTTTTTTGTCATGGCTCCCTCCGTTTCTCTGCCTTAATGCAGATAACGCTAAAACTATGCTGACGGGCCACTGACCTGAAACCAAAAACGATCCGATGCTAATTCCGTTCGGCATGAGTGAATTGTTATGCCTGCCGTTGAGATTTGGCTTTTATTATTTTCAGAAATACCAGCAGACGCAATAGCAATATAAACAAATAGACAATGGTCATTAGTACTGTGAAAACTTCAATAGTTGGTCTGATATATTTCACGACATGTGAATAGGCGCCAATTGGCATAGTACTCATTAGAATAAGCACAAGCGCTATATCTGCAAGACCTGTCACAGACGGAATAACTATTGATAATATACGAAGGTTGCTCTCGATTTCAGAATCTGAAATATTGCTGAATCTCATCAACCTTCTAAAAAGCATATTCTGAGATGTCCCTATCATTTTGTTAGCAAGTATTTAATAGACTCTAACAGAGTCAATTTTGTTTCTCCATAGCCGATTCCTGAGACACTGAAGTAAACAAACAATAAGAAGTATGAAATGGAGTTCATATAAAAAGATGCTTTGAAAATCACCTTTTTATCTCTTGATTTATTCAACTTCTGCAAAATAATGCCCTCTGAGTCGTAGCTCAAGAGAAAACATACGGCAAAATAGACCCAAAATTCTACTATTTGCCAAGCAAACCAGTTCCCATACAAGGATATATATGGCTCAGTAATCATTTGCGGCTTTAAAAAAAGATCGTTCAAACCACCTCTTGTTACTACAAAGATAATTGAATAGGTAAGATAGAACGGAAATGCAACGATTAAGCCTATTACCGTTGATCCTATATTTGCCAACAATGCCGACCAAAAGCTGTCTTGAAAATTCAGCTTTAACATTTTATATATAATTAGTGACTCCAAGAGAATTGTAATTAACAGACCCAATGGACCAATACTTAAAAGACCTTCTTGAAGAGACAAGACACCATAAGAAGAATTTGCATATGCATTCTCTTTCAATAAAATACAGACGGGCGTGAGCATAAATAGAACCCTCAGTTTTTTATTGAATAAATTATTCAGCATATTCATATCTGTTGCCCAACGAAAATGTGAAGAATTGCTTTTATATATAGAAAAAAAATGAAAAAAGCACAATAAATAAACTTAAAAAAGTGAAGTAATCCCTTTTTAGATAATTTCATTGCCAATAATAAAAATTACTTGTAGCGAAAAGCTCAGCGTGTTTTTTTACGCTAAGCTTTTCCTCATCAAGTGGATTGCTGGGTTATATTTTAATTGTTAATTTTCCGCCCATTGTATCTAAAGTGTCCGATAATTTTCCAAGCAAATAATCTATCATCTAATTTAGGACCATTGCCAATATTGTGCATAATTTTAAATCGCTTCCCTTCTTTTCCTCTCTCATTTACAACTATACCTATATGAGTTAAGCCCCCTCCTAAATCCCATGATACTATATCGCCTGGTGAATAATCTTCTGCCTTTTTTGTTATGGGAAGAGCAATTCCATTTCGTTTAAAAAATGTCATTAAATTTGGAACTCTCCGATGATCAATATTTGAATCAGGTCGCAATCTACCCCATATCTTGGGATATTGAACAAAATGTTTTTTCATATCTTCGTGTACTTCAACCTGTAGATCGATGCCTAACGTACGATATGCTCTAATTATTTCATCTGTACAGACACCTGTGCTGGAAGGGACATCCCCCATTGGATAACTTATGATTACATAATCAGGAACATATCTTACAGTATGTTTAGATCGTTCTATAGCTGCGTCGGACAATTTTTGATAGAATGAGTCTTGAGCAGTAATAGATAAGTTCTGTCTTGGATACGATTTAAGCCATTGCTCAATAAAACCTGTTTTAGTTAACGGAATATATTTGAGTACTAAAAAACATATTATTAACAAAAAAATAGATGGTAATAGCAAATATTTTAATACGGGTTTTGATCTCATTTAATCTAACGACAAAACTCACAGATGCAGAAGCTATTCCGCATCCTGCGGAGTGCCTTGATACTCATTAATGCCTCCTTGATACCGCAATGCGGTAATATGTATCACCCAAATAATTTATAAAGGAGGCCGTGTATGACATTTTACACCAAACAGCACAAATTTTACTGTGGAATTGACTTACATGCAAAGAACATGTATCTTTGCATGCAAATCAGGAAGGAGAGATAGTGCTTCACAGAAACATTAAAACAGACTCTAAGGTGTTTTTGAAAATCATTGAACCCTATAGGGAAGATATTGTTGTTGCAGTTGAGTGTATGTTCGTATGGTACTGGGTCGCAGACCTTTGTAGTCAGGAGAATATTCCTGGTCATGCTTTATATATGAAAGCCATTCATGGAGGAAATGCCAAAAACGATAAATCGGAAGAAATATACTGTTCCGCTATTGAGACTATCGAACATCAATAAGTGTTTGGTGTCCCGAATGCTTTCGGGAACGCCGTAATGGAAATTAAGTCAGAGATATTAGAACAATCTTAAAAAATAAGGAATTTATTTTTATTTTAATTTCCTGTCAGGTTCGCTTTTTCTCTTGACACGGAGAGTCCTTATATGTGTTAAGCCCTCTTTTTTTCTAATAAATATCCCGATACATACTTGTGAATAATACTGGATATCAGCGTCTGATATGGAATACCCTCTTGAGCGGCAATAACCTGAACCTGATCTAAATCCTTTGATGACATCCGGATATTTATTCTTTTGTCTTTTTGTAGCGTATTCCTTGCATACTCCCGCAGTTTCTTAATTTCAGCCTTTTGATTCTTAACAGGCTTCCATTCTCCGCGCTCATATGAATCAAGAATATCTTTTTCTTCTTCATCTAATACTATTTTTTTCATTCTTTTGACCTCTTATATTTGTTTGTAGCTTTTCTGCTCGGTATTATGGTTTTTAAAAATATCTCGTCACTTTTCTGAACATAAGGAACGAGATATGCATAATCATCAATCATGATAGTTGCGATTTTTTGGCCCGGGTATTTGTTTTGATTTGGATGTTCAATTGTTTCAAGGACATCTTCCCGTTCCATCAGGATAACAACCTGTTCAAAACTAACTCCCCTATTTTTCTTTAGCCATTCATTTTTCTCATTATCCCACCGAAAAACCTTCATGCTTTATATTTACTACAATGTCTGCCTTTTGTCAATATCTATCTTGGGCTTGTCTTTTGTGAACCAGCTATGAATTGCATAATCAAACTCAACACAGACTATTTCAGGATTTTGTTTATAGGTTTCCAAATATTTTGGGGCCATTCTCTGCCCATGACCGTATTTAAATTTGGCTTGCGAGCAATTATATCTATTCCTGTATGCTCAACCTTTGCACATTCAAAACCATATTTTGAAAGCCAATATAGAATAAGACTTTCTGCAAAATTGCCTGTGATTTTTGAATGCCTTGAACTTTTTGTTATTTTCATAAGGCCTTTATAATTTAGCGGCTTAACGACTGAGCTAAGAGGTGCGGCGGTTACGCCGCATCCTTCTTGAGCGATTTGTTATGTGCTTATTATCCATTCAGATAATTTTTTCTTGATTGCATTAAGACGCTCCACCCTAATGTTGCCAATAGAACCGAGAAGGACACTTTTGTTTACAACTGCAAGTCTGGTGATTCTAACGACGCTTGATGTCTTCAATCCAGACTGTAAAAAATCTGAATCTTCTTCTTTTATAATTTCATCAAACTCTGGTATTTGCTGCGATAACTGAGATGAAATCATGCAAATCAACCAGTCGTCATGAGGGCTTGGCAATTTACGAATAACAAGGGCTGGGCGAAGTTTCCCGAGTGCTTGGTCTGTCTGAGGGAATTTAAAAAGGACTAATTGTCCTTCCTGAATCATGCAAAACGTTCCTTGAGATCGTTGAGCGAATAAGGAGAATATTCTTCTTCCATGCCACGCATTGCAGATGATAGAGATAGTTCTGACCATTCCATTTCTTCTCTATCAA
>JBFMDO010000014.1:0-74054 GCA_040753615.1 Nitrospirota bacterium | reverse complement strand
GGCAAGGGCAATCCTTGCAGGGATAAAGGTATCTAAACTTGAGAGGATTGCAGCTTAATTAGGAACCATGAAAACCATTGAGAATAGACCCTTTGAGAGAATTTGCAGAAAAGACTTGACAGTATCGCTGAATTCAGCAAAAAGAGAATCTATAAGTTCATCTGAATCAATAGATAATATATCAGCAATGTGGCACATTTTATCTTCGATGTAATAGACAATGTAACCTGCAATCTCTCTCTTTTCATTAACAAGTGTAAATATCTCATAATTCTTATGTGGTGATTGCTTATATCTCCAGTTAAGAAATTCTGACTTCCTCTCACCAATTATATGAAATTGCTGGGAAACCTTAGCCCAGAAGTCATCAAATCTTTCATCAAATGTATATGGCATCTCGACAGAAATATGAAGAGGTCTTTTATATCTATTTTCTTTAGATAATACCTTTAGAGCAAAATTGATTATTTTTGAAAATGGCTTTGTAATTGCAGCAGGAGGAAGATATTTTCCTGATTTATATTCTGTTTGTAGTGGTTTTACAAATGTATTGTAGTTGAGTTCTCTCTGGCCTACACTTAGAGCTATTGATTTTGATTCTCTGTTTGAGATTCCATAATGAAACACGAATTTCCCCTCATTACATTTTGAAATTACAGCATTCTGTAACAATAAAGCAGGAGCAAAAACTCTATGTTCCTTATTTACCGCAAAATCTCCACCTATCCCTGCCATATAATATCTTCCATTTATAAGTACTTGCCTTGGAAACAATGCAGTTGCCCCAACAACTGAATCTTTCTTTGTCTCCTTTACAAGATAGCATGTAGCGGGGCCATATGGATTCTCTTCGTATATCCAACGGTATCTTTCTTCTGGTAAACCTTGAAAGTTTCTCTTCCAGAGATCAATGATGTCTTGTCTGTTTTCCAGAAGATTAGCAGGAATAATTGTATAAGGCACAGCAACGTTACTTGCGGCTATCATTCCCTCTTTTTCGAGAATTTTGCTAAGTTGCTCAACGGTCTGCGCTTCATACAGTAAAGTCGGGGGAAGTTTTTTACTAAATTTCTTTTCGATCTGAGCAAGTAAGTTCACAGCGAACAATGAGTCTCCGCCTAAATCGAAGAAATTGTCATGGATACCTATCTGTTTGATGCCTAATAATTTTTCCCATATGTCAACAATAATTTGCTCGACTTTATTCCGTGGAGGCACATAGTCACTTTTTAACTCTGAATCTATGGGAGACAGACAATCACTTTGTAGCTCCATTCCAATTGCAGGGTTAGAATTATCTTCCATTTTGCCCAACTCTGACCGGGTCGCAAGGAAACCTCGTGGCTGTTCTACAGGTTCAACCCAGTGCCGCTGTCGCTCAAATGGATATGTAGGTAGTGGTATGCGATGACGATGTTCATCTTTATAAAATCCAGCCCAATCTACCTGAATGCCAGCAAGCCAGAGTTGCCCAAGGGTGTTAAGAATAAAAGCGGCATCTGATCTTTGCTCCTTGGGATGACGAATCGAAGAAAGTACAATGTGTTCCTTTGTCCTATCTGGATGCTGCCTTGCAAATGTACTCAATGTATGCCCAGGCCCAATCTCAAGAAGGACTCTATTTGTTTCTTTCAGTAACTCCCCCACACAATCAGAAAAGCGGACTGTCTGGCGCAAGTGCCTGGCCCAATAACCCGTATCCATCGCCTGTTCTGAAGTAATCCATGTGCCAGTGGTATTTGAGGGGAACGGAATTTTTGGAGGATTCAGTCTAACTTTTTTTACCTGTTCAGTAAATGGGTCTAAGATTGGTTCCATCATTTTTGAATGAAATGCGTGAGAAGTATGTAGACGGCGACAATTTACATTCCTTTTAGAAAGCTGTTCTTCCAGATCTTCTATGGCATCTCTTTCACCGGAAACAACACAAAGGGAGGGGCTATTGATTGCAGACAGGGAAAATTTACTATTTAAAAATGGCTGAATCTCTTTCTCAGAAAAATGAACTGCCAGCATACAACCACCAGGAAGTTCCTGCATGAGTCGACTTCTGGTGGCTACCAGTGACAGGGCATCTTCCAGAGAAAATACCCCTGCCAAGCAAGCTGCTACATATTCACCACTGCTATGGCCTACCATGGCTGCTGGATGCACCCCCCATGACATCCATAGCTTTGCAAGGGCATATTCAATTGTAAATAAGGCAGGTTGGGTAATATAGGTCTGTTTCAACCTATGCGCTGCCTTTTCAATATCTTCCTCTGCCGGATATAAAATATCACGCAAATATAGTCCTAAGTGAGGCTTAAGAATTTCTGAGCAGCGATCTATTTGGTCTTTAAATTCTTCTTCAGTTCTATAAAGTTCCAACCCCATGTTTACATACTGCGAACCTTGACCTGGGAACATAAACACGACAGACGGATCTCTCCGTTCTTGGTAGACAGTAAACATCTGGCTTGTATCTGCCGCTTCCAGTGTCGACATAGCATCATTAACATCCTTGCAAACAATCATTCGACGGTGACTGAAAGCTTTTCGCCCGACTTGTAACGTGTAGGCAACATCTGCAATATTCAACTGAGGATATTTTTTAAAGTGCTCAATAAGATTTATCGTCATTTTGTCCAATGCGGTAGTTGTTCGGGCAGAGAGCAGCAAAAGTTGCCAGGGGCGGGATTTATCCGAAGCCTCAACAATAGGAGCTTCTTCGAGAACAACATGTGCGTTTGTACCGCCTATACCAAAGGAACTGACCCCAGCCCTACGAGGAAATCCATTGACCCTCCATTCAGAAAGCTCTGTAACTACATAAAATGGGCTGTTATCAAAATCAATTTTAGGATTCGGCTTAACAAAATTGAGGCTTGGAGGAATTTCCTTATATTTGAGAGCTAACATAGTTTTGATCAGACTGGCTACCCCAGCTGCCGCATCCAAATGCCCGATATTTGTCTTAACCGAGCCGATTGCGCAGAACATCTTCTTTTGAGTTCTCGTATGAAAAGCTTGAGTCAAAGCTGCAATTTCTATTGGATCACCGAGAGGCGTTCCAGTTCCATGGGTTTCTATATAAGTAATTGTCTCTGGATCAATCTGTGCCATAGACTGAGCTGCTATAATCACATCTGCCTGTCCGTCTACACTTGGGGCAGTGTAGCCAACTTTAAGTGCACCGTCGTTGTTGATCGCAGAACCTTTAATTACAGCGTGTATAGTGTCGCCATCTGTCAACGCCTCAGAAAGTCTCTTGAGGACAACAATTCCGACACCCTGGCCTGGGACTGTTCCTCCGGCGTTTGCATCAAAGGTTCGACAATGTCCATCAGGAGAGAGAATCATTCCTTCCTGATAAAGATACCCCCTCCTTTGGGGAAGGTTAATAAAAACACCACCTGCCATGGCTATATCACATTGATAAGTCAGCAAGCTCTGACAAGCTAAGTGGACAGTTACCAATGATGTTGAGCATGCAGTTTGAATGGTTAAACCAGGACCTCTAAGGTTGAGCTTGTAAGAGACCCGGGTAGCGAGATAATCCTTATCATTACCAATCATCCTCTGAAATTTATTCACCTCATCAAAATCATTCTGTGGTGAACAGTGTGAATGTACGTTGAACATATATCTGTTCACACCGGCCCCTGCAAAAACACCAACCAACCCAGCGTAGTTTTCAGAGTTATATCCTGCAGTTTCAAGAGCTTCCCATGCAGTCTCTAAAAACAACCTGTGCTGAGGGTCTATAATTGCAGCTTCTTTCGGACTGAACCCAAAGAATGAAGCATCAAACATATCAACGTCTTCAAGGAAAAATTCAGCTTTCACGTACTTTGGATCATTGAATACTGTCGGAGGTACTCCCTGAGCCTCTATTTCTTTATCAGAGTATATCGTTATAGACTCCATACCATTTCGCAAGTTCTGCCAGAACTGCTCAACATTTTTAGCCCCTGGTAAACGCCCTGAAAAGCCTATTATCGCAATGCTGTCTATAGAATCCATAAGATTTACATAGACTTCTTCATTCTTGTATCACGAAGTCCTTTTCGCTTACTAATAATTTCTCTCTGTTTCCTGGCTCGATCATATATTTTCTTAAAGGAAGAACCTACACTTTGCTCCTGAGTCAAAAATTTAGATAACTTCTCAATAGAAGGGTATCTGAACATATCCGTTATGGATAATTCCTTATCGATAAATTCGTGCAATCTGCGATGTGCCTGTACAATTAATAACGAATGTCCACCCAAGTCAAAAAAATTATCATTTATGCCAACCTTCTCAACCTGTAAGAGCTTTTGCCAGATACTGGCGATGATTTTCTCCAATTCATTTCGAGGAGCTATATAAGCCTCTTCTGTTTGGCGTTCTCCTTCCGGAGTTGGTAAAGATATTCTATCAACCTTGCCATTGGGAGTCAGAGGGATGGCATCTAATAGCACAAAACCCGCAGGCACCATAAAATCGGGCAGTTTCGCTTTGAGAAAATTACGTAGTTCACTGGTACTTATAGGTGATCTCTGATTTAAAACGACGTAAGCCACCAGACGTTTATTATCCGGAATATCCTCGTATGCTAATACCACCGCCTCACGTACTGCTGGATGTTGGCTTAATACTGATTCTATCTCCCCAAGTTCGATGCGAAATCCTCGCATTTTCACCTGATGATCAAGACGACCTAAATACTCAATGTTACCATCAGAGAGATACCGAGCTAAATCACCCGTCTTATAAAGGCGTGCTTTTGGGTTATCGCTAAATGGATCAGAGATGAATTTTTCGGCGGTTAAATCAGGACGGTTGAGGTAACCTCTGGCAACCTGCACACCATCAATATGCAATTCTCCGGGTACCCCTATTGGAACAGGCTGCATGTAGCGGTCCAAAATATAAATCTTTGTATTGGCAACTGGACGGCCAATGGGCACAGTCTTTAAATTGGTATTTTTTTGACATTCCCAATAGGTAACATCCACAGCAGCTTCTGTCGGCCCGTAAAGATTGTGCAGTTTTGCATTAAGCTTAGCAAAAAAACGATTTTGCAGATTTACAGGCAAAGCTTCACCACTGCAAAATACTTGCCGTAAGGAATCACATTTCTCTACATTATTCGCATCCACGAACAGTTGCAACATGGAGGGAACAAAGTGAATTGTCGTAATTTGTTTTTCAATAATGAGTTGCACGAGATAATCATTATCCTTATGTCCTTCAGGGCGAGACACTACCAGACAGGCACCGAACATTAGAGTCCAGAAGAATTCCCATACGGACGCGTCAAAACTGAAAGGAGTCTTTTGCAAAACACGATCGGATGAAGTTAATTGATAAGCATCTTGCATCCAGAGCAAACGATTAAGAATGCCACCATGCGTATTCATTACCCCCTTAGGTTTCCCTGTTGAACCTGATGTGTAGATCACATAGGCAAGGTTCTCTAAAGTTGTTTTACAAACCGGGTTTTCTTGGCGTTGGTCAGCTATGAGATTATCCCAATCTGTATCAAGGCATATCACTTTCCCATCGTATAGGGGTAGTTTATCCAGCAACTTTGACTGGGTCAACAATACAGGCACTTGCGCATTTTCTAACATATAGGCAATCCGTTCAGGTGGATACGTTGGATCAAGAGGGACATAAGCACCACCAGACTTGAGAATGCCGTATAATCCCACTACCATCTCCATAGAGCGTTCTGCCGCAATGCCCACGAGAACATCGGGCCCTATGCCTATAGATTGTAAGTAATAAGCCAACTGGTTTGCACGGAGGTTTAATTCTTTATAGGTAAGTTGCTCGTTTTCAAAGACAACCGCTACCGTATCTGGTGTCCGTTCTGTCTGAATTTCAAAAAGTTGATGAATACATAAATCCTGTGGGTATTCAACCCGTGTATTGTTCCATTCCTCCAATAATAAACGCTTTTCTTTACACGTTAAGATGGATAAACTTGAAATCGGTCTGTTAATATTGTCAGCAATGCCTTCCAGTAAAGTTGTTAAATGTCCCAACATTCGTTTAATGGTAACATTATCAAATCTACGTTTTTCATATGAGATTCTTAACAAGAGTTCAGCACCACCGTATCCATAAAGTGTAAGTGGAAAAATATTTTTTTCAATAAGATGAAATTCTCTATATTGCCATTTTCCCCCTTGTTCTTGAAGTTTTGAATTCAATTCATAATTATCAAACACGGTAATACTTTCAAATAAATTTATATCCCTATGTACTTGACTCCATCCTAACACCTTTAATAAAGGGATATGCTCATGGTTTCTCATAGAAAGATACTGTTTTCTAATTTCTTTAAATAATGAGACTAAAGATTGGTCAGATGAGATTCGCACTCTTACTGGTAAGGTATTAATAAAAAGTCCTACGATAGACTCTACTCCTTCAATACTCGAATGCCGGCATGCTCTTACAGATCCAAAGACCACATCATCATCACCTGTATAGCGGTTCAAAAGTAATGCCCAAGCCCCCTGAAAAAAGGTATTAAGAGTCAAACTATATTCTTCAGCAATAGTTTTTAATGTTGATGTTAAGGATTCTGTAACTCTAATCTCTTGCTCAGCATAGCCATCTTTATCAGCATTTAAACCTTCTGTTTTTGGTATTATATCTACCTTAGTTGGTGCTGTAAAACCATCAAGCAACTGTTTCCAAAATATTTCCGATTTTGAAAAATCCTTTTGTTTAAGCCACTCAATATAATCGCGATATGGTCGAGGCTGTCCTAACTGTACATCTTGCCCATGACAAATTGCTTCATAAAAATCAAATACTTCTTTCAGAATTATAAAATGAGCCCGCCCATCTATGATGATGTGGTGAAATGTCCAAATAAGTTTGTAGTTCGCGTCACCAAACTGGAACAGCATCAATCGCATAAGTGGCGCTTTACTCAAATCAAATCCTTGTTTTCGATCGAACTTCAAGTATTCCTCAATTTGGCTTTGTTGATTAAATAGTGGCAAATTTCTCAAATCTTTTTTATCAAATGGGAGACTGATATCAATATTCACATTTTGTAAAGGCTCGTTAATTCCTTCCCATCGAAAACTGGTACGTAATGTTGGGTGTCGCATTAAGACCTGTTCCCATGCTTTCTTCAAAGCTGAAGTATTCAGTTCTTCATTTAATGAACAAACCATCTGCTCAATATCTACTCCCGATTCCGCATCGCGCTGGTAATGAAAGAGCATCCCTTGCTGCATAGGCGAAAGTTGATAAGATTCCTCAATATTTTTATTATTTAGCTTTATCACCTTATTAAATATTGCTACTAATCTAAAATAATCATAGTAACAGGATCTTTAATCCCTATATTTCTTAAAACATTTTTTTGATTTTCATCTAAAAGGGCTACTTCATATGACATGTCTAAGGCATTAGCCTGAAGTAATATATTCAGTAATTGATAACCCACTTCCCATAAAGCTCTATTAAAATTCTCATTTTTTCCTAAAACGATAAATTTATCATATACAAAAAAAGAGCTTTTTAATTGATGCAATAATGTTTTATCTATCTTCTTTAATTCCACTAATGAGTGCGTTGGTCTATTATTAGCCCAATTAATATATTGCGACAATTTATTATCTGAAATTAGGTATATACTTGAAATATGCTGCTCACCAGCCCATGTGGGTATAGTCATACCCCATGGTTTTGATTTATAGAAATGTGGCGTTCTGCCCCTTGCCGCCCATAAAAGCTGACTTAAAGACTCAATAGTTGCTATTTGTGAACCCTTATTTTTAAGCTTCAATGTATCCAACATTGATACCAGTGATTTCTTCCCATCTCTTACAGGGTCAGGCAGGTTTCCTCTCATCCAATGTTTCTCTCCTGAAGGAGTAGAAGATGTCCAAAAGGTTCTGTCATAAGTCGGCTTCATAGGATCCAGTTTGATATTTATAGTCGCATACTCCGTATCCGAGATGGGATTTCCGTCCTTGCCGAGATTACTGAATACCATCCCTACACCCAGTGCAGCACAAACCAATCCCACTGCCTGTTGCTGCATTCCATTTTCAACCATTATCCAGTCTCTCAGGGGGACTGAAGTACGATTCTCGATCACAAAAGTCAGCATATTGCGATCAGATTTTATTTCAACTTTCCTATCGGTAAAACGAGGAATTTTTGCAAGTCTAATGATCTTTTTAATTTGTTCGTTAGAAAGTTTCTTTGTTCTATCAAACATGCCCCAATGGAACTTTTTAGGATTTTCATCGTAGTCACTTGTACACCTTGAATTCAACACCATCTCAACTGAAATAGTTTCGCCTTCAGAGGAAAGCTCTACCTCTGACTTAAATATATCTTTGATTTTGTGAATGCTTTGTCTTATAAACGAGGCTTTTATAGAAAAAATAGCCATAAAACCAAGTCCTAATAAGACAATGTATTTCAAGAAGGTCCTTCTAATCATACCTTTTCAAGGACATTTACTATAGCCACAGAGACCCAGAACTTTGTTTTTTACTTGACCACTGATTTATCTAACTGGTTTATCTAATGCGACCATTGCCAGCAGTGCAGTTGCCAGTTTCGACCCTCTACTGCAATAGCAGATGCAAATCTGTTAGCAGGTTTCAAATCCTGAATAAACCATTGGGATGCTCCCTTTGAATCTCCCTCTATTTTTAATAACTTAGCTGGTTCATCCGAAGTCGCTGATACGTCAAACTTGTCTAATGGCAGATACAAACCATCTCCGATTGCCTTTATAAAGGCTTCTTTGCGTGTCCAGCAGTTAAAAAATGCTTCTTTTTGCCTGTTTTTAGGAAGTGAACGAAAAACAGATTTTTCTCTTTCAGAAAAGAAATGTTCGACTACCTGATCCATCTCAGGAATATCGCGAATGCGTTCGATATCCACACCTATTTCACAGTCTCGGGTAAAAGCATAAAGGGCGACCCCCCCTGAGTGAGATATGTTAAAACAAATCGTTCCCTTGCCAGATATATCAGCGAGTGCTGGTTTCCCATATTTTCCATAACAAAACTGTAGCTTTCTCGAATCAATGCCTAAATAAAAACCCAAGAGCGTTCTTAGTATCCCACGACGAATGATAAAGTACGTCCTGTCTTTTTCAAAATGAAATCGTTCAGCCCTTATCCTCTCATCAATAGAGAGCGTTTGCTTGAGCTTTTGAACACTTATAACCGGTGAATCAAGAGCAACTCGCCAAATATGTATATCTTTTTTTGAAAGTGGTAAGCCTGATAACTGTGTCTTCCAAAAAATTGCCATTTTTTATAAGTGCGACCTTATTTTAATCCTGCCAGAATCTTAATTAATTCATTAGTCAGGGGTATTGGCTAATTAAGTTAATTGGTTCATTAGTTGATAGGTTACGGGTTACGGGTTGCGAGCTGGGTGTTCGGAGATGCGCACTCTTCATTTAAAAACCGCTCTAAAGCCTTCAGTGTTATACAATCAGAATATTGGGACCAGCAGCATTCTTTTTTACAGTAGCTCATCTGGGTATCTTCTTCTTGTCTCCACTCATGAAATTTGCAATCAAAACATGCTTTGATAAGCATTATAATGCCACCTTATTGTTTATTATGATTGCCCTACAAGTTTCTCTTATCATCACTTTCAGAGACATACAACAAATGTAGTTGTCTTTTCATCTCTTCCATCACATTGTCACTTTCTATGGGGCATTCTTTTGTGCATAAATAAGGACATTTAAGACACTCAAGCCAGTTCTTTAGACCCTTACAAAAAACCATAAAAATCTATTCCTTATTAACTCACATCTTCAGGACATCATGGACTTATTTATAAAATCTCCCCTATCCCCTCTATTAAGAGGGGTGTAGGGGTGTGTATCCCTCTTTGCTAAAGAGTTCCGAAAGCCTTCGGGATTTGGAAAAGGGGGATGAAGGGGGATTTCTCTGGGATATTAGTATTTCTGAAATCTTTTTAAGAACTTTATATCACCTGAATATTTTTCAGTTGTTGCATCCTGCCAGTATATATTTTCTTTTTCGAGATCATTAATTATTTGTTTGACCATATCAAGCGATATCTCTCTTGTCGTCTCAAAAAATGCAGAGAGCAGGACAAAATCACAGATTATATTTATTAGTCTTGGGATACCTCTGGAAAAATCATAAATTAAGTCAATACTTCCTTTCTGAAAATTAAGCGCATTTCTATTTCCTGCGATTTCAAGCCTGTAGAATATATATTCTTCGGTCTCTTCGCGTGTGAGTGGATAAATGTGACAGCTTATATTTATTCTTTGTTTAAGCGCCCTTAGGTCTGGCTGTGCAAGGACTTTTCTGATCTCGGGCTGACCAACGAGTATCACCTGAAGTAATTTTGACTTATCTGTTTCGAGATTTGAAAGAAGCCTTATTTCTTCAAGAAGGGAAGGTGTTAAATCCTGTGCCTCATCTATAATAAGCACAGACCTGTTACATTTTGCATATTGCTCAATAAGAAAGTCTGTAAGCTCTCTTAACATTATCGCCTTATCCGTATTTTTTGCCTCAATGCCAAACTCTTCGTTAATCATATAAATAAGCTGTTCCGGTGTAAGCCGTGTATTGTTAATCCGGGCAAGCTTGATATCTTCCTTTACATTTTTCATAACACTCCGTATAAGCGTTGTCTTCCCTGTTCCTACCTCACCAGTTAACAGGATAAACCCAGAATTTTCTGTTATTCCATAATTGAGATAGGTTAATGCCTTCTTATGAATCCTGCTCATAAACAGAAATTCCGGGTCAGGGGTTAACTCAAATGGTTTGGTTTTAAGGCCAAAAAATGATATGTGCATAATTATATGATATTAACTTCTGGTATATTATATAAAAATACCCTGTCTTTGCCTGCCATCTTCCCTCTGTAAAGGGCTTTGTCAGCATTTCTTATTAATTCCTTCATTTCCTTTCCATCGGATGGAAAAGTTGATACGCCTACTGTTATAGTTATATTTTCTTTAGGGAAGGTCTTCCAGAAATGCGGTATCTGTGTTTTTGCAGATTCCCTTACCCTTTCGGCAACCATAAATGCCTCTTGCTTATCTGTCTGTGGCATGATAATCACAAATTCTTCGCCTCCGAACCTTGTTACTACATCAACCACACGCAAACTCTCTTTTATAATATTAGCAATGTGCTTCAATACCTCATCACCCGCGAGATGCCCTTCTGTGTCATTAAAGAGCTTGAAATCATCTATATCTACCATTGCCAATGAAAATGATAAGCCGTGGCGTTCTGAACGCTGGAGCTCTTCAAAAAATCTTTCCTCAAAGTACCGTCTGTTAAAAAGGCTTGTCAGAGAGTCTGTAATGGATAGTTCTCTTAGATGTCCTGCAAGGCTATAACACATTGACCTTTCGAGTGCGATAGATGCATAGGATGCAAAAGACCGAAGCAATGCCATATCTGATTCTGAAAATACCTCTCCTGTTATCTTATCAGAGATATTAAGAACTCCTATAGTTCTTTCTCCTATTTTGATAGGAATGCTTACAAAAGAGCCTGTTTTGTAGCTTGGTTTCTTTTTGAAAGGAATCCTTTCGTTAGTTTCAATATCATGCACCAAAAGAGGGATGCCTTCTTTAAATACCCTGCCTGCAATTCCTTCACCTGCCTTGATCTTTATCTCATTCAGGAGCAGTTTGTTTACACCTTTTGCAGCCTTTATAGTAAGATAAGGAGTTTCAGTATCCATAAGCATTAATGAACCCCTTTCTGCATATGTTAACTCAACTGATTTATCCACTATAGTCTCATAAAGTATCTCTGGTTCCTTTACTTCGCAAAGACTTGTACTAACTATATTTAATATATCCATGTCCTTCAGGCGCTTCCCGTAGAGATTCTGCAGTCTTGAGAGTCTAAAAATAAACCCTCCAACATTGCACAACTCTGAGATGATATCAACATCTTCTCGAGATATAGCAGGGTTAAAAATGCATACAAGCCCTGTTACTTTGTCTTCTGCTATTATAGGAAATATATAGATAGATAGAATCATATCAGGCAAGCCCAATCGTAATATTTCCATCGTATTGTCAGAATATAGAGGGCGTTGTTTCTCGATAACCTCGGATATGATGCCAGTTGTCGTTAGTGATAATGACTTAAGATTTTCTCTCAACCTCCCTGCTATCTTTTTAGGTCTGAATATATCATTATCTTTCACCATGACAGATACACTATCTACATTAAATAAAAAGAGTAATATGTCCACCAGCATATCACTAACAGCCTCGAATTGATTATCTAATTTTATATTAGACAGAAGACTTAATATGGTCTTTGTTAATCTGTATCTTTTTTTATTTAAATTGCCTTCATAATTTTCTTTGAGAAAAAGATTAATCAGGGATCCAATATGAGTAGAAGTTTCCATAATATTCGTGTAATCCCTGATGGCAATCTTATCACGCCAGAGGTCAATTTGTTTTGGAGATAAGCCATAAGATGGTCCTTCTTTTATATAAAAATCCTTGAACTCCTCTGAAGAGAAATATACGCCACCCGATATAACAAATGTTAAATCATTAATGGTTACAGGAATAAAAAAATGCTGCTGCCCTGCAGGCCCCTTGAAGATCGAAGGGCGTTTTCTCTGTATTGCCTTCCCTATACATCTCTTCAAAAAATCATTATATTCGTCTCTCCCCATTGGAGATGTTTTTATATATGACAGGAACTTATCATCTATAGTAGCGGGTTGAATGATATTTCCTTTATCTCCATATACAGAAAGAGAAAGACCTGTCAGGTCTGATAAATAGGTAACTAATGAAAGAAAATTCTCAAAATCAATAATCTCAGACACTTTCTTTATTCCGTTTCTTTGTTATTTTTAGCCCTTTTGTAATATTTCTCACTCTCATAATAATAGGGATAAAGATTCTTTGCAAAGTCTTTCGGGACATTATTAAATACAACTCCGAGGATGTTATGTCCTTTTATAAGAGAAACAGCATGCAGTGCAGCCTTTTGTGTGGTCTTACTTGCCTGTATCACAAAAACAATTCCATCCATGTAGCTACACATTGAAAGGGAATCTGCTGTCACAAGCAGAGGTGGTGAGTCAAAAATTATATATCTGTCCTTATACCTATGCTTTAATTCGTACACAAGTCTTTTCATTCTTTGTGAAGACATAAGTTCTGTCGTATTTTCTGCAGATGTACCTGCTGGTAAAAAGACAAGTTTTCCAACACCTGTCTTTATTAAGATATCTTGAAGTTTTACCTTGCCCATCAAATAATCGCTTAGACCATATTTCGATTCGATACCAAGATATTTATGTATAGATGGATGTTTTAAGTCAGCATCCACAAGAAGAACAGTATGGTCAATTTCATTTGCCATGGAAACAGCAAGGTTTGTTGCAGTTATTGTTTTTCCTTCTCCAACACCTGGGCTTGTAATCATAATTGTATTTATAAAATCCTTTACAGTAGACCTGAAAATTCTAACATGTAATTTTTTATATTGTTCCGCTGCAGGAGAGAAAGGATCTGTTAAGCAGATTATATGCTTATCAACTGTATCTATCTTGATTATTGACTCTCCTATCTCAAATTTTGGAAGAGTAAAATCCTGACGATCTTCTGTGATAACCATCTTTTCGTCAATAGTATTTTTCACTGACTCTCTTACCTCTAATGCCTTCTGTAAAGACTTTTCTATTCTGCTCATTAAATATTCCTCGTCTAAAAATTAATGATATTAATACCCACGTATCTCGATATGAATTCTTCTACAAATATCAGTCCTATGATAAAGAGATATCCACCTGTGGCGAAAAAGACCTTCCTATCAAGTCTTTTTGCTGAAAGCTCGTCTGCCTCTGTGACTATTTTGGGGATCACAGCAAACACGGGTATTTTTAAAGTGGATTCAATTAAATTTTCATCTTTAAAAGTGCGGTCGAAATAGTCAAGCCCTATAACTGCACCTATTCCTGAAGCTATGCCGAGAAATAATCCTAAAATTATCATTTTGACTCTATTGGGCTTTACCGGGAATAAAGGTTGTATTGCAGGGTCAATAACCCTGAAAGGTTCACCTTTGTCGGTAAGTTCAAGGTCTTTTGAAACCCTCGCGTTTTCAAGTCTCTCCAGTAGCTGATCATATATCTGCTGATATACATTCCTGTCTCTCTGGAGTTTTGTCCATTCTTCCTGTTCTTTTGGCATCCGTCCAAATATCTTCTGAATTTCCTGTTGTTGTCTCAAAAGTTCTGTTGATCTTGCCTTTAAAGACTCTATTTCAGCCTCGGTCTTTGCCAATTCTTCTTTTAATTGCTGATAAATTGGATTCAAGGTAGAAGTTTCGGAGCCTGAACTTTCTACTTGTGGCTTTTTTGCCTCAGATATTTGTTGTTTTAATTCCTCTATCTCGCTTTTTATCTTGATTACCTCAGGATAACTTTCAGTATATTTAGTTAACAGAAGCATAAGTTGATTGTTCAGGTAATTTAGTCTTGTCTGGGGTGAACCTTCTCGTGTTACAATAGCAACAGTAAGCTCTTTTTCACCTGAAAGCTGCTTTTGAAGATTATCTCTCTTTTTAAGAAGTTCCTTCATCCTGATCTCTGCGTCCATCCTTGAACTCTCCAAACTCTCCAATCTGGTGAGAAGTGTGCTTTCGCTCCGGGGAACCACATCAGGATGTTTCTCTTTAAATTCCCTTATTGCCCTATCAGATTCTTCAAGCTTATTCTTATATTCCAGCAGTTGAGCCTGTATGAAATCATATGCATCTGTTGCGTCTGTTCTCCTGAAAATCATCTGCCCTTCTATATATTCACTTGTAATAGTATTAACAATATCTGTTACTTTTTTAGGATCATCTCCCGTATAGGAAATATTGAAAAAGTTAGGCCTGCTTCCCCTTACCGTAATATTCAAATTTTTCTGCATGCTCTCTATAAGCGCCTCATATTGCACAGGGCTATTGATGTCTGCGTCTAAACCAAGTTTTTTTATAATCTTTTCTATAATACTCCTGCTTGTAATCTCGTTCCTGATATTGCTGATGCTGTCTTCCATGCTTCGCGAAACCCCTACACCCTTTATAAGAGGCTGTAACACAGAATCTCTTTCTATTGTAACAGTAGTGCTTGCTTCATATATATTCGGCATAAAAAAGCTTCCCCACGCAAATAAAGATAGCACTATCAATCCGATAGAAAGGGCTACGTATTTCTTCCTTTTTATTAGTGCTATATAATGCTTTATATCAAAGTCAGATGGATTTCCCTGCATAGCTCTTTCTAAAATATCCCCCCTGTTTTAACTATTATACGGTCACCTGGCTTTAAAGATAGATCTTTATTAATGTCACCTTTTTTCATTACATCTTTTAATCTTACCTCTATATTTCTTACCTCATTCCCTTCTTTTCTTACAATAACTACGTCATTCTGATCAGCGAATTCTGTAAACCCGCCGGCACTCAATATAGCATCGAGGGTGGTCATGCCTTCTCTATAGGGAATAGAACTCGGCGTCCTGACCGCACCCACAACCATGATTCTTTTTGTGAAGTTATCAGGAATAAATATTGTATCATTTGGCCTGAGATGAACATCTTGTGTGATGTCACCTTTTATTACAAGCTTATATAAATCAACAGCGAGTTTTTGTCCGCCTCTAATCACGGAAGAATTATTAAGATCAGCGTTCTGAAGTGAACCAAGTTGTGAAAGCAACTGCAAAAGAGTGGTGTTTCTTCTTAATGTTATTGTTCCTGACGTTGATACCCCTTCTCCGATTACAAAGATCTTGAAGCTGTTTATTGCTGTTACAATCACGCTTACAGATGGTGCTTTAATATATTTCGTAAGCTCTTTTTCGAGTTTGATCTTGAGTTCCTGTGGTGTAAGTCCTGCTACTTTGACATCTCCTACGAGGGGGGCAGAAATCATGCCATCAGGTCTTACAGGAACTTCAACGGTTAATTCAGGACTTCCCCATACAGATATCTGAAGAACATCCTCATCCCCAATTGTATAGCCCTTATCAACAGAAACATCTGTATCCAAAGGAGGATGAGATGTTTCAAGTTCCTGTATTATGATTGTCACCGCATTGTCTTTATATTCCGGAGTAAATATAGACGTCTTCCGCAACATTACCTCGATTTTTGCAATAGCATTTGGTAACAAAATTTGTGAAGGGATTATTTCTCTTATACCTGCTTTGTTAGAAATGATTTTGGAGTTAAATTCACCGATATTCACATTAGGGAGTTCGATGATTATTTTATTAGGATTGTTCGATTTGGATATGGTATATATAAATGGTTTATTAGCCCTTATTGTTAGCGCACAGTCTTGAACCTCGATCCCTGTAATAGAAACATTCTCATCTTTTTTAATATCTCCAGTTGTTGCACAGCTAAATAGAAAAATCAGAATAAATACTAATATCCCTTTTTTCATTCTGCTATCTTGCTCCTCTTCCAAATAATACTACTTTAACTGTCTCCATGATGACTATAGCATCGAAAAATAAAGACATGTGCTTTATATAATTCAGTCCACTGCCATTGCCGTTTTCGCCACATTCTCATTCATTAAAATAGAATTTGTCGGCACATCTATCGGCTCATTAGGTAGACCCATATCCCCTGTAAGTATATAGCGGTGATTTGTAGATTTTACAATTTCCCCGATTTTTTGTGCAAGTGGGACTGTAACAAGTATAAAAATTTTGTTTGCAACGCCGGCGGTGGTTAATATCATCGTTTTTTTCATTTGCTATACTTATAGAATATTGATCTCTTTTGTATCAGATATATTGCCCTTTAGTATTTGATTCACTAAATATCTGAACTTTTGATAATCAAGGGGCTTTACCATACAATAAGATTTATCAAGATCTTCGAGTAGATTGACAACATCTTTATTAATATGATCAGTCAATACAATTGTTGGAAGATTTATCTTCCTTATATCCTCAAATAAAAAGTATCCAAATGGATAACTCATTATTACCAATGCAAAGTTATCAGTGTTCAATTTGAGGCTATTAAGGTCTTTGACTATCTCTGCCTTGTATCCTTCAAGTTCAAGGATAGCCGCACAGATTTTTGAAAAAGTATCTTCGTCAATTATTAATATTTGTTTCATAGAGTTTCTGGTATATTGATGAGCCTTTAGTTCACAATGGAGAATGAAAATATTACTTATTCATAAAATCTTCCCTATCCCCTCTATTAAGAGGGGGGTAGGGGTGTGTATCCCTCTTTACTAAAGAGTCCCGAAAGCCTTCGGGATTTGGAAAAGAGGGAAGAAGGTGGTTTTAAAGATAGATATTTGAATAATTTTTAAGCAATGCTCCGCCTTCTCAGTTACATTAACAACTGAGAAGAAATTCAGGGACAAATTAAACGGTTCAAACCGCTTAAACCGCTTGAACAGTTTAAACCGCTTAACTATTATCAGGCGTTTTCAAGATCATCAGCATAGATTTTTACGCCTACACTTCTACCAAGAAGTTTTATATTAACGATAAAAATATGTTCGTCTTCTTTTTTTGTCAGGACACCTTCTGCACCCTTCATCGGACCTCTCCTGACTCTAACCCATGCCCCCTCTTTTATGTGAGGATAGATATCCAATTTCTGACCACTATTAATCATGAGTTTTAGGGAATTTATTTCTTCAGGTAGCACAGGCGTAGGGCAACCTGGCGCATCTGAGATAAATGTTACAGCCCCTCTTGTTCTAAGCACTTTAATAAATTCTTCGGGATCGGGATAGATATTAACGAAAAGATAGCCGGGGAAAAGAGGGAAATCAATAAATTTTCTTCTATCCTTCCAAAGAGATAGTTTCTTTACAGA
Source organism: Nitrospirota bacterium (assembly GCA_040753615.1). GTDB lineage: Bacteria > Nitrospirota > Thermodesulfovibrionia > Thermodesulfovibrionales > SM23-35 > JBFMDO01. The sequence continues at coordinate 56,193 of JBFMDO010000014.1, read as the reverse complement.
AGGTAGAAAAGTCTCTATACCCTTTTTTTGTAATTCATTATCAGTAACAAATTCATGTCTTGATTTAACGTATAAGGCAAACCAATCCAAGATAAATATCCCCCCTTTTTGTTAGAGAGCAATAAACATACCTGAAAAAATTTAAGAGATTTAAATATGTCTGATGAATAAATTTCAATTAGTTAAAAAATCAAATATATCATAGAGTTTCAATCGGGATGTTAATAAAAAAGTTCAAAAAATTTTTGGGAAGAAATCTTTTTTATCAGGAAGATTTTATAAAAATAAATGTATCGTTTGGAAACATCTATGCTGTCTCTGTGTGTTTATTCGATACACTTTAGATAAGTTGATACTCTTTTAATTTTTTATAAAATGCCTTTCTTGATATTCCAATCATCTTTGCAGATTTTGATTTATTTCCCTTGCATTCCTTCATTGCATTCTTTATAGCGTGTATCTCCATATCTTTTAGAGTTTTCGGGAATGGAAACACACTTTCTACTTTAGGGGGTAAAAACTCTTCAGGTAAGTCCTTTAACAACATATTGTCTTCTTTCGCCAGTACAACTGCTCTTTCTATAATATTCTTAAGTTGTCTTACATTGCCGGGCCAGTAGTAATTTCTGAGTATCTCCATAACTTCTGTAGATACATTAAGCATTTTCTTTTCTCTCGCGCAGAATTCTTTAGTAAATCCTGACACCAGCAAAGGAATATCATCACCTCTTTCCTTGAGGGATGGCAAATTTAGTTGTATAACATTAATTCTATAAAAAAGGTCTTCTCTAAAATCTCCGGATACTACTGCCTTTTTAAGGTCACGATTTGTAGAGCAAATGAGCCTGAAGTCTACTTTTATCTTTTTATTACTGCCGAGACGCTCTATCTCACTGTCCTGAAAAACACGTAAAAGCTTCGCCTGAAGCGGAAGTTCGAGTTCCCCTATTTCATCAAGGAAAAGGCTACCACCTGAGGCTTCCTCAATCTTTCCGATCCTTTTTGAAATAGCGCCTGTGAATGCGCCTTTTTCATACCCGAAAAGTTCTGACTCCATGAGATCTCTTGGAATAGCAGCACAGTTAACAGGAATAAAAGGCTTATCTTTTCTTATACTGCTAAAATGAAGTGCATTAGCTACGAGTTCCTTTCCAGTGCCTGTTTCACCATAAATGAGAACACTGCTTGATGAGTCCTTTATTGCATTAATTGTATCAAGTATTTTAAGCATCTGAGGAGTCTTTCCAATAATAGGAATATTATTATTCTCGTCTGAAAGTTTTTGCCTCAGAATTTCGAGTTCCTTTTTCATAAGTCGTTGGCTTAATGCCTTATCGATCATGTTTTTAAGCTTTAGATAATCAGGAGGTTTAATAAAATAATAAAAGGCTCCCCGGTTCATTGCATAGACAGCAGAATCAATTGTCCCATAGGCTGTGAGGAAGATAACAGGGATATCAGGATTATTTGCGAGGACATATTCAAATAATTGCATCCCGTCCTTGCCGGGCATCTTCAGGTCTGTAATAACTACATCTATATTTTTCCTCGAAATTATTTTTGCGGCTTTTTCACCATTTGATGACTCCACAACACTGAAACCTGCTTCTGAAAGAATCGCTGATAGTACCTTAAGAGCGTTTGGTTCGTCATCAACTATTAAAATCCTTCCATCAGCCCTGTTTACCATCTGCGTGTCCTGTAGGGATATATAACTTTACAATAGTTCCGGTCCCTCTTTTGCTCTTTACCTCGAGGTGTCCTTTATACGATTTGAGGGTTTCACGGGTAATAAATAACCCCAAACCTCTTCCCTTATTGTTATCAGGTTGCACTTTATTATTTTCTTTACTTATACCTGGACCGCTATCCGAAATCTCAATCATAGCAAAATTGGTACCTGAACTAATTTCAGTCTGTGTCTTTACTCTGAGAGTCCCTCCTGAAGACATCGCTTCAATAGAATTGTTAATAACATTCAACAAAGCATGTTCAAGGTGAAAGGGATTTATTATCACAGGAGAAACCTTGCCATATTCATAAAAAGTCTTAATTTTATAAGACTGAGCCTGTAACGAGGTCAAAATTTCTATTTTTTTCAATAATGAGTTTATATCTACTATAGAGAATCCTTTATCAAAATCAAAAACAGAAGCACTGAGAAATTTAGCTATAAAGTTATCGAGATGGGCAATCTCTTCCTCTATTATCTTTGTAAATTCAATAAGTCTTTTCTCATCAGCATATTTTTCTCTAAGGTATACCACAGACCCTTTAATTGCATTTAATGGACTCCTTATGCCATGAGCAAAAGTTGCCGCAATTCTGCCTATATCAATAAATGTTTGGGACTGTTTGAGTCTCTCTTTTATCGGACAACCTCGCTTTTCTTCAAATAGGAGATTTGCACCTGTTATTTTGCCAGCTTTATCTTTTACAGGTACAATCTGTATGTCCATGGTTATATGTCCATAAAAACACGGGATATGATATCCCTTTAAAAAAACCGGCGCACTGCTTTTTAATACTTGCTTGACTATATCTTTACCGTCTTTCTTTATTCTCGGGATTATTTCATAATAGGGAAGCCCCTGCACCTCAGGAAAAGATTTCCCAAAAATCTTTTCCTCCTCTTTGTTACAGGAAATTATTCTCTGTTGTTTATCTACAGTGAAAATATAATTAATTATTTTTGAATTAAACGACATACCTTTTCTCTTATAATAACTGCTATTTTTTTCCAAGAATCTTAATTCTCTTAAACCTGATTAGATTAATACCCTTCAAGAATAATATTACAGGTTTTTTCCATTTAATGCAAAATCAAACCTGTCTAAGATAATTTTATATAAGAGGCTAAATGCCTCATAAACACACTGAATCGACATGATAATTTATCTGGCAAACCTCATTTTTGTATATAATCCTTATATGGATAACTCTCATATGATGTTATTTAGGAAGCATTACGTTTTCTTTCTAAGGTGTCGTCATTGTGTTTCTTCAGCACCCAGCCTCTTTTCTGTTTTTGTTGTTTTGGACTGTTATGAATGCAAAATATGTATTTATATTATATAATTAGAACTGAAAAAGTTTTAGATATCAGGGAGGTATAAGAGCAATGGCTGAAAAGTTAATTTCAGGAAATAAGTCCGTACTCGGTATAAACGGTCTGGGCAGGATTGGAAAACTTACACTCTGGCATCATATAAGCAAAAAGTATTTTTCAGAAATAATTATAAACATCGGCAGACAGGTGGGAACCAAACTTGAAGATCTCGCCCTCTATCTCGAGAAAGATTCTACATATGGAACATTCCAGCGTTATCTCTACGGACATAAAGCAAAAAGGGTAATAGAAAACCTAAATGAAGAAAAAGGGACAATGGTAATAGATGGCATACCTGTAACTATACTGAGAGAAAACCGTAACCCGAAAGACATTCAGTGGGGCAAGTATGGTGTAAAGATAGTTGTTGATAGTACAGGCAAATTCAAAGATCCGACAGTTCCATCTGATGACAAAAAGGGGTCTGTAAGAGGACATTTAGAAGCAGGGGCACAAAAGGTTATTGTTTCAGCGCCATTTAAGATAAAAACAAAAGGTCTTCCTATGCCAGAAGATGCAGTCACTCTCGTAATGGGCATCAATGATGATAAATTTGATTATAATAAACATAACATCATTTCGGCTGCCTCTTGTACAACCACCTGCCTTGCATATATGGTTAAGCCTCTTTTAGATTATCTTGGTTCTCAAAAAATATTAAGCGCCTCTATGTCTACAATTCATGCTGTTACAGGCACTCAAGAGGTGCTGGACAGACTGCCTGAAGCAGGGGCTACTGACTTAAGAAAAAACAGAAGCGTAATAAATAATATCATACTGACTACAACAGGGGCAGCAAAGGCATTAGGATTAGTAATCCCTGAGATGAATAAGATAGGATTTATTGCAGAATCAGTACGCGTTCCTGTAACAACCGGCTCATTAATTATTCTTGTAATTACTTTTTGTGATGATATTAAAGAACCAAAAATTAACGCAGCACTTATCAACAACATTTATCATGAGGCTGAAAAGAAAGAAAAAAGGGGCTATATAAAATACACAGAAGATCAGAATGTATCTTCAGACATAATCGGGATGTTTGGCCCTGCTACTATCATTGAAGGCACCGAGACACAGACAAGGACAAGCTTTATAACACTTGAACAGCCAAATATAAAAATACCTATTACACAGGCAGTAATTTATGGGTGGTATGATAATGAGCTGGGAAGTTATACGAATATGTTAGGAGACCTCACGGTGAAGATAGCTTCCACTCTTTATAAATAGTTAACCAAAAAAACGCAATTAATTTATTGGGAGGCAGGCATATGTGCCTGCCTTAATTATTATTCAAATGCACTTTTTGGGTTAATGTTAGATAACCTGAAAAAATTATCAGAATTCCACCGATAATGGAATTCATCCCTATCACTTCATTTAATAATGCCATGCTGAAGATAATAGCGCAGACAGGCTCGAGATAACCGAGTACAGCAGCCCTGTTGGCGGTAATATATTGAAGTCCTTTAAAATATAAAATGGGTGCAATAGTCGAATGAACTATACCCATAAACAAAAAACTCCATACGGCTTTTAAAGGAACGCTGCTTATAAAAGGTAAGAGCATCACTGCAATGGTGGCGTTTGAGAAAAATGCAAGAACGATGGGATTAAAATTGCGGGCATGCATTCTCAAAAAGATGACAATTATAGCATACGCAACTCCTGACGCAAGTCCCGCCATTATGCCTAATGTTTGACCCTTTTCGATTACAAACCCATTGAGCATTATCCATAATCCTGTAGATGCCACAATAATAACACCAATCAGTTTCCCTGTAATCTTTTCTTTCAAGAAAAATGCCGCGAGAAAGGCAACAATTACAGGAGCAGTGTAATGCGTGAGGACTGCATTTGATATAGTGGTATGTTTAAAGGCATAGTAGTAGGTAAAGGTATTCAGGAGTGAAAAAGATCCAAGTATTATCGGGTATTTAAGATTTTTTCTATGAGGAAATTTATTCCTGTATTTTTTGCGGGATAATATTGCTGCCTGAACAATCAGGGATACAATAATTGAATAAAAGATGAGCAGATGTATCTCTACCCCTGAGAGCCTTACAACTACCCCAAGAGAACTCCAGAGGAAGATGGCAATCAAAATATAAAGAGAAGCCATTAATCCATCCTTTTCACTTTTAATTAATATCTCTTACATTCTTAAGAACAAATTGCCTGAGTTTTGATGGGGATTCTATCTTGATAAGCTGCTTCCCGTTATCAAGGACAGGTATGAGTATATCTTCAAGTTTCTTTCCGCATAAGCAGACATGTTTATCTTTTTTATTTGGCACAATCTTTCTTGCGCCACATTTAGGACATCTCAGAACCCTTTTGCTTCCTGACCATTTTCCTCTTTTAGCCAATGGCATTCTTTCAACATCCACGATATCCATTGAATAGTCAACAACAGATGCATTGCTTATCGAAGTGCCAATTCCATAGCCATCTACTACAGAATTTAAAACAGGTATATCCTCTTCTTTTATGCCGCCGCTAACATAAAATTTTACATATTTATACCCTCTGAGATTCAATTCCCATCTACATTCTTCGAGTAGCCGATAAAAGTTCCCTCTCCTCGATGAAGGTGTGTCGAATCTTACAGCAAAAAGCTTTCTGCCAATTGCATTAGAAACATTCAGCACCTCAAACTTCTCATCAAGAAATGTATCTATAAGGGCAACCCTTTTAAATTTAGGCTCTAAAACTTCATCATATGCCTTTAATGCCTCTACTGTTGAACCAAAGCATAAGATTAATGCATGGGGCATAGTACCCATAGGGTCTTTGCCTATTAACTCGCCTGATTTTGTAACAGCAACGCCATCGCATCCGCCGATATATGCGTTCCTTTCTATCATTGGTGCAAGTATCGGATGCATCCTGCGCGCACCAAAACTTATGACAATTTTTTCTCCAGCGAGTTTTTTAAACCTTGCAGCCTTTGTTGCAATTCCTGATGCCTGACATATCAGACCTAATATTGCGGTCTCATATACACAGAAATCCTGATATCTCCCTTCTATTTCCATAACTGGTTCATAGGGATAAAAAACAGTGCCTTCTTTCATTGCCCTGACCTTGATCGGCAAGTGTTTCATCAAATACATTGCCTCTTCAAGACCTGCGAATATCGCCCATTGCCAGTTTTCAGGAAGGTTTTTTGCAATAAATTCTGCCCTTACAATAGGGTTAACTCCTTTAGCTTTCAGTATCTTTAATGTCCTTTCAAAATATACATCTGTAATCTTGCCATCAATAATATCTTTAATATCTGCAGTATGAAACATAGCCCATCCTTTCCTTTATTTACTGATATAAATGTTCCAGCTTTCTGAAAAAAGCTTCACTATTTTAACAAAACTGATCTTAAACTTGAAAAATTCTTTCTGCATGAGCAAATATAACTTATGAATCTCTTTAAAGAAGGATCTCCTGCCCCGCCTCTTGCCTACCGGATGTGTCCAAGAACCCTCGATGAATATGTAGGTCAGCAGCATATTCTCGGTCATGGAAAACTCCTGAGAAGAGCCATTGAAGCAGATAAAATCACTTCGCTTATTCTATACGGACCGCCAGGAACAGGCAAAACAGCTCTTGCAAGGATAATTGCTGAAAAAACAAAGGCGCACTTTGAATGGCTCAATGCAGCTACAATTGGACTCGATGAAATCAGAAAGGTTATAAGGGATGCGAGGGCAAGAAAGGCTAAGGGGATAAACACCATCGTATTCCTCGATGAAATCCACAGGTTTAATAAACTTCAGCAAGATGCGCTCCTGCCTGATGTTGAGGAAGGGAATATCATACTTATAGCTGCAACTGTTGAAAATCCATTTTTTTATGTAAACTCTGCCCTGCTTTCAAGGAGTCAAGTATTTGAATTAAAACCTCTCTTAAAAGAAGATATTCTAAAAGTGTTAAATAACGCACTCCAGGATAAAGAACGAGGACTCGGAAATTTAAACATAGTTGCAGATGAAGATTCATTGAAACACATCGCTAAGATGTCTGATGGAGATGCAAGAAAGGCGCTTTCAGCCATAGAGTTAGCAGTCCTTACAACCCCTCCTGATAAAGAAGGCGACATAAGAATACCTCTTCAGGTAGCAGAGGAATCCATACAGAAAAAGGTCATTGTCTATGATAAACAAGGCGACCAGCATTATGATACAATCTCTGCATTCATAAAAAGCATGCGAGGCTCAGACCCTGATGCTGCCACCTATTATCTTGCAAAGATGCTTTATGCAGGTGAAGACCCAAGATTTATTGCAAGGCGCATTGTTATATGCGCCTCAGAAGATGTTGGGAATGCAGACCCAATGGCTCTGGTTGTTGCTACATCTGCATTGAGGGCAGTAGAGTTCATAGGCATGCCAGAGGCAAGGATACCTCTTGCACAGGCAACTATTTATATTGCAAAGGCGCCAAAAAGTAATGCCTGCTATACGGCTATTGAGTCAGCGCTAAAAGATATTTCTACTGAAGAAACAATAGAAGTCCCAGATCATTTAAAAGACAGCCATTATCCAGGAGCTGAAAAATTAGGACATGGAAAAGGATATAAATATCCGCATGATTACGGTGGATATGTTGAACAGGATTATCTGAAAAAGAAAAAGAAATATTATACCCCTTAAACTTAACCCCAAAAATGCAATTGATTTTGATAGACAGGGACATGAACGCCTTCAAAGTCTTTAGATTTCAACAAAATTTTATCATATGCCATAATGCAATTCTCAAAGGTTTCTTGCATAATTTTATGCACATCAAGAATTTCATCATGGCATGTAAAAGGTGTTGCTGCAAAAGACTTTTCAGTCATCCATATCCCTGTCAAATGCATTTTTGGGGTTAACGATTTCTGTTGACATATAAATATTCTTTATATTACCATCCCTAAATTTCTATATTATAAAGGAGGATAGAGCCATGCTTTCTCGTCGTGAATTATTGAAGGGTTTTGGTGTTATGGCAGTTGCTCTGGCAACTTCTCAGGTAAAAGATATGCTTGCCTGGGCAGGGGGCCATGGCGAATCTAAAAAACTTGTTTCCCCGGATGAGGCTATTAAGCTTCTGAAGGAAGGAAACGAACGTTTTATCTCGATGAAAAGGAAATCCGACCCCGGCGTTGGACCAGAAATCCGTCAGACACTTACCATGGGACAGTGGCCTTATGCCACCATCCTATGTTGTGCTGATTCACGTGTGCCGCCTGAATTGATATTTGACGAAGGTCTAGGCCGTTTATTCGTCGTACGTGTAGCAGGCAATGTTATAAATCCGGCTTTGTTAGGCAGCATGGAATATATTTCTTTACATTCTACAAGTAGGCTGATCCTTGTTTTAGGACATGAATCCTGCGGTGCAGTGGCTGCTACTGTAAAGGTTCTGGAATATCCGCATATGAAAGAAACACCATGTATTGAAGATATAATGAATCGGCTTAAACCCGCTGTATTGAAGGCTAAAGAGACAGGGGCAAAAGGCAAGGAACTTGTAGAAGCTTCTTCCAAAGAGAATGTACGCATGGTTGTAAAACAGATTGCCAAAGAGAGTAAGGCGCTCGGTGATATGCAGAAGAAAGGTGAGCTAAAGATCGTAGGAGGCTACTATTATTTAGGCAGTGGGAAAGTCGAAATCTGGGGATAGTGAAGTAACCTTCGTTTATACCTACAAGGGGAGTTGGGCAAGAAGTTAACCCAAATCCCCTTATTTTTTCTATATCCATTTTATGCGAGGCTCTTTTTTAGGCGGAGGTTCGGGAAATTGTTTTGGATAGCCGATAATTATTGGTCCGTATATCTTCTCGTTTTCGGTTAATCCAAGCTCTTTGTTTATCTCCTCATTGTCTATTACGAGAGAACCGAAAAATACCCAGCAACTTCCAAGTCCTAAAGAATAAGCAGATAGCATCATATTCTGACAGGCTAAGGGACAGGATAGATCTGCAAATTCTCCATATCCGATTACAAATATGATTACAGGGGCCGAATAGTAAATCGGGTCTTCAAGTTCATCATATCGTTTCATAATAGTCTGATATCTTTCAGGATTAACATGCTTTAAAGATTCGAGTCTTTTTTTGCTGTTAGGGATAGCAGTTTCTGTCAGCTTTTTATGAAATTCTTTGTCCTTCACAACAACAAAACGCCATGGCTGACTATTCATCGCAGATGGCGCCTGATTACCTGCCCCTATAATTTTTTCTATAATATCTTTTGGAATGGATTTAGGCTCATAATTCCTTACAGCCCTTCTCTCTGCAATAGCCTTTAAAACAGGGTTCATTTCTCCTCCTTTTTATCTTATAATTACCTCAATATCAGGCAATTTTTCCTTAATTGCCTGTTCAATACATTTATTATCACAGCGTGCACATTGTCCGCCACAATATATGACTGCTTTTTTATCCTTCACTTCTATCAGTTCAGCAAAACCCTCATGAATATCCAGAATATACTTCAGGTTCTCCAGTATCTCCCTGATTTCTGCTTCAGTTTTATTCATAAAAAGGTATAATATTATAAATAAAATAATTTATTAAAGGCATTGATAATTTCAGTCAGAGAACGTTTTTCCCTAATATTATTAATCCTTTTTTTACATATTGCACTTTCATTGTATGATATTATTTAATAATTTGGTATGCCAGAATTGACCCCCTTAATGAAACAATATTTCGATATCAAAGAAAGATACAGTGATGCTATTGTATTTTTCAGGCTCGGTGATTTTTATGAGATGTTCGGAGTGGATGCTGAGAAGGCATCAAAGATCCTCCAGATAGCACTTACATCGAGGGACAAATCAAAAGATGAACCCATCCCCATGTGTGGCATTCCTTATTTTGCATCAGAGACCTATATATCAAAGCTTATCAAGGCAGGATACAAGGTGGCGATATGTGAACAGTTGGAAGATCCAAAGGAGGCAAAGGGTATTGTACAAAGGGATGTGGTAAAAGTAATCACACCCGGAACCCATACACCCGAGGACCCAAAAGCAAATTCTTATATCATAAGTATACTCCCCTCTAAAAATAAACATGGGATTGCAGTAGCAGATGTCTCTACAGGAGATTTCATCTTATATGAGACAACTAAAAATATTGAAGATGAGATGTACAGGTTCGAACCAAAAGAAATATTAATTCCAAAGAGCTTAGGAGAAAATATCCATTTCAAAGAAACACTCAATAATTTTTTTATAACTAAATACGAAGACTGGTTCTTTGATTATTCAGAGGCATATAAAATCCTGCTGAGGCATCTAAAGGTATCATCACTTGAAGGCTATGGTTGTAATGAGATGGCTGCTGCTATATCTGCTGGAGGCGCCCTTATAAATTATCTTGAAGAAACGCAGAAAGAGACATTCAGCCTTAAACAGATAAGGACAATCAGAGAGGATTATTATATGTTTCTCGATGCTTCAACCCAGCGCAATCTTGAGCTTACACATAATATCAGGGACGGCTCACAGCAGGGCACACTTCTATGGGTTCTTGATGAGACATTGACTCCAATGGGCGGTAGGTTTTTACGGTCATCCATTCTTAAACCCCTTATTGATATAAATGAAATAAGAAAACGCCATGATGCTGTTGAATACCTTGTGGAAAACTATGAACTTCTTGAAGTACTAAGAACATCTCTAAGGAAAATACAGGACATCGAGAGACTCTCAGCAAAAATAAGTTCACGGACTGCAAATGCAAGGGACATTATAGCAATCAAAAATTCTATAACATATCTTCCAAAGATTAAAAAATCTCTTAAGTCCTCTAAAAATTTTTATTTAAACTCAATTGCGGATGATATATCAGAATCTTCAGACATAAAAATATTATTGGATAAAAGCATCAATGACGACCCTCCTTTAAGCCTTAGAGATGGGGGCATTTTTAAAAATGGATATAATACTGACATAGACGACCTCAGAAAAATATCCACAAAGGGAAAAGACTTTATTACAGAACTTGAATATAAAGAGAGGCAAAGGACGGGTATATCGTCTTTAAAGGTAGGATTTAACCGCATTTTTGGATACTATATTGAAGTTACAAAACCTAATCTCTACATGGTCCCTGATGATTATATAAGAAAACAGACGCTCGTTGGAGGAGAACGCTTTATAACACAGGAGCTTAAAGAATTTGAAAACAAGATTCTCGGAGCAGAAGAAAGGCTTAAGAATCTTGAATATGACCTCTTTCAGGAGATGCTTGACGATCTTCAGAAAGTATCTCCTTCCCTTTCAAAAACAGCTTCTGCAATCTCGATTGTTGATCTTCTTACAGCACTTGCTGTTGTTGCAAAAAGGTATAACTATGTTAAGCCATTAGTGGACGAAAGCAATGTTATAGAAATAACAGATGGACGTCATCCTGTTCTTGAAAGGATACCAACTGATGAAAGATTTATACCAAACAGTGTTTATATGAACAATGAGGATGATCGTCTGCTTATAATTACAGGCCCTAATATGGCTGGAAAATCAACTTTTATGCGGCAAACAGCACTTATAGCAATCTTGGCACAGATCGGAAGTTTTGTCCCTGCTTCATATGCGAGGATAGGAATTGCCGACAGGATATTTACAAGAATAGGCGCATCCGATTTCCTTACAAAAGGCCAGAGCACCTTCATGGTAGAAATGATAGAGGTTTCAAATATAATTTATAGTGCAACTGAAAAGAGCCTTATTATTCTCGATGAGGTGGGAAGGGGAACAAGTACATTTGATGGTATAAGTATTGCGTGGGCTGTTGCAGAACATATATTGAATGAGATTAAGGCAAGAACACTATTTGCAACACACTACAATGAACTAACAGAACTCAGTCTTACGCATGACGTTGTAAAAAATTACAATATCGCAGTAAAAGAATGGGGTGATGAGATCATCTTCCTGAGAAAGATTGAAAAAGGTCCTGCTGACAAGAGTTATGGCATACAGGTAGCAAGATTAGCAGGAATTCCTGATGAAGTTATAAACAGGGCAAAAGAGGTGCTTGCAAATCTCGAAAAAGAGGAATTGAATGAGGCGGGGAAGCCAAGATTTGCAGACAGAAAGATGAAAAAGGGCATAGCTCAGCTTGACCTATTCTCTTCAATAACAGACTCTGTTATCTCGGAAATCAAAAATATAGATCTGGATCAACTTTCGCCAGAAGACGCACTCAATAAATTAATAGAGCTAAAAAAGAAGATCAGCATATAACGAGAGACAGCTATCCCCCTTTATTCGTAAAATTAGAGATAGTAATAGGGGATAGAGTATTTGAGCGTAGAAACTCATGAATAATATGGGCTAATAACTTCGGTTTAAGGTAAATCTCGACCTGTAATAATCTTGAAGATTTCACTGTATCTTCTCGCTGTCTTTTCTATGACATCTTCTGGTAAAGAAGGTCCGGGATAAGTCTTGTCCCAGTCGAGGGTTAGGAGATAGTCCCTGACAATCTGTTTGTCATAACTATCCTGACTTTTTCCGGGAGTATAATCCTTTATTGACCAGAAACGCGACGAGTCAGGCGTAAGAAGTTCATCTATTAGAATTAATTTGTTATTGTAAATGCCGAATTCGAATTTTGTGTCTGCTATAATAATGCCTTTCTTTTCGGCTATGTCTCTTGCCTTTAAATATATATTCAGACTCATATCCCTGAGTTTATTTGCAAGTTTTTCACCTACAGTTTTTCTAACGTCTTCGAAAGATATATTGATATCATGCCCATGTTCTTCCTTGGTGCTCGGAGTAAAAATTGGTTTATCAAGTCTTGAGGACTCTAAAAGCCCTTCGGGTAGTTTAATACCACAAACAGAGCTTGTCTTCTTATATTCCTTCCATCCGCTCCCTGAAAGATACCCCCTTACAACGCATTCAACTGGCAAAGGTTGTGCATTCTTTACGAGCATGCTTCTTCCTTCAAGAATATCAGCATATTTTTGCAATTTCTCAGGAAAATCTTTTGGTTGTGTACTTATAAGATGATTCGGAATAATATCCCTCATCTGTTCAAACCAGTATATGGATATCTGAGTAAGCACCTTACCCTTTTCAGGGATACCGTCTGGCAGGACAACATCAAAGGCTGATATCCTGTCAGTTGCAACAATTAAGAGATGTTCACCGAGATTATATATATCTCTCACCTTGCCACGTTTGACAGGAGATATATCAGAAAAGTTTGTTTTTAAAATTATTTTATTCATAAGTTTAAACGATGTTAAATTTTATATTTTGAATAAATAGCCTGTCAAGAAAACGAATTAAATAAAGCTTGACATACCACCACTTATCGCCTTAGAATTTGTGCAGCAAAAGGAGATGCAAATTGGTACAGATAAGTGGCAGGACAAAGATTACAGGAATCTTTGGATATCCAGTAGAGCACACATTGTCATCTGTAATACATAATGCTGCCTTTAAATCACTGGGGCTGGATTATTGTTATGTCCCTTTTCTTGTTCATCCTGATTATTTAAATGATGCTGTAAAGGCAATAAAAGCATTGAATTTACATGGTGTAAACGTCACCATCCCTCATAAGGAAAAGGTAATGCCTTTACTTGATGAAATCCATGAGGAGGCATCTTTTATAGGTGCGGTTAATACAATCGTAAATTCAGATGGCAAACTTATAGGCTACAATACAGATGGGAAAGGATTTATACAATCTCTTTTAGAAAATCATATCCCCTTTGAAAATAAAGATATCCTGATAATAGGCGCAGGTGGTGCAGCAAGGGCAGTAAGCTATTATCTCTGCCAGAAGGCAAAAACTTTAAATATATACAATAGAACCAAAGAAAGGGCTGAAAGACTTGTTCAGGATTTAAAAAAGATAAGTAATAATGTATCACTCACAGAAGATATCTCAAGTCTTGAGAGATTTCATCTAATAATTAATGCCACACCATTGGGACTTAAAAAAGAAGATTCCCTGCCTTTTGATACATCTCTTCTTAAAAAAGAACAGATTGTTTGTGATCTTATTTATAAAAAGACGAGGCTCATTAAAGAGGCAGCAAAAAAGGGGTGTTTTATACTGGATGGCATAGATATGCTCTTATGGCAGGGCACTCTTGCATTCGAATTATGGACAGGCATAAGACCAGATATCAAGGTGATGAAAAATGCATTAAAAAAAATAAAAACATAAGACAATTTTGCTTGACAAACAGGTATTTATTTGCTAAATATATAATTAAGATGAAATTACATATTGGTTACATATTGGATAGAAAGGAGGATTTCGATATTTCATAAGAAATTTTATAGATTAAAAATGGAGGAAATTATGAAAAAGGATGGAATCCTGAACAAACAGCTTTTGAAAGAGCTTAATTTCCACGGGATAAGTAGAAGAGACTTTCTTAAGTATTGTGCTACAACAGCAGCTATATTAGGTCTTTCAGAATTAGAATTTACAACCAAAATTGCACATGCATTAGAAACTTCTTCAAAAAAACCACCTGTAATATGGCTTGAAGGCCAGGATTGTGCAGGATGCACTATCTCATTCACACAGATACTTAACCCCCCTGCTTCTTCAATACTTCTCGACAAGATATCACTTAGATACCATGAAACTGCCATGGCAGCCTCTGGACATCAGGCTGAAAAAGTTTACCACGATACTGTAAAACAAGGTGGATATGTATTAGTGGTTGAAGGTTCAATCCCAACCGCAGATGACCGCTTCTGCTTGGTTGGGGGACGTCCCTTCAGGGAAATAGTGGAGGAGGCATCTAAAAACACAGCAGCAATAATTGCAACAGGTGCCTGTGCAGCATTTGGCGGTATCCCTGCAGGCACTCCGAGCAAAGGCATAGGAGTTGGCGAAGCCCTTAAGAAGGCAGGGATTAGTAAGCCAATAATCAATCTTCCTACATGTCCAGTACATCCAGATCATCTCGCAGGAACTATTCTCTATTTCCTTACAACAGGAAAAGTGCCTCAATTAGATAATATTGGACGCCCTGTTATGTACTTCAGGGACACAATTCATGATAACTGCAGGCGTCGTGCATATTTCAATGAGGGGAAATTCCTTAAAGATTGGAATAATCCTGAACAAAAAGACTGGTGTCTGTTTGAAAAAGGCTGTAAAGGTCCCATGACATATGCAGATTGCGCAGTGCGCAGATGGAATGACGGAATAAATTTCTGTCTCGATTGTGGTGCAGTTTGCATGGGTTGTTCTGAACCCGGCTTTTATTCTGAGATGTCCCCTCTTTATACTGCTGAGGGCAAAACTTCAAAGAAGATATGGGCTATGAGAGAAGCCGGCGTTTTAAATAAAAATAGTTAAGGGGGTGACGATAAATGGGAAAGAAAATAACTATAGATCCAATAACCAGGATTGAAGGACATCTTAAAATTGAGGTAGAGATCGAAAATGGCAAGGTAAAAGATGCGTGGAGCAGCGGCACAATGGCTCGTGGATTCGAAGCACTGCTTATAGGAAAAGACCCGAGAGATGCATCTTATGTAACAAGCCGTTTCTGTGGCGTATGCTATAGCGTTCACCAAATAACTTCAGCTCGTGCTCTGGATGCAGCATTTGGCGCCAATGTACCTTGGGGAGGCACCTTACTAAGAAACCTTGTAATGGGTGCGCAGTATATCTACGACCATCTCATCCATTTTTATCAATTAAGTGCCCTTGATTATATTGACATCATGGCCATTGCTAAGTATAAGGGAAAAGATAAAGACCTGCTTGCTGTTAAAGAAAAAATAGTTAGTCTGGTTAAATCAAATGATACCTTTCCTCTCACACCCCGCTATGAACCAGATGAGTTCAGCGTTAAAGATCCTGATTTGGTAACCATGGCAGTCAAGCATTATATTGATGCCTTGAAGATGCATGCAAAAGCAAGAAATATGGGGGCTATATGGGGTGGCAGGACTCCTCATTATCAGAATATTGTTGTTGGTGGTGTTACATCTTATCCTGATATTAACCAGATAGCACGTTTCCGTACAATGCTCGATGAGCAGGCTAAATTTGTCAATGAAGTATACATTCCAGATGTCCTGCTTTTTGGAACAGGTCCGCTCTGGAAACTTGCAGAAATGGGACTGGGTGGTGGACATTATAATTATCTTTCTTATGGTGCATTAGAGAAAGATATGAAAGGAAGGAATCTTGTCTTCCCTGCAGGTGTCATTACCAACTTAAATCCCGCTAATATTAAGATTGATCCATTTGAGCCGGATAAAATTACCGAGTCAGTGAAATATGGCTGGTATAAAGATAATAAGCCTGTACATCCATATAATGGCGAACAGGTATTTAATCTTGAAAAGAAAGGGGCATATAGTTTTGTTAAGGCTCCTCGCTACAATGGCAACCCAATGGAGGTTGGCCCATTAGCGAGAATGCTTGTAGCCAAAAATCCTACTCTTATTGATCTAGTTAAGAAAGGCGCCAAGCCCGGTGCAGTAGCAAGGCACGCAGCGCGTGCTATTGAGACAAAACTTGTAGTTGATGCCTGCTACCAATGGCTTGATGAACTCGAGAAGGAAATGACAAAACCCACCTTTAAGATCCATGACACTGAACACTGGGATCCGCCACAAACTGGTATGGGTGCAGGGTTTTATGAGGCGCCACGTGGCGCCCTCGGGCACTGGATTAAGATTAAAAACAAAAAGATTGAGAACTATCAGGCTGTTGTACCTTCAACATGGAATGCCTCGCCTCGCTGCGAAAAGAACATTCGCGGTCAATACGAGGAATCCTTGATTGGCGCGCCGGTGCCAGACCCAGAAAATCCTATTAACGTCGTAAGGATAATCCGTTCATTTGACCCATGTCTTGCCTGTGCCATACACATTATAGACCCTAAGACTAATGAGATACGGAAATTTCTCATAGAATGAACTTATCCGAACATTCCTCAGTAAATTTACAGGGAGGAGACATTGTCTCCTCCCAAAAAATTATTATCCTCGGAGTAGGAAATATTTTGTTGTCTGACGAAGGCGTCGGTGTCCATGTAGCCAATGAACTTATGAAGATGGATTTGCCTCCAGATGTTTCTGTTGTCGAGGGGGGGACCGATGGTTTCTATTTAATGAATGTAATAACAGAAGCTGAACGCCTGATAGTAATTGATGCTGTAAAAGGCGGAGAGCCTCCAGGGTCTATATATCGTTTTAATGTCAAGGATGTTAAAGCCTGTCCCCCTGGCTTCAAGACATCTGTTCATCAGATCGGGATACTTGAAGTCATAAATTTATCAGAATTAATCGGCAAAACACCTCATACAACTGTAATAGGCGTCGAACCCAAGTCTATTGATATGGGTATGGAATTATCCCCTGAAATTAAATCAAAAATCCCCAGGATAATCGAGCTAATTAAGGAAGAAATAAAAAATTCAAATTAATCCAAAAAACGCAATTGGAATAATGCAGATGTTGTGAGAAAATTAATTTTTCGATACCTTAGTGTACCTTCAACTGATGGTTTTACGAATATTTTTATTCATTGAACGAATTTGGATAATTTAATAATTTATCGAGTTAAAGAAATTTTTGAGCAATATCTGCATTATTCTGGGTTAATATAGATTAGCTTTACGAAAAAAGCGCTTCTACAAACTCTTTAGGTTCAAAGTCCCTGAGATCATCAATCCCCTCGCCAACACCTATAAGCCTCACCGGAATGCCGAGTTCTTTCTTTATTGCAAAAACAATGCCTCCTTTAGCAGTACCATCGAGTTTTGTCAGGGCAATTCCTGTCACTCCGATAGCCTTATTAAATAATTCTGCCTGGCGAATAGCATTTTGCCCTGTGGTAGCGTCAACAACTAAAAGAACCTCCTGTGGCGATTCTGGCATTACTTTTTGAATGGTCCTTTTTACCTTTTTAAGTTCTTCCATCAGGTTAGTTTTTGTATGTAATCTTCCGGCAGTATCAACTATAACAACGTCTATATTTCTGCTTTTAGCTGCCATAACTGCATCATAAGCCACTGCAGCCGGATCAGAACCTTTTTGGTGCTTAACAAACTGTGCAGCAGCTCTTTCAGCCCATATCTCAAGCTGTTCAATTCCTGCGGCTCTAAACGTATCGCCTGCAGCAAGCAAAACAGAAATGCCCTGAGAGTGAAATCTACTCGCAAGTTTTCCGATAGTTGTTGTCTTCCCTACCCCATTTACACCAACAGCGAGAATCACAAAAGGCTTATCCCCATAAACAACCATTGGGTTTGAATTTCCAAGAATATTGATCATTTCTCTTTTTAGTAGTTCTTTTACAGAATCTAAATCTTTAGCCTCTCCTTTCTTTACCTTTTCCTTTATGGCTGTTATGATTTCTTCTGTTGCCTTAGCTCCCACATCAGAAATAATTAATACCTCCTCAAGTTCTTCTAAGGTTTCGCTGTCAATTTTACGTCCGGTAAAAATAGATTCAACCTTTTCGATAAATCCTTTTCTTGTCTTTGTTAAACTATCCTTAAGATGCTCAAAAAAACCCATCCTTCCTCCTTTTAGTTAGCTCAGATTATTCATAAATTATACATATTAATGTAGCAGATATAGTATTTTCGCTCATTCTCGTCCCGACATAAAGTCGGGACTCCGAGGCTTTTGCCTCTTTATTTTCAAATATTCATATAGTGTATTTGACTATCGGCAAAAAAATCCGCTCAAATACTATATCTGCTATACATGAAATAAAATTCATAAATATAGTGGGGTAGAATGCCTGCTTCAAAAATCCTGCAATTCAAGTTTAAATTTTTTGCACGATATTTATCAATTATAACAAAAGAGGACAAAGACTTGACTTAAAGGGTATGGGATTTTTATTATTCATTTATCGGGGCGTAGCGCAGCCTGGTAGCGCACACGGTTCGGGACCGTGGAGTCGCTGGTTCAAATCCAGTCGCCCCGACCAGATTATTCACAATTAGATGTGGTAGCTTGTTCCAATTTTTTCCATAAAAGATTTTATTGCATAAATATAATTGAAATCGTCACTTTCTCCTATAGACAGCTAAAAATACAGGAATTGATATTAATTCCATAAAAATTACAAAAGGCATTATGAGAAAAGGGTCTATGGTATATAGCAATCCCATGAGGGTGCTTCCTATAAGCCATGATATACCGTATATTATATTAAAAACGCCGTATACAAATCCTCTGCGCCCAGTCGGTATTAAATCAGCAATTGCAGCACGCATAATAGTCTCATGGATCCCCATAACAGTCCCCCAGAGCAAGACCCCTGTTACAGCAAAACTATAGTTATAAGAAAACGCAAAAATAGGGATTGCAATAGTTAGCAGTGGAATTGTTATAAGCACCTTTAGACCAATTTTATCGTAGGCTTTACCAATAATTAAGGCTGCCAATCCATCAACACCCATCGCTATTGCATATAGCAAGGGGATTTGTGCATCTGTTACGATTGATTTGACCTTGAAATGATATGAAATGATCTGAAAATTTGCAAAACCTGCAACACTCAGAAAGATAAACAATGCATAAAGCCAGAATATCTTTGGTAATCTGCTGTTTTCATCCGTATGTTCCTTTTCTGAAGTCTCAAGTTTTTGTGGTGATGGGACTTTTTTCCTTACCATTAAAAGTATTGCTAAAGTCAAGAAAGCAGGGATCCATAAAATAGCAAAACCATCTTGATAGTCACCCTTTAGAAAGAACACTGCAGAAAATATCAAAGGTCCAACAATAGCGCCGACCTGGTCTAATGCCTCGTGAATTCCGAATCCCCACCCTCTGCCCACCTGCTTTGTGGCATGCGAAAGCATGGCATCTCTCGCAGGAGTTCTTATTGCCTTTCCAACTCTCTCACAAATAATGAGGAAAGCTGCAACCTGCCAATAGCCAGCAAATGCCAGCATGGGTATAGAAAGAATTAATCCATAACCAATGATCGTAATAGGCCAATATGCCCTTGTGCGGTCTGCAATATACCCAGAGGCTAAACGCAAAGCATAACCGAG
Source organism: Nitrospirota bacterium (assembly GCA_040753615.1). Classification (GTDB taxonomy): domain Bacteria; phylum Nitrospirota; class Thermodesulfovibrionia; order Thermodesulfovibrionales; family SM23-35; genus JBFMDO01. Next base: position 36,072 of record JBFMDO010000014.1, on the reverse strand, counting down.
AAATTCACCAAGTCCTGCGACTAATCCAACAATAAAAGCGCTTGCGCCCAGAACCGACAAATAAGGTCCTGTAACACTCCTTGCCGCCTCATATGTTATATCTCCGAAGAGACTAACAATCCCGAGAAGGATAATAAATTGAAATGCGGTTCTTCTTTTATTATCCATACGTCATATTATAGTGTAGAGGAGTTCTTTATTGTTTGAAAACTAAAAAACTCCTACCAAAAATATCTTCGGTAGGAGTTATCAGTTCCGATTATACGGAACGGTTAAGCAAACTCCATCGCCTTCAGGCTATTTTACCACAATAACAGTACAAGGAGAAAGTTTTGTTATGTTCTGTGAGGTCGAACCCCATATCCTTCCGAATATCTTCGAATGCCCCATAAATCCAATAACTAATAGATCGAATTTTTCTTCCTTTGCATAATTTATGATTGTCTCCACTTCATGACCTGCCTGTACTTTAGTATGAAATTCAATGCCTTCTTTCCTTGCAGCTTCCACTGCTTCGTCATTAATCTTCTTGAAATAATCATTTGCTTCTTTTCTGAATTCCTCGACTTCGCCGATAGTCGCAGCATAATGCGGAACACCTTCTTCAACTGATATGCTGTGAAGTTCGGCATTATATTTCTTTGCAATATCTATCGCAACCCGTAATGCATGCTTTGCACCATCTGAGCCATCATTGGCAATTAAGATTTTCTTAAACATTATCATCCTCCTTTTTCATCTTCGGTTGAAACCATGTCTGGGCTATTATTGTCGGCACTACTGCTGAAAGTATAACAGCAGTAACAAGAATAGTATATTGCTCCTGATCTATTATCTTATTCGTATAACCAAAAAGTGCAGAGATAGTGCCGAATGTAAGTCCTGTTGACATCAGCAAAGTAGTATACATACCCTCTTTTTTTCCGAACTTAAATACCTTAGTAGGTGGCCATACTCCTATAAATTTTGTTACCATTTTGATCAAAAGGAATATAGTTATTAAAAATGCACAGTCCCATATTGCTGAGAGCTTGACGAGTGAGCCTGCTTTAATAAAATAAAACGGTGTCAGCATAGTGAAGGCTATAACACGCATCCTGTGGCTAAGGGTCTTATTTTCAAGAAAAAAAGGTGCGAGAACCATTCCGACAAGATACGCAGGAAGCACAGCCTCGCTTTTCGCCATTAATGAAAGCCCGCCGAGACCAAAGAGTAAGAAAAAGATAAACTTTGTCTCAGGCTCACTAATTCGACTCCCGACCTTTCTAAAAAACCATGGAGTAAATCTTGGAAGCAAGAATAAAACAATCGCTGTGACAGCAATAAATAACACCATATACAGGTCATACGTTGCAAAGAGAATACCAAGGGCAAGGACAGTTCCAAGATCAGTTATAAAACAGGCAGCAAGTATAATCTTGCCGAGTTCTGTCTTATTATATCCAGTCTCTATCATCACAGCATAGATGACCGCAACAGAAGTAGTTGAAAGTGCTATCCCTGCTATTTGTGATTGAGGCAGGCTCCATCCTGCAATATAGTAAGCATATGCCATAACACCTATAAATGGACCAAAAAAGCTCAGCACCCCTATGGTCACGCTCTCCTTAAACTTTTTTTTCATCACTATGGGGTCCACCTCTGCCCCTGCAAGAAATGTTAAGAGTACACTGCCAAATCCTGCAAGGAAGTTTACCCATTCTGTCCTCTGAAGCGGGAGGAAATTCCCCCCGATAACTCCTGCAATTATTTCAATGAGTGCAATAGAAACTGCTATCCGTAAAGAAATAAGCGTTGCAGCAAGTGCAAGCCCTATCCATAGTGTTGCCTGAAGCCATTGGTTTTCCACTATCTGTTCCTCCTTTATTCGGAAGGGGAATAAATTAAAAAACCCCTACCGAAACTATTTGTCTCAGTAGGGGTCATTATTTCCGATCAACCGGAACGGTTAAAGGCGAACCCCATCGCCTGTTTTGTGTTACTATACTATGAAAAATTTGTTGCTGTCAATAAGAAAGGCAAAATGGATGTTTTGAATTCTCTACAAGTTATTTTTTCTGCATCAGGTGTAAAAACTTATATCTTTATCCCACCCCTTGTTGCACTGGTTGTCTCTTTTTTTACATCTATGGGTGGTGTTTCAGGTGCATTTTTATTACTTCCATTCCAGATGAGCTTTCTTCATTTTACAAGCCCTTCTGTAAGCGCTACAAATTTTGTCTATAATATTGTTGCAATCCCGAGCGGGGTCTACCGCTATCTTAAGGAAGGTAGAATGGCATGGCCACTAACCAATATAGTTATTATTGGAACATTACCGGGGGTATTCATAGGATATTATCTCAGGGTACTTTATCTCCCAGACCCGATGGCATTCAAATTTTTCGTGGGATGCGTTTTACTTTATATTGGCATTCGTCTTATTTATGAAATTACAGGAAAGGCATCAGTCGGAAAGTCAAAAATGAAGGCACTCGAAGATAAATTCAGGGAAAGAACGCGACAGATCAAGGAACAGCAGAAAAGTAGGATCGCATCAGGACTCCCCCCAGAAGCAATAGTGAAAACCGTCTCGGTTAGTCTTAAAAAGATAGAATATGAATTCTGGGGAGAGAGATTTTCATTCAGCACAATAGGCATGTTTTTCCTTGCCTTCATTGTTGGGATCATAGGTGGCACATATGGAATTGGAGGAGGAGCAATAATAGCACCCTTCTGTGTGGCTGTCTTTCACCTGCCTGTTTACACTGTTGCAGGCGCAGCATTAATGGGGACTTTTTTAACCTCCATTGCAGGCGTCTTCTTTTACAGCGTGGTACCGTCACCGGGTGGAATGGTTACTTCACCAGATTGGCTTCTCGGTTTTCTCTTTGGGGCAGGTGGGTTTATCGGAATATATCTCGGCGCAAGGTTTCAAAAGTTTGTCCCCCAGAAGTTCATTAAACTCATGCTCGGAATTATTATTATCTCATTGGCATTAAGATATATCACTCAGTTTTTTATAAGGTAGTATTTTTGGTTAAGCAATTTTTAGGTAGACCTTCCTTGACAATTTATAAATGATTTAATATCTTCTAAATATATCCTATGATGGTAAAACAAGCCCATATGTCTTTAGCTAAAAAAAATCATACGTCCATGATAGATATTTGTCTTAGAGAAAGGCTTTTTCAAATCATTGATAAAGGTCGTAATCGCCCTGTCATCTGGATATCAGGCCCAGCAGGTTCTGGCAAGACCACCCTCGTCAGCAGTTACCTTGAGGCATACCGTCTACCTAATTTGTGGTACAGGATTAATGAAAGTGACGCAAAAATAGGAAACTTTTTTAATTACATGAGTATGAAGGCTGAAAAGATTAAAAAACAGAAAAATATTCCTTTACCTATTTTTACTCCTGAATGCCAGAAAGACATCTCCAAATTTGCCCGTCAATATTTTGATAATTTTTACGGCAAACTACCCTACCCGTTTATATTGGTTTTTGACAACTACCAAAATGTACAGTCAAAATCATTATTTCAAGAGGTGATTAAAATTGGATTAAGCGAACTTCCTCTAAATATAAATATCATCTTTATTAGCCGTAGCGATATCCCTCCTGTCTTGGCACGAATGCGCACAGACTATTTGCCTGCGGTTATAGGCTGGAACGAACTCAAATTTACACTGAAAGAAATGGATGAGATAGTCAGAAAGAGATTAGGAAAATATTCGAAAGACATAATTCAATCTTTATATAACAAGACAGATGGTTGGGTAGCGGGTATTGTATTGATGTTAGAGAGGGCAAGAAAAGAAAAGATTGATCTTCACCTGCTTAATGAATTTATACCTGAAGAGATATTTGACTATTTTTCGACAGAGGTTTTTGAAAATGCAGATGAAGAAATTAGAAACTTTTTGCTCAAGACTGCGTTTCTACCACAAATTACTTCTAAAATGGCTGAAAATCTTACTGGTCATCACATGGCAGACCGTATCCTTATGCATCTTAATCGGAATAATTATTTTTTAGAAAAATACTTAGGACCCGGAGAGGCGGACCCTGTGTATCGGTATCACCCTTTATTTAAGGAATTCCTTTTATTACGCGCAAAGGATTTTTTACTGCCAGATGATCTCTTAAGGACACAGCAAAATGCTAGTTCAATTTTGGTGGAGTTTAATCTAATTGAGGAGGCAGCAAGGCTTTTCTCAGAGACTCGTAACTGGGATGAACTTATCAAACTGATTTATAGATATGCAGGGTCTATGATAGTAGAGGGAAAAAATAAAACCCTTATAAGATGGATAAACAGTCTATCCAAAGATATTGTCGAAAATACCCCTTGGCTTCTTTACTGGAAGGGTATGTGCTACATGCCATTTAATCCTGATGAAAGTTACGGATATTTTGAACAGGCATTTAAAATTTTTAATGACCAGCAAGATACATCTGGTATATTATTGGCTTCCACTGCGGCAGTTGAGTCAACTATTTATGACCGTGTGTTTAAACGTCTTGACAAATGGTTTTCTTTATTAAATGAACCCATTACTGGCTTTAAAGGATTCCCTTCAAAGGAGATCGAAGCCCGTGTAGCATCTTGTATGTTCAAAATCATGGTATTAAGACATCCAGAACATCCAGAGCTTGATTCATGGGCTGAACGTGCTTTATCACTTTCACAGGACTGCGAGGATATTACCACGAGGATGCAGACACTTTTATATTTTGCATGGCACAGACTGTTTACAGGAGATTTTGCAAAAGCAGCACTGATGATTGACTCTTTAAAGGAGGTAATCGAATCAGGTATTGTTCCGCCTTTATATCTGCTGCATCTTAAAAGTGTAGAAGCATTTTATTACTTTCTAATGGCAATGCCCGAGCAATGTGAAAAAACAATATCTGATGGCATAGAATTAGCCCACATGACCGAAATCCATATAATGGATGACCTTTTATTAGGGTGCGGTGTAGCAAATGCTCTGAGTAAAGGTGAGACAGGAACGTCTAAAAAGTTACTCAAGAAGAGTGCCCTCTCCATAGTAAATTCCCGTGCATTAAACAAAAGTTTTTACCATTTACTGTTAACATGGGAAGCCTTGATAAAAAACGATATGACACAAGCATTACTACATGCGGATTTAGCCTTAAAATCAGCATTTAATGCAGGGTTCCCCCAAAATGAGGCTGTTTGCTACTTAGCAAAAGCACAGATAATGCATGAGACAGGAGAACAGAAACAGGCGGAAGACTTGCTTCGCCTTTCAAGCCGCATTGGTAAAGAAATCAACAGCCATTTTATTGAATTTATGTGTTTTTTAAGCGAATCTCAATTTGCCTTTGACCATGGTGAAGAAGAAACTGGCTTGATGTTACTTAACAAAGCAATGGATATAGGAAAAAGGCATGGTTATGTAAACATCTTTATATGGCGTGCGACTATCATGACAAAACTCTGCATAAAAGCTATTGAATCCGGAATAGAGGTTGAATATGTCAAGGATATTGTAAAAAAACGTGAACTTATCCCTGATATTCCCCCAGTCCATATAGAAAATTGGCCATGGCCGTTAAAAATATACACTCTGGGAGGGTTTGAATTAATAAAGGGCGGAAAACCACTTCGGTTTTCAAGAAAGGTGCAAAAGAAACCGCTCGCTTTATTAAAGGTGCTAATTACACTTGGAGGAAAGGAAGTAAGTGAAGTACAGATAATAGATATACTCTGGAAGGATGCAGAAGGTGACGTGGCTCATAAGTCATTTGCTACAACTTTACACCGCCTTCGTAAATTAATCGGCAATGAAAAGGCTATCCAGCTTCGAGAGAGTCGTGTAACGTTAGATCCCCGATATTGCTACGTGGATGTCTGGGCATTTGAGCGAATAATAGGACAAATTGAAAAAGCATGGGAAAAAGAAATAATAGAGACTGACATCAAGACTGTGCAATTAGCTGAAAAGGCAGTTGAGATGTACAAAGGTCTATTTCTGGCTGAAGAAATAGACCAACCATGGACAGTGTCCTTTCGTGAACGTCTGCGAAGTAAGTTTCTGCGAAATGTCAGAAGATTAAGCTATTACTGGGAGGAGGTTGGAGATTTTAACAAGGCTATAAATTGTTACCATAAAGGACTTGAAGTAGATGATCTTGCAGAAGAATTTTACCAGCGTCTCATGTCCTGTTATGTCCGTCTCGGCATGCAGACAGAGGCATTGACTATTTATAATCGTTGCCGCAGCGCTCTTTATACAGGTTTAGGCATCGAACCTTCCACTAAAACAAAGGCTATTTATAAATCTTTGCTCCCTGAATAAAATTTTCATTAATCCGTAACTCATTTGTAACATTTAATATGATATCCTTAATTATCTTACAAACAAGAGAGAATTTCATGGAAAGTTATGTTATTCGTGTTTATCGTCGTGATGATACTAATTCCCGCGATATTATTGGGATATTAGAGGATGTTGAAATAAATAGGAAGATAACATTTTCGAATATCGAAGAACTATTTGGGGAATTATGGAATGTCCTAAATCGGGAAGGCATCAGCCATGAAGATGATGTCAGAAATAGTTTCGATTTAGGAAAAATTGGAGGATTTTAAAAAAATAATTGTTTTCAGGAGGGAGAAAAAAATGATTAAAAAAGTGGTATTATTCACTATCCTGTTATCGCTAATGATAATGGGAACAACATTGGTTTATGCTGATTCCACTATGGTCGGAACACTATCAGCTACATACGACAGCAAAAATGAAACCGTAAGCGTTATGTTCGTGGGGTATAGTGAGGGACAACCCGTTATTATAGGACCCACTACGTGGGCAAGCACTCCTCAAGAATTTGCAGATTTAAGCGCAGAAGATATTGGAAGAAAACTCTGCGGGAAAGAACATACCCTAAAAAATATAACAAAATCTACCCATACAGGCAAGGAAATGGTTGCTGAAGCTATTATTTCCAGTCATGACGCACCAATCCTCGTAGGAAGATAAATTAACCTAAATAAAGAGTAAGCCCTTTGGGTCCTTTAAGCAGGGGGGCTTACTCTTATTATTTTTTATACTGGAATTATAGGACTGACCGAGATACTCAGGGGCCACGCATATGTTCCGGGAGTAATGTTTTCTGATAAAATAAACCTGAAACTTAGTTCAATCATAACAGGGTCTTTACCATTATAAGGCTGGGCAATCCATCCGCCATTAGAGCTAATAATGGTATCTTTTCCAAGTCCTTTAACCACTGCCTCTTTGAAGTATTCGCCTAATCCTTCAAAGACGATCAGATAACCAGCCAGATTATTATTTTGGATTTCAGCATGAACAGCATCTGGAATGTCTATGTATCCGCGAATAATGTCAGCAGGAGTTATAATTAGCTCTGGAGTCTGAAATACTATTTTCAGTGCAGTATGAACTTTTATTTCTTCAGCCATAGCTGTCTTTAACGTATTCTCTAATGTGGGTTCTGCAGAATTAATATGAGAAATGGGTACGAAAAAGAGTAATGAAACCAGCACGGATTTTAATAACCTATTCTGAAGTTTCAGTTTTCCTTCTAAATTGTTCATAAACACCTCTACTTAAAATATAGCAAAAGACGTGCCAGATTTGCAAAATTACATATTAATTACATATTAAAATTCCATTGTTCTGACAGGTATCTTTGTGCTTCAGTCTCTTTTGCCAAAGATATTTCCAACTCGGAAGGAGATGCATGGATAAACCTTACACCAAAAATTTCCTCAAATGAATTCCTAATTGCATTTTTAAGATCATCAGTCTTTAACTCTGGAAAAATGTCTCTTAAACCAAGCATCTGTTCTCTTAATATTTGACCATATTCAAACCTGAATACCTTACATATTTCTTCTTTATTTAAAGAATATGGTATTGAAGTCTGCTGAAGGAGACAATCTTCCCATTGTTTCTGGGCAGAACCAATGATCTTCTTATTATTTATAGTAATCTCACCATACGATGTTGATTGAAAACACAGGGGATTTCTTATTCCAGAGGTTTTTCTTTTTAGTTTTAATTCTGGATTAAGACCAATTGCTGATAGTGCATATGCAAGGGCGTAACCGATCTTTTTATAATTATCAAACAACCCTTTCGAAAAAAAACCTCTTCCTATTTTTGCAGAGAAACTATATGTAAGTTCATCATAGTGTAAAACCGCGCGCCCCCCGGTTAATCTTCTCACAACAGATATGTTTCTTTGGGCGCAATATTCAATATCAACATTTTTGATCTTCTGAAAATATCCTATGGTTACAGATGGCGTGGTCCATCCATAAAACCTTAACGTTGGTGGGGAGATACCTTTTCTTACAAAAGTAGCAATAGCCTCATCCAGAGCCATATTATAGGCTACACCGCATGCCCCTGTATCAATAAAACGCCAGTCATCCATGATCATGTTTTGTATCTTTTTTCGGAGATGACCTTTTCCCACGCCGGAGATCCGGATTTCTCAAGGCATCGCCATTCACTATAATGACCCTGCCTGATCTTCGAAAAGTCTGAAAATTTCCCCTTAATATTAACTCCCCCTATCCCCCTCTTAAGATAAGAGGGGGATAGGGGGAGTTATGATTCTCTGGGTGCCGGGGTTGTTGCCTCAGCCTTTGTCTCTGCATTCTGAGACTCAAAATAAAGCGATACTGCATGGGCCGCCTGTTTTGTGACTGTCCCTTGTTCTGAAGCTTTTCGATAAACGAACGTACCTGCTCGGATCTGGAATCTGGCGGACGGTATTTGGCACGGAAGTCCCAGAAGTATAAAAACCATTTTTTGAGGTTTTCATGCTGCGAAACATCTTTCACCTTAGCATTTAGGAATGCCACATATTGATCCCAAATATCATATGGAACTTTTTGCATGGTATTAGTTATTTTCTAACTAATATTCCATTTGGAATATTAGTCGGTTAAATAATCTACTAAAATTAAAAAGTTACGTCAAGCATCTCATATTTGTTATCTTGACCACATAAGAACTTTCTGGTATTATCGAGTTAACTACATAATAACTTGTTATGTGGCGAGGGAACGACCATGCCAAGTTACATGTTCGATACAAATATTTTTAACCGTATCCTCGATGGTGTGGTTGAAATTACTAAATTCCGCACAAAGGCGCATTTCTGCGCAACCCACGTTCAGCTTGACGAACTAAAAGCAACTTCAAATACCCAAAGACGCCAAGAACTCATTTCTGTGTTCGAGGAAGTTTCAGAAAACAATGAGGTTCCAACCGAGTCATTTGTCTTGGATGTCTCCCGGCTCGACAAAGCAAAACTGGGAGACGAAGAAAACAATCTATATTCAAAAGTCAAAGCAGAGATAGACAAGCGGAATAAAAATAAACCAAACAACATTCAGGACGCTCTGATCGCCGAGACAGCTATCAAAAATAATATTACGCTGGTTACTGAAGATACTGATCTTGTGGCTGTTACGAAAAGTTTTCGTGGTAAGTGTGCCAACATCAACGAAATGCTCGCTGAGCTTGAAAGCTAAAACGCCACATAACCAGTTGTTCGAGCCGACGCCGTGAAACGTCGCAGAGTTTTCTGTAAGGTCTGTGGCTGGCGCGGCTCAACAACGGTGCGAATGAGGAGTATTCGCATGTTTGCTCGGTGCGAAGCACCTCACAACCATGCGAATCGAACAGAAGACGCGAGGCATAGGGGTCAGGTTTTGTTTCTTGCAAGACGCGAGGCATAGGGGTCAGGTCTTGTTTCTTGCATTTTAAGCGATTGTTACGTTATAAACCAACATCGAGATAAATTAATGTGTTACGAGACCCTGAAACAAGTTCAAGGTGATATTTTTAATAGCTCCACTGCCTGTATTTTTAGGGTGCTCTCAGCAATAGATAACATGGTGATCGAGGTTAACACCTAAAGGCTTCGCCCTTCTCAAGCACTCGAAATAATATACGATATACGATATGCCATGATAGCTTATGAGTTATGCTATACTAATATTATAAATGATAATGTCAGAGGTCAATATTATTGGCTATTATCCATATTATAAGAGAAAAAATTAAAGGGCAGGAATATGAATTTACAATCCCACATTTTTTTGAAGAGATGGCTAACGACAATCTTACTTTCGAGGATATTGAAATAGCAATTTGCAATGGCCGAATAAATCGTAAGTTTACACGTGATCCCAGAGGAACACGTTATGAGGTTATTGGTTCTGCAATTGATGGGAGGAAAATAGCAGTTATTTGTAGAATTAAAAACACGGGGAAATTATTATTAATTACAACTTATGCTTTATGAGGAATAAGATAATGAGAAAAAAGACAAAATATAATTATGGAGAATGCGAGATTTGTGGTACTCAAATGCAGGAAAAGCTTATCAAACAGGATTTTTGGTTGCGAGGGGAACTTATTATTGTGGAGGATGTTCCTGCAGGCGTATGTCCACGTTGCGGAGAGAAGGTCGTTAAGGCTGATGTGGGACGATTAATCTTGAAATTAATAGAAAGTTCAGAGCGGATTGCCAAATCGCCAAGAATTTCTGTCCCTACTGTTAAATTCGATCTTGAACCGTTAGTCACCTAATCCTTACTTATAATATGCACGCTGCTCCACTCTGTGCTGACCATATGAGAAGGAGATGAATCAGGGTATAGTGGGGAGGTATTTGTAGAGCGAATCATATTATCAGGTCTTGTTTCTTGCAAATTGCAAGGAGAGCATAATATAGAAACATAGTAAAACTTCCCATATTAGTTCATTAGGTGTCTTGTCCGACTGTCCACAGGAATGAAATAAATGCTGAACACAAAGCAAAATTAAATCTCCCTTCAGCAAATTAAAAGACTTCAGATGCTGTATAAAAATTCTTCGGGTGTAAAAGCTTTAGTAAATTGCTTTGAGATTTTTATAAAATCCTTATCCCTTGAGATCAGAGCAATAGGTTTTAATCCTATGCATATGGAGAGTTGAATGGCATCAAACGTATCAAGGGACAAATCGAAATTCAACAATTATGGCACAAAAGGAAATTATAATCCGTATACTGGCAAAGAGGGGACTAAATATCCATTCAAGAAATAGATTTTCAGCCTAACGAATCATTCATAGGGCATTGGGCGATAAAATTGCCTCTTTTTTGCTAAAAAAGCTATAATTTAAAAAGGTAATATCTGATGGAAATAAAATTTTAGCGCTATGCTAAAAGGCGGGCAAAACTTTACGGAATTTCAGAGTCAATGGTAATAGACATTTTAAAGAGCATGAATTTGCATCAAGGCGAACATGAAATTATAAGAGATGTTCCTGAATTTAAGTATCCCTTGAAGATTGTTGTCTTCGTTGAGGAAGATTTAACAACCATAGTAACAAATTATCCGCTTAAGAAAGGGAGGAAAAGATGAGAGTACATTATGATAATGAGGTTGATGCCATATATATTAAATTAGGGAATCAGAAACCTGACGGCGTCGTTGAGATTTCTGAGGGTGTCAATTTAGATACAACATCTGAAAATAAGATAGTCGGAATAGAAATCCTTAATGCATCCAAGAAGATGAACATTAAAACAATCCTCTCCTACGAACTTGAACTTGATAATAAATTGATTCGGAAAAGTGCCTAACACTTATAAGGAAAAGGGGATCAGGGGGTCAAGTCTTGTTTCTTGCATTTTAATCCATTGTCCATTGTTGTGTTATAAAACAACATGACAATGCTACTAAGGATAGATAACACTATTGGCAACATATGACAAAAATGATAATCTTATAATGAGATTTAATTATGCAGATGACAGGATGCCAGTATCAATGGAAAAAGAGGGAACAAAGTATTATCTAATGTATGACCAAATAGGTTCATTAAGGGCACTGACAGATACTGTAGGGAATATTGTAAAACGAATAGATTTTGCCCCCCTCGTGACAATAAGAGTGCAGTAATTCAGGATGCCTTCTTGAAAAAATATAGAGTTTCTGGTTATATAAAAAACAGCTCTCAAATTCTAAGTGAAGGGGAGTAGCTGAATCAGTGGATATCGTCAGCACGTCCACGAAAAGCGGGCCGGTACCACTGGTTAGTGAAAACTAACAAGCGAGACCTTTACCACGAATATTGGATCGTGGTAAAGGTTTTCTAATTCAAGAAGAAGTGAGTATTATGCGCTGGCACCAAAAAAATATAGAAGATACTATTAATGAGTTAAGGTCTTCTCTCCGCGGCATTTCTGAAGACGAAGTCAGAAAGCGGCTTGAGCAATACGGCCCCAATGAACTAAAAGAGACAAAAAAGAAGACACCTTTCATGATGCTCCTTGACCAGTTTAAGGACTTCATGATCATTGTCCTAATAGCCGCTGCAATTATATCAGGATTTATCGGTGAACTTTCAGATACTATTGCTATAGTGGTCATTGTAGTCCTTAATGCTATTATCGGATTTATACAGGAATACAGGGCAGAAAAGGCAGTGGCAGCACTTAAAAAGATGGCAGCGCCTATTGCAACAGCAATGAGAAACGGGATACCCGCAAACATCCCTGCCCATCAACTCGTTCCTGGTGATATTGTAATTCTTGAGACTGGGAAGGTTGTACCTGCTGATATGAGGATTATAGAGGCTGCTCAATTAAAGGTTGAAGAAGCAACATTAACAGGTGAATCCGTACCTGTGGAAAAACACATCAAGCCATTGCATGACGAACATTTGCCAATTGGTGACAGGAAAAACATGGCGTACAAGGGAACGTTCGTCACTTATGGACGAGGCACGGGTGTTGTTACAGCAACAGGCATGGATACAGAACTCGGAAAGATTGCAACCATGCTACAGGAAGAGGAGGAGGTAAAAACTCCTCTTCAAAAAAGGCTTGCCAAGTTTGGCCAAAAACTCGCAATCGCAGTTTTAGCCATATGCGCCATTGTATTCGGTATAGGGATACTTAGAGGAGAGCCCCCTCTTTTGATGCTTCTCACATCCATCTCCCTTGCTGTTGCAGCAATACCAGAAGCACTTCCTGCTGTAGTAACTATTTCACTTGCAATTGGGGCAAAGAAGATGGTGAAACAGAACAGCCTTATAAGAAAACTCCCTGCAGTGGAAACCCTCGGCTCTGTTACATACATATGTTCGGATAAGACAGGAACCCTTACTTTGAACAAGATGAATGTAGAGGAGATTTATGTGGATGGGCAATTAGTAAAGACAGAAGATAAGAAGCTGAGAAATTTAGGAGACGAGAAAAGAACAGGAACTGAAAAACTCTTAACTTTTCAATTTCTTACATTCCCAACTTCTCCAGATGTCATACTTATGACTGCTCTTGCTTTAAGCAATGATGCACAGATGGATGCTGAAGGCAATATCATAGGGGACCCAACAGAGATTGCCCTTTATAACATTGCACAGGATGAAGGCTTTGATAAGAAAGAACTGGAAAGAAAAATTCCCCGTATTGCAGAAATCCCTTTTGATTCAGAAAGAAAATGTATGACAACAATTCATAAAAACCCACCTCACCCCCACATCCCCCCTTTAGTAAGGGGGAGCGAAGGGGGGGGTATCTCCTTCACAAAAGGGGCAGTAGAAGTTTTAATTGAAAAATCCAGCAGTATTTTAACATCTGAGGGATTAAAACCCATAAATACAGAAGAAATCCTCAGAATAAGTGATAGGATGGCTGCTGATGGTTTGAGAGTATTAGGTATTGGTATGAGGATGTGGGATAATCTGCCGAATGACATTACCCCTGAAAGTGTGGAAACAAGCCTCATAATTTTAGGTCTTGTGGGAATGATGGATCCACCGAGGGAAGAGGCAAAGGAGGCTGTATTGCTTTGTAAAACTGCAGGTATAAAACCTGTAATGATAACTGGAGATCATCCGCTCACAGCAAAGGCAATAGCAAAAAGGCTTGGAATAATCGAGAGCGATAAGAAAAACATAATTACAGGCAGAGAGCTCGAAAAGTTGCCACTGGAAGAATTTGAAGAAAAGGTTGATCACATAAGGGTTTACGCGAGGGTAGCGCCGGAACAAAAATTAAAGATAGTAAAGGCACTTCAGGATAAAGGACAATTCGTTGCAATGACAGGAGATGGTGTAAACGATGCACCTGCATTAAAGAGGGCGGATATAGGCATTGCCATGGGCATTACAGGAACTGATGTTTCAAAAGAGGCATCTCACATGATACTCCTCGATGATAATTTTGCAACAATTGTAAAGGCAGTAAAGGAAGGGCGAAGGATATTTGATAATATTCGCAAGTTTATAAAATATACAATGACGAGTAATTCGGGTGAGATATGGACAATATTTCTCGCGCCTTTTCTCGGTCTCCCGATCCCGCTGTTGCCGATTCATATTTTGTGGATTAATCTTGTTACTGACGGTCTCCCCGGTCTTGCCCTTGCAGCAGAACCTGCTGAAAAAGGATTAATGCAAAGACCACCGAGGCATCCTCAAGAGAGTATATTTGCACATGGACTTGGTGCCCATATCATCTGGGTAGGCTTACTCATGGGCTTTGTATCTATCTTTACACAGGCATGGTCCATTAAGACAGGACATGCTCACTGGCAGACAATGGTTTTTACAGTATTATGTCTCAGTCAGATGGGTCATGTCCTCGCCATAAGATCCGAGAGGGAGTCTCTTTTCGCTCAGGGTTTGTTATCAAATAAACCACTTCTAAGTGCCTTCATTTTAACCTTTATTCTCCAAATGGCTACAATATATGTGCCATTTTTAAATCCAATATTCAAGACAGAGCCTCTTAGCTTTAATGAATTGGTTATAACATTAGGATTGTCTTCGATTGTGTTCTTCACTGTTGAGATTGAAAAATGGTGGAAACGAAATTATACCTCTTTTAAAAAATGATGTTTGATTGACATAAAATTCTGAATTTAGTTACTCTAATAAAAATTACATACATTTTTATTTATGAAAGAAAAGATACTTAAGGCATTTGCGGAAAGCATAAGCATTAAAGAGAAATTTTTAGAGAAAAACAATATTGATAAAATCATTGAGGTTGCAAAAGCTATTGCGAATGCCTTTAATGAAGGAAAAAAGTTAATCTTATTTGGAAATGGCGGAAGTTCATCTGATGCCTCTCATATTGCAGCAGAATTCATCAATAGGTTCAAAAAAGACCGACCTGGTCTTCCAGCAATAGCGCTTAATACTGATATGGCTGTTATTACTGCAATTGCCAATGATTACGACTTTTCTGAGGTATTCGCAAAGCAGCTTAAGGCATTATCAGATGAAGGAGATGTCATTATCGCAATCAGCACAAGTGGAAATTCTCCCAATGTATTAAAGGCAATGGATGTTGCAAAGAGAAAAAGATTAACAACAATTGCATTTACAGGTTCACGAGGAGAAAAACTTGCATCAAAAGCCACATATGCCTTTATGGTTCCCTCTGATAACACTCCCAGGATACAGGAAACACATATAACACTCGGACATGTAATCTGTCAGATGGTAGAAGAGATCCTCTTTGAATCACCGAGGAAAAAATAATAACAGAAATTGATTCGAGTTTTGAAACATGATCATACTCGGCATAGACCCAGGTTTAGCAAATACAGGCTTTGGTGCAATTAGGTACGATAAAGCAACCCCTTCTTTACTTAAATGTGGCTATATTAAAACATCTCCAAGAGAACATATTTCCAATAGACTTTTCCAAATTCATTCGGACATAAATAATCTGATACATGCATTGCAGCCAGACTTAATTGCAATAGAGAATGTATTTTCTTTAGTTAGATACCCAAAGGCTGGTATATTATTAGGAGGGGTTTTAGGTATTATATATTTATCTGTTTTTCGAAATAATATCCCAATGGTAGAAATTACGCCAAAAGAAGTAAAGAATTCTTTAGTAGGACATGGTGGAGCAGATAAATACCAAGTTAAAGAGACTATAAAGAAATTGCTTAAGATCACTGATGTTAAATCCTTTCATGCCTCAGACGCACTGGCTATAGCCTTAACTGCATTTTATAGAAAGCCTTCGCGGAGAGAGAGATGATATCTTATCTAGAAGGAAAATTGGTAAAAACTTATGATGACCGAATTACTTTGCTGGTAAACGGAATCGGTTATGACATATTAATCCCAGCATATTTGATGAACGAAATTAAGGAAGATGAGAAAAAAGGGATTAAGGAATTGAAATTGCATATCTCGTATAACCAGACAGAAAGACAGCCCAAACCAATTCTTGTAGGATTTAAACATCCATTTGATAAAGACTTTTTTGAACTTTTCATATCAGTTGAAGATATAGGCCCTACTGCTGCTATTAAGGCTCTCCTAAAACCTGTTGGAGACATCGCTCGTTTTATAGAGGGAAAAGATGCAAAAGCCCTAAGACAATTAAAAGGCATTGGAGAAAGAAAAGCTGAGAAAATTATTGCTACCCTAAATGGAAAAGTGGCAAGGTATGCACTAATGCCTAAGATTGAAGCAGCACCTGAAGTTATAGAAGATTTCAGGAAAGAAGTCGAGGATGTTCTTGTAAATCAACTAGGTCATAAACTGGTAGAAGCACGGGAGATGATAGAAGAAGCCATGAAACGAAATCCCCGTATAAGTTCGTCTGAAGAATTATTTGAGGAAGTATATAGAGGTCAAAAGAAGTGATACACGAAGAAGCAAATAATATTCCTGAAATCTTAAAAGAAAATAGTTGTTTAGATGAAGATAACAACTTAACCTTAAGACCTAAACGGCTTTCTGACTATATAGGGCAAGATAAAATAGTAGAAACACTAAAGATTGCTATAGAGGCAGCATTGCAAAGAAAAGAACCTATAGACCACATCTTATTTAATGGGCCGCCGGGTTTGGGAAAGACAACATTAGCTCACATCATTGCCAATGAGATGGGTACCAAGATTATTACATCCTCCGGTCCTGCTTTAGAAAAAGGTGGTGATTTGATGGGTATCTTGACCCATATAGAAAGGGGTGATATTTTTTTTATTGATGAAATCCACAGGATACCGAAAATTGTCGAGGAATTCCTTTATCCGGCAATGGAAGACTTTGCAGTGGATTTCATATTCGATAAAGGTGTACATGCAAGAACTCATAGATATAGACTTGAACCTTTTACATTGATCGGTGCAACAACCAGATCCGGCCTGTTATCCTCACCCTTGAGAGAAAGATTCGGGATTACAAGAGATCTGGATTTTTATAATGAAGAAGATCTGATACATATTGTAAAACGTTCTTCATCAATATTAAATATAATCACTGAACATGACGGAGCTTATGAAATAGCTCGAAGATCAAGAGGTACTCCTAGAGTTGCAAATAGGTTATTAAAACGTGTGCGTGATTATGCACAGGTAAGGGCTCAAGGAAAAATAACAAAAAATGTAGCTATTGAAGCATTAGACCTCGAAGGCATCGATGAGCATGGTTTGGGAGAAACAGACAGAAAATTGCTAAAAATCATTATCCTGAATTATAAAGGGGGACCTGTTGGGATTGAAGCGCTTTCCTCAACTCTCCAGATAGAGACGGATGTTTTATTAGATGTGGTTGAACCTTTTCTGTTGAAATCAGGCTTCATAATCAGGACATCACATGGAAGAAAGGCTTCGGAAAGAGCATATAGCCATTTAGACATCACTTATAAGAATGAATTCGGATTATTTGAAGGAACTAAAAATAAAAGACGTGTGTAAAACTATCGCAGCCTCAATAAGAGAAGATAAGGAGACTATATCTGTGCATATAATCCCTCTCTTATACAAGGAGATGAGGTGTATTAATCGATCAATATCTTCAATGCACTACGTCTATTTGGATGTTTCAGTTTTCTGAGTGCTTTTGCCTCTATTTGCCTTACCCTTTCACGCGTAATAGAAAAGTGTCTCCCTACTTCTTCGAGGGTATGGTCTTTCTCAAATCCTATACCAAATCTCATTCTTATAACCTTCTCTTCTCTTGGGGTTAGAGTACTAAGAACCCTAAGTATCTGCTCAGTGATATTATTTTTTTCCGAATCAGAGTATGGGGAAGGACTATCTTTATCACTAATAAAATCCTCGAGTTTTGCGTCATCATCTCCTATTGGAGTTTGAAGCGCTAATGGATCCTGTATTGACCTCAATACTCCTTCGACCTTTCCTGTTGAAACTTCCAATCTTTTAGCAATTTCTTCTTTGCTCGGTTCTCTTCCAAGCTGTTGAGTTAATTCTCTGGACGCCTTGGTAACCTTATTGTAAAATTCCATCATATGTACAGGAACTCTAATAGTCTTTGTTTGATCTATTAATGCCCTTGTTATTCCCTGTCTTATCCACCATGTTGCATAGGTGCTGAATTTGAATCCCATTTTATAGTCAAACTTATCTATAGCTTTCATAAGACCGATATTGCCTTCCTGAATAAGGTCGAGCAAGGAAAGACCTCTTCCAATATAATTCTTAGCAACATTAACTACCAATCTCAGATTACGAGTTATTAATTCATTCTTTGCTTCATTCACAAGGATTCTTGCCTTGGTTATTCTATCCCACATGGTTTTCAATTCATCAAACTTTATCCCAACCTCTGATGCAACTCGCTTATATTCATTTTGAACTTCTTTTGCAATGGTGTTGAGTTGTATGGAATTGATGCCTTGTTTTTTTCTTTTATTTATTAATTTTTTTAAATCTTTTAAAGTCCCATATCTTGCAATCTTTCTCTCTGCTATTTCTATTTTTAGCATAAGATTCTCAAGCACTTTTAAGCTTATTTCAAGAGCTTCCTCTGTCTTTTCTTCTTCTGAATTATTAAAGTCCTCTTCTTCTTTGCCATCTAATTTAATTTCGAATTTCTTGTATAAAGGCAGTGCTGTAACAACTTCTCTAATTATCTCTTTTCCCTCTTCCAATCTCTTAGCGAGATCTACTTCTTCATTCCTTGTAAGTATTGAAATATTCCCCATCGAATGGAAATATGCCTGAACAATATCCTCTGTTTCTTCATACTCATCTTCTTCCCCTGAAACTAAAGCTTCTTCCTCGGTAGTGTCAGTTTCCTGATCGCCTACAACTTCAACTCCTATATCATGCAGAAGGTCAGTAAGTTCTTCTAACTCATCCGGCGAGAAATATTCTGAGGGCAGAGCATCATTTATCTCTTCATAAGTAATAGTTCCGCGCCTCTTACCTATATCTATGATGTCTTCAATAATATCCTTTTCTTTCATTGTTCTCCTTCTTACCTGTAACCATGCAAGTCATTATATCTCAATCTGTAGCTGTAACCCCTTTTAATTTTGACAAGAGGAAAAATAGACAGGGTTAAAACATGAAACTAATCAGTTAATTAAAACGACTTAAACATATGTATTATAACAAAATTTATGATTTCTTGCTGGAATATTATTCTGCAAACCATTCTTGAGTACAGTGTCAGAGGAAAAATAAGCAGGATAAAAAAAGATTGGCGGGAGCTTCGAAAATTATTATTTAGATAGCTATATCATAAAAATTATTGGCAAACTAATGTGGAATATTATAAAATTGGATAATTATAATAATATGTCAGATATAGAATGCACGGAACTTTTTAACAAGGGCATCAAACATCTTGCAAGCAATGATACCCTTTCCGCCCTTTCCTGCTTTGAAAAGGCAATGATGATGAAACCTAATTTTTCTATGCAGTCATATTATGCTTTTTGCATAGCAAAAGAACGGGGACAATTTCAACGCGCAATTAAATTATGTAAGAATGCTATTATGCAACAACCCGCTAATTCTTCTCATTATCTGAATCTGGGTAAAATTTATCTGCTCCTAAATAATAAGGCTGAGGCAATAAATGTATTCAGGGAAGGCTTAAATCATGAAACAAAGCAGGAGATTGTCGAAGAATTAAATAAACTTGGTACAAGAAAACCGCCAATCATCCCTTTTCTGAAAAGAAGCAATTCAATTAATAAATTCCTCGGCGTTCTACTTAAGTTATTGAAACTCAGATAACCTGTCATTTGACGTAAGTTATTCTTAAATTTTATTATATTCACTATGGTAAAACCTGAAAAACAACTTGAGATAATAAAAAGGGGTGCTGTCGAGATAATTACTGAAGAAGAACTCCTTCAGAAACTTAAAAGATCATATAATGAAAAAACACCCCTCAGAATTAAGGCTGGCTTTGACCCAACAGCGCCTGACATCCATCTCGGACATACTGTCCTGCTCGAAAAAATAAGGCAGTTTCAGGAATTGGGACATGAGATTATTTTTTTGATCGGTGATTTTACAGGCATGATAGGCGACCCGAGCGGAAGGAATGAGATGAGAAAACCCCTAACAAAAGAAGACGTGCTGGATAATGCAAAAACCTACAAGGAACAAATATTTAAAATCTTAAGTCCTGAAAAAACCATGGTAGTTTTCAATTCAGAATGGATGTCAGGCATGACAGCAGTAGAAATGATACAGCTTGCAAGCTGTTATACTGTTGCGAGAATGCTTGAAAGAGAAGATTTTAAGCAAAGATGGACCAGCCAGAATCCCATCGCTATTCATGAATTTTTATATCCACTGATACAGGGTTATGATTCTGTAAAACTCAGGGCTGATGTAGAACTCGGTGGAACAGATCAGAAATTCAATCTCATTGTTGGAAGAGAACTCCAGAAAGAATATGGACAATCTCCGCAGTGTCTTGTTATGATGCCTCTTCTTGAAGGCACTGACGGTGTTAAAAAGATGAGCAAGAGTCTCGGAAATTACATAGGTATTTCAGAGCCACCAAAAGAGATATTCGGCAAGATAATGTCTATAAGCGATAAGTTAATGTTCAAATATTATGAGCTATTGAGTCATTTATCATTAGATAACCTTCAAAAAGTAAAGGAAGGACTGGAAAACAAGACTATTCACCCCAAGAAAGCTAAAGAAGACCTTGCATCCGAGATAGTTGAAAGATACTGGAGTAAGAAAGATGCCATCATGGCACAAGAAGAATTCAATCAGATTTTCAAAGATAAAGGCATTCCTGATGAAATCCCTGTAATAGAACTTGATTGGGAAGAAAAGAAGACGTGGATACCCAAGATTATGAAGCTTTCTGGCTTGGCATCGAGTACAAGCGAGGCGATACGGCTTATTAAACAGGGAGGTGTTACAATTAATGACAGGAGATGTGGTAACCCAGATGAGAAACTTATAATGGGTGATTATCTGTTTAAAGTTGGGAAAAGAAAATTTTTGAAGGTAAAGGCAAAAAATTTATAAGCAGCTTTTCTCAAAAATAAGACGCAGGAATTTTTTTTAGATCATCTTGCGAAAGGAGGTGAAAAAAAATGAAATACACAGCTTTTATATTATGCTTTTTAGTCATATTTGCTGGTATCGCCATCGCTAGTATGCCTGGTAAGACTGTTGAATATGCAGGTGGTGAAGCTGGTAAAGTTATATTCAATGGTTCAACACACGGTGTTCAACAGGGAATGAAGTGTCCTGACTGTCATCCGACACTCTTCCAGATGAAAAAAGGCGAATATAAAATGACAAAAGAAGGTCATGGAGATACTACAAAGGGCTGCGGCGTATGCCATAATGGTGAAAAGGCATTCTCACAGACAAATGAAGCAGATTGTGCTAAATGTCATCAATCAGCAACTCCAGCAGAAGCTCCAGCCGAAGCACCAGCGCCAAAAGAAGCGCCTGCTCAGTAATTTTAAGAGAATTCTAAGAAAGAGGGCTGCAAATAGATTGCAGCCCTCTTTCTTAACCCAGATTATTCGTGAAACTTACAAATTGTATTAGTTAGAATCTTGTCAGCCAAGATTCGTACTTTTTGTTCTTGCCCCTGACAATATCAAAGAATAATGTCTGCAGCTTTTTTGTTATATCGCCAGGCTTGCCTTTGCCAATGCTCCTATTATCAAGTTCTCTTATAGGTGTGATTTCAGCAGCCGTTCCTGTAAAGAATGCCTCATCAGCAATATAAACTTCGTCCCTCGTAAACCTTTCCTCTACAACCCTGATACCCTCATTATTTGCCATTTGCATAATACTATCCCTTGTTATACCTTCAAGTATTGAGGTAAGAGGGGTTGTTTTTAATATCCCATTTCTTGCAATGAAGATATTTTCACCGCTTCCCTCTGAAACATAGCCTTCTGTATCGAGTAAAAGCGCCTCTTCATATCCACATGAAATCGCCTCTTTTTTTGCAAGCTGTGAGTTCACATAATATCCACAAACCTTGCTCCGTGCCATATTTGCATTCACATGATTCCTTATAAAGGATGAAGTCTTCACCCTGATGCCTTCTTTAAGCCCTTTTTCTCCCAAATAAGACCCCCATGGCCATACTGCAATAGCAACATTAATCGGATTCCCTTTTGGATACAGCCCCATAGCACCGTACCCTATGTAAACAAGGGGCCTTATGTAACATTCCTTAATCCTGTTTATTTTAATTGTTTTTATTATTGCCTCTCTGATCTCCTTTTTAGAATAGGGGATATCTATCAGAAATATATGCGCTGAGCTAAATAGTCTGTCAACATGCTCGTTGAGTTTGAATATTGCAGGACCTTTGTCTGTTTCATAACATCTTATGCCTTCAAAAACACCGAGACCATACTGGAGGGTATGTGTAAGGATATGCACATTAGCTTTATCCCACTTTACAAACTTTCCATCCATCCATATCTTTTCTGTCTTTGAAATCATAGAATTTTATTTATACCAATATATACCATATAATGTCAATCACAAATGAGTCCCCCTCTGTATCTTCATCCTATTTATAGTCAGTAATTTGGTGAAATAAAACAGGCATATCAGATTCTGCTTAAACCCTGTGTTTATTTTATTCAATTATCTTTGGTACACGGTAAAATTTTTCCGTATGATCGGCTGCATTGGAAAGTACATCTTCTCTCGGTATCGAATCCTTTGGTTCATCTTCCCGCATTACATTATTTAACAACAGGACATGCGATGTAGGTTCGATATCGCTTGTATCAAGTTCATTCAGCTTTTCCATATAGGCAAGAATTTTACTTAACTGTAAGCCAAACAATTCCCTCTCTTTTTCAGAGAGAGAAAGCCTTGCAAGCGAGGCTATATGTTCAATATCTTCCCTCGAAATCTTCATTCCAAAAGCTTAGATTTTTTCTAGATTTGCAAATTTGGCGGATAGCTTTTTAATGCCAAACTTCGGAAAATTAACCATTACCCTAATGTTGTCTTCATCTCCATAGCAGTCACGAACCACACCCACTCCCCATGTAGGATGTTTTACCTTGCAACCAGCAGTATACAGGGTAAAGATATTTTTAGTCTCAACCCTCTTTTTTACAGGTACAAGGTCTATAATATGCTGGACTGTTATCTTCTCGATCCAATGGCAACAGTCTCGTGGGATATCCTTTAGAAATCTTGAAGGTTCCTGTTCTTTTATTTTTGCATAAAGCCTTCTCTTCCTGGCACTCGTTAACCATAGGATATCCTTTGCCCTAGTCATTCCAACATAGAGCAGTCTGCGTTCTTCAGCGATATCATCATCGTTTTCCATTGCTTTAAAATATGGCAGCAAGCCTTCTTCGAGTCCTGTTATAAATATTACCGGAAACTCAAGTCCTTTTGCGCTATGAAGTGTCATAAGTGAGACATAGTTCCCTTGTGTTATCTCATCCTGATTTGTGTATAAAGATGTCATATCAAGAAACTCCTCTATTCCTTTGCCTTCTGCAGAAGAAATAATCTCGAGGAGATTTTTAATCCGTTCTTCTTCAATGGTTTCTATATAGCCGGATTTATCAATTATGTCTTTAAACATCTCGGATGCAGTTTTGTATTTTATAGGGGAAAAACCTTCGATCATCTTTATAAACTCGCGGAGTTTATCTTTTATAGCACTGGCAAAAACATCCCCACGCGTCGCCATCCTGGCAGCTTCAAACAAAGGTACAGCTTTCTTTTTTGCCTCATTCTCTATCTTTGAGAGAATGGAGTTGCTGATTCCCCGTGTAGGATTGTTTATGATCCTCCTAAAGCTGATATTATCTCTGTGATTTAGAGACAGGCGAGCGTATGCTAATATGTCCTTGATCTCTTTCCTGTGGTAAAAGCTGATGCCTCCAAAAACACGATATGGTATGCCCTCTTCAAGCAGTGCATCTTCTACATGCTTTGATTGAATATTTATACGATAAAACACTGCGAAATCCCTGTGATTATATTCTCCCTTCAGATACAGGGCTTTTATAACCTTTGCAATATGTTTGGCTTCTTCTTCGCAGGTATTAAAACAGCAATAGTGTACCTTTTCTCCACACCCCCTATCTGTCCAGAGTCTTTTGTGTTTTCTTGCAGAAATTTTAGAAATAACTGCATCCGATGCATTTAGTATATGCTGTGTCGAACGATAGTTTTGTTCAAGTTTAACAACTTTTGCACTATAAAAGTCTTTCTCGAAATTCAGGATATTATTTATGTTAGCTCCTCTGAACTTATAGATGCTCTGATCATCATCTCCAACAGCACATACCTTATTATGACCAGAACCCATAAGTTTAATAAGATAATACTGTGCAAAATTCGTATCCTGAAACTCGTCAATAAGTATGTAATAAAACATATCTTGGTACTTCTTTAGTAAGGAGGGATAATTCTCGAATAGTTTAATCGTTAATACGATAAGGTCATCAAAATCGAGGGCATTAGATCTAATGAGTTCATCCTGATATCTTACATAAACCTTTGCGAGTTTCTCGTCAAAACCAAAACCATTAGCTGAAGAGAGGAACTTCTCAGGACTTACAAGAGAAGATTTCAAAAAGCTTATACGTGATGCGAACCCTTTGTAAATTACTTCATGCATCTTGAATTCTTTTAAGATATGTCTTATAAGAGCACACTGGCCGTCTTCGTCCATGATCGAAAATTTATTATCATAACCCACCAGAGCATTTATCTCTTTTCTCAGCACCCTGCTACACTGCGAATGGAATGTGCCTATCCAATGGCTATCGCAATTTTTACCGATTAAACTGCTTATCCTCTCCCGCATCTCATCAGCCGCTTTATTGGTAAATGTAAGGGTTAATATGGAATCAGGATAACATTTTTTTGATTTTACGAGATGCGAAAATTTGTGGGCTATGACTCTTGTCTTTCCACTTCCTGCTCCTGCCAAAACAAGAAGAGGACCCTCCGTAAAGTCAAGGGCTTCTTTTTGCTGGGGATTTAAATCTTCCATTGGGACTCCTTTACATTTTAACAGGTTTTTACTTTTTAAATCTACTAATTTTAACTCTAATGAAACCGAGAAAATCTGACTTGTCCTGAATTTATTTCAGGAATTATTATTCAACAGTGACACTTTTTGCCAGGTTTCTCGGCTGATCTACATCACATCCCCTTAATATCCCGATATGATAAGCAAGCAATTGCACAGGCATAGACATTAGTATTGTTGTTAGATATGTATTCGTAGCCGGTACAAAAATACATTGATCTGAAATTCCACATACATCATCCTGAGCATCGTTTGTAATCGAGATAACCTTTCCCCCTCTGCTCTTTACTTCCTGTACATTGGAGATTATCTTCTCATGCAGATTATCTTTTGTTACAAGAACAATAACAGGAAGTTCCTCATCTATCAGTGCAATAGGTCCGTGTTTCATCTCACCTGCAGGATATCCTTCTGCATGGATATAAGATATTTCTTTAAGTTTTAAAGCCCCCTCAAGTGCAACAGGATAATTTATGCCTCTACCGAGATAAAGAAATCCTCTTGCCCTAAAAAAATCTCTTGCTACTATTCTTACATCTTCATCGGTAGATAATGCCTTCTCTACCATTCTGGGGATGGTTAGTAATTCTCTCAAAAGATCTTTAGACATATCTTCTGAAATCATGCATCTTCTTTTTCCGAGAGCTATTGCAAAGAGGTAGAGTCCTATAATCTGTGTAGTAAATGCCTTTGTGGAAGCAACACCTATTTCAGGACCTGAATGAGTATAAAATACAGCATCTGCTTCTCTTGTGGATGTGCTTCCCACGACATTACATATGCTGAGGACATTTGCTCCAAGTCTTCTGGCTTCTCTCTGCGCAGCAATCGTATCAGCAGTTTCTCCTGATTGTGTTATGACTATCATGAGGTCCCCGTCCTTTATAATTGGCTTCCTATAACGAAACTCTGAGGCAATATCAACTTCTACAGGAACTCTGGCAAGCCCTTCTATCATATATTTGCCAATAAGTCCTGCATGGTAAGACGTACCACAGGCAACAATAAAAATCTTTTCAATAGATATCAATCTTTCTTTGTTAAGACCGAATTCCTCGAGATTAACCTCACCAAATTCAGGATTGAATCTTCCCCTCAATGTATCAGCAATAGCCCTCGGTTGTTCGTATATTTCCTTCAGCATGAAATGTTTATATCCACCTTTTTCTGCCATCGAGGGACTAAATGTAATAGATTTAATTTCTTTCTGGGCGGGTGTCCCGTCAAATCCTGTTATTTTAACTCCATCTTCTGTTATAACTGCCATTTCTCCGTCATCAAGGAATATTACCTCACGTGAATAATTCAGAAATGCTGGAAAATCTGAGGCAATAAAGAATTCTCCTTCTCCAATGCCTAAAACGAGGGGACTATCTTTTCGTACTCCTACAATCTTATTTGGTTCATCTTCCTTGATAACAGCAATGGCATAAGTGCCTTTAACTTCTCTCAGCGATTCCCTTACAGCATCTTCGAGAGGAGATTTTTTTGCATAATCCTCTATAAGATGACAGAGAACCTCTGTATCTGTTTCTGATGTAAACTGATATCCTTTTTCGGTCAATTTCTTTTTAAGTGGAAGGTAATTTTCTATTATCCCATTATGCACAAGCACAATGCCATCAGACCTGTGGGGGTGCGCATTTTCTTCTGATGGCTTTCCGTGAGTAGCCCATCTCGTATGTCCTATTGCAGTATTACTGAAAGGGTTTTCACTTTCGAGTAAGGAATTAAGTTCTTTTATCTTTCCCTTACATCTCCTAACCTCAATACCTGTATCTGAAAAAAAAGCAACCCCTGCAGAATCATATCCTCTGTATTCAAGTCGTTTCAGCCCTTCTATTACCACTGATACCGCATTTTTCCTACCAACGTATCCGATTATTCCACACATATTAGTTATCTTTTACCTTTTGACTTTATTTTTGCCCACCCTTTGATATGTTTCTGTCTTGCCCTGCTTAATGCAAGGACATTTGAAGGAACATCTTTTGTTATCGTGGATCCAGCGCCAATATAAGCCCCCTTGCCTATCTTAACAGGCGCGATAAGTTGGGAGTCACTTCCTATAAAAACCTTGTCTTCAATGGTCGTAATATTTTTTTTGTATCCATCATAATTGCAGGTTATTGTACCAGCGCCTATATTGACATCCTTCCCTATCTTTGCATCTCCAATATAAGTAAGATGGGATGCCTTTGTGCCAGAACCAATCACTGATTTCTTAACCTCTACAAAATTGCCTATCTTTGCCTTTGCGCCAATCTCAGAGCCAGGTCTTAAATGAGCAAAAGGCCCCACAGATGCATTTTTTTTCACTATAGAATCTTCAATGAGGGTTGAATCCTTAACAATAGCACCATCTTCTATAATGCTGTTAACAATCCTGACATTCGGGAATATCGTACAGCCTTTTCCTATCTTTGTATTATCTTCAAGATGGACATTCGGATAGATCGTGGTATCTCTGCCTATCCTGACATATGAGGATATAAATACCGAGGTGGTATCTATAAAGTTCACGCCGCTATTTACCAGATTCTTTATTATCCTGTCCTTCATCAATTGTCTTGCCCTTTCAAGCTCTTCATTGGTATTTATTCCCATAAATTCATCCTCAAAGCCGATGCAATAACTATCTACCTTCATGCCTTTATTCCTTGCAATATGAACTATATCCGTTAAGTAGTATTCACCTTTCAATTTATTAATTTTTATCTCTTTTAAAAGAGGAATCGCTTCTGACTCAATTGCATAGACACCACTATTTACCTCCTTTATATTCTTCTGAGAATTTGTTGCATCCCTGTCTTCAATTATTGATATCATGTAACCCGCTTCATCCCTTACGATCCTGCCATATGAACGGGGATTCTCTGTTTTAAATGAAAGCACGGAAATAATATTTTTCTTCCGGGTATGAATGTTTAAAAATTTCTCGATGGTCTTGCTCGTAATTAATGGCATATCTCCGTTAACAACAATAATCGTCCCTTTAAATCCTTTGAGATATTCTGAAGCCTTCAAGAGTGCATCACCTGTCCCTTTTGCCTCTTTCTGGTGCGCAAAAGATATTGAACTAATATCTTTTATAGATCCTCTTATTTCATCAAAAAATTTCCCCACAACAACAATAATCTTTTGGGGGCTAATTTTATAAAGAACGTCTAAAACATGTTGAAGCATTGTATTTCCATGCAACTTGTGAAGAACCTTTGGCAAAGACGAATTCATTCTTTTCCCTAAGCCTGCAGCTAAAACCACACCTGCTATTTTCATTGTTTTGTCTCTGGTATCATGGGAGGGGCTGCGATGCCACCTGAAAGTATGATTTTTATTCCCTCCTCTACAGGGATATGCGTGGCATATACTTCCTCACTTCGGAAAATAGCTATTTCACCGAAATAAATAAGATTAGTTGGGATATAAACAATCTTCATACAGGACTCGCTGCCATCTTTTTCTTTCTTGAGGGCGCATTCTTTTGTAAGAAACCCAAAGGCAAAAACACCAGTCCTTGGATATTCAACAATAACAAATTTTTTAAATGATGAACTTTTACTCTCAGGAGAAAAAGCATCAACGAGCTGTTTAATTGATACGTATATGCTTTTAAATACAGGTATCTTAAGCATAATTTTCTCAAAATACTGGATAACCTTTTTGCCGAAGACATTTGTCGAGATGAAACCTATAATGAATATAAGTATTATCGTTGAAACAAAACCGATACCAGGAACATGATAGCCGAGTATGTTCTGATATAACGGCTCAAGAAGACTATCAACAATAGTGAATAACCATTTGATTATTAGAACGGTTAAAGTTATGGGAATCAGAACAATAATGCCTGCAAGGAATCTCCTCTTAAAGGTAGCACGAATGGAATTCATATTATTTGACAACCTTAGTAATTACCTCGTCAGAAATATCAAAATTACTATAAACATTCTGCACATCATCATTATCTTCAAGTGCTTCTATAAGCTTCATCATCTGTTCAGAGGCTTTTTCATCAAGTGTAATATAATTCTTGGGCAACATTGTTATTTCTGCAAGTGAGATAGGGATCCCTGTTGCCTCCAGAGAAGATTTTACCCTCCCCATGTCTTCAGGAATTGTAATAATCTCATAATTGTCTTCTTTGGGGTCATTTTTCATGTCTTCGGCCCCGGCCTCAAGGGCTGCTGACATTAATTTATCTTCATCAATCTTGGATTTCTCAACAATAATATATCCTTTTTTTGCGAACATCCATGATACACACCCCGCCTCACCCATATTGCCACCATGTTTTGTCAATATGTGCCTTATCTCGCCTGTTGTCCTGTTTTTGTTATCTGTAAGCACTTCTAAAAGAATAGCAACGCCACCGGGACCGTACCCCTCATATAATGCTTCTTCAAAGGAGACACCTGGAAGTTCCCCTGTACCCTTCATAATTGCCCTCTTAATATTATCCTGCGGCATGTTTACTTCTTTTGCTTTTTCTACAGCGGTCCTCAGCCTTGGATTTCCAGAAGGATCCCCGCCACCGATACGGGCAGCAACAGTAATCTCTTTGATAATCTTGGTAAAGATTTTCCCTCTTTTTGCATCAACCTGGGCTTTTTTATGCTTTATTTGAGCCCACTTAGAATGCCCTGACAAACAATCCCCCCTACTTTAGAAAAAAATGAATTTGATAAAACACTGAAACAACAATGCAAGACATATGTTTTTATGATAATTCCAGAGGAATTATACTGTCAAGCCTCGATTCCATATTCTTTAATCTTTGTGAGAAGTGTTTTATAGCTAACCTTGAGTATTTCTGCTGCCCTGCTTTTATTACCTTTAGTCTCTTTCAGAACCTCAATAATTCTTTGCGTCTCTACAGCTTTAGTTGCCTCCTTTGCAACAAATTCGAGACTCCCATCAATCATATGAGCTTCTTCTTTGGATGGTTCTGCGAGAGGCTGTTTATTAAACATAAATTGTTCGGGGGTAATCACATCTCCTTCACAAAGAATTACCGCCCTCTCTATAGCATTCTCAAGTTCCCTGACATTACCTTTCCAGTAATGATTAGTAAGTATATCAAGCGCCTCATCTGAAATGCTCTTTACAGGAGTTTTTATCTCAAGGCAGTACTTATTTATAAAATATTCAACAAGCAGAGGGATATCCTCTTTCCTTTCTCTTAAAGGGGGAATACTTATTGGAAATACATTTAATCTGTAATAAAGGTCGTCCCTGAATTTTTTCTCTTCAACCGCTTTTTCAAGATCCTTATTGCTTGCTGCAACGATTCTCACATCAACCTTGATAGACTTACCAACTCCTATCCTTTCAATTTCTCCTGTTTCAATGGCCCTGAGGAGTTTTGGTTGTATTGTAATATCCATGTCACCAACTTCGTCGAGAAATATAGTGCCTTTATTAGCAAGCTCAAATTTTCCAAGCTTCTTTGAATCTGCCCCTGTAAATGAACCTTTTTCATGACCAAAAAGCTCTGATTCAAGAAGATCCCTCGGTATAGCTGCGCAATTGATTGGAACAAATGGATAATCTTTTCTGTTACTAATGTTATGTATTGCCCTCGCAAAAAGCTCTTTCCCTGTACCGCTTTCACCGAGCAAGATGACCGTTGTTTTTGCAGGAGCAACTTTTTGTACTATCTGTGCCACATTTGCAAGTTTATCACTTTTACCAATAATCGTCGGAATTCCTAATTTTGATACAAATTCTTCTTTCAGGAGTATATTTTCTGTAAGGAGGCGCTGAGTCTCAATCGCCCTCTTTATCAGCATAAGCAGATGATCTGTATCAAAAGGCTTTGTTATAAAATCAAAGGCTCCTTGTTTCATAGCTGTTACAGCTATTTCAATAGAACCAAATGCTGTCATTACAATCACAGGGATTAAATGATTCTCTTCCTTTGATGCCCTGAGGACCTCCATACCGTCTTTCCTTGGAAGTTTAAGGTCTGTCAGGACAATATCTACTTTGTGCTCTTTAAGATAATTTATACCCTCGATGCCATCGCTGGCAGAAATCACATTATAACCTTCAGCATCGAGGGTGCTCTTGAGCATTTCTGCCATTGATTCTTTATCTTCCACTACAAGAATAGTTTCCATAAATTCACATTAGTGCATCTTTAAGAGCTTCTTTACAAGCACATTTCCTTTCGATATGTATAATATTAAATAATTCTTTTAAGAGTTTTTTTAATTGTACGGTTGTTTTTTTCATAACCTCTACCACTTCTGTTGTTGTTAGTTTCTTTCCTGTTATACCTGCTGCATAGTTAGTAACAACACTAATGCCTGCATAACACATCTCTGCTTCTCTCGCAAGAGAAGCCTCTGGCATAGCTGTCATCCCTACAATATCACCGCCAATCTTAGAAAAAAATTTTATTTCTGCTTTTGTCTCAAGCCTCGGACCCTCTGCACAAACATAAGTTCCTGACTTCTTTAAATTTATTTTTGATTCATTACCTGCCTTAAAGATAAAGCCTCTTAATTCAGGACAATAGGGTTCTGTAAAATCTATATGTGCAACTTTATCTATATCGTAAAATGTTGAATGCCTTCCTTTTGTCATATCTATAATTTGATCAGGAACAACAATTGCCCCTGTCATTATTTTCTGATTTATGCCACCTACAGCGTTTACCGATACAATCCTCTTGACACCAAGCTTTTTAAGCCCCCATATATTTGCCTTATAGTTTATCTTATGTGGCGGAATTTTGTGGTGGGAACCATGTCTTGGGAGAAATACAATCTCTATATTACAAAACCTGCCAATCCTGTAGGAATCAGAGGGGGGTCCAAAAGGTGTTGAAATATTTTTGAATTTTTCTATAATAACTCCTTCGATCTCATAAAGCCCACTTCCTCCTATAATTCCTATCATAAAATACTTTTTCCTTTTAGTATTGAATTATTAAATAAATTTTAACATAATCAGATAGGGTAAAGCATAGCAGTGTGTTAAATAATGCACAGTTATTTGATAATTTGCAACACATCTGTATCTCTGAAAATAAATGAAACTAAAGATTTTTAAATAAGACCTTTATTTTAAGCCAATATACATAATTTATGAGCCGCAGAAAGGTAGCATGACCTCGATTTTTATCTGGCATTATATTTGCTTTCTATTTAAGATTTATGGAGATAGAAATGCGTTTACAAAGGACATTAAAGCAGGAAGTAAGTTTTGAGGGTATTGGACTTCATACAGGAAGATATTCGAAGGTTTACATTAAACCAGCCCCGCGAGACACAGGCATAATTTTCATCAGAACAGATAAAGATGTGGCAATGAGGGCATCTGTAGATTTTGTTACAGATACTGCCTTCTCAACTACACTCGGCAGTAATGGCGCAAAGATAAAGACCGTTGAACATCTCCTTGCTGCTATTTCTGGACTTGGAATAGACAATCTAATCATAGAGGTAACTGGTCCTGAGATACCCATCCTCGATGGAAGCTCGATAGAGCTGACAGACGTGCTTATTAAAGGTGGGATTGCAAAGCAGGGCAAAAAAAGAACTTATCTAAGGATACTGAATCCGTTAGTTTTTGAAGACGGCCAGACAGAGATTGCTGTCTTGCCTCATGAAGGGAAATATCTAACTTACAGAATGCATTTCAACCACCATCTGATCGGGGAGCAAGAGATGAGTATGGAGTTCAACGAGAGAAACTTTCTTGTGGAAATAGCGCCGGCAAGAACCTTTGGATTCCTGAAGGATGTTGAATATCTGAAATCAAATGGGTTTGCAAAAGGCGGCTCTTTTGATAATGCTGTAATAGTTGGAGAAAACGGCATATTGAATTCTTCTGGCTTAAGATTCAAAGATGAATTTGTTAGGCATAAAATACTTGATCTGATAGGAGATTTATGTTTAGCAGGATTCCCGATTTATGGTCATATTATAGCGAGCAAGTCAGGACATACTGGAAATATAAAATTTCTTAAAAAATTATTTTCCCGCCCTGACTGCTGGGAGCTTGTTTCAGAAATAAGCCAGCAGTCAGAGGTAGTTTATACATAAAAATTCCTTATTTTTCAATAAGTTGTAAATTTTACTTGAATTTTCCTACAGGATAAAATTTATAATATTTATAATTATTAGAAGACCGCGATAAAGAAAATGTGGAATTTCTTCCTCAAGCCAAAAAATGTGTGTGTTTGTGGGGTGAATTTATTTCTTATTTGCGGTCTTCTTTGATACTTAAATTTGAATTTTACTCTATTGTAGCGAAAGAGTTTTACATTCCATAAATAATCTGTGTCAGGCAAATTTGTTTAAAATCTTAAAGTAGCCTTACACTTTTTAGGGCTTAACAATAACCCTAATCCACTTTTTGCACTGGTGACATGAATATCTGCAGATATTATGGCATCAACAGCACAGCCTTCTCCCTCAGATACAGCAATACCAACACGTGCTATTTTAAGCATTTTTCTATCATTGTTCCCATTTCCAAAAGCAACCACGCTTTCAGCACCGAGTTTTTTAACATATTCTTCTTTCTGGATATCATGATTTTCACCTGTAAGGATATGTATTTCGCAATTGACACCTTTGAGCTCTTCCCTTGCCTTTCCAAAGGTATCGGCAGTCAGTATATGCACCTTCATAAATTTCGCTATTTTATTTAATTGCTCTTTTACTCCGGGCAAAAGCCTTCCATTAACAGATAACGTTCCTGTAAAATCTGATATCAGATGTTCTAACCTGACAAAACCAAAACCGGGTATATCAATCTCAAGCATAATTCCATCCTCCAATTATTTATAATTTATTATAAAGTGAGTCACCTAAAAATTCAGCTATTTACCTGCTCCTTAATCTCCTCGTCTCAAAGAAAAGGGAAATAATTCTCCGCTTAAAAATTAATGATTGACATTCATATAAAAATATATTTATATAAAAAAGTTGATATGTTAAAAGATATTGTTGAATATTTTACCTATAATATTATGAATTTACAATCTGGCTCTCATTTTGCAGATGCTATTATATTCTTCATTTATGAGACAATTAAGATATTTTTTCTGCTTTCAGCAATAATATTTGTCATATCCTTAATAAGAACTTATTTCCCGCCTGAGAAAACAAAACGGATTCTATCATATAAAAAAGAGTTTATAGGAAATATTTCCGCTGCCCTGCTCGGCATCATAACGCCATTTTGTTCATGTTCTGCTGTGCCTTTATTTATCGGTTTTGTAGAGGCAGGAGTACCACTCGGTGTAACATTTTCATTTTTGATAGCCTCTCCAATGATAAATGAAGTTGCTGTAATACTTTTATACGGACTTTTTGGATTAAAGATTACGGCAATTTATGTTTTTACAGGTCTCTTAATAGCTATTTTTGGAGGTTTTATCATAGGAAAATTGAGGCTGGAAAAATGGGTTGAAGAATATGTTTATAAAATGCATACCGGAGATTATCAGGAAATTATCAAACCTGTTTTTAAAGAACGACTTCAATTTGCAAAAATAAACACTGCGGACATATTAAAAAGGATATGGCTTTTTATTATCATAGCTATTGGTATTGGTGGATTTATACATGGATATGTTCCCCATGATTTTCTGACACAGTATGCAGGAAAGGAAAATCCATTTGCAGTGCCTGTGGCAGTATTAATTGGAGTGCCTCTTTATTCCAATGCTGCAGGAGTTATCCCGATTGTATATTCATTAATGGAAAAAGGGTTAAGCATTGGAACTGCGATTGCCTTTATGATGTCAGTAACTGCTTTATCATTTCCTGAGATGATAATCTTAAAAAAGGTACTAAAAATTCAACTGCTTGCAATATTCATCGGAATAATAACTATAGCAATAATAATAGTTGGTTATCTTTTTAATGCAATTTTATAGGAGAGAAATATGGAAATTAAGCTATTAAGTCCGGGATGTCCAAACTGTCAAAAGATGGAAAACCGCTGTAACAGACCTCGGCATTGATGCAAGAATAGAGAAGGTTTTGGATATTCAGGAGATCATGAAATATACAATGGTAACACCGGCATTGGTGGTCAATGGAAAACTCAAGCATTCGGGAAAACCTTTGCCAAGCATTGAAAAGGTCAAAAAACTGATAAAAGAAGGGGAGTAATGTGCAAGAATTACTTAATATTTTCAAGGCACTTTCTGATGAGACAAGGCTAAGGATACTAAAGCTCCTTGAAGATGGAGAATTGTGCGTATGTGATATAGTGGCTGCTCTTGATATGATACAGCCTAAAATTTCCTTCCATCTGGGTGTTCTGAAAGAAGCAGGATTAATTAAAGATAGGAAACAGGGCAAATGGATACATTATAGATTGGATGATTCAGATATGTTCAGGAGGTTTTTGCTTCTTTCTCTTCTCGAAAAGATAGATGACGAATCTATAGGAAAAGACAGAAAAAGGCTGGAAGAATTTTTAGTGAGCAAGAAAGTGAAGCTTCCAAACTAAAGGTCGGGCTTCCATTTGGAGGATACTGACTTCAGACGGACAACATCCTCAGGTTCAGGAAACTGCTTGACTAAATCATCTCAAGTTGATAAGCTTTTTTACAACAATATAAGTTTTTATTTATTTATCATGAAGTTTAAAACCTCAGAATATATGGAGGTACTATGAAGAAAGCTTTATTTATAATTATGTGTTTTGCTTTGTTTGCATCAACAAATACGATTTTCGCAGCAGAAATGGACAATGAATATGATAAAGCTCTTAAATATTACAACAGCGGAAAATATCAAGAAGCTG
>JBFMDO010000013.1:0-7543 GCA_040753615.1 Nitrospirota bacterium | reverse complement strand
GATAGTGATAAACCGCCTGCCATTTCCAGAAAGCGTAAACAATTCTTTTTCAGGAAAAGGAAACAGTGTTATTGGTCTGAAAAGACCGATCTTAAGACCTTCATGCCTCAGTTTCTTTACAGAAGAAAGGGCGACCCTTGCAGCAATTCCGAAGGCAACTACTATAATCTCAGAGTTTTCCAGATAATAGCCTTCAAATCTTACCTCTTTATCTCTCATCGTCTTATATTTTTCCTGAAGGATATAGTTCCTCATCTCGAGTTCACCTTCTCCCATATAAAGGGATTTTATCACCCGCGGTTCCCTGTCTTTACATCCATCGAGTATCCAGTCTTTTCTGGGAAGTTTCGGTTTGACATAAGGTGTTGGATAAAAAGGCTCCATCATCTGTCCAATTACACCATCGCCGAGTATCATTACAGGGTTTCTATATTCATCTGCCTTATCAAAGGCAAGCATTGTGAGATCCCATAATTCCTGAAGGTTATAAGGTGCATACACGAGCAATTTATAATCGCCATGCCCACCACCCTTTACAGCCTGAAAATAGTCAGATTGACTGCCTGAAATATTTCCGAGTCCTGGTCCACCCCTCTGCATGTTAACAATAACAGCAGGGAGTTCAGCTCCTGCGAGATACGAAATCGCCTCTTGTTTCAGGCTTATACCAGGGCTGCTCGATGAGGTCATTGCCCTTGTGCCTGCTGCGGATGCCCCATAGACCATATTTATGGCAGCAAGCTCACTTTCTGCCTGTATAAAGGCGCCCCCTGATTTCGGCATCCTCCATGACATATATTCAGGTATTTCATTCTGGGGAGTTATTGGATATCCTCCATAAAAGCGACATCCTGCTTCAATTGCAGCCTCAGCAATTGCTTCATTGCCTCTCATGAGAATCTTTTTATTCATGATTAAAAATTATAACACAGTATTTCTCAAAATCTATAACTTATACCGATAAATCCTGAATAAGATGTGAAAGAACCCATGTCTCCTTCACCTCTGGTATAGGCATAGCCAGCAAATAAAGAGAGTGATTTAGTCCAGTCAACACCTGCGTTTATTCCGATAGTATTACAGGTTACAGTATCCTGTACTAAAAAACTTTCATAAGAGGTGGAATATGTGCTGTGTTTTCCTTTGCCAGATATAGTTGTTTCGGTTGTACTTATGCTTCGGAAGGAATCACCATAGGAATACTCATAACCAATTTCGATAAAGAATGAGCGAGTCAAATTCAGTCCGGTGTAAATACCCACGGCATGGTCTTTGAAGGAATATATTTCTTCATTTGCGGCGCTGTCTTCGTATATATAATACTGACCCAGATAAAAATTTTTAAGAATCTGCTCTTCTAAACTTAATCTTCCTCCAAAAGATAGTGCAGATTGATCCGAATCACTCACTCCTTTTGCATGAAGAAAGGGCGAGAGTATTATACTCCATTTACGATGGGGGAAATATAAAACGGCAGGAGCAAAAGATATATCCACATAACTTAAATCACTCAATTTACGGTAAATTACTCCTTCTAAAGTTGTTGTTAATGCTAAGTTAAGTCGTGATTCTCCAGACGGCTCTCTGAAAAAAGATAAATAAGTGGAGAGATATGAATCATCTGTCCCGCTATCAACAGCACGGTCAATATTAGTAACAAAGCCTGTTTTCACACCTGTCTCCCATGATGCATTTACAGGAGCATTGTTATATAAAATAAATACGCTCAAAAGACATGAGATAAAGATAATTTTCAGAACTTTCTGCATTCAATTTCCTCGCCCATGCCCCATGCCACCTGAGCTGTTTCTCATACCGCCTTTTCCCGATGGCGAAGTGGTCCCTTTTTGTGTTCCGGATAATCCCTGTATAGATTTTTTCCAGAAAGGATGTCCTTTATTGTCTCGAATAGTCAGTAGTTGTCCTGTGGAAAGAATTTTTATCTCCTGTGCAATAATATATAATTTACCATCCTTTCCGAGTGATTTGGAGCCAATAACATGGACTTTTTCTCCATTAAAAACTTTAACTCCAAAATCATCCCAGTACCATGCCGGAGAAATAATTACAGTATATGTGTGCCGTTTTGAGAGTAGATTAAACCTCACAGGGCCTTTTTCTGGTTGAAAGAGTCCTTCTGCTTTTCCCTCCACT
Source organism: Nitrospirota bacterium (assembly GCA_040753615.1). Classification (GTDB taxonomy): domain Bacteria; phylum Nitrospirota; class Thermodesulfovibrionia; order Thermodesulfovibrionales; family SM23-35; genus JBFMDO01. Next base: position 5,389 of record JBFMDO010000013.1, on the reverse strand, counting down.
TCACCTACTGTGTTCAGATCAAATCCTTCGGGATAGATAATACCACTTTCTTTTAGAAATCTGTCCTTTTCTTCTGAACAGGCTGAATCTATAAAAAATGGTATGGTGATACCACAAATGAAAATCAACAGGGCAGTTTTTACTGCCCTGTTGATAAGCAAAATCATATATTTACTCCTGTTGTGAAGAAGTATTGTTGCCAGTTTTACCCTTCTGGCCTTCAACTGTGCGTTTAGTAGCATTATTAGAACTTTTAGCATTTCTACATTTGGTTGCATTACCTGAACAATTTATGGCCTGTTTGGTTTCATATCTGTTGCGAACTCGCTCATGGTTCTGGATACGGTTAATGGTTTTATTCTGTGTTTGTAGAATCTGCCCTTTCAATCTTCCGCTCTCAGGTGATGCGGGTAAAGGTACGATCAGAGATGCGATTACCATCAGTCCCCCTATCACCATGCTGATATAAAATATTTTTTTCATTTTCTTTCCCCCTTTCAAATTAAAGTTCTCTTTGAAAGAGCAAGGAATATGCCATCGAAAATAAATTATTATAACCTATTGTAATATATACTAATTTCTCCCATTCATTGTATCCAAGTTAAAACCCATATCTATGCAAATATTGCGTATTTTATGCAAATTTTGCATTTCTACTCATAACTGTATGGAATAACAGAAACAGAAAAAAAGGCTGGGTGCTGAAGAAACACAATGACGACACCTTAAAAAGAAAACATAATGCTTCCTAAATAACGTCATATGAGAGTTATCCATAAAAGGATTATATACAAAAAAGAGGTTTGATAAATAAATTATCATGTCGATTCATTGTGTTTATGAGGCATCCAGCCTCTTATAAAAATAGGTTTATAATTTCCACTCATAGTTTATATTCCTTAATCCTATACTGTAATGTCCTTAATGATATACCGAGAATTTGCGCAGCCTTTTTCCTGTTTCCCCCTGCCTCAGCAAGAACCTTTTTAATCATCGCTTTTTCATTTGTCTGCAGCAATCCTTCCTCAGAAGAAATTCTTTGTGGTTCAAGGTTTAAAAGGGCAGCGTCAAATTCGCCTTTAGAAAGGATTACAGCCCGCTCAATTACATTCTGGAGCTCTCGGATATTTCCAGGCCAGTTATATCCGAGGAGTTTGGATTTTGCAGCCTCAGTCAGTCCTGTTATTTTTTTGCCGAGAGATGTTGCAAACTTATTTGCAAAAAATTCTGCAAGCTGTATTATGGCATCGTTTCTCTGTATAAGAGAAGGAAGAGATATGGGAAAGACATTAAGCCTGTAAAAGAGGTCTTCCCTGAATCGTCCTGCTGAAACCTCTTGATTGAGGTTTTTATTTGTGGCAGAGATTATTCTTATATCCACTGATATAGGTTTTGTTCCTCCTACACGTTCAAAAGTTTTTTCCTGAAGCACCCTGAGCAATTTAACCTGCAGAGAGGGTGAAATTTCTCCGATCTCATCTAAGAATATTGTCCCGCCGTCAGCCATTTCAAATCTTCCCTTCCGCATTGTTAATGCCCCGGTGAATGCCCCTTTTTCATGCCCGAATAATTCACTTTCAAGAAGTGTATTGACCAGTGCTGCGCAATGTACGGCTATAAACGGTTTTTCTTTTCGTGGACTCATCTGATGAATGACACGTGCAACGAGTTCCTTACCTGTTCCGCTCGGACCGCTGATAAGCACAGTTGCAGAGGTAGGGGCTACTTCTTTAACCATCTTATATACTTCTGCCATTTTTTTCCCTAAAAAAATTATTTCTATTGGCGGGAATTGCCTTCCAAGTTCTTCTGAGAGCAGAGAGAGTTTGCGTTCAGTTTCAGCATCCTTCAAAACTCGCCTGATAACATGACGTAGTTCATCAGGACTCTGGAAAGGCTTTGTCAGATAATCAGATGCCCCTGCCTTTATTGCCTCTACAGCATTTTTAATAGAACCATATGCGGTAATGATAATCCAGCGTGTCTCGGGTTTTGCTTTTTTACCTTCTTGCATTAAATCCAGTCCAGATGTATCCGGCATCTTTAGGTCTGTAATTACAAGGTCAAAATCTGAACGTAAAAGCTTACTAAGTCCTGTCTTTCCATCTCCTGCTTCCTCAATCTCGTATCCTTCCTCTGTGAGGAGAGTGGAGAGAAAAGAACGCATTAATGAATCATCTTCAACAATAAGGATGGATTTGCCCATTTAAGCATCCTCGGATTTCAAAAGCTGTATTGATAGGACAGCGCCAGAACCTATATTGCGGTTTGAAAGATATATCTGTCCACCCATTCCTTCTACCACCTTTTTTGAGTATATCAAACCAAGACCTGTCCCGGTTGTTTTAGTCGTATAAAAAGGGGTAAACAGGCGAGTAAATTCTGATTCAGGAATCCCCATTCCTGTATCATCGATCTGAATAGTTACCCACAAACCCTTTTTATGTGCTGAGATATCGAGATTTCCATCCTCTCCCATTGACTGTATTGCGTTTTGAACTCCATTTAATAATACACGAAATAATTTTTCCTTATCAGCCTTTACCTTTAAATCAGATTCTATGTCTAAATTAACCTTACCTTTCCATGAAGAGACAGAAAGGGTGATCACTTCTTCAATAAGGGAATATATTTCGATATTTTCAATCTTGTAAGTTTCTTCACGCGAAAATTGAAGCAGGTCGCTGACGAGTGATTCTATCCGGTTGGTTCCCTTGAGCACCATCTCAAGCCCTTTTTTCTTTGGATCTGTATCCTCAATCTTCTCATTTACCCATTGTGTGTATCCCTTGATGCCTCCGAGTGCATTCCTTATTTCATGGGCAAGCACAGAAGCCATCTGACCAATAAGCACCATTTGTTTCCGTTGTTCTGTTTGTTTCTGGAGACGAATATACCGAAAGAATGTCAGACCTAAAAGAATACCCAGTGTCCATAGTAGAATAATCACAATACTAACAATCCACCACATCCTCATAGCATTAGATACAATTTTATCCGAAGGCGAAGTATGCAGCACAAGGCGGAGCATCTCAGGGGTCCCCTCAGGATTATGAAGTATATAATTGAATTCATAGGCAGGTATACCTGTCTTTAAAGTAATTCTACGACCCGATGCCTTTTCAGACTGGAAATATTGACTTAGTCCTGCCTCAGAAAGATTTGATCCAACAAGTCGCGGATTTGTATGAAATAAGACTGTACCGTTTTTATCAGCGATAAAGGCATATGCAACAACCCTGTCAGATAATATCTCCCGTATTTTACTATCACTCCTATTGCCGCTTTCCTTTAAGGCAACTTCCGCAGATGAAGAGATAGCCAGTGCTGTACTCTCAAGTGCCTGTATAGCAAGGTTCTGGACAGAGTGTGCATTCTGGGCAGTTATATAAACAATGGCAGCAGAAGATAAAAGTAAAAACAGAATGAGAATAATATTCATAGCAATTGGCAGATGAGGGCGCATTTAACAGCCGGGCTTTGCGAGTATCTCAAGAACTCTTAGATCAAGAAATCTCTTGGACGCGGCAGATTTGATAACTGTCACTGTATCAGCGCCCATTGCTGTACCTGCAACTGCAAGAACCTTTTCGCCTTCAGGAATGAGTCCAGCATCAACAGCCATCATCACAATCTCGCAGCAGACCTTTGGCCCCTCCCCAAATCGTCTGAGTGCATTAGCAATAATTATTGCTGGTGTTACATAAATACCCTTAAATTTTTCCATAAGGGCTGTTTCTAATGAGTGGGTAAGCATTGTGCCTGTATATACTTTTGCTCCATGAGACTCGATTATTTTCCTTACATTATCAGACATCTCAATTGTATTTGGTTCTTTAAAACCAGATGAGTGAGTTACTATAACGGTGTTTACTGTCAATCCTTTTAATGCCTCTGAAAATAGAATGCCTGTTTTCCCTGTTGTCGAGGCAATAACTATATGCTTGTAACCTTCAAGCCTGATCGCATTTTTAGCAATCTCAAGACATGAGTTGGTGTTTTCTGCTCCTACTTTTTCAAAATAAATAACCTTTCTCTCCATTTGATTAATACCTCCTTTCACAAGTTTTTAAGTTTGTTGTATTATTAAAAACTTATAATTAGTCATAAGGCTTGAAACTTCTGTCAATGGTGATGAAATATCGCCTGCAAAATTAGTAAAGACAGGAGGTCAAGCCATGTCACATCTTAACACAATTTATAATCAGACTCTACCACACTTCTTGATCTATCACGGATATTTTCAGAAACTATCTCTGAGAGAGTAAGTCTTATTGACCTGCTCTCATGCAACCACTACAATATCTACAAGGACAGAACTCCTAATTTACAGATGAGTTCACTTTACGAGGATAGTAGGTGGACAGTATAAGAAAAGTCGGTTTTAGAAATATTTTATCAAAGCAAGAAGCAATTAGTCTTCTGGTACTAATCCAGAAAAGCATTTCTTGCTCAAAAGAAGACGATTTTAGAGATATTGTCAAGGGGCTTAATTGTTTAATTTCGTATGATTTTGCTATTGCTGGTTTCGCCGAAATAGATGATAATAGCAAAATAAAGTCTTACAATATTGTTAATATAAGCTATCCTACTGAGTGGCTTAACCTCTATATCACGAGGGAATATCACCAAGTTGATCCGATTGTTAAAGAAAACTTTGCTAAATTCGGACTTCAATATTGGGCAGATACTTACAAACTAAATGTTCCACCTAATGACTTTGTATCACTTGCAGAGGACTTTGGACTCAAAAGAGGATATACTTATGGTGCGAGAAATCTTAAAGGAAGCAAAGGGAGTTTGTTTTCCCTATCAGGTAAATCTATTGAACATAATATTCACACACAGATTATACTGGAACATATTATGCCCCATTTTCACCATGCACTCTCTCGGATATTAGACCAACCATATACCAGAAAAAAAGATATATATATATCACCCAGAGAAAAGGAAGTGCTTAAGTGGGTAAGAGAGGGGAAAAGCACATGGGATATATCGGTAATCCTTGGTATCAGCGAGAGGACAGTTAAATTTCATGTTAAAAACATTATGCAAGAACTTGATGCTGTGAACAGATCTCAGGCTGTAGCAATTGCCGTTCAATTGAGATTGATTGATATTGAGTAAACCATTTCAGCATTTTTGGCCTTTTAACTGCATTTAACATTTCAAACTCTCTCCAGTCCATTATTGCAGCTACTGCTACAACTCTGTCGGGCATTATTCTGGGATTACCTATCAGTTTGCAAGGGAAGCCTTTTCTTCTGTAAAAAAACTGAGGCATGAAGGTCTTAAGATCGGTCTTTTCAGACCAATAACACTGTTTCCTTTTCCTGAAAAAGAATTGTTTGCGCTTTCTGGAAATGGCAGGCGGTTTATCACTATT
>JBFMDO010000012.1:0-3871 GCA_040753615.1 Nitrospirota bacterium | reverse complement strand
GAAAATTGTGTTACTATGACTCATGGCTTGGAACTCCTTTCCTGTAAAGGATTTGTCTCCCTCTATTTTTAAAAATAGAGGTCTGGAGTTTCAAGCCCTTCCTATTTTTTACCGGACATTAGTGTTCCAAATACAATCTTCTCTGCACAATCTCCGACAATTGCTTGAAGTCATTTTCTTTCAATCCTAAATTGTCAAAATCCAGATCTTCGGAAAATCTGTTGTTTTGATGAATAATATGAACAGCAGTCCCGCCCATAAAAGACAACCTTTTGCCATAATCTGAATCAAAAACAGTTTCCAGAATCTTATATTGCAGGTACTCTTGCAAAAGACTCCTTTTAAATGTCCGCAGATATTCCGGATAAAAAGATTCTATCTGTTTTAAATCAAGCATTTCTAATAAATTTTAGAAGCAATTTTACTCTTTTTGCCAATGTTTTTTTAGCAAATCTTTCTAAAAACTCTTGAAGATTATCTTCATTAATTTGTTTTAAAAATAGGTCTGAGTTTATCCGCATGGCGGCAAAATCATCCTCTGTCTTTATATCCGGTCTGACGTAGAAATAATCCAGAACAGCCTTTTCAACACAAGCTATTTTAAAATGCTTATTGTCATAGCCGACAATGTTATATCCAAAAAATAAATCAGGTTTTATTGTTCTATAGCTGAATTCCGCTATCTGGGACTTTAAGTCATAGGTACGGCGGGTTGAAGTAGAGGTTATACTGTATACACTTTCGGGAATCAAATTATAATAGAACAATGCCGTTTCAAAAGAAATATAAGACGGGCTGTATATCTTGTTGGCTATCTCGAATAGAACATTTTCGCTAAGTTCCAAGTCAGAAAAAATGTAATAACCCTTTACAATCTTCCTGATATACCCTTTATTCTGCCACTCGTTTAATCTTGCTCTAAAAAAACCGCTGTCTATTCCCTTGATGTCCCTGAGAGAAAATACTGTAAAATTCTTTAATGCATTTTTTAAATCAATGTATTTCATTTCTTAAAAATACTATTATTAGTATTATTACGAAATATAATATCAATTATTTGAGTAAAAAACAAGCAAGTCAGCAATTCACGGTGAAAAAGAGACAAGATTCCTTAGTCGCCTAAATAGAGTCTGTGTATAAACTAATACTTGTGTCCCCCTGAGCCCTTCGGCTTATTGTCATCCTGAGCTTGTCGAAGGATGACACATTGCTCAGGACTGACTTGTCGAAGGATGACCATCCAATACCTCCCTCACCTTTTTCAAAAGCTCTTGTGGTGATGAGGGTTTTATTACAAAGCCAAATCCTTTTTCTAAGATACCCTTTTTATGAATAATCTCAGCATTATAACCACTGGTAAAAATCGCCTTGATATCAGGTCTTATTTTCTTTATCTCATCATAAACCTCTTTGCCGTTTTTCTTCGGCATTATCACATCGAGGATGAGAAGTTGGATTTTATCTTTATTCTCATTAAATATTCGCATCGCTTCCTCACCATCCTCTGCCTCCATGACCTGATAGCCAGACCCTTCAAGCACATGTTTTATGAGAGCCCTGACCTGTTTATCATCCTCTGCTACAAGGACTGTCTCTGTTCCTGTTGTCACAACATGAAGGTCTGCTATCTTTTCCTCCTCAGTCTTTGACTTAATCAAAGGCAGATATATCTTGAAAGTTGTCCCTTTGCCGGGTTCACTGTATACATTGATATAACCATCATGCTGTTTTATTATTCCATATACCATTGCCAGCCCAAGACCTGTTCCTTTTCCTACATCCTTGGTTGTGTAAAATGGCTCAAATATCCTCTCCCTTGTACTCGCATCCATGCCCTGACCTGTGTCCTCAATTGATATGAGGGCATAATGGCCAGGTTTGCCATAGCCATGCGCCTTTATATATTCATAATCAAATTGTACAATCTCTGTCCTGATTGTCAAACTTCCACCATCAGGCATAGCATCTCTTGCATTTGCAGCAAGATTCATTAACACCTGTTCCATCTGTGTGCTGTCTGCCATTACAAATAGTTCTTTATCTGTGAGAAGTGTAGAGAGTTCTATATCTTCACCAATGATCCTCGACAGAAGTTTCTCTAATGCTATTATAATCCTATTCAGATTTATAGGTCGTGGATTAATTATCTGTTTTCTGCTGAAGGCAAGGAGGGCATGAGTTAAGTTGGCAGCCCTCTCTGCGGAGTTGAGTATCTGTGTTACATAATTACTGAGGGGGTCATGCGTACCCATTTCCATCTTTAAAAGGTTCCCAAATCCTATTATTGCTGTCAGGATATTGTTAAAATCATGGGCAATGCCTCCTGCAAGTTGGCCAACAGCCTCCATCTTCTGTGCTTGAAGGAGTTGTTCCTCGAGCTTCTTGCGGTCAGTAATATCAACATTGACTTCTGCTACTAACCATTCCCCTTTTTCATTCTGGAAAGGTATTGTTGTAACCTGTATGGGTCTGTTACCTTCCTTAACCAGAACCTCTTCTCTGACAGTGATGGTTTTTGTCTCAATGGCTTTCGGAATGCCACAACCGAGACACATCTCACTCCTGCCCATGAAATATTCATAACACTTTTTCCCAGTTGGATCACCATATACCTTTTTCCATTCTGGATCAATATACCGAATGTTAAATTCCGAATCAATAATATCAAGACCTGTCTTTGTTGTGCCTAATATGAACTCCATCTGTTGCTTGAGAGATTGAACCTCTCTTTCAGCCTGTTTACGTTCTGTGATATCTCTTAATATTCCTATTGAATGCCATTTGCCCTGTACCTTTACGCCTGAAACAGAAAGTTCTATTGGGAACTCTATTCCGCCTTTTCTAATGGCAGTCAATTCAAGGGTTTTTCCAATTACAGGACCCTGTCCTGTCTCCTTAAACTTGCTGAATCCTTTTCTATATGCCTCAAGGTATCTCTCAGGTCCGAGCAAGATGTGAGCCTCTTTGCCAATTGCTTCTTCTTTTGTGTAACCAAATATCCTTTCAGCGGCCTCGTTCCAGTATGAGATATTTCCTTCATTGTCTATCATAAGGATGCCGTCTTGTGCAGAGGTGCTTATACTCCGAAATCTCTCCTCACTCTCCCTTATTGCCTGCTCTGCTTGTTTATGTATGGTGATATCCTTGAAATCCTCAACAATACCAATCAGATTACCATCAGGTCCCTGAAAAGGGGTACCGGTCACGATGCAGGGGATTTTGGTTCCATCCTTTCTTTCCTTTTCTACTTCGTATTCAACACGTTTCTCACCGCCGAGAATTCGGGTTAATGGACAATCAGGTGTAAAGCACATTGGGCCATGAAACACCTCATAGCACTTTTTCCCTATTGCTTCATCACTGCTTATACCTGATAAGCTCGAAAATGTATCGTTGACTCTAAGTATGTTGAAGTCTTTATCAATTAGGCGCATCCCGTCAGCCGCAGTACTGAATATCTGATTGAGTTCTGAATAGGCAATTTTAGTTTCCTCCTCTGCCTGCTTTCGTTGTGTAATGTGCAGTATCAACGGCTGAAACACAAAAAAGTAAATGGCAGGAGAAAGGAGTATAATGAGCAAGGTAGCATCGAGCATAGCCCACATCCAAGTAGAGAGAGGGGGGAGAAACGAAAGGATAAACATTATGAATGCCTCGGTAACAAATACCGAGAAAATTACTATGATAAAAAGTCGAACAGGTGATTGGGATGCAGTCATAACTTTACTTTATATAATAATATAACATGATACTGTCAAGTCTTTTCTGCAAATTCTCTCAAAGGGTCTATTCTCAATGGTTTTCATGGTTCCTAATTAAGCTGCAATCCTCTCAAGTTTAGATACCTTTATCCCTGCAAGGATTGCCCTTG
>JBFMDO010000011.1:0-16149 GCA_040753615.1 Nitrospirota bacterium | reverse complement strand
AATAAGGGAGACGCTCCTTGATCGGCTCATTTTGATCGACATCTTATCCCTAAATAGCCATACAGTTCTCAAAGTGAGAAAAGTGGATAACCCCCAACTTCAATTTTTTTAACCGGACAGTAGTGGAGACTTACCAATACCCTCTTTCAAAAAATTCACTTTTTCTATAGCAGGGGCTGCATATTCATAATCCATCTTCTCCATTAATTTTTCTAAGCCGCTTGCCCTGTAATCCTTGCTGAATATCTGATAACTCATATCTTTAACCCCTTCATATAGGGTTCCAGTTTTTCTGACAGTCTCTTTTTCTTCCTCTGTAAAATAAAGAGACCCTTTTATTTCTGCCAATAATTTTTTGACTTTACTATCCAGTCTGTCAAACTCGTCCTTATATCCAGACTTGCCGGTGATAATATAATCATTCCCGGGCATGATTGCCTCATTAATGGCTAACTGCAAGTCACATATAAGGCTATGTTTTTCCATTTGCGTTTCTAAGATTTTGGTGCTTTCAATAATTCGATTTTGTGTCCAGAGGTTAAAAATCCCGAGGACTACAGCAAGAAGGACAAATCCTGAACCCCATATTATGATTTTTGTTCTGATGGTAAACATAATAGCAACACCTCTTTCTCTAAATTATATCCATACACATCTACCAAATATAATTTTAGATCGCTATAATATTTACCTTAAATTATACCACCACATAAAGTTTCTGCAAACAAGTTTCTTATATCTCGAAATTCAGGGCACTTGTGCCAATTTACAATCCCGACTTGAACCCGACTTGAAGAGCATAAAACTATGATATCATGTATTATGATGTCTTCTGGTGAAGAAAAGGCATGGGAAATTCTAAAAGGGCTTGATCCTTCGATTGTATGTAAAAATGCGACAGTAACATTTAATGAAAAAGACCAATATTATCTGTTGAGATCATTCTGTGTGGACTTTTATATCAGCCCCAAAGAAAAAAGTATTAAAAGCCCTACCCCACTGGGAGAAACTATTGTTAAAAAATATGGTTATTTTTTTACTCATTCCTGTCTCTGGTATCTTATTTACGCAAAAGACGTACCTCTCACAGGGAAACTGATAAAGCCTGTTAATATAAAAGGCGGGGAGATATTCTTCAGGGGAAGTCATGTTTTGCCTCTGGACAGTTTGGCAGAGAAATATGGAGCGGATAAAAAGACTTTCACTAAGAAAGGAATGGAACTATGCGCAGAGGTTTTGAATTATGGTGATGCATCAATAAAACTTCTTCCCATGCCGAGGATACCTATAACCTTAATCCTCTGGCTAAAGGACGAAGAGTTTCCTCCTAGGGCAGACCTGCTTCTGGATTCTTCATGTGAATTTCATCTCCCCCTTGAAATAATATGGTCAATAGCCATGATGAGCTTGTTGGTGATGATGTGAGCCAGCGGCTAAAAGAGAAAATAAACTCCTTATTGTCAAAAGAAAAAGGAACTATTTACAAAGACCCTGGAGGCAGGATTAATATTGCCCTTGTATATCCGAATACATACCATGTTGGGATGTCAAATCTCGGTTTTCAGGGCATTTATGGACTTTTAAATAGCATGGATGATGTTGTTTGCGAAAGGGCATTCCTTCCTGAAGATAAGGATATTGATGAGTATATCAGGACTAATACTGAACTTTTTTCAATGGAATCAAAGAGACCCCTTAATCGTTTTGAGGTTGTTGCATTTTCGGTTTCTTTTGAAAATGATTATCCCAATATCGCAAGGATCCTTAAATTATCAAAACTTCCATTGAGAAGTTCAGAAAGAAATCCCTATAATCCCTTAATCATTATGGGTGGTGTATGCGCCTTTTTCAATCCAGAACCTATTGCTGATTTTTTTGACATATGTTTCATAGGCGAGGCAGATGAGATGCTGCCTGAATTTCTTGATGTCTATAGGTCCTCTGCAGACAGGTCTGAGGTTTTGAAAAAGTCTATAGCTATAGAAGGACTATACGTCCCTGAATTCTACAGCATATCTTACGGCACCGAAGGGAAAATTTCAGGGAGGCATCAATTAGGAGGCGCACCTGAAATCATAAAAAGACGTTATTTTAAAGCTATATCAGAATCAAAAATTACAACATCTATTATTACATCCGAGACAGAATTTTCTAATATGTATCTTGTAGAGGCAATGCGGGGGTGTCCCTGGAACTGTAGGTTCTGCGTGGCAGGTAAAATATACAACCCCCCGAGAAAGAAAGAATTATGGGCGATCAAGGATGAGATTCGAATGGCCCTGAATAAGACAAAAAGAATAGGTCTTATAGGCCCATCGCTTTCGGATTATCCATATATAAAGGATGTGCTGAAAATTCCCGAAGTGGATTTCTCAATTACATCCCTGAGGGCAAGCACTAAAAGCGCTGAGTTAGTAAGTTTAATGAAAAAACATAAGAGCATTTCGATTGCTCCTGAGGCAGGGACAGAAAGGCTGAGAACGGTAATTAATAAAAAAATTACAGAGGAAGATATACTTTATACTTCAGAGCTTCTCTTTGCTGGAGGGATTGAAACATTAAGGCTTTATTTCATAATAGGACTTCCTACTGAAACAAGAGAAGATATAAACGGTATAGTTAATCTTGTCAAAAAGACAAGAGATATTTCAACAAGAGGATACATTACCCTGAGCATAAGCACCTTTGTTCCAAAACCATTTACACCGTTTCAGTGGCATACAATGGAAAATCCTTCAGAGGTTAAAGAAAGGCTGAAAATGATTAAGAAGGACCTATCTTCTGTAAAGGGTATTAAGGTTTTTCATGATGTTCCTAAGTATGCATATATGCAGGGAGTATTTTCTATGGGAGACAGAAGGATATCAAAAGTGATCGAAGGGGTACCAAAGGAACAGGACTGGATAAAGGCGGCAGAGGCAACAGAAATAGACAAAGAGTTCTATATCCATAGAAAGAAAGAATTCAACGAAATCCTGCCATGGGATTTCATTGATATGGGAATAGCGAAAGAGAAGTTATGGGCAGAATATCAAGAGGCAATTTCATAATATGATTGCTCTCCTTTTCAAATCTCTCGTGGAATAGCAAATATATTCCACACAGGGTTATTATGCTAAAATAGCATCATGAAAAAGTATCCCGCACTTAATTATGAAATAGTATATAGAAAATGCTCTACCGCTGAAAATCTCCACTCTTTATGCTAACCTTTTATAATGGAACCCGCACTCCTTGAGAATATTAAGAATGTATACAGGAAAATCTCTTCTGCTGCTATCCGCTCAGGCAGGAATCCTTTTGATGTAAGACTTATCGCTGTCACAAAAACGATTACGTTCGAAAAAATAAAGGAAGCTATAGATTTAGGCTTGAGGACATTTGGAGAAAACAGGATACAGGAGGCAAAAGAAAAAATCTCAAATCCCGAATCTCAAATCTCAAATGAAAACGTTGAATGGCACATGATTGGCTATCTTCAGAAAAATAAGGCGAAGACCGCAGTACAGCTTTTTGACATGATTCAGTCACTCGATTCAGTTGAACTTGCTAAGTTGTTAAATAAATATGCTGAAAAAGAAGGGAAGGTCCAACGAGTCTTAATACAGGTAAAACTTTCTGAAGAAGAGACAAAACATGGTGTTTCAAGACAAGACCTTATGGATTTAGTCAAGGCTGTTTCAAAGATGAAAAATCTGAAACTCGAAGGCCTGATGACCATGTCTCCGTTCTTTGATAACCCTGCGAAGGCAAGTCCCTATTTCAGAGAATTGAGGGAATTGAGAGATAAAGCTAATGGGCTTGGATATAAACTGCCTGAACTTTCTATGGGCATGACAAATGATTTCGAGATTGCTATCTTAGAAGGTGCAACCATGGTAAGAATAGGGACAGGGATATTTGGAGAAAGGAGATGCAGGGTCGCCCCCATGCGTTAAAAGTGTTACACTAAGTGCATAAATGCAGATATCCTATAAAGGTACCAAGGTGAAAAACCATGTAATAGTTGGAGGGTGCCATGAAAGAGCAGATTAAGAAGCTTTTAAGCCTACATAAAATTATAACAACCAATATCATCTATTTACAAACGCGCACTATAAAAAAAGGATTTATGCCCGCATTAATTATTATTCTCTTAATCTTAAGTTTCTGTGCCTTTTCCTGCAGCAGAGGTGGGTCACAATCTCCTCAGTTATCATACTCCGAACAATTATTAGAAAATATGAAAAAAGACTATCGCCTGAATCCTGACAGACGTTTTTTACTGGCTATATCCGAGATACACCACTTTTTTACAGGCGAAGACAGGGAAGATGTCAAGGTATCATTTAATAATGGCAAATGGATAATAACCTATAAGCATTCTGAAGTCGGTGTTCTCCCTGAATTACCGGAATTTTCAGACTTTATGGAATTACTCTCTCATTGGGTCAATATTTTAAATAGCAAATATCCTTTGAATATATCTGATCAGGATAACTACCAAGAGAGTAATAGAATTGAAGAGTTTCTTGCTCGTTATCATGCACAGTACGCCATGGTGGCTCTTCGAGAAATAGACATGATATGGAATAATGGGCTAAGAAACAAAAAATTGTTAAGGGATGCCACTGAGGCTTGGGTAATCCTTGTTTATCAAAGTCTCGACAAAATAGAAATGACAGATGAACTGACATCCAAGGCTATTTCAATGCTGGCAATTTCAAAGGCACTTACCGAATATAATGTGGTTCCTGAAGAAATTCTTTTGGCAGGGCATATGAATTATTCTAAATACGCCATGAATTTGGCAAAAACCCTACCAGAAGAATGTCCATTGCGTCTTTATACGCTTAAGAAATACAAATTACTCAAGGAAATGGCTGAAAGACCTGAGGCGAATTCTGAAATTCGATATCTCAGATTAAATCATCTGGTCGAATTAAGAGATATAGAAGGCTGGTTCGATTGGATTGAGTCACGTTATCCATATGATGCATACACACTACCCATTCTAAAAACTGCTATGGATTTAAATAAGTTTTCAATTGACAAGTATTTGCCTGATCTCCTTCCGCATATTGTCCTTTTCAATATAGCGAAAGAAACAAGGCAATTTGACTGGCGCGACATATTAGCTAATGGTATCAGAAAAATGGTGGAGAATGAAAAATCAGTAATGATAAAAAGGCTCGTTTCTGATCTATCGAAGCTTGGTGAAAAATACAAAGGGCCTTTTCTCGATGCAGAAACAGTAAAAAAATATTATGAAAGCTATTTTTATTCATCTCTGTTTGTTCAAGGAATCTTCTACCTCGACAAACTTTCCTCTGTTGAAATGGTAGAGGTATTTAGCAAAGAACTAAAAGATAACAAGGGCACAGATGAAAAAGATAATGAGGATAAAACTGCTATGGAATTTCAGCGGTGGTACAGGAATCTCGCTGTCTCAAAGTCAGGCGAGAAAAATCCCGAGAAGTTGTTAGAAGATATCACAACTATATCGAGTTTTGGCTCCTCACCTTTAATCAGGAGCTTTAATGAACTGACAAAGCATTGTAGCTTTGGTGATCCCAAACTTTTTGAGGCAGTTAAACATCTCATAACCAAATTGGATACAAGACCAAGCCACAGAGCTTTTCTGGGAGACATCGCTTACTCTTCCCTTTTGGACCTTAATCTTGCAGAGGCAATGATAAGTAATGCTGTAGAGACCAATCCTTCTGAAAATAATTCTAACAGGGTATGGATAGCTTATTTCAAAGAAGATATTGCAAAACTGTGGGAAACTGCCAGGTCCGCTGATATCGAGCCAATTTTTAGAATAGAGGCATTGGAATATCTCGATGATGATATCTCTAATGCTGAAAACATTAAAGAAATATATGAACAATTAATTAAAGAGTTCCCGAAAGACTACAAGATTAGCTATAAATATGTCGAGTTCCTCAGAAAAAATAAGGAGTATGGAAAAGCCAGAAGTGTTGCATCCAATTGGTTATCTTTAAAAGTGCCTACAGCAGG
The DNA here is from genome assembly GCA_040753615.1 of Nitrospirota bacterium. Classification (GTDB taxonomy): domain Bacteria; phylum Nitrospirota; class Thermodesulfovibrionia; order Thermodesulfovibrionales; family SM23-35; genus JBFMDO01. Next base: position 10,146 of record JBFMDO010000011.1, on the reverse strand, counting down.
ATTGGAAGATATAGCTATGAAAAACGCAATTGGAAGGGCTTTCTATGAAGAAGGATTATATAAAAAAGGACTGCAATATATTAAACCAGTTATCGAAAGTTACCAGGCAACTTCGATGATCATAGCTGCAAAATGTATGGCAAAGCTAAATATGCATAAAGAGGCGGATAGATTATTTCGTCAGGTTACAGCCAGATATCCAGATACACTGCATGTATTGATGTCTTACCTTAAGTATCTCTGGGAGACTGATAGGTGTGACGAAGCCTCACAATTAATAAAATCATGGAAATATCCCCTGAATGCTATGGACTGGAGATTTGAGATAGGGAAAAGTTTCGCAAATATTTATGCAGTCCAGCCAAAGAAAAATGGGTTGAAGGCATTTTCTGCACTTGTCAATGCATCATTAAGTCCATGGGATCTCAGAAACATTGTTTTAAAGGTACATGAAACAGGCAATAGCGAACTTGCTTTTGAGATGCATTGTCTTTTTAAGGAGAATAATATTGAATTTTTGATGGATGGGTTTAGATATCTCAAAGAGTTTCAGGGCAAAGGAAAAGCTTTGAATTGGTTAAAGAGCAAAATACCGTCCCATATGCTAAATTTTACGAGTATGATTATTTATAGAGATGGAGAATACGACCTGCTGTGGGATCTGATTGAAAATCCAGAACAAGAAAATCATCCTGATTTTGTCTGGCTGATGAGAGCAGCAGCTTGGAGCAAGGCGAAAAAAGACCTCGCTCAGCACAAGGAAAAACTTGTTGAATATTTTACTCATAATAACAATACCCGCTACCACAAATATGGCAGGTATTTAATTGGTCTGGAACCAGTAAATGATCTGCTTCTCGGTGCTAAGGATGACAATAGTCTTTGTGAAACAGCTTACTATATCGGATTAAGGGCACAAGGTGAAGGGCGATATAAAGAGGCTTCGGACTGGTATCATGTATCTGTTGAGACTGGTAAGATTAAAATGGGTGAGTATCGTTGGGCTTATGATGAACTTTATAGATGGTATCGCAAGGGGAAAAGTTTGTCTTTAATGTGAATGTTGATCACGGAATATTCGACAAGTCTGTTTCAATCAATAAACAGGAGGCTAAATGATAGGTTTTATTGGCGGCGGGAATATGGCAGAGGCGATGATAAAAGGAATTCTGAGTTCAGAGTTTGGAACTCGGAGTGAAATGAAAAATATACTCGTTTCTGAACCAAGAGAAGAGAGACGTGTATATCTTGAAAAGACTTACAATATAAAGACAACCCATGATAATAAAGAAGTTATAAAGAATTGCAACATTATTATACTTGCTGTAAAACCTCAGAATATGGATGAGGTTGCAGCAGAAATCTCTGATCTAATTTCAAAAGAGCATTTAATCGTTTCAATTGCTGCTGGAATAACTCTTTCTTACCTTACATCAAGACTTAAGACAAAAAAGATAATCCGTGTAATGCCGAATACTCCTGCACTGGTGCAGGAAGGCATGTCAGTTCTTTCAATGTGTGAATGTATTCATGATAAGGAAATGGGGATTGTTAGAGATATTTTTATGTCAATCGGGAAAGTAATGGTATTGCCTGAAAAATATATGGATGCTGTAACCGCACTTTCTGGAAGCGGACCTGCATTTTTTGCATTGTTTGTAGAGCATATGATAGACGCAGGCGTTGAGATGGGACTGAGCAGAGAGATTGCTACTGAGCTGGCTATTCAGACATTTACAGGGACTGCGAAACTTCTTGAAAGCGGGATATCTCCTGATAAATTGAGAGTGATGGTTACTTCACCCGGTGGAACTACATCTGCGGGATTGAATGTTTTTGAAGAAAGAGGTCTTAAAAATTCAGTTATGGATGCACTTGTGGCAGCAAGAAAAAGGTCAGAAGAAATAGGTCAAAAAAAGATATAATAGTTATGAATAAAAAGGAGGTTTTATGTTCATAATTGCTAACTTAATATTAGCCATCGCTAATATATTCGCTATCCTGCTCACTATATATATGTGGATAATAATCATCTCGGCACTTTTAAGCTGGGTTAATCCTGATCCGTATAACCCTATAGTAAGATTTTTGCGAGCTGTTACAGAACCTGTATTAAGACCTGTCAGGAGGATCATCGGATACAGGCTTGGCATCATTGACATTTCACCCATGATCGTAATTCTCGCTATCTTATTTATAAAGTATTTTCTTATACAGTCTTTAATAGAACTTGCCTATAAATTGAAAGGAGGCACTGTTTTATGAGAATAACACCGCTTGATATCCAGCAGAAACAATTTCCCATGAAGTTAAGGGGATTTGATGTTGAAGAAGTATATGCATTTCTTGAAGTAATCAGGGAAGAAATGGAAGACCTTCTCAGAGAAAATGCGTCCCTTAAAGAAAATGTTCAGAGGTTAGAAAATCAGATTAAAGAGTACAAGGATATGGAAACTACACTCAGAGAGACCTTAATGACCGCCCAGCAGATGGTTGAGGACTACAAGACAAATTCGAGGAAAGAGGCAGAACTTATCTTGAAAGAGGCAGAACTCAAGGCAGAGACTTTAATCAAACAGGCACAGGAGAAAGTTATAAAGATTCATGAAGACATCGTTGACCTGAAAGGCATAAGACGCCATTTTAAGGAAGAGATCAGGAGATTGATTGAAAATCACATCAGGATGCTCGATTTCGATAAAGAAAGAGAAGAGGAAGAAGATGAGGAGTTAAAAGAAGAATGAAATATAGCGCCCTGAAGGGTGCACAGGATATATTTCCACCCGATATAAATATATGGCAAAAGATTGAGAAAACTGCAAGAGATGTATTTCAAGCCTATGGCTTTCAAGAGATAAGGGTACCAATAATTGAATCAACCGATATCTTTATAAGGAGTATAGGTGAAACCACTGATATTGTTGAAAAAGAAATGTATACATTTAACGATAAGGCAGGAAGAAGTATTACCCTTCGGCCGGAAGGGACAGCCCCTGTTGTTAGATGTTATGTAGAAAATCATCTTTATAACCTTCCTTCGCCACAAAAATTTTTTTACTCAGGACCTATGTTCAGATATGAGAGGCCGCAGGCAGGACGCTACAGACAATTCTTTCAGATAGGGACTGAGGCATTTGGTGCGGCAGATCCAAAGATAGATGCTGAAATGCTCTCGATGCTTCGGGTCATTTTTGAAAAACTCAATCTAAAAAATCTCAATTTTGAGGTGAACTCTATAGGGTGCGAAAAATGCAGACCTGATTACAAAAATGCCCTCGTCAATTTTTTTTCAGATAAAATTAACGGCTTTTGTCCTGATTGTAAAAGGAGATTTGAATTTAATCCCCTCAGGATACTTGACTGCAAGGTGGATACTTGCATAAAACTCAGGAAAGATACTCCAAAGGTTACAGATTTTTTATGCAGTGAATGCAGAGAGCATTTCGATACCCTGCTTTCGCTGTTAAACCTATTAAATATCCCTTATGTTATAAATCCTGATATGGTCAGGGGACTTGACTATTACACAAGGACAACCTTTGAAATTACGTGTAAAACCCTCGGCGCCCAGAATGCAGTTACTGCTGGCGGAAGATACGACAGACTCGTGGAAGAATTCGGGGGACCGCCTACGCCAGCAATCGGTTTTGCAATAGGCATGGAAAGGCTTGTAACACTATTAAAAAAGACTTGGACCGAAGATCATTCTGCGCCAAAGGTTTTTATTGCCACACTCGGCAAAGAGGCAGAAATCGAAGGATTTAAGATCGCAGAAGAATTAAGGGCAAAAGGATTCTGGATAGAGCCCCATTATGGAGCCGCATCTCTGAAAAGTCAGTTAAGAAAGGCAGACAGGATATCTGCAGGTTATGTTCTAATAATAGGGGATAACGAGATCAATTCCGGAAAATTGAAATGGAAGAGGCTTTCAGACGGAACACAGGGCGAGATACTGTTCAGTGAGTTGCACGATTTCTTTAAGTAACTATTTCCATCTTCTGCACTTGGGGCTAAAAATACCTTCCAACTTTAGCGCTGCATTATGTAGATACAATTCAATGGCTTTTAATCTCTTGTCTATTGTATACTAATGATAACGCATTATATAATGTGTCATGCTGAACTTGTTTCAGCATCTAAATCGAGACCCTGAAACGAGTTCAGGGTGACAGAAATGTAAAAAACAATAAATGCGTTTATATTAATAACAATCAGTGATTGTCCTACCTGAGACGTTACCGATTAAAATCAGGAATTGATATGCCCTGTGAGGCAGTGAGATGACTAAATTTGTCTTTTGACTTATGGGTTTTGTAACCCTATGTATCGGAGATATAAAGAAGGTTTGAAATTCGTGAAACGTGATGATTTAAGAAACATTGCAATTATCGCCCATGTTGACCATGGCAAAACAACACTCGTAGACGGAATGCTGAAACAGGCAGGGATCTTTCGTTCCAATGAAAAGATTCAGGAACGTGTTATGGATAATATTGATCTTGAGCGGGAACGGGGAATAACTATCATGGCTAAGAATACTGCGGTAACATACAACGGAGTTAAGATAAATATCGTAGATACCCCTGGTCATGCAGATTTCGGAGGAGAGGTCGAAAGAACTTTAAAAATGGTAAACGGAGTATTGTTACTCGTTGACGCCTCAGAAGGACCTCTGCCTCAAACGAGGTTCGTCCTGAAAAAAGCACTTGAACTGAAACTGCCCCCAATTCTTGTTATTAATAAGATAGACAGACCCGATGCAAGGGTTCAGGCAGTTTTAAACGAAGTCTACGATCTTTTTATAGATCTCGATGCAACAGAAGAACAGCTTGAGTTTCCTGTTATTTATACAAATGCCAAACAGGGTTTTGCAAAACTTTCGATAGAAGAAGATTCTGCTGACCTGAAACCACTTTTTGATCTGATAATAAAGACAATACCTGCCCCGGACTATGAGCGTGACGGTATTTTACAATTTCTTGTCGCGAACATCGATTACGATAATTACATAGGAAGACTCGCCATAGGACGAATCTTTTCTGGAACTGTGAAGGTAGATGATCATGTGTCAGTGGTAAAGTACGATGGACAGATATCGAAGGCAAAGGTCACATCTTTATTCACCTTCCAGGGACTCAAAAGAATAGAGACAAAAGAAGCCTCAGCAGGTAACATTATTGCCATTGCCGGGATTGATGGAATCACCATAGGAGATACGGTTACTGACGCAGAAAATCCCGCGCCTTTGCCGAGGATAAAGGTAGATGAACCTACTATATCAATGGTATTTTCTGTCAATACATCGCCTTTTTCAGGAAGGGACGGCAGATATGTGACATCTAGAAAGTTACGGGAAAGACTCGAAAAAGAACTTCTTTACAATGTGTCGATCAAGGTAGATTTTGATGATAACGACTCCTTTAAGGTCATGGGACGGGGAGAGTTGCAACTGGCTATTCTTATTGAGATGATGAGAAGAGAAGGATATGAGCTTTCTGTTGCTATGCCTGAGACGATAACAAAGACAATAGATGGCATCCTGCATGAACCGATGGAATTGCTCGTGATAGACATACCGGAAGACTATGTCGGAATTGTAGCACAACAGGTAGGAATGCGAAGGGGCAGAATGCAGAAGATGCATAACAACGGTTATGGCAGAGTGAGGCTTGAATTCAGGATACCTTCAAGAGGGCTGATCGGTTTTAGATCGCAATTTCTTTCAGACACAAGAGGGACAGGTCTGCTGAACCATCTTTTTGACGGATACGATCCATGGCAGGGACAGATATCGAAAAGAGAGACCGGCGCACTCGTGGCAGATAGACCCGGAACCTCGACTACCTATGCCCTTTTTCACCTGCAACCGAGAGGGATACTCTTTATCAGGGAGAACACCCCTGTATTCGAGGGCATGATCATCGGAGAGAATTCGAGAGAAAATGATCTTGATGTGAATGTCACAAAGGAGAAAAAACTAACGAATATGCGGGCGTCCAATGCAGACGATGCACTGCAGTTGATACCTCCGAAGATTATGAGCCTTGAGCAGGCGATAGAATTTATCAAAGAGGATGAACTGGTTGAGGTAACACCCACCTCCATCAGGCTGAGAAAGAGGATACTGGAAGCCAATAGACGGTATCAAAACAAAAAAACGATGAAAGAGGTTTTTATATAATTTTCATCCCCTATAATTTTAGAAAATTCCAGAAATTTCACCCCACCAGATCAAGTTCTCTGACCCTGAATCCAACCCCCAAATCCTTAACAATCCTTCTGCATTCCTCAATATTAACACCCTCGGCTGTAACAGCTGTAACTATAACCTCAGGGATAAAATTTTTTGCCTCTTTTATAAAGGAAAGAACTTCTTTGTAGGCATTCTTGAAGGCAGGTCTGCATATCTTGTTGTATGTTTCTACATCATGTGCATCAAGGCTTACTGAAATGCTGTCAACAATTCCCTTGAGCTCAGGAAGTATATTTCTTCCATGTATTAAGTTCCCATGTCCATTCGTATTAATTCTAACCCTGCCCCTGTTTTGCTTTATCCATGTTGCAACATCCTTCACAAGATCAAGTCTCAATAAAGGCTCTCCATAACCACAGAATACAACCTCTTTATATTTTGAAGGATCACCTATAGCAGCCTTAAGTTCTTCCTCTGTAGGTTCTTGTGTAAGCCTCAGATTATGACCTTTCACATAGTCAGTGTGGAATCTTATACAGAAAGTGCATTTATTTGTACAGCGATTTGTGATATTAAGATAAAGGGTATCTCTTATTTTATATGCTATTTCGCCTTCTTCAGGCATTTTGCCTATTTTAAAAAGACGTTTTGCATTGAGTGTAGTAATCCTTGCTACATCCTCAAGACTAACGCCCCTGAGTTGTGCAATCGCCCGCGCAGTATAAATAATATAAGAAGGCTCGTTCCTCTTTCCTCTGAAAGGTTCAGGTGCAAGATAGGGGGCATCTGTCTCAATAAGGAGATAATCATCAGGGATTGCCCTTGCAATTTCCCTCAGATGATGTGCTTTTTTAAATGTTACAGGGCCTGCTATGGATATATAAAACCCTATTGCCATAGCTTTTTCAGCCATCTCCGTGTCACCAGAAAAACAATGAAACACCCCTTTACTCACTCCAGATTCTCTGATAATGTCGAGTGTATCTTTTTTTGCCTCCCTGCTGTGTATGATTACCGGAAGATTAACCTCCTTCGCCAATTGAAGCTGTTTCATAAATACTTGCTGCTGGATATTGCGTGGAGAATTATCGTAATGGTAATCAAGACCGATTTCACCAATAGCAACCACCTTACCCCCCCAACTCCCCCCCTTGCTAAGGGGGGGATGGGGGGGTGTTGCCCATGCCTTTATCTTCTCAAATATTTCCCCTGTAAAATCCTTTGCATCATGCGGATGGATCCCGACTGATGAATAAATGAAATCATATTTTTTAGAAAGCTCGATCCCTCCAATATTGCCTTCTAAATCAGAGCCTATTGTAATTATCGCCTCAATGCCCGCATCTTTTGCCCTTTTGATAACATCTTCCCTGTCTTTATTAAATTCATCCATCTCAAGATGGCAATGGGTGTCAATCATGCATGCTCCTTAAATTTTCCTCACTCTCCCGCCCCATGCGATATTTGATGTCGTAGTTGATGCCAGACCTGGGTGTATTCCCTACAAATCTAACAACGGCTCTTCTACATGCTCAAGTTCATTTAAGGCGATTCTATCCATAAGTTAAGTAATAAACTCCATGTAATTTTCCTGTGATATTATTGCAAATTCAGAGTCAGGATATGCCTCACTCCATTCTTTCGGCGGTTTTAAACTTTTTTTACCCCATTTGAATTCATAGCCGAATAATTTACCCTCTCTTTCTTCTATCAAATCAATCTCCTTTTGATCCCATGTTCGCCAGAAATAATTATTAGCATAAATATCCTGATAAGTCCGCTTTTTCAATCGTTCAATAAATAGAAAATTCTCCCACAACATTCCAGTATCGTTGCGCAGCTCTAATTTGTTAAAGTTGGAGATGATTGCGTTACGGACACCGTTATCATAAAAATAATATTTACTCTTTTTAGTGATCTCTTTGCGTAAATTGCGGCTGAATCCACGCAAATTGTAAATCACAAATGATTTCTCAAAAAGGTCAAGATATCGCGCAACGGTTTTGTAATCAATACCGATTTGACGGGCAAGTTCAGTTAGAGATACTTCACTGCCCACCTGAAAGGCAAGCAGACGAAGCAAATCTAATAAAACTTTAGAGTTCTTAACTCTTTCCAGACTTAAAATATCTTTCAATAGATACGCATGGACAATTTCTTCAAGCAGTCTAATTTTCTCTGTTTTATCTGCTGCGGCAACAACCTCTGGATAGCCGCCAAAGATTAACCATTCTTCCAGCTTACTTTTTATTTCATAAGGATTATATAGATTATTTAATTCAATCTGCGATACCGGATACAGGGTAAGGGTTATTTTTCTGCCGGTTAACGGCTCGCCAACCTGCCCGGATAACTCAAACGATGAAGAACCAGTGGCTATAACCTTAATGCCAGGCATCTGGTCAACGATAATCTTCAATCCAAGCCCTATGTTTTTAATTCGCTGTGCTTCATCAATAGCAACCAATTCATAGCCCTGCGCATATTCCAGAATAATGTTGAAATTTTGTGAGCCGAGGATATGCTGGGTCTGGATATTGTCGCCTGAGTCTAATTTATATTTGAGGTTGGTTTTAGCAAGAAAATTCTCCAGCAAAGTCGTCTTGCCTACCTGACGGGGTCCATAAATAATCAATACTTTGTTTGGCTTTAAATATTTGTTTAAGTCCTGATAAATTCGGGGTATTTTCATAAAATGAGCATACCAGAATCCTTGTAATTTGTCAATTTCAAGGATTATCCATCCTTGAAATTAGGGAATTTACCCTAACCTTGCCTGTAAGCAAGTCCTCCATCAACCCGCGTTTGAGGGAGAGGAGTTTTTGTTTGTAAACTTCTTCTTTTTGTATGGCATCGTCAGATTGAGAGAGAATGGAAGCAATGCGAGATTGTTCTGGGAGAGTTGGCATTTTTATTGGAAGATTTGACAGTATCGTGGTATTTAAACATTTCATAGTTGAACCAACCGCATTGTTTAATATCCATTGCTTGCAAGTGTCGTAATTTAATAAATACGATAAAAATTTGGCATCAAAGCGACTTCCTCCTCGAACTCTTAGACATCTACCAGAAAATAGCCAGCCTTCTTCTTTATAAGAAGTAAATGAACATCTATCTATTGCACCCACCCGGCTAAATACTAAATCTCCATACTTCAAGACATATTTTCTAAGTCTCCTGTAATCTGCTTCTCCAACTAAAGGTAAATTCTGATGCAATATCTTTCCTTCCATCAAATGTTCAACAGTGATGATTGGTATCCCATTTTCTTTGTAGTCTTTTGCATGTAGTTGACTGCCAAACGGACCTGTTTGTATTGAACCGCCACCTTGCTTACATTCTTTACCAATCGGATTTACCTCCCACCCTTCTGGAATCGTGCCAAGTGGGGAGTCTTTGAACTTGTGCGTTCTTTCGCTTCTGATATTGCCATTTTCATCTATGCCTTTTGTAAGCAAGTCCTGCATTAACCCTTGCTTAATACGCTGGTATTTTTGAATCAACGCGTCTGTCTTATCAATCGCCTCGTCAATCGCCGTCAGCACCTCGACAATCTTTTGTTGCTCTTTTGGATTTTTCGGTAATAAAATTTGGTGCTTTTTAAAATCTTTTTTTTGTAAATGCTTTAATCCACTACCTTCAAAAAAATGATAGTTTATGTAAGATAAATTGTGCTGAAGGTGATAAAAAAATAATTTTACATTATCGTCTTTTGTAGTTATGCAGTAAGTATCAGCAGAACATGAAGCTTTGTTATTATAAAATTTTACATTTGCCACTCCGCCCGTTGCAAGAAATAGATTGCTTCCATCTACCAAATAATCATTTCTAGTGTGCTGTCCCTAACAGATCTATACATTTAGAAACCTTCGCAAGGATGGTATCTGCATCCTTTGTCCAAGTAAATATTTTAGGATTCTCATTATGTGTTTCAATAAAATCCATAATCGCTT
>JBFMDO010000010.1:0-53960 GCA_040753615.1 Nitrospirota bacterium | reverse complement strand
AGAAATGTCCCGATGGATATCGGGATTGTGAATCCCGATATCCATCGGGACGATACCTTAGTGTACCTATAACTGATGATTTTACGAATATTTTTATCCATACAGCCATTCAAGATAATCTCAATAAATCATCGAGTTAACTAAATTTTTGAGCAATAGCTGCATTTTCTTGGTTAATAAGGCGAGGATTAAAAGTTGGGTATTATATTGACGGTAGTGAGTTAAATGTGATTAAATTAATACCAAAGAGGATAAAATGAGAGAGGCGTTAAGATATTTAAATAATGCGAAAGAGATATTGAAGACTGCAAAGATAGAAGATAATGCTTATACAGACGTCAAATATGTGCAAGAGGCATGTGGAACCGCATATCTCGCTATACTGAAAGCTATTGATGAATATCTGATAAGGAGAGGTGTGGATATAAAGGAACTACCTCAGTCAGTTGAGGGGTATAGAGAGATGATTAGAAAGCATCTCTCTATACATAATGGCAAACTTACAAAGGAACTTGATAAGCTCTATAAGGAGTTGCATATTGCAGGGTATTACAGAGGATTGCTTGAAGATATAGGTGTAGTCAAAGAAGCATTTAAATCAGCAAAGGTGTTTATTGAGAAGATTAAATAGAATCTGTTCATAAGCTTGGTTTGTCTGTCATTCCGGCAGTCATTAAGCCGGAATCCAGTTTTTTCAATGCCTTCTGGATGCCCGATTACAGATTTCGGGCATGACAAAAATAAAAAATGGCAATTTATGGACAGACACTAAGTAAAATGAGACAGGGGGAATAATCCAATGGCATCAATCCTGCACAGACAGACAGACAGACAGACAGACAGATTTAAGACCTTTAGCAGAAAAAGATAGGAATTTTCAAAAGGCATGGTTGCTAAAAAGCAACCATGCCTTTTTTGTTTTTAAAAAATCCCTTTCCATATGTATCCCCCTCACATCAAGGAGGGGCTATAGGAGTTCCCTCTCCCCTTGTGGGAGAGGGGAATTCTATTTTCCTTTGAAAACCTCTATAAAAGTTATCTCAAATGCAGGAGAAACAAACGCAACACTATCAATGCAATGAAATTTGAGATTAACGCAGAGGAGAATCTCTTTAAGCTCTCAGAGGAGCTTGTCAATAAGACCTATCAGCCATCCCGCTCTGTCTGTTTTATTGTTGAAAGACCCAAGATGAGGGAAATCATCGCCGCTGATTTTCGGGACGCGGTTACGATGATTGGCGTTTGCCAAATGTGAATGAGCTTGAGAGCATGGTAAATGCAGAACAGGCTATCTCTGCCACATGGCTAAACACACAGGGTTTTACAAATGTGCAGGCCTGCGACTACTGGTCGTCTACTACTTACGCCGGCAGTACGGACTACGCATGGATTGTTCATATGCTCAATGGCTACGTGGGCGACGACTATAAGGACGATAACAGCTATGTCTGGCCTGTACGCGCCGGACAGTAGGGGATTTGGTGATTTGATTATTTTTTGAAGGGGCAGGTTAAATAACCTGCCCCTTTTTCTCCTCCACAATGACTTGTCTGGGTGAAATGTGATATAAAACAGAACAGCTAAAGTAATTCTTCAGGCGTTTCCTGAACCTTTTCTTCCATAGGTGCAAGAAGCCTGGCAAGCTTTTTATCTCTGCCTGTTCGTTTTGCAAGTTCAAAGGTTTTTGTTTTTTCTTTGGTTGTCATAAGGCTCACCAGATTGACTACATCGCTTGCATCTTTAAGTCCTGTTGACCGCAATTTCATTGCAGCAAGATAAGGTTTAGTGAGCACAGGGACAGGTATGCCTCTGATAGTCTCAGCCTGTTTTATGGCTTCCAACTCCCATTTATAGCGTGCAATAAGTAAATCAATCCTTAAGAACTTTTTCATTTTGTCCTCAATAAAAATGACATCGTGTTTGAACGGGTCATCAGGGATTTTACTCCCCTCTATCAACTTTGCCTTAAACCTCCCAGGAAGATATTTTTTCAACATACGAAAAAAACTACCAGCATCAGTGGATTTAATAAAATCAGAATAAAGACAGAAGTCAATATCAATAGTTGTCCGTTCCACACCATGCAGGATTACAGCATACCCACCTGCAAGAGCGATGTCCGTTTCAACGGGAAGTGCGTTGATAATGTCTTGGATTATTTTTAAGGTATCTTTTATAGATTTCATATTCCGGTACATTTTCAGCCTTAGCTCTGAGAGAAATAATTTCAGATATGATGTTGTGCATGGTCTCAATTCTCTCCAGAGGCGAAAGCTTGAGAAATTTTTCCTTTTCTTCTGCCTTCCTTATATCTATTATTGATTTCATTGACAATATTATATCACAAGGTTATTCTGGAAAGGCAGGCATTTGCCTGCCCCTTTTTACTGACCTCACGGGAAATCTTGTCCCTGTTATTACCGGACTACCTTCACAGACATCAGGATTTTTAGTTATATGGGGATGCACTATGCTCGGTGTTACCGTAGATAACGTAAAACAAAAATACCATTATGAACTACTTTTATTTAGTCAATGACCATAATCCGCAAGGGTGTGCGACAAATTTATTGGTAACGCAATTCTGAAATGTATATCATTAGCAAATATTCTCCTCTTTTCCAAAGAAGGTTTTCAATTTTCAATATGCCAACTTTTTTGTCGCAGACCATGGGAAAATAGGCTATGCTTTGTCTCTATGTTGCACTCGGTAAGCAGAATCTATTACACTTATCCATATGGAATTTATTGCTGACAACAGGCTGTTTAAAAGATATAGGCATAAATCAGAGTTTTATATAATAATCGAAGGCAATTATTATAAGGCAAGCACTATTGATTTCTCATTAAACGGCCTTTGTATTTTCATCGAGGGACTGTCATCTTTGCCTTTAAACTCCATGATTGATATAAAAATTGATGAAATGGATTTGGATATAAAAGCAAGGGTTGTATGGACTAAAAAGACAGGGTCGAACCTTATAGCAGGACTTGAAAAAATGGAGATGTCCGGCATCTTGAAATATTATCCACTCTCTGACCTCCTTCTCGACATCCAGAGGAGTGACACAGCAGGGGTCCTCGAGATTAGAAATGCTTCTGTTTCTAAAAAGATATATATAAAAAATGGTGTAATGGTATTTGCTACATCGAATCAACAAGATGACCGTCTTGAAGAGATCCTGTTGAGGACAGGGAAGATCTCTAATGACCAGTATTATCAATCGCTGGATGTAATGCGGGAGAAGGGAAAACCTCAGATGAAGGTTCTTGTTGAACTTGGCTATCTTAACCCAATTGATCTTGTTCAGGCAGTTAAGTATCAGGTTGAGGAAATAATTTTAAGCCTTTTTAGCTATGAGGACGGTGTGGTTGCCTTTACAGAGGGGTTGCTTCCTCCGGAAGCCATAACGCTTAAATTAAGTGCAGCAAACCTGATATTCCATGGAATTAAGAGAATAAATAACCCTGAGTATTTTAAAAGAGTATGCCCGCCTGTTGATACAATACTGTACTATTCCAGTGAGCCAGTGAATTTATTCCAGGATATAAGTTTTACTGAAAAAGACAGGCATGTCCTCTCATTAATAGATAGCAAACTTACTATTAAAGAGATGCTCTCTATTTCCCCTATTGGCGACATACTGACTATTAAGATTCTTTGTGCATTTCTCAGTACACGGATGATAGAAGTAAAAGAGAGGGGCTTTCTGGAAGATAAAAGCCTTGTCGAGATACTGAGAGAACCACAAAAAGGTATTGATTCAGAATTTGAGGAAAAGGTTGAAAATCTTTATAGAAAATACAGGGCAATGGATTACTATAGCATTCTGGGCATTGAAAGGCATGTGGCAGTGGATAAAATAAGAAAAGCATATTATAAGGCTGCTAAAGAGTTTCATCCTGACAGACATTTATCCATTAGTTCCGAGTCTATGAAGGGCAAATTAAGCGCAATTTTTGCATTTATAACCGATGCCTATAAAACTCTATCAGATCCAGTGGAAAGAGAAAAATATGATAAAGGCTTGCTAATTAATACATCAAAAACCAAAGCTAATAATATAGTGATGGCACTACAAAGATTTCAGGAAGGTCAAACCGCATTCGAGAAAGGATTATATTCAGCTGCGGTTGAACTATTCGGTCAGGCTATCTATCTCGATAGTACAGTACCTGTTTATCACTTTTATCTCGGACTGACAAACAGTAAACTTAACAAATTACGTGTGGCAGAAAAGGAAATGAGTAAAGCTATTGAAATGGATCCTTTTAATGCAGATTATATAACTGAACTTGGTTATGTTTACTTGGCACTCGGCCTTAAATTAAGGGCAAAATCAACCTTTGAAAAGGCTATGAAACTGGCTCCTTCCAATAAGAAGACTCTCAAAGGCTTAGAGCAGATTTGAAATCATAACTGAATGTGAATGAAAGTCCATTGTTTTCCGCATATTATGAGGCTTCTTCTTCGTCTTCAGATATCCCAATTACCTGTTCTTCCTGGCTGTCTAAGATATCTCCTGTAATTATTTTTTCTATGCAATGCTTTAATATTTTAGCCTGCTCATCTGTAATATCTTTGAAACTTATCCCCATGCCCGGCGGCAGGTTAAAAACATCTCCAAAAAGCCTTTTTGTATGAACTACTACCCCTTTTAACTGCAAGGGACAACCGCTTTCTAAAGGCAGTATTATTTCTACTTCAGATCCAACAGGCAAAGGCTCTTTTTTTCTGAGATATATTCCTCCTTCGGAAAAGGTTTCAGAATAAAGTTTATACTCGATTCCATTATGAATTACAATAACTTTTTTATTTACAGAAGCCCGTAAGTGTTCCCTTTTTTTATCTGTCAGTAAAAACAGATTCTTTTCTAAGGCTTCATATAGTTTATCTAATTTTATAGGCTTTGAAAGATAAGCCGCACAACCCAGCTCCCTGCATTTCTCGATCATCTCTCTGTTTGCATCAACTGATGCCATGATTACCGGTATATGGGATGTCTGT
Organism: Nitrospirota bacterium; assembly: GCA_040753615.1. GTDB lineage: Bacteria > Nitrospirota > Thermodesulfovibrionia > Thermodesulfovibrionales > SM23-35 > JBFMDO01. Next base: position 48,952 of record JBFMDO010000010.1, on the reverse strand, counting down.
TTATCCTCTTTTATAGATTTTAAGACTTCTATACCGTCCATTGTGCCCATTCTGATATCAAGCATTACAATATCTGGTTCAATTAGCTTTAGGAGTTTTAATACCTCCAGTCCGCTTTCAGCAACTATAATGGTAAATCCCAACCTTTTTAAGAGAATTCCCATGTACATTAAAAAGGTTTGATTGTCGTCTGCTACGAGTATTTTTTTATTTTTAAACCAATTTTGCTCTGAATAAATATCCATATTCCCTCTTTATATCTTAACAAGCAGAATTATAACAAAAATAATAACAAAAATATTTTCAAATGTCATAGTAAAGTTTGATAGAATAGAAAAAACATAGGGGGCAGAATGTACATCAAATTATCTACAGGGAAGATACTCGATATTGCAGAAGGAGAGAGTGTGGTACAGGCATTGAAGAGACAGGGGATATATCTTATTACTTCATGTGGCGGGAAGGGGATATGCGGGAAATGTCGCATAAAGATACTTGAAGGGAAATGCAGGATTGAATCCACAGGCAAGCTTACACCACAAGAAATAGGCTCAGGCATTACACTCGCCTGCCAGACATTTCCGGAAGAAGATATCAGTATTGACATCCCAAAAGAATCACAGCTTGTTGTAGGAGATATAATAGAGATATCGAGGTCACGAAATCTTTCTGAGTTATTACAATCACTGGGCGCTGAAATCTCCCCTCTCGTAAAATGGGTTAGACTGGATATCTCTCCTCCTTCGCTACAAAATAATATTGCTGATCTTGACCGTTTAAAAAGCATTCTTGATAAAAAAGGATTAAAAGGCATGAGATTTTCTCACGGCTTCCTGTCATCTCTCGCTGTTGCCCTTAGAAATACAGATTGGAAAATTAATCTTGCATATACATATGGTCCTGAGTCCATCTTTATATCGTCTCAGGAAGATAAAAACAGATATGGCATAGCAGTTGATGTCGGGACGACTACTATCGTCGTATATCTGGTTAATCTTACAGATGGACGTATTATTGATGTGGGGTCAACATATAATTCACAGATAAGACACGGCGATGATGTAATCACAAGGATTGTTTATGCAGTAGAAAGCGGCGGGCTTGGTGAACTGAGGGATGCAGTTATTGGAGATATAAACGATCTTTTATCTCCAATGGTTGAAAACCATAATATAAAGATTGAAGATATAGACTCTGCTGTGATTTCTGGCAATACGACCATGTCACATCTTTTTTGGGGGCTTAATCCTGCTTATATAAGGGAAGAACCTTATATACCTACTCTGAATACTTTCCCATTATGGAGGGCAGGCACAGCTAAATTAAATATCAATTTACAGGGACCTGTATTTACGCTCCCTTGTGTAGCAAGTTATGTTGGCGGTGACATTGTTGCAGGGGTTCTTGCTTCAAAAATGTACAGGAATAACGAAATAGCCCTTTTTATGGATATTGGTACAAATGGAGAGATTGTGATTGGCAATAATGAATGGCTTGTGACTGCTGCCTGTTCTGCGGGACCCTGCTTTGAAGGAAGTGGGATAAGACACGGCATGAGGGCAACAGAAGGGGCTATCGAGTCTGTAGCAATTAATCCGCGGACATTCGAGCCTACATGGAAGGTTATAGGCAATGGCAAACCAATAGGAATCTGTGGCTCAGGCATGATAGATGCGATAACAGAGATGTTCCTGACAGGCATAATAGACCAGAAAGGAAGGTTTGTTAAGGGGGTGAATACAGACAGGATTAGAGAAGGTTTTGAAGGACCTGAATTCGTATTTTGTAGCAATGGTCAAAATGAGGTAGTCCTTACACAGGTTGATATAGAAAATATCCTGAGGGCAAAGGCTGCGATTTATGCAGGGATATCTCTGCTTTTAAAGAAAGTAGGGTTTACGCTTAGCGACATAGGGCATATATATATTGCAGGTGGATTTGGAAATTATCTGAATGTTGATAAGGCAATTATTATAGGCATGTTGCCTGATCTCCCAAAGGAAAAATTCCGTTTTCTCGGCAACACATCCATAGCAGGCGCATATCTATGTCTTTTATCAGAGAAAATGAGAAAAGAGGCAGATGAGATAGCACAAAGAATGACCAATATTGAACTCTCTGCATCGAGAGATTATATGGATGAATATATGTCCGCCCTTTTTATTCCACATACGGATATAACCCAGTTTCCCACTGTTCAAGAGATGTTATCTAAGAAATGAAGCTCCCCGACTAAAAGTTGGGGCTTTTAGCCAGCATCCATGCAACTTGAGAACTTTATGATTCTTTTTTAATATTGCACAATAGCCCTTTTAATTGATAGCTGCCAAAGGCTGGATCATAAGGAGGAGCATCACTGGTCAGGACATTAGCATTTGATTCCATGAAGCCGTAATCAGGTACTTGCTTTTCAGGAAACCACCAGCCATGATCTATATTAATCACTCTTGGATGGATGTCAGAGGTTACCACAGCACGCATGCGAATACTCCCTCGAGGAGTGCTTACTATAATCCAATCCCCTTCTATAACATTATGGTGATTTGCTAAATCAGGATGAATTTCAGCAGATGGATCGGGTCTGCGAGAACGCAAAGACTTTATCTGGCGTTGTTCGCTATGAAAAAACTCACGGCGTCTACTTCCTGTAGTAAGAACATAGGGAAAGTCTTTCAGTAGTTCAGGGGTCTGCATAGGACTTTCAGGGGGTTCTTTGTAAACAGGCAAAGGATCATACCCCATTTTTTCGAGTGCCTTACAGTATAACTCTACTCTTTTTGAAGGAGTTTTGAACCCATCCTTTTCGTATTTCTTATATTTATGCGGGGGATACACAAAACCCTGCTTTTTCAGTTCTTCAAATGTAATGCCTAATGGAGATAACTGATAATCGAGGATATCTTCTAACCTTTGTTCTGATCCGGGCAAATTCAATCTACTCGAAAGCTCATCAATAATCCACTCATCCTGACGGCACTGGCCTGTCTGAATAATCTTCTTTTGAGCCATAACAACATTATCTGCCACCAATGGATAAGCTATAGCCTGTTGTATCTCAGGCCAAAAAGCAGCAGGCAGCACATAATCAGCCATGGCAGCGGTTGGTGTCATAAAGAGGTCAGTGACAACTAAGAGATCGAGCTTTTGAATAGACTCATAAACCTGCTTTGAATTTGCAACAGTAACGAGTGGATTACTGCCGAATACTAATAATCCTCTTATCCGGTATGGCTCACCTGTCCTCATTGCTTTGAAGACTGCCGGTATGTGTGCAGAAGGCAGAAATGCCCTGAACCCTCCCAGCAGTTTGTAGTTATCTGCTCCCAGACGTTTTTTTGACATTTCGCCGGGAAGCTTATCTCTCAGGGTTGGATATGCCCTGATAATATTCATCCCCAGAATATCTCCACCAGGGATATCTATATTGCCAGTAAGTGCCCGCAGGAGGGCTATGGCTCGTACAGTCTGTAAAGAATTTGTATTTTGTTCAATGGCAACCCCCCATTCTATAATTCCTGGTTTAAGTGTCGCGTACATTCGCGCAGCTTTTTGAATATCAGCGGCTTTCACCCATGTAATAGTTTCTGCCCATTGCGGTGTGAAAGAGGCAACATGCTCTCTGAGCATATCAAATCCTGTTGTCCATTTTTCTACAAACTCCTTATCGTAAAGATTTTCATTGATGATTACATGAATCATTGCGAGGGCAAGGGCTGCATCTGTTCCTGGTCGAATAGGCAACCAGAGGGCACATTTTTTTGCTGTTTCAGAACAACGGGGGTCTATAGCAATTCCTGTAGCACCCTTGTTCAATGCCCGGCGAACAACGATTGATATCTCCCCGTCAGGACCCGTGACTAAAGGATTATGTCCCCAGAAAAGAATACACTGAGGAAGGGCTTCGCCATAGTAATCGCCAACGACAAAACCGCCATAAGTAAGATTACTTACAGTTATTCTCGGGATAAAACACTGTGCCAACCCAGGTTCATACCAGTTCGGGGTACCGAGCGCATTGGCAAACCTCACTACATGGAGAAAATGATGACGACCTGTTCCCTGACCTATTGCAATTGACTCCGGACCTGATTCTCTACGTATTGCATCAATTCGCTGAGCAATTTCATCAAGCACTCCGTTCCATGGCACCTTCTCCCATTCATTACTACCTCTCTTGCCTTTTCTCCTCAGGGGTTCTTTCAATCGGTCAGGATGATTTGCTATCTCTGGGGTGTTTAACCCCTTTATGCACATCCAACCTTTGCTGAGTGGGGATTCAGGGTCTCCTTTTACCTTAACCAAGCGACCATCCTTAACATAAAGGATCGCCCCACATCCACCATGACAGATCCTGCAGATGCTTTTGAATATCTGAATATCATCCTGTAAATTTATCATCAAATAATCCCTGTAAAAATGATATAGTTCATTTTATCCTAAAATGAGACTGATGAAAAAGCGTCATTGCGAGAGTAGGGAAGCAATCTCAAGACGAGATTCCTCGCCTTGCTCGGAATGACAGAAAAAGTATAGATATCAATCCCCATATTATTCCAAGTCCTAAAGATGCTGCCCTTACAGAGATGAAAAAAGGCGAGAGTATTCCAATTACAGCATCATTTTTAATAGCTAACAAAGTGAAAGGCAGTGTTGAAATACAAAATAGAATAACACTAAATATTAGAGGATAAAGCATAAGATGCGGCAATAGCCATATCAAAGATAAACACATTAAGGATAAAAACAAAGATAATATCTGCAGCTTTAAGGTCTGGGGTGTATATGTATCTTTGACCATCTTGTCAGGGTATCTCTTGTAAACTACCATCCTCCAATAACCCCTCCAGAATTTAAGCCTCGCATATCTCTTTATAGAAGCTGGGTGATTGAGGTGATACACAATAGCATTGGGATTAAAGACCATCTTATATCCCATCTTGGAGAGTTTATACGAGAGGTCTGTGTCTTCATTGTTTGCCACAGGAAAAGATTCGTCAAATCCTCCAGCCTCCCAGAACGTCTTTTTTCTAAATGCAGCAGAATATGTATCTACCATATCAATAGAATCTGCCTTTTTCAGCATCTCAAACCTTTCTTCGAACTCTACCTGTGCAAATCTCGCTGTAAGAGACCTTTGAGAAGTCTTATAAGCGCCTTTTACAGCAACTACATCTATATTCTCAAATGGCTTTGCCATCTCTTGCAGCCAATTACTTATTGGGACACAATCCGAATCCGTAAAGAGTATAATCTCGCCGATCGCCTCTCTTGCGCCATGATTCCTCGCTGAGGCAGGACCATGATTTTTTTGGTATATGTACTTTACAGGAAAGCTTTTTATAATCTCACTCGTTTTATCAGTAGAGCCGTCGTCAACAACAATTACCTCATAATCGGTTTCAGGTATTGATTGATGTATGAGTGCATTAAGGCATGCATCAATAGTATTAACTGCATTATATGCAGGAACTATGACTGAATACTTAATCATGCCTTATGATCAGCAGTTCTTACTCTCAACATCAGAGCCTTTTAAAAGATATTTCATAAATGTCCTTGCAGATTTAAGGTTTCTCCTCATCTCTGCCGGATTTGTCAATGCCTGTTTTAATTTATAAAACAGATAACTTGGTCTTAAATAGAATGCCCTTCGCGCATTATCACAAAACCTAACAAGATCCTCAGCAGAAAGCTCATCCGTCCTTATCACGGTATTATGAAGTCCGCTATGGGTTATCCATTTAGAAAAATCTTGTGTCGAAATTAGTCCCCTATCTTTGTACCAGTCATAAGCCTCTGTCCCGGGATAAACCATAACAGGGTAAAACTGAACAGTGTCAGGATTAAGCCTCTTTGCAAGCTCGAGCGTCTGTTTCATTGTCTCCTTAGTCTCTCCCGGATGTCCTACCATAAAACAGCCGTGAACAAGTATCCCTGCCTTCCTTGCATCATCCATAAAACGCTCCATCTTTTCGATAGTGACTTTCTTTTTAATATTTTCAAGCAGCATCTGGCTGCCGCTCTCGAAGCCAACACACATACACCTGCACCCGGCAGCTTTGATCACCTTCATTGTTTCATAATCAAGGTCAGCCCTCGCATTTACGGTCCATGAAATCTTTATTCCCCTCCTCATTATCTCATTGGAAATTTCAAGGCATCTTTTCTTAATTGCAGTGAAAGTGTCATCCTCAAAAAAAACTGCCTTTGCCCCTGGAAAAGAATTTACGATATATTCAATCTCATCTACAACATTCTTTGCGCTTCTTAATCTCATCCTGTGTCCCATCATGGTCTGTGGATATACGCAGAATATACAATGAAACGGGCACCCCCTACTCGTTGTAATAGTGACCATCGGATAAAGCGCATTTGGATTAAAATAATTCTCCATCTTTAAAAATCTTTTATAGATGCTGCTTACAAATGGTATCTCATCCAGATCATCAATCAGCGGTCTTTTTTCGGTGCATAAAGCGCTGCCAGTGTTCCAGTAACATATTCCTTTCACAGATCTGATATCTTTTTTACTGTTCAGCGCCTCAGCAATATCCTTGACAGTATAATCGTATTCGCCGACAGCAACAGCATTAACAGATTTGCTGAGTCTCAAAGAGTCCTCTGGCAAAGCAGACACGTGTGTTCCAACAAGGAGTATGAAGGCATCAGGCATAACATCCTTTATCTTTTCACACACACGGACATCATTGTATATGCTCGGAGTGCTTGTATCCACAACAATCAACTTCGGTGAGAAGTTTTTTATTCTGGTGATTACATAATCGAGGTCATAACCATCTGCAGGTGCGTCTATCAGATCAATTGTATATCCTTCCTTATCGGCTAAAGCGGCTGCATAAGCAAGCCACATGGGATAATAAAGTGTTCCACTTTTTGTTACTGCAGGGCTTCGCTGTGGGCGAGAAAACTTTTTCAAAAATGGCGGATTCAGGAATGTTATTTTTAACTCTTTCATTATGCAGTCTTTCTAATTATACTATCGTACTGCCGCAATTGTTCATTCACAAAGCCGAGATCGCCCTCGAACTCTATAGCCCTCTCTGGACATATCATAAAACAATACAGACATTCTATGCATCTGTCTTTATCCCTCTCCAAATTGTCAGGGAGTTTTATATCAACAGGACAGTATTCATCACATTTATTGCATTTAGTGCAGCGATCTGCATTTAAGTAGAGTCTCTTAAACTCCGCCTCATCTTCTATGAACACATCCTGTCTCAGACCTGTCTTAAAAAGGATCTTTCCGCCGATCTTTGTTGAGCAGAGATAATTAAAAAATCTTGTATTCCTTATGGCAAGAAAATATTTCTGCCTCTTAGGGCTGTGTATAAACCTTGCTGCAAGGCTACCTCTGGGAGACAGGAATTTCTTTTTATATCTTTCAATATCTAAAGACTTAACAAAATCATGATGCTCTTTTGTAAGAATGCCCAGTTTCTCAGCAGCCTTTAATGTTGTGACATTTCTGTAGCCAAACATTGCAATCTCAGCGCAAAGTAGATCAATTAAAAATGGGTCAGCGCCTCCTATTATTAATCCCATATTTACTGGCACGCCCCTTGTGGGACCTAATCCTTCCATTGCAATAATGCCATCAACTATGTGCAGATGAGGTTTTATGCGTTTATTTATATTTAAGATATTGTTTGCCAGACTCAAATGCGTCTTTTTCTTATTATCCTGACCAACGAGACAGCCCATAAGGTTTTTAAGACACACGCTCATACCTGCTTCAAAATGTGTCTTGAGTTTCGGCATATTGATAAGAAAATCTGCCTCAAGACAGTCCTTTGCAATTCCTGCCTTTACCCCGTCCTCAAATGGGATAAAAACAGACTCAGAATAATTAAGGTCTTTTATTTTTATATCGTATGCCTTTGCCAATGCGTCAACATGGAGCCTTGATATAACACTTATCTTATTCCTGTAATAACCGCTGTTTGTTCCTTCGCCAATTGTGATGTCTTTATAGCCCCTGTCTTTAAGACACATTATGACTGATGCAAGCAATCTTAAATCCGTGGTATTTCCGGTGAGGGCGTTCATGTTCGCATTAAGATTCGGCTTGATTAATATCTTTGAATCAACTGTTTTTGGAAGCAGATCAGAAAATGAATCGAAGATTTTATTAGTATAATCCTTTATCTGTTGTTTGCCTGATATCTTAAATATTTCAAGTCTCATCTTCTGTTTCCTTGATAAGTCATTTCTATAATTTCTAAGGTCTTCGTTGCAGCCTTTTCCCATGTAAAAGTTTTAGCCCTTTGAATCCCCTTACGAGACAGGGCGTTTCTGAGTAAAGTATCCTGTAAAAGCAATTTGATATTATATGCAATATCTTCAACATTATGTGGATTAACTTGTATTCCGGCATCGCCTATTACCTCTGGTAAAGATGAAGTATTAGATGTAATCACAGGCGTACCGCACGCCATAGCTTCCAACACAGGCAGTCCAAAACCCTCCCAGATTGAAGGAAAAAGAAAGACCTCTGCGAGGGAGTATACTGCAGGCAAGTCTTCCTCTGCAATAAATCCAATACGTAAAACCTTATCTTTTATATTAAGCCTTTCTATCTCAGCCTCTATTTTATCAAGAGAAAAATGCTTTAATCCGCTGATTACGAGTTTTACATTATCATGAAAGGTAAGTTCATGGAGTCTTGAGAATGATCTAAGTACACCATCGAGATTTTTATAGGGTTTTATACTTCCGAGGTAAAGAATAAATCTATCAGGCAGTCCATATCTCTCTTTTACACCGAGTAAAGTCTCTTTATCAGTAACAGGTCTGAATTTTTCCTCTACGCCTTCTAATACGGCAGTTACTTTTTTGCTGTCTATGTTGAAGTAACTCAAAAGATCATGTTTTGTGCTCTCTGATACTGTAATGATTGCTGCTGCCTTTTTTACACACATTGGGATAGCAAATTTAAAAAAATGCTTCAGACCAGTTTTGATAATAAAATTATGGTGTGTAAAGGCATCCTTATACATCAGGTCCATCATGTCATGCAGGACAATGACCATAGGACATGAAACATTAAAAGGAGCAACCTGGAAGGTTGCAAAAAATATGTCAGGTTCATACTTATTTATTAAACGAGAAAATGCATAAAATGTCTTGTAAGAGAGTACTGGATAACCTACCTGAATAATCCTGAAGTTTTTATACTCATTAAGAAAATCAAGTTTTTCAGGAACAAGGGTAAATACTATATATTCATTTTCTCTGTCTATTTTGGACAACGCCCTTAAGATATTGATACAGTATCTTCCTAAGCCAGGATATTTTTTTGTTACCCTTGCATCTATGCCTATTCTCATATTGTAGTATCACTTCCTGTAGTGGGCAACAATATGCATACGTAGTGGTCTTAATAAAGGGATATCAGTAATGTGTTCAAATAAGAGTGAGAAATAGAATAACCACTTAGAGAAAATAAAAAATGAAGTATCGCTTGTATAAACAGAAAAGCATTTCTTGAAACCTATGGCGGCCATTATATTATTGAGTCTGCCAATACTGTTTGCACGATAATACGTAGGGAATGTGTCTTCTTCTATTTCAGGCGGCAGCACCCTTTTTTTTATGTTATCTCTTAATTTCTGCGGCATTATTGCATTGAATGTCATCAGAGGGTTGTATATGCTATTTGTTACAAGTATCAGACTCCCACCTTTTTTTAAGACTCTATTGAACTCTCGAAAGACACGTTCTGGTTCAGGTAGATGTTCGACTACCCACTGTGAGACTATAAGGTCAAAGGTCTCATCCTTAAAACAGAGACTATCTAAACTGGATAATGTCTTATATTGCATAGCCTCATTCCTTTTTATAGCAGCTATCTCCAGATCAGAGCCTACGATAACAGCACCATTTCCAATATATTTATTCATTATCCCCTTTTTTCCACAACCAGCATCCAGAATAACAGCCCCCTTTTTTACAAGTGGACTGACCTCTCCATCGTAATAGTCAAAAATATTTTTTGTATTGTAGAATATCTTCTGGATAAATTGCGGATACTTCTTTATCCATTTTTCTTTTTCAATCCTGTTATATTCATCAAAATATATCATGCTTTTGATATGCTTCTTTATTTTCCTCTCTATAAAGTATATTAAAAAATGCCATTGTAATTCCCATATATACCCACAACCCTTCAAGAATGTACTCAAAGTCTAACATGCCATGAAGTGCAACTCCCACAAATCCGCCGGATAATGCAAGGAGAGCAATTTTATCAGAATAATGTCTTGTTTCTTTACTTATCTCTGCATTAAATAGCTTATACAGCCCTATTATGAGCCACAACCAAAAGGCAAAACCTATTATGCCCAGATCAAACAGCACTGAAAGATGTATATTATGGGAATGAGGCCATTTATCTGTGTATTTATGATATCCGCCTATGCCTGCTCCTATCCCGTAACTATTTATTAACTTATCAAAACCCTTCTTCCATAAATCAAGGCGAATTGCTAAGCTCCCTTTCTTCTGAACATCAAGGGCAGTCGAAAATCTCTTCAACCCCCGTTCATAATCATGGGCTATTGAAAGGATAAATACTAAGACAAATGCCAATGTCCATAGAAATACCATCCTGATAAACGCATGCCTCTTAAAAAGGACGTATATGACTAGTATTACTCCAAACCATAGCGCAATCATGCCTGTTCTTGTTCGTGTAATAAACTGCCCGTACATCATAAAGAGTATCCCTATCCATGTAAACCATCGCATACGACCTTTCATCAAAGCTGCCAGTGCTATGGATAAAAATATACTTAACGTAAGATATACGGAAGAAAGGGCTGGGGGACCTATTCCTGTCGCTCTTTTCCCCCTGTCTGAAAATGCCAACACCATATAAAAACTATCAGCTATATTATAGATTTTCTTATAAGGGTCAACCAGCAGGGAGATAATATTAAGAGTTGATATCACAACCCCCAAAAAGAAGATAAACCACAATGCCTTCAAAAAAACTTTTCTATCATTAAAAGAATTTGCAATAACAAATAAAATAAGGAATAGCATGATAAGTCTTATAGACTGGTAATACCCATGTGGTGGATTTTGACTCCACAAGACAGACAATGTTGCCCAAAGTACAAATAATATAAGTGGCATATTTATTTCGCGCCTGATAAAGAGATTTTCCTTAAATGCAAGTACCTTCATAAAATATCCTGCAAATATTATTGGTCCTACAAAATATATAGGGAAAAATCTCTCGAATATAATCCCTGATTTGCTCTGAATCATAACGTATATATTTGCAATGGATGCAACAAAAAAGACCACATATAATATCCATCTTGGTTGCAGAATGATTATAGCAATCCCCAAAAGCAGCAGCATTATTTGCCACGATCCAATCAATGCAAGAAATGCAAAAATAATCTGGATGAGTATTATCAGAGTCCAACCTCGAAGAGTAATCCCAGTCTCTAATCTGCCGGTGTTTATTAGCTTCTCCATCAGGTAATTGACTGTCAATTATTGTCTCAGCATCTCCAGATATACTGGATTTTTACCAATTTTTAAAGTAATCTTATCCTTATCTTTCATTAACGTAGTAGACGCTGCTGTTATTGCATCTGTAACTTTTACAGACGAAATATTGGGTGGTAAAGGTATATTTATAATCTTTTCTCCATAATCTGACCATAAGACAATTAAACTTCTATTCCCCATAACAAACTTACAGGCAAAGATATCGCTGTCAATTGACATTTGCTCGATATGCCCTTTATTTATACCCTCAAGTTTTTCGGCCATCAGTTTATATGCAGAGAATGCATTCTTTTTTCTATCACCGTCCAAAATAGCTGATAAAGCAAATGGGTCTTCCCTGCCAAATTGGCTTTCCCTTGCGCCTGCAAGTCCTGTCCAGAAAACTTTTTTAGCGCCAATAGCAAGTGAAAAGATATATCTTTTCACAAGATCACGTGCATGTACATCTTCTGGAGAATAGACACCACATGTCTCAGTAACCCAAAATGGCACAGATTTAAAACCATGGCGGGTTGCTAAATTATTAATATATTCAATCTTGTCCTTAATTTCTTTGTATTGTATTTCCGCCGGTCGCCCCTCATCTATAAACCAGTGCTGGTCCAGAAAATCATATTTATTCTTCCCGCCTGTTATTTCTGAGAGTTTTTTGAAAAAACGCTTAGCAAAATCTTTTTCTCTTGCATAAACAGTTGCAGCGATTACCTTAGCATTTGGATCCGTCTTTTTTATTTCATCATATGTAATGTTTAACAATAATGCATATTCCTCAGCAGAACCGCCCCAATATTGCGATGAGAACGGCTCATCTCCTATAAGCCAATATCTTATAGGATACAAAAGACCGGGAGCATCATTCTTGCCATCTGCATCATATCGTTCCACCAGAGATGAAACAAATCGCTTATAGGCATCCATATCACGTGGAAGAGCAGGAAGAATTCTTCCCTTCTTGCCAACTTCTGGTTCTGCTGAACCAATTACTCCCAGCAAATGAATATTATTCCTATGGAGGTCGTTCACAAGCCTATCAAGCCTTTCCCAATTAAATGGAGAATAACTGCCATCAGGAAGTTTGTTCTGAACCATATTCCATACAAAACCAAAAGGTCCCCCCGCCTTAACCCAATGAACATTGAGTTCTTTTAGCAACACTTTATAGTTATTGTTCCATGAAAATAAATCACCTTTATGCTGGACTGCATCAAGAAATCCGAATGGAGAATCTTCATATTTATCCATGATCTCTCTATTAAACATAGATGCTGTATCTATTGGAGGCACGGGTAACTCCCTCTCACTTACAGGACCTAAAGCCCCCTCCATATGCCTTCCTCCAAAAGGAGGTCTTTCATGTACTCCACTATGCTCTACAGAAGATCCCATCTGCATAATGCCCATCGGTGGACTTGTGGTCTCATCTATTCTTATAAGTGCATTTAAAACCCTGTCTAATTCCTTAATTGCTGTATCAGTTTTGCCCCTCTGAAAATCATTTTTTATTTGCTGGAGCGTACCGGGTGGTACATCTCTCGCAAGTTGCGGACCGCTGCCCCTCAATATAATATCTCTTACCCATTTTTCTACTATATTAATCCTCATTTTGAAATTATCAGTGTTTGTGTGGATATTATCTTTAATTTCTTCTTTAAGTTTAGTTATTTCTTCGATATTTACTGAGTCGGATATTGGAGGTTGTGATCCGAAGAGTGGGGATTGGACATATCCTAAAAAACAACTAATACCGAAAATAATTACTACGCCTGAAAAGAATACAGCCATTTTTTTCATAATATCCAACCTTTTCCTTACTATTTACGAGGTATTATTCACAAAACTCAGCGATCAGAATATACTTCAACTTATTCAAATGTCACTTTATTAATATAATTCAGTTCAAGTGCATCAAAAAGGAGTAGAGTCTTTCCCTGCATGATGTAAATAAGCTTGCTATCATGGCTGAAAAAGATGGAACCTCCTATTAATGGCATTCTCATTTCAGAGGATGAAGTATCAATGTGTGCCGACTTTTTTAATTTAAGATCTATAGCAGTGTACTGATATAGAGTATTCTTATACACTACATATACAAATTTGGAATCAGGGCTTAATGCAGCAAGTCCATTTTCTGGAGGACCCATTGGACCCATTCTGCCTGGACCCCCCATCTGTGCATATACTGAAAAACATAATAAACCAATCAGAACTAAAGAAATAATACCACTTTTCAGATATTTCTTCATAAAATCTCCTCCCTTAGATTTATTTTATTCAATAAAATCTTTTTCTATTTTACCAACTTCATCCCAGAAGTGCCAGCAGTAAGGATATTTTTTTATATATCTCTCCATAACTGAGATAAATCTTTCTGTTATGTAAATCTTATCTTCTTCCAATTCGTTATGTATTCCCTTGATCGGTTCTTCAAATACTATCCTGAATCTGTCATAACTTTCATTTATAATAAACGTTGGAATAAAAGATGAACCTATTTTTAATGCCCATGTTGCAGGACCAAGCGGAAATGATCTTTCTACCCCAAAAAATTTAAATGGCTTATGCTCTCCTAAAAATATACCTCCACCTGCGCCATCCCCTGTTGTGAGAACTACACCATTATTTCGCAAATACTTATATGCCCTGCCGAGATATTTATCAGCACCAATAATTGGCGCTGGCAGCATCCTCTCATACTTTAACCTGTATTTATAAGCCACTGACTTTCCTATACGGCTGAGTCCTTGGTCAGAAGGATAACCTATTTGTATCGGCTTATATCCATAAAGCGCGAGCGCTAAAAGTGTAATCTGTACAGGGCCAAAATGCGGCTGAACTAAAAGGGCGCCCTTACTGTTTCTCAACTCTTTTTCAAGCAATTCAACATTTTCAAAATATACATATTTCTCAATACTTTCTCTGCTACTTAATCTTGGATAGAGAAATATATGTAATCTGTCGAGGTAATGATTTTCAAAGTTTCTCTTTACAAAATGCTTCGCGGTCTTAGCATCAATATTCAAGAGATGTATTAGATTTTCCGAGATTATATTTTTTTTCCTTCTGCTAATATAATAATGAATACTGCCCATTAACCTGAAGATGCAGAAGCTATACCTAAGAGGAACAATACCTATAAGCCATCTTACGGGAAACCAGACAAATAAACGCATTATGTCCCGTAATATGCTCTCCCTTGCTTTCATATATATACTTAACCTCGATATCTATGGAATATTTTAAGTTATTCATTCAAGGTATTGCTGCCGCAGGCTTATTATATTACACCTTAATTAATACGTTCTGGTTACCCTCCAAACTTTTTAACTACCCTCTTATGAAAAATAGACCTGTTAAAATTCTTGACCCGCCATAGCCATACAAATATATCGAGGATGAACTGTCCGAGATACTTAACCATGCTCTTCGGGCTGTAAAACCTTGCTTCTATAAGGTCATCTGTTTTTTCTATTACTCCTTCCTGAATAGATATCTCTTGCAACTCAGTATGCGGATATATCCTTACAGGAACCACAAAATTGCCGTGTGGTCTAAAAAGCCTGCCCATTTTAATCTTTGTCTTTAGGACAAACCATAATAGCTTTATTATGGAACGCAGTGTTTCACCAGGGAGGTTCAACATAAAATTGTATGCAACAGGGACGTTGAATTTTTTGGCTATTTTATTTATCTTTTCTATGTCTTTGTAGCTTATTCCTTTTTTCATCTTTTTTAAGACGTCATCATCCACAGACTCAGGTGAAAAATTAAACACTACACATCCAGCCTTTTTTGCCAAAATTACAATTTCCTCATCAATGCCTAAGGGTGTAAACCATGCAGTCCACTGAATATCTATCTTCCTTCTTATAATTTCTTCACATATTTCCTTTGCATGTTTTGCAGGAAGGTTAAAGACCTGGTCAGCAAACATTATATTTTTTACACCGTAATTTTTTATTAGATACTCTATCTCGTCTACTACTGACTTGGCATTACGCGTCCTTACAGTACCTCCAAGGAGATATAGATCGCTGCAGTATATACATCTGAATGCACACCCACGAGTAGTTTCAACCCCTATAGCTGTTGGATGTTTATATTGACTTATATCAACTATATCTCTTCTTGGCATGGGAAGGTCTTTAAAATCCGGACGTTCTCTGTAGCCTGTAAATACGAGGCTGCCATTAGTTCTGTAATAAACACTCTTAACATTTTCAGGGTTCTTTATATTATTGAGCAATTCTTTAAATGTTATTTCTCCTTCACCAAATACACCCATATCTATCTCCGGAACCTTTGACATAATCTCTTCTGCGTAAAGAGAAAATGCAGAGCCGCCAGCAATTATAGGTATATGGGGTGAGACCTTTTTAATCCACTGTATTGCATCTTGATGAGGCTTGAAACAAGAAAAGTGTACTCCCGGCATGACCAACTTCATATTCCTCATTGAATATCCTATGACATCAGGAGAAAAATCTTTTATCATTGT
This sequence comes from Nitrospirota bacterium, assembly GCA_040753615.1. Classification (GTDB taxonomy): domain Bacteria; phylum Nitrospirota; class Thermodesulfovibrionia; order Thermodesulfovibrionales; family SM23-35; genus JBFMDO01. The sequence goes on along the minus strand of JBFMDO010000010.1, from coordinate 32,910 downwards.
CTCTATTTTGGGCAGTGGTTCTTCAACAATATTCATATCAAAAACTTTGATCTCATGTTCTGTGAGCATCGCTGCAAGATATGCTAATCCCAGAGGAAAGATGGGTGGTTCATCAAGCACTGTATATGCTTGTATAAGCAGTATTTTCATGTTAGTTCTTTGATGATAAATGGGTATTTATCATTCCTTTCTTGTGTTTTTGCTGAATATAATAACCAACCATAATGGTCAGGATACTTATATACATATTTTTCTAATATTTTAGCATATGCCTGAATAGCAGAATTATATTCCTTACGTTTCCCTTTATTTATAATCTCAAATGGACTTTCTATTATAAGTTTGTGTCTGTTATTTTTCTGCCTTATCATAAAGGCAGGGAGAACTACTGCATGTGTCTTTGCGGCAAATGCGAATGGACCTATAGGAAAATGAGCACTTTGCTTTAAGAAACTAACCTTTGTCTTCTCTCCTATACCTCCATCCCCTGCAATACACAATATCTCATTAACCTTCAAACACTTAAACGCCTGTTTCAGAGATGAGGTTGCTGAGATATGTCTTACCGGAAGGTTTTCTACATACTTTGTTCTCATTTCCAATACTTTTCTAAGAAAAAAGGAAGGCTTTTCTACCATGCCCTCCCATATGTTTGCAGGCATACTTATCTGGTTGAATTTATATCCCATGTGTCCAAAGTAAGGTATAAACAGAAGGTTTGCTCCAAAATGTGCAATTAGCAGTATCACACCGTTTCCTTCTATAATCGCCTTTTCAAGTTTTTCCTGCCCTTCCATAGAAACCATCCTCGCAAGCTTTTCTCTCGTTAAGGTCGGAAAAAGAAGCAGCTCCAGTTCATTTTTAAAATGATTCCTGAATACATCTATTACAATATTTTTTATTTCTTTTTCATCTTTATCTTTAAAAATTATCTGCATCTCTTCCCTCAGATATCCCCGCGCTTCTTTATGTAGTATATAATGCGCCCAGCCCCCTACAGAACCGAGTATGTAAACTATGTCTAAAGGCAGTAATTTCAAAAACCATCTAAATGGAAACCAGACAAACCATCTAAGAAAATCTTTAAACAATCCCATTTAATTACAGTCTATTTTTTTAGATCCCATTCCATAAATAATGGTTTTCCTTGAATTTTTGCGAACCGCACCCTGTTATACATAATATACAGCGCATAATTCCATGGACGTCTTATAAACTCTTTTTGAAGTATCTCAAGGAAATTTTTTATATTCACATCCTCGGTTTCATCTGTTAATGGATCCCCTATTATAATCTTGTGTTTCTGGTCTTCTTTTCTTACATTAAACAAAGGCAGAATCTGGGCGCCTGTTGAAGATGCTATCCTGAAAGGACTTGTTGATAGAGATATTTTTCTATTCATAAAATCAAAATATTTTTTGTCCTTGCCTATAGGGCCATCAATAGCTATTATCACAATCTTATTTTCTTTAAGTGTATTGTATAGAGGTCTCAAAAAGTCTTGAGCCTTTATAAACGTCATAGGAAGTTTTTCAGCATTTCTGAGCCTTTTTTTGATAAGGGCATTTTTTATAATGCCCTTGCGTTCATTCGCAACATTTGGTTCAAAATCTCCCACCTGGCATATTTTATAGCCCAAAAGACTTAGAGCAGGTATAACATGCATATGCCACCCGAAATGGACTAAAATTAAGATTGCCCCTTTACCCTTATTCAGCGCAGCATCAAGATTCTCAATGCCTTCAAATTCTGTTACCTCTTTAATCCTTTCAGGCGTAAAATCCTCAAACAACATTCCGTCTATTTCATTGTTTATCATCATTCTGAAGGTCTCTTTTGCAATATATTTCAATTCCCTGTTACTAAGTTTGCCTTCCATGAGTATATTCACTTCATCCATAACGATCTTCCTATTAAGCGGCAGCAGATAATACGCAATAGTCCCTAAAAGATTCCCTATATTGTAAACATAATGATAAGGGACTATTAATAAGAAAAATCTTAAGGTTTCTCTGATCGGAAACCACAAAACCCACTTTACAATATCTATCATAATTCTACAGGTATCCTAATCCCTCAAGCCTTTTCTTTAATTCTTCTTCTTCTTCTCTTGTAAGTTCGCGACTGCTTCTAATCTTTTCAGAAATAGGTGTGTCTTCATACGCAGGTTTATTTGCTGCTGTATAAGCGTCGTTAAATATAGAAAGCAATACCTTGCCATCCATATATGTAGGGACAGGTATGTTGGAAGCATACAGCAGTGTAGGCGCAACATCTATTATTGATGCCATATTTATTTTTACGCCCTTTTTAATAGATTCACCCTTTGCCATAAATACGCCTTTTTGATTATGACAGCCGCTCCAGCAGTGAGAGCCAAAGACATCTCCGTTGCTGTATGTAAGTATAGAATTATTGCTGCCTACCTCATAGCCTTCATTGAAAATCACAAGCAGGTCAGGCGTATACTCAGAAAGATTAGCCCCGTATATCTCTTCTCCTCTGTAAACCTTTTTTACAACCCTCTTTTTTGTAAGAGGGTCTGTCATCTCTGTAAGTTTATCTGCAACTTCTTTTGCTAATTTTTCATATTCATCTCCGGGGATAACGATCCCAAAAGGTTCTCTACCCTTCAGGTTTATATATATCGAACCTGTTTGTCCTTCAAAAAACAACTTCGTATTTCTCCAGTCTATCCATTCAAGTATCGGAGGAAGAACCAACGGCTTATTCTTAAGTCTCTTTTTTATTAATTCCCTTAAATGTTTTGGGAAAAATCTTCTGTATTTAGTAATAAGAATGGGAAGACTACCAAAAAATTTCCCCTTGTAATATCTTATGCCACCAAGAGGCTTAAGATAGCCGTTTTCAATAAACCAGTTGTTCAAAAAAATTGTACCTTTTAAAGGTCCAAACCCATGATCTGAAACTATAAAGAAAGTAGTATCCGGGGGTGAGAGTTTTATAAGTTTTCCGACAGAATCATCAATATGGGAGTATAGATCAAACAATGCCCTTTTTAGTTTATCTGAACCAGTATAGTTATTTTCCATGAAATGCCAGTAGAAATGTTGTGCCCTATCCAATGCTATAAAGACCGGAAACATAAAATCCCAAGAATATTTTTTCATAAGATAGCTCACCACTTCAGTCCTATTATCAATCATCTTATGCAGTTCAGCAAGAACCTTATCATAATCTATTCTATTATTCTTGCCCCTTGGGTCAATCTCATCGGACAGGTCTATTGTATAGTGCCCGATTTCCCTCTTAATCTCATCTAATAATCCCTTAGGCCATGTTATATATTCAGTATTTCTTGGTGCATCAAGTCCAGAGATCATTATTCCGTCAACCTCATCAGGCGGAAAAGAGCACGGCATATTTATAACACTCACTCTTTTGCCATATTTGTTAAATATATTCCATACAGCCGCACTCTTTCTCATAGCAGCATTCGTAAATCTGAAATCATAACTGCGTGGCGACCTGGTCACAAAGTCTATAACTCCATGTTTTGCAGGTCTCACGCCAGTAGCGAGTGACGTCCATGCAACAGGACTTAGATAAGGAGTAGTAGAATCAAGTTCTCCGTATACGCCATCTTTTATAAAACTTCCAATATTGGGCAGATAACCTGATTTCACCCATGGCACTATCAGATTTAGGGTAGCCCCGTCTATTCCTATCATCATCAGTTTTCCCATTTTACCTCCTTCTGACCTGCTTTCATGCCATTCTTTTTAATCATTTTAGGCAATCCTTTAAAGAAAAACATTAATACAATATATAGTAATAAACCTGTAATCCCTACCAAAATGTTTTTTAATATGCTGGTGCCTTTTAGGTAAAAGATATAAAGCGAAGCAATACATACAGCACTAATTACCTTAATAATGAAGGGAATCATTTTTGCCTTGAATAAATTGATGCCAGCATTGTTAATGGCTATGATAAAAAACGCCGTTAAGAAGCCATTTGATAAAACCATTGCCCATGCAGCGCCTTTATATCCATAAGAAGGTATAATTAACATGCAGATAGCAAGATTTAAGAAGAATGCTATAGCACGGCCGATTGATACTGCTTTAATCAGCCCCATGGCTGTTAACAGGAATTCATATATAGAGAACATGAACTCTACTGCCATTGCAAAACTAAGTATCCTGAGCACGTTTGCAGCAGGTAGAAATTTTTTACCAAAGAGTATCCTTATAATGTCGTCAGAAAAAAGAAATATAATAGCGGCTATTGGAAGTGCTAATAAGAATAGAGATTCAGATATATTATGAGAGAATCTATTTATATTGTCCTTAGTCTCTGACACGCTGCGAGAGATTATAGGGAATATAGCCATACCAAAGGATAGGGGGATCATTACAAGCGGTTGGACAATATTAAATGCTGCCTGAAAATATGCAACTCCCTCGATATTTCCAGAATTTTTCAAGAAAAAAATACTTATTCTCGGTAGTGCCATCATAAAAAAAATACCGACCCCCAATAAATAAGATTCCTTTATCATAAATTTGACCATCTGCAAATCTTTTGTGAACTTTGGTTTAACAAACTTCTTCTCTGCCATATACATGCTTATAACCAATTTCAAAATATTCGAAAATGCAAACGCACCTACGATTGCAATCATGCCGAGGTTCAAATACACAACAATAAGCACGCAAATCAAAGATGATATCTTTGACAAAAGAGTAATGAGAGTCTCATATTCCATCTTCTCATATGCCCTGAAAACAGAAATAAAAACAGTTGATGATGAATTAATGAGCTCTGATACAGCAGCAACAGCTATTACCAGAGCAATATACCAGTCTACTTTTATTACATAAATTGAAATTGCAATAATGACTCCTGCAATTGCTACCAGTACCCATCTGGCTAAAAGTGCTGCACCTAAAATACTATCTGCCTTATCTTTCTGTCGGGCTATCTCTCTTATGGTTATTCTCTCAAGGCCAAAAAATGTGAGGGGTACTATAAACAACACAACTGCCATTGCAAAGACATAATCACCAAATTTTGTAACACCAAGGTAGCGAGCAACTACTGCAGTAGTAATCAACGAGGTAGCAATATCTAAAATACGTGAACTCAAAAACGAGAAAAAGTTTTTTGCGACATTAAGTTTCTTATTATTACTATCACTGGTTTTCATAAATATGAGCGGCTTTATCCTTATGTAGACTTTATTCTGGGGATTACAGATAAAACTTTTCTGTTCAGCTCTCTCTTCACATCTTCAGCATTCCATAGGGTATCATCGTAGTATTCGATAACAAATGCCAGAAAAATGCCGAGCGCAGAACCTGTAAATAATGCGAGGGCAAGAAGAGCTGTTTTTTTGGGGAAATATATATGCTTCTTTATAAAGGCAGCCTGTGGCAGCTTTGCATCCTCAAGTATATGTATATTAGTGAGTTCTGCATTCTTAGCAACCCTTGCCTTCTCAAGCTGTGCAATTAAAAGACTGTATTTATCCTCAATAACATCAAACTTAGCCTCCATGCGTTTGAGTTCTAACTCTTTTGCAGGCAGCATGCTAAGTTCTTTATTTATATCATTTATCTGTTGTTTGTAAGCAGCCTCTTTACTCTTATTCACAATAGCATCAATCTCTGCATCACTATAATTTTGTACAAGGGTATCATAATAACTATTCCTTGAACTCTGCTCACTCGCAAATGTTTTTTTGATCTCTGCCCTCAGCAGGCTTTCTGTATCTTCTTTTTTGCGCATGGTAATTTTTATATCAGGGTGTTCCTCTGTTAGCTCTGTACGGAGTTCTGCCAATTCCAATTCGAGGGTGAAGAGTTGACTTTTATACGTATCTATCAAGGGGTTTGACTGTATTACTGTAGTGCTAATAAGATATTCAGGCTGTTTTTGCATTGCTTTCTTAGTTGCCTCCAGAGTTGTTGAAACAGTCTGCAGGTTTCTTTTTACCTCATCGAGAGAACTGACAAGAGAAGACAATCTCCCGTATAGATAGCTCTTCTGCTGCGATATATCTACGATGTTATTAGCCCTCATATAATTAACAATCTCATCCTTAGCCTTAATAAACTCCTTGCTATATTTTTCTGCTTCATTCTCTAAAAAAGTCTCAGCAATAGTACTCTCCAATTTTCTTATTCCGCTAACATGCTCGACAAAAGATTCAGCTACCTTATTTGCGATATTAGCGCTCTCCACTGGGTTGCCTGAATACCCTATAATCTCGAATGCCTCGGAATCTTCTATCTGGTCTATCTTCACCCCCCTTTTTTTAAGCAAAATTTTTATTATACCTGGGTTAACAAATGCAGATGCTTCAATCGGAATATCCTTTTTGTCGGTTATATTTAACTGTTTTATCACCCTTTCAATCGTATGCTTACTTTTAATATATTCCTCTACTGTTCCAATGCTATTATCAGTATCAAAAAACTCCAGTTTGCCTAAACTCCCTGGAAGATCACTGATGAATTGCGCCTGTATATCATTCGGGTTAATAACTACTTTTGCCTTAAATTTATAAATAGGCTTTATTAAAAAAGAAGCTAAAAGAGTAACCGATACAATAAAGATAATAGATTGTAAGACTATCCACTTCCTTTTAAGAATTATCTCAAGGTATCTTTGGAGTTCCAAAATATCTCCTTATTTAATTTTTATATTGTATTGTTTAAAACAACACCTAAGAGGTTTATCTCGTTATTATCTAAGTCTTTAATTGCAAATCTTATCTTGCTACATGGGGTCTTCCGCGAATTAACTACAAGAATAACCCCTTCAGACATTTTAGAAACCACAAGTGATTCTATTCCTGTAGTAACAGATGGAGAATCTATAACAACAATATTACCCTGCTCCTTTAGCATCTTGATAAAGTTAGACATTTCACTTGTGTCTATTAATGATACTGGGTTAACCTGGCTGGACCCTGCTGTTATCAATGTAAGTTTGTCATTGATTCGCTGTTTTATATTCTCGACATCAGCCTTATTCTGCAAAAATTCTGCTAATCCTGGAGATGGAGCAACATTGAATATAGAATACATTGCCGGTTTTCTGATATTAGTATCAACAAGAACTGTAGAATGACCCTTACGAGACAGTGCAATTGAAAACGCTGCAGCAATTGTAGTCTTGCCTTCACCATCCAATGTGCTTGTTATTACAAGCACATTAGGGATAAGACCATTGTTATCTAACCTGATATTCGCCTGAATATCATAACATCTATCAATAATTCCGTCTAAAATATTATCTACCATTAAACATCCTGCCAATAAATTTCTACTATATCAGCTTACTTTGATTATTATCTTTCCGTCTGTCCGTTTTGAAGACTTTGCTATTGCATCCATCACCTTATCAAAGGAATAAATGGAAGTAATCATTTTATCAAGCATTAGCCTCTTTCTCGAAAGAAGTTTTATTATGTAATGAAATATACCGTAGCCTGCATGTCCCCGCGCTCCTATAATGCTATTTGCCCCTGATACAAGCGAATCCAAAAACATAGGCGTAGATGTGGCTGCCCTGCCGAGATATATTATCTTGCCATTTACAGCCATTGCCTTTTCCATCTCAGGTACAGTCAATGGCGCTGCTCCTGCTGCCTCTACTTGAATCTCAGCACCATAGCCTTTTGTAAGTTCCTTTACCTTTTCACTCGGCATATTGCCTGCACCTTTATCATTTATATCAAAAATATAGTCAGCACCCATTTCTTTTGCTATCTTGAGACGTTCTTTTTTCACATCAAAGGCTATAACTATCCCTGCGCCTGCTAATCTTGATAAAGCAACTGCTGCCAAACCTATAGGGCCAACTCCATAAACAACTACAGTGGCACCAGGCTTGAAGCCGCCACCGCTTATAAATATTCCATTATAGGCGCAGCCTGCCGGCTCTATGAGGGAGCCAACATTAAATAATTCATCCTTTTTGTATGCCTCCGAAAGGCTGTTTATACTCCAGCAATGCCGCTCTTTGGCTTTTGCAAATTCAGCGAGCGCGCCATCAACAGTTATTCCTGCCAGCTCAACCCTGTCACACTGATTAACAGAGCCGCTTCTGCATGGCGTGCATTTTCCACACCATAGAACACTCTCTACTGCTACTTTATCTCCAACTTTGAAATTTATAACTTTTTTGCCGACCTTTTCAACAATACCTGAATATTCATGCCCGATAATACACGGAAGCTTTACAGGACCTGAAAATATAATATACCCATCTCTTGTGGTCTCATACAGATGGGTATCTGAACCGCATATGCCACAGGCCTTTACGCGGATTAGTACTTCGTCATCCTCTATATTAGGTATCGGCTTATTTTTGATATCAAACTGAGGATTACGCCAGACATGACTTCCACTGCGTGCCCTTTTTCTGGTCTTTTCATCTTCACTTAGTTGATATCCTTTCTTCGGCCTCCATTCAGCATCTACAACTAATGATTTAATGTTTCCTCCAACTGAAGTTCTTTTTTATTAATCTTTCCACTTCCTATCTTTGGCAGGGCATCTCTAAATTCTATTATACGTGGAACCTTGTAATTAGCCATCCGTTCCCTGCAAAAGCTTAGTATATCTTTTTCAGATATATTTTTTCCATTCTTTGTAACTATAATTGCCTTTGGCACTTCTCCCCTTAGATTGTCATTTGCAGGTATTACAGCAACTTCTTTTATTTCAGGATGTTCAGCCAGCACAAGTTCGATCTCCATAGGATAGACCTTCAGCCCAGCTACTTTCATCATGCCTGCCTTTCTATCCACAAAATAGAAGTTGTTTTCGTCGTCCCTCCTGCCCAAATCACTGCTATAATACCATCCATCTCTAAAACACAGATTATTCACTGAGTTTTCATAATAATTTTGAATGACAGCAGGGCCTCTAAATATCATCTCACCAACTTGGCCAACAGGAAGCTCACTGCCATATTCATCAACAATCTTTACCTCATAAGAAATGCACGGTCTCCCAACAGAACCAAGCATTATAGTCTCCCCTGGTATATTTGCAATAGCAATGCCTGTTGTCTCTGTGCTTCCCCATACAGGCAGTATAGGCACGCCAATCTTTTTTCTGAATCTCTCGATAAGCTCAGTTCTTGTGTGCATCCCGCCGCTTTCAGGGATCCTGAGCGAGCCGAGGTCATACGTTTTGTGTTCAAGCAATTCGAGCAATGTCTCGTACATTGAAGCTAACCCCATCATACATGTAACACCATGCTCTGATATTGCATTTGCAATGGATTTTGGATAAATTTTATCAAGCAAGACCATTGTACCGCCGAGATAAAGTGGCCGTGCAAAGAGTTCATGGGGATGGGCAAACGGGGCAAACATGCATAAGTGAACATCCTCTTCTGTTATTTTTAAACTATTTACAGATGCAAATGTATTCCAATAAATATTTGAATGGGTTGTGATTGCGCCTTTGGGATTTCCTGTTGAGCCTGAGGTGTAATTAAGATACACAATATCATTCTCATTGATATCAAAAGAAGGATTATCAGAGTTTCTATTTTTTATAATCTCATCCCATAAAATATCATCTCTACTGTTTCCACCTACAACTATAATTGTTATTTTCATGCCTTGAGGGATAGCCCTTTTAGCAAGTTCCAAAAACTGCTTATGTACAATAAGACATTGTGGTGAAATATTTATCAAAATTGTTCTAATCTTTGTGTCCCGCAGCTCAAAATTAATAGGAGCGACTATTGCATGTGCCTTTGCTACAGAAAGAAAACTTATAACAAGTTCTGGAATTCTGGGCAGCATCAAACCAACCCTGTCGCCTTTTTTAAGCCCTAAGCTGATCAAAAAATTGGCAATCTTATTTACAGTCTCATTCAGATCCCTGTAAGTGATTATTGTATCCTCAAATATAATAGCTGTCTTATCAGGAAATCTCTCTGAATTTCCTTCGAGAATCTTTCCTAAAGTCATGCTATCTTTCATTTTCAATTTATCCCTTAATTACAATAGATTCCAAACTTTCATTGAGACACAGCAATACCGCTTTCGCCTGCGCTTTCTATCTGCTGTCCTAAGAAAATGCCTGTTTCTGTCTGCACAATTGGTGAGATTATTGAAGACAAATAGTTAAAGAATCTTGAGACATTAGCAATAGTTGTAGCAGGCACATAAATTATATCCCCTTTTTGGAGGTAAATATCTTGAGTCATATCGTGTTCTTTGAAAACTTTCTCAATATTAAGAGTTATTAAGTCAGGATCATTTAATCCACCTCTGATAAGCAGAATATTTTTTTGTTTTGCATCTGTAGTAAAACCTCCTGCTTTAGATATAGCCTCAACAGCAGTCAAGGAACTGCTATCAATAGTAAATACGCCGGGGCTTTTTACCTCTCCGAGTACCATTACCTTCTGGCTCTGGACAGTTATATTGCCTATTAATACCTGCGGATTAATTATATACTTTGAAAGTCCATCCCGAATTTTATCCCTTAATTGAAAGACACTTATTCCGCCTGCCTGAATATCTCCAACTAACGGAAAGATTATCTTCCCAGAGGAATCAATCTGAACAGTTGTTTTCAGGTCATCATGCCGATATACTGAAATTTCGACCTTATCGCCAGGCCCAAGGATAAACTCAGTAATCCTTACATTTTTTGGCATATTATCTGCCTGACCTGTATTTCCAGCAACACTTTCTGATGTCTTAGTTGTAGCACAGCCACTTAATACAAAAAAAATAAGAACTAATATGCTTCTAGATAAAATAATAATACTCCTGCAATTCATTCTGCTCTCCTTTTTATAAAAATTTAATACGCCCCTACTTTTTTCATGACTACCCATATTGTTTTAAATAATATTTTTAAATCCAGCCATAGAGATTGATTTTTCACATAATAAGTATCATATTTTATCCAATCATGGAAAGGCGCTTCGCTTCTTCCCTGTATCTGCCACAATCCTGTGATACCGGGCTTAACTTTTAGTCTTATATCGCGCCAGCTTGGGCTGAATCTCATCTCATCCATTATCAATGGTCTTGGGCCAATAAGACTCATATCTCCTTTAATGACATTAAATAGCTGTGGAATTTCATCAAGACTGGTACTTCGTAATATTTTACCGAGTCTTGTAACCCTCGGGTCGTTTGTTATCTTAAACATAGGACCATCACTCTCATTTTTTGAAAGCAGATCTTCGTGAAGGGTCTCAGCATTTGCAACCATACTCCTGAACTTTATCATATTAAATAATTTACCACCTATCCCGCATCTTTTCTGAATATAAAAGACAGACCCTCGAGAATCAATCTTTATTGCAATAGCTATTACCAAAAACAAAGGCAATAGTAAAATGACCCCTATAGCAGAAAGAGCTACATCCATTATCCGTTTGAGTATTTTATATATATTCTTTGTAGTTCCAGATACCGACATAATGTCAGATAGATTAATAATACCTTTTATATTGTAGTTCTGGGGAATAAGATTAGCATCTCCAATGCTCAGCCCATTTAATACAACCATATTTTTAATATGAAAATTGTTTGGGATATTAGAATTTTTAGCTATGACAGAATATTCGATTTTTGAACCGTTTGATAAAGATACGTCATCCCACAATATACTTTCACGAATAATAACTTCCTCAGATATCTGACATCTATCGCCAATAACCGCAGGTCCAACTATTTGTGCCCAATCTTTTATCGTGCAACCATCGCCTATAACAATTGGGCCTAATAAATAGGCTTTAGAAGATACCTTTACATCCTTCCCTATCCATACATCTTTCGCTATTTCCTCTTTATTTTTAAAATCTGTATGCCTATCTGTGTTCTTACCGTTTAAAAGGAGTATTCGCTGGAGATTAATATAATCATTCATGTTGTTAAGAGAAAGGTGAAAACCTTTGATTTCATGGGCAGATATATTAAAGGCTTCTCTCTGTAATGCAGGTATTAATTGTTCCTTTATATCCATATATTTCCCCTGATCAATAAATCCGAGAACAGATGGATCAAATAAATATATACCAGAAGGCCTTCGTGTAGATTTCTTGTTCATTGAAGAATGGATTAAATGAAACCCTTTTACTGTTTTATCAGCATTAATAATTACATTTTCCTCATCCCCATTATTACCGTTTTCTTTATATATTCCCACTGTAATTATTGCCCCTGTTTCTATATGAAACTTAATAAATTCATTTAAATCTATGTGTCCGATAAAAAGATTGCTATCAATAACAAGGAAGGGGTCTTTATCAAGAAATTTTTCTATATCCTTTAAGATCCCAGCCGTCCCTCTCGGTTTATCTTCTTCATAATATTGGATATTAATTTCTGACACCCTGCCTTGCTTTAAATAGTCAGGGATTTTCTCTCCTTTTGGCAAAGTAATTAATATATCCTCAAAACCATTCTTTTTAAGGAAATCCAATGTATAATTTATGAGAGGTTTGCTAAGGACTGGAAACATCCATGGCGGATAATATTTGGTTAATGGCGCCAGTTTAGTTTCGTGTCCTGCTGCCAGTATTACAGCCTTTTTTACATATGCTGTTCCGTTTCTCAAATGTGCCTCTCGTTTGGGATTATTAGGTTTTAAATATTTTTCTATATTCCTTGAAAATTCGTGTTGAAACAGCTCTTGTCATCCAGACCTGCCCAGAATTAACAGCTTTAACAACCTTCCTGAGTGATGCTATCCCCATGTCTTTTGTAATAAATCCCTTTGCCCCCATTCTTGCGCATATATATTCTTTTCTCGGGTCATATTTATCGGCTGCGATGATGACTTTTGCATTGGGCTGTATTTCTTTCAAATGGCAGATGTGATTCCAGTCCATAAAGATCAAATCACAACCCCCGCGTATAGCCCTCTTTATTTCATTCCCGTTGGAGGCGGTCTTATTTGAAATCTTCAAATTTTCAGGAAATAATTTTTTTATTCTCCCTGAAAAAACTGTGTCTACAGATATCAGGAAAACTTCAAGCATAATATTAATTAATATAAAATAGGGAAAAATATGTCAATACGCCAAAGGTCTGAGTTAAGACAGATTATTCACAAACTTGGGAATAGTAACAGGGGATAGAGCATTGGAGCGGATTTTTTTGCCGATAGTCAAATACACTATGTGGCGATAAAGAGGCAAAAACCTCGCAGTCCCGACTTTATGTCGGGACGAGAATGAGCGAGAATGCTCTATCCCCTGTTTGATCATAAAAATTTATAAATAATCTGGGTTAAGGCAAAAGTAGAGATATTGCCTCTGTACGTCCTGCAACCCCGAGTTTTTTATAAATATTAGAGAGGTGGGTTTTAACTGTCTTTTCACTTATGAAGAGGTCTTTTGCAATATTTTTATTACTATGACCTTTAGAAACAAGATCGAGAATTTCTCTTTCTCTAATAGAGAGGGAATTTAGAAGGTCGCTGTTATAGTTCTTTTTCCTTATCACCTTAGAAAACTTTTCAAAAATCATTGAAAGAATATCTCTATTAAGCCAGATTCCCCCTTTTTTTACTGTCCTTATAGCCGTCTCCATTAAGTCTGAAGATATATCTGGACTTATAAAACCACAAAATCCGGGATAATCGAGATACTGTAAAGTTTTCTCTTTTGTAACTTCTCCAACCATAAGGATTTTTGTATTATCACTTATATTTTTATTTTTGGAGACATCTTTATCATCAACTATTAATATGTCGGGTGAAGACTCTAATGCTTCTTTTAGAGATTGATAATAAGAGAAAAGTATGTTTTTAATAGGACTAAATATTTCTTTATTAATATTATTTGAAACTATAGCAATCCTATCAATCTTATTCATTAATTACTCAAAAATACATTTAATGAACAGGCCCTGAGGTTAGCAATTTTTCCACTTCTTTTTTTATTATTGTAGAAGGTATTCCACCATGCACCTTTAACACGCCATTTATTAGCACAAGAGGGGCATTTACTGCACCCAGGCGTAGGAGCTCCATTATATCATCAAACTCTCCGTCTCTATCCATAAAAAGGTCTATGTACTCAACAAAAATAAGTGAGGGATAAGAATAATTCAACTCCTTTGAGAGTTCTTCTGTTAGCATTTTATTAGTTCCGTCAAACTCGGCAGAATCATTATCAAAGATTATTCCTTCTAATGGATTATCGAGTATCTGTATATGAACTCTTTGAAACATTAATTTACCTTTTTGTTAAATTCACCAGTATATTATCTATAAGCCTTGTGTCTCTCATTTGCACTGCTGCCGCAAGAAGTGCATCCCCCCTTATATCAGATAGTTCATTAAGTGTGATCGGATCATATATCCCTGCATAATCTATCCCTGTTATTGCACGTTCTTTAAGAAGGCTATCTTGCAATACTTTTTTTATATGTGCACCATCCATTATACCAGATTTTATTAAGTCTGCTGCCTCTGAAAGACATTTATAAATGATCACAGATGCTTCCCTTTGGTTTTTATCGAGGTATGTATTTCTTGAACTCATTGCAAGACCATCACGTTCCCTTATTGTCGGGCATACTACAATATCAATATCCATATTAAGGTCTTTAACAAATTGCTTTATAACAACAGTCTGCTGAAAATCTTTCTGCCCAAAATATGCCCTTGTTGGCTTAACTATATTAAATAGTTTTGTTACAACTGTTGCAACCCCCCTGAAATGTCCTGGTCTGAATGCCCCACATAGTTTTTCTGAAATTTCTTCTACACTCACATATGTTAAAAAACCTTCAGGATATATTGAAGATGTATCGGGTATAAATATTATATCTACATCCTCTCCCTGAAGCTTTTCTGTATCGCTATATATATATCTCGGATAATTCTCAAAATCCTCTGTTGGTCCGAATTGTGTTGGATTGACGAATATACTCACAACTGTTATATCATTTTCCTGTTTTGCCCTTCTTACCAGACTGAGATGACCTTCATGAATCGCTCCCATTGTTGGGACAAAGCCTATTGTCTTTCCACGCAAAAGAGATACTTTTGCTGTGTCCTGCATTATACGCGGCACTCGTATTATCTCCATTTTTCTCACTCTCCTATTTCTTTCATCAAGGCATTGAGTAATTCATCTTCTTTGATTGTCTTTATTATTCTGCCTTTTTTAAAAAGAATCCCTCTGCCTTTTCCACCTGCTATCCCGACATCAGCCTCTCTTGCCTCTCCAGGTCCATTCACAATACACCCCATAACTGCTACTGTTATTGGCTTGTCAATATTTTTCAACCTATTTTCAACCCTTTTGACAAGCCCTTTAATGTCAATTCTGCACCTGCCGCATGTAGGGCATGATATGATGTTTACGCCTTTCTTTCTCAGTCTGAGTGATTGAAGTATAGCATATGCAACCCGTACTTCTTCTTCCGGCTTTGTGGTGAGCGAGACGCGGATAGTATCTCCTATCCCCTCTGAAAGTAATATGCCGAGCCCGACCGAGCTTTTTATTGTCCCTGTAGATGGCGGTCCCGCCTCTGATATTCCTATATGCAGGGGGTAATCATATTTTTCAGAGAATATCCTATATGCCTCGACTGTCTTCAGCACGTCAGATGCCTTTAAAGAAACCTTGATGTTTGTAAATTTAAGTTCTTCGAGTATCTGTATGTGTCTTGCTGCACTTTCAACAATCGTCTCTGGTGTTGGATGTCCAAATTTTCTAAGTAGGTCTTTCTCGAGCGAGCCGGCATTCACACCGACCCGTATGGGTATCCTCCTTTCTCCTGCAGCAGCAACAACCTCCTTTATCTTCCATCTTGCCCCTATATTACCCGGGTTTATTCTCAATCCATCAATCCCCTGTTTTATTGCCTCAAGTGCAAGCCTCCAGTCAAAATGGATATCTGCTATCATCGGGATATTGATAGATTTTTTTATCTTGCCGAGTGAATTAGCTGCATTAATGTCAGGCACTGCAACCCTTATTACCTCGCATCCTGCTGCCTCAAGGGATTTAATCTGCTTTATAGTTGATTTTACATCTACTGTATCTGTCTTTGTCATGGACTGGACAATGATTGGATTCCCCCCACCAATAGGCACTCTGCCTACATAAATTGTTCTTGTCTTTTTACGAACTATCATCCTTTTTTGTGGTTTCCTTATTTTTATCTGTTTTGATCTTTAATCTTTTGTTTTTCTTATATAATTCTATAGCAGCAACATGTTCTTTTACTGTAACTGAAAAATGGTGCCTGCCGTAGGCATTTGATACAAAATATAAGTAAGGTACATCAGCAGGATATAGTGCTGCAATTATTGATTTTATACCCGGAGAGGCAATAGGTCCCGGTGGAAGACCCTTAATTATATATGTATTATACGGAGTTTTTCTTCTTACATCCCTTGCTGTTATCCTCTGGTTCGAGTTCTTTACCCCGTAAATAGCAGTAGGGTCTGCCTGTAGCCGCATTCCTTTCTTTAACCTGTTATGGTACACTGCGGAGATTAATGGCCTTTCTTCATCTACTATAGCCTCTTTTTCAATAACGGACGCGAGGGTTAACACCTGTTTTTCAGAAAGTCCAAGCTTTTTCGCCCTTGCCCTTAAATCAGATGAAAATTTTTCTCTCATCCTGTTTATCATCATGCCTATAGCATCATTGGGATGCATGCCTTTTGGTATTTTATATGTATCAGGAAAGGTATAACCTTCAAGCGTAGTAGCCTCGATATCATATGCCCCTAAGAATTTTTTGTCTTTTGAGAGGTCACAGAAATCCTTTTCACTAATAATGCCAGTTTTTGATAATTTTTTTGCTATTTCCCATAGAGAGTCTCCTTCTAATATCTTTATTTCATACTCAACAATCTTGCCATTCCTAAGCATCCCTAAGATATTGATGGGATTCAATGAACCTGCGAAAGAATAATATCCTGCCCTTATCTTTCTATCCAGACCGCTTGTTCTGGCAATAAATATAAGGAGGTTCTTATCACGTACAAGCCCTTCTTTTGAAAGGATTTCAATCGCCTGTCTGAATGTTGTTCCTTCAGGTATCTTAACTTCTACATAACTGCTGCCAACAGGGAGCGGTGTCAGAAGCTCTATAGCAATATATATCCAGCCTAATAATGCTATTCCACCTATTATCAAAATGACATTTTTCTTCATGTTCATAGGATGACAGAATCAGACATTAGTAGTCAATTCTCAACAGGCTGGTAAAAAGATTCCTGAAAAGGATATAAAAAAAGTGGAGGCAATTTATATAAATTGCCTCCATAAATGTCTTTGACTAATATTAATTATCTCTTAGTACATCTCTCCGCCCATGCCGCCCATGCCGGCTGGCATCTTGGGAGCTTTTTCTTCCTCAGGAATCTCTGCAACCATTACTGATGTAGTCAACATCAATGCTGCAACAGATGATGCATTCTGAAGGGCTGTTCTGGTAACCTTTGTAGGGTCAATAATTCCTGTCTTCATCATATCAACATATTCTTCTTTATCTGCATCAAAACCATGATTAGTCTCTTTTGCATGTTTTACCTTTTCGACTACTACTGATCCCTCAATACCAGCATTATTTGCTATCTGCCTGATTGGTTCTTCAAGCGATCTCTTTACGATCTCAACACCTATCTGCTGGTCACCTTCAAGTTTAAGGGTTTTAAGTGCAGGAAGGCATCTGAGGAATGCAACCCCTCCTCCCGGTACTATGCCTTCTTCAACAGCAGCCCTTGTTGCATTAAGGGCATCTTCAACCCTTGCCTTTTTCTCTTTCATCTCTGTCTCTGTTGCTGCACCAACATTGATTACTGCAACACCGCCGACAAGTTTTGCAAGCCTTTCCTGAAGCTTTTCCCTGTCATAGTCAGATGTGGTCTCATCTATCTGGGTTTTAATCTGTTTGACCCTTCCCTGAATCTTTGATGGGTCTCCAGCGCCTTCAACTATTGTTGTATTCTCTTTATCTACTGTGACCTTTCTTGCCCTTCCGAGATCAGAAATCTTTATATTTTCGAGCTTTATTCCAAGGTCCTCAGATATCATTGTGCCACCTGTAAGGACTGCGATATCTTCAAGCATTGCCTTTCTTCTTTCGCCAAATCCGGGTGCCTTAACAGCACATACCTGAAGAGTTCCGCGGAGTTTGTTCACAACAAGGGTTGCAAGGGCTTCGCCTTCTACCTCCTCGGATAGAA
This sequence comes from Nitrospirota bacterium, assembly GCA_040753615.1. Classification (GTDB taxonomy): domain Bacteria; phylum Nitrospirota; class Thermodesulfovibrionia; order Thermodesulfovibrionales; family SM23-35; genus JBFMDO01. Next base: position 14,734 of record JBFMDO010000010.1, on the reverse strand, counting down.
TAAGGAGGGGTTTCCCCATTTTTGCAATCTGTTCGAGTATTGGAAGAAGATCTTTCATGCTCGAAATCTTCTTTTCATGGAGAAGAAGAAATACGTCCTCAAGAATGCATTCCATCCTTTCAGGGTCTGTTATAAAATATGGCGATATATACCCTCTGTCAAACTGCATGCCCTCTACTACATCGAGGGTTGTTGCCATGCTTTTTGCCTCTTCAACTGTGATTACCCCATCTTTACCCACCTTGTCCATGGCCTCTGCAATAAGTCCTCCAATAGATGGGTCATTATTTGCAGAGATTGTACCAACCTGTGCTATCTCTTTTTTATCCTGTACCGGCTTGCTTAATTTTTTAAGCTCCTCGATAACCACCTCTACTGCCTTCTCAACGCCCCTTTTAAGGTCCATTGGGTTTGCACCTGCAGCAACATTTTTAATCCCTTCCCTGTAAATTGCATGTGCAAGAACAGTAGCTGTTGTTGTACCGTCACCTGCAATATCAGATGTCTTTGATGCAACCTCTCTGACGAGTTGCGCGCCCATATTTTCCCATGGATCTTTGAGCTCGATTTCCTTAGCAACGGTTACACCGTCTTTTGTTATAGTAGGCGCACCAAATTTCTTGTCGAGTATTGCATTTCTGCCTTTTGGTCCTAATGTAGCTTTTACTGCATCAGTAAGAAGAGATACACCTTTAAGTATAGCGCTTCTTGCTGTCTCATCAAAAAGTAGTTGTTTAGATGCCATCTTAAATCCTCCTTTATAATTTTTGACTATTTTTTAATTTTCAACAATGCCTAAGATATCCTCTTCCCTGATTATTAAATACTCTTCATCATCAATCTTGATCTTGGAACCTGAATACTTATCAAAAAGTATTGTATCTCCTACTTTTACCTCCACAGGCTGACGCTTGCCATCGTCAGTTACCCTCCCGGGACCTACAGCTATTACCGTGCCCTTTTGGGGTTTTTCCTTTGCACTATCAGGGATGTAAAGACCCCCTGCTGTTTTTTCTTCCTCTGAAGAAAACTTAACGAACACCCTATCCCTTAATGGTTTAAATTTCATAACATTTTTCTCCTTTCCTTAAAAGATTTGTTTTGGGCTTATTAGCACTCAATGTTGGCGAGTGCTAATATAATATGGAAAGAGGTTGTAAGGCAAGGATTCTAAATAACTAAAAACATCCAAAAATTCATTTTAATTCTATTTTTCTCAAGAAATCAGCAATTTTTTTAAATTTTCTATTATAGAGACTTCTTTTTATCATCCAAAAAGTTTTTGATAGCCTCATTAAAGAAGTCTCCTTTTTCCCGAACATTCTGTGGTATCCTAGTTTCGTAGAGCTTTAAACCTTCTTTTATCTCTGATTCAAACATAGAATAAAAGTTGTCACCTCTGATTGAATTTTCAACCTTTGCAGGATTATAAAGATAAATGTCTGATACAATGGTTCTGGCAAGCCTTTTAGCCCTCTCGATATTCTGGTCAGTCGGGGGACTTACTTTTACTTCCTCGGGCTTCAAGCGTGGTTCTTCCTTAAGTACAGGTTTTTCTAATATTGGCTCTTCAGGTGCTTTTTCTACCACCTTTTCTTTTTCTATACCTTTAAGTGTATTAATCTTTTCTATAATAAGCTCTGATATTTTATGTTCCTCAATATAATCATCAGCGCCATAAATAGAAGACGGGTCTCTTTTATATCTTTTTTCATCAAATGTTGACGTGATTAATATAATTTTCATTTTTTTTGTCTCATCTCTTACCTTTAACCTTTTACACACCTCAAACCCATAAATCTTTGGAAGGGCGACGTCTAATATTGCAAGAAAGGGGACTTCCTTTATAGACTTCACCATTGCTTCTATCCCGTCGGAGGCGATAACCGTCTGGTAGCCATTTTTAGTTAAAAGTGTATTCAATTCATTGATTATTTTAGGCTCTGAATGAGCAATAAGGATTTTAGTAGAGCGCGTTTCTGTTTTTTTATCCATTGGCGCAGTAGGTTTTTTAACAAGAAGAAATGTGCTACATTTAGGACATTTAAACCTCGAACCTTCTGGTGTAAGTTTTTCTTCAGCTACCTTGAGTTTTGTTTTACATTTCGGACATATTACAACCACCGTCTATCCCTCCTCAGTAGCCAGAGTTTTATAGTTAAAAGACCTACCATAAATCCTCCTATATGGGCAAACCATGCTACCCCTCCTTTATTAGGTAAACCTGCACTGATTAAACCATTTATGAACTGTATAATAGCCCAAAATCCAATAACTATCAAGGCAGGAATTTTTACGGTTGTCATAAAGAACCCTAAAAATATAATTGTATAAACATTTGCCTTCGGGAAAAGCATTAAATACGCACCTAAGATGCCCGAAACTGCTCCGCTTGCACCAATCATAGGTATAACTGAATTTGGGTCTGTGACCGCATGAGCATATGCTGAAACAATTCCGCAGAAGAGGTAAAAAACAATAAACCGCAGATGACCTAACTTATCTTCGATGTTATTGCCAAATATCCAGAGATAAAGCATATTGCCTCCAATATGAAAAAGTCCTCCGTGCATGAACATAGCAGAAAATATAGTAAAGACAGGATTTACCGTTTGTTCTGTATTAAAGGTTAAGATATTGTGAGGTATAGCGCCATATCTTAGCACCGATCCCTGTAATCCTCCTTCAGAAAGTATCTGCAAGAGAAAAACAAGGATGTTTAATACAATAATCCCGATAGTAACAAAAGGGAATATACGAGTAGGATTATCGTCCTTATAGGGGATCAAATATTTTTACCTCTGTCCATAATTTTTCTAAGAACTCCTTCAAAAATTATATGGCTAATTATATCATGCTTTCAAAAATTTAAGGTTAAGGTAATTATGCTTGCATTATGTTACCTATATATGCTATAAATTTACGGTCATAAAATTGACAAAAACTTCCGGGGGGTTTTTATGGGTAAAACGAAAAAGATATTATTATCTCTGGCTATTGTTATTTTGATCTTCCCTGTATATGCTTACGCTGCAAAAGAACTCTCAGACGAAATAAAGACGTGTTTGACCTGCCACTCGAGTAAGGGATTGACTAAACTTTTGGAAAATAAAGAGATATTGTCCCTTTATATAAATAAAGATGATTTTGCTAACTCTGTCCATAGTGACATGGGTTGTAATGCATGTCATACAGGTTATTTAGCAGCCCATATCCAGAAAAAAAAGGTGATTAACAGCAGAGAAGAGTATGCCGCAAATCTTTCCCAGTCATGCTCAACATGCCACCCGGATGAAGACCTGAAGAAAAATCCATTACATCGTTCATTGATGGTAGAAGCTACATGCGTTGAATGCCATGGTGCACATTATATCAAGAAGATGGCAGAGGCGAAAAAGGAGCTTAATGAAATACAATATTGCCTTACATGCCATAAACACGACCTCAGCATGACCCTCGGCAGTGGTGAATTATTATCTCTTTCTATAAATAAGTCATCCTATGACAAGTCTGTTCATGGGAATCTTTTCTGTACTGCCTGTCATACAGATTTTTCAAAGGCTAAACATCCTGTAAGAATTTTTAAAAACAAAAAAGAATATACCTTGACTGCTTCAAAAGGATGCTCAATTTGCCACCCGGATGATCAGCTTATTGGTCAAAGCCCTATACATAAATCGGTTGTGACAACGACTGCTTGCGTTGAATGTCACGGTTCGCATTATGTCCAGCGTATGGCAATGCAAAAAATTGCTGGAGAGGGAAATCAGGCATGTCTTTCATGCCATAGAGGCAGGCTTAGCATGACAATGAGAAATGGCGAGGTTCTTTCAGTATATGTAGATGGATCTGCCTTTGGAAGATCTGTTCATGGCAACCTAAAATGCTTTGATTGCCATATAGAGTTTTCAAAAGGTCAACACCCTGTTAGAACTTTTGCGAGCAAAAAAGAATATTCTCTTATTTCTTCTAACTTGTGCAAGAAATGTCATTCTGTTGCATACGAAAAATATGAAAACAGTATCCATTATTCCCTGCTTAAAAGCGGAGATGCAGATGCCCCTTCATGCGCAAGCTGCCACGGTAGTCATTCGATAATCAAGGTCACTGCTAATAAGTTGCTCAGCGTAACATTATGCAATAGGTGCCACAGTGATATGTATGAATCGTACAGGGCAAGTGTTCATGAGGAGGCACGTGCAAAAGGGAAAGCAGATGCCCCCACCTGTGCTTCCTGCCATAAGGCACATGATGTGCAAAGTACTGCAATTTCAACCAATTTAAAAGACTCCTGTCTGGAGTGCCACAAGGATATGGCAGATGTACATAATAAGTGGCTGTCAAACCCGCCTGTCAAACTGAAGACATTCGCAGAACTACACTTTGATACAGTCTCATGCGATGCTTGTCATGCCCCAGACTCAAAACGAGGAATTTATCTGACACTCTATGACAGGAAAACAGTGGAACCCCTTCCTGAAGAAGAAGTGATAAAAATACTCGAGACAGATTCTGCTGGTCTAAAAGAAAAGATAGATACAAACGGTGATGGTATTATAAGTGATCGTGAATTATGGGATTTATTCTGGAACTTGAACTCGAAAGGGGCAAAGGCAACTTTTATGGGGAAATTGAAAGTTCTTAATGGTGACGAGGCACACCGGATTGCTGCTAAAGATAGAGCAGTGAGAGAGTGCGAATTATGTCATCGGCCAGGCTCTGAGTTTTTTAAGGATGTGTTTGTTGTTATGAGCAAGACCGAGGGAAAACCGACGATATACAAGGCAGAAACAGGCATACTCAACTCCTTTTTCTCAATATTGCCGGTCAGTAAATTCTATGCACTCGGAAGCAGCAGTATAAAGATCCTTGACATCCTCTTTATCGTAGCCATTATCGGTGGACTGGCTGTACCAATAGGACATATCACCTTTAGGATAATAACTTCTCCCATCAGGTCGTTGAGGAGGATGGGGAAGGGAGGTAAAAAATAATGAAAAGGATATATCTTCATCCGCTACCTATAAGGATATGGCACTGGGTAAATGAACTCTGTTTTGTCTTATTGATTCTTACTGCAATACAGATGAGATTCGGAAATGTTATCCACCTGTTCTCGTTTGAGACTGCTGTACAGATACATAGCTGGCTTGGGTTCGCTCTCCTTGCAAATTATTCCATATGGTTTATCTATTATATAATTACAGGCAAGATTAAAATATATATTCCCCCACTCCATCACCCAATAGAATTTGTCAAGAAAGCTATACATCAGGCAAAGTTTTACGGATTTGGAATAATGGTTGGAGACCAAAACCCTCATCATTCAACACCTGATCACAAATTCAATCCAATGCAGCAGGTATCTTATCTCATGATCATGGCAGTGCTCATTCCTGTTCAGATAATCACAGGACTTTTCCTGTGGGACCCACAACTTTTTGCACCTGCTGTTAACTTGTTAGGCGGAATACAGATAATAGATTTGATACATGTTGGTCTATGGATATTTTTTGCTGCTTTTATGATTGTCCATTTCTATCTTGCCACTTTAGGTCATACGCCGATGGCACACATTATTGCCATGTTTACAGGATATGAGGAAGAACATGAAGAACATGGACATGGCGAGGAACACGGACATAGCCACAGTCACTAAGTATTAACATATAAAAAGGGCGGGGTCATATGATCCCGCCCTTTTTATTGCCTGAAAAAGATTGACAGATAGATATCCTCTTTTTCATGCCGCAAGATCACATTCCTTGAAAGTTCGTTAAGAGCAAATTGTAATATCTCTTCAGGTTTTACATAAAATAGTTCTACATTCCTTTGCGGTACATAATATGTAAGGACATTCAGATAAATCGCCTCTCTGCATAACCTCAAAAGCCGTTTCAGTACATTTTTCATGGATTCTTCAATCCCTGCAACCCTGAGATTAAACACACCGCAAATAAATATAATGTCAAATTCTCGATTGAAGTTTTCTTCTTCAATATCCATTGAAATAAATTCAGACTCAGGATACTTACTCTTAGCCAGTGCAATCAGATTTTCATTGATATCAAGTCCGCAATAATTTATAGAAATCCCTTTTTCTTTAAGAAATCCATAAAAATCTCCCTTCCCGCATCCAAAGTCAAGTATCTCTTTGCCTGCTATACCACCTGCTATTGTCAGAAGTCTTTCATATCTGCGGACTCGACCTTCAGGGGTCCACCTGACAGCCTGCGGTACGTCACCAAAATCCCTCAGGTGCATATTGTAGAAATGTAAAAGTTCTTTTTTACCGAGCGGGTCCATAATTAAACGCTCTAACTGACTAAGATTAGCATAACATATAGTTTTTGTACTATAAAGCAACATCCACTTAGTATCCTTTCTGGAATTAAACTCACATGGTGTGTTAAAGTAAATTCACTTTAGGGGGTTTGTATGGAGAACGTCACATATAAAGAATACTCAGAAGAAGAGAACAGGATTTATAATGAAGCCATCACAAAAATCCTTGAAGGATTAAAAAATGGATTGAATTTTAGTGATGCATGTAACATGGCAGATGTGAAAGAAAAGGGATTAAAAGGATTTATTGAGGATGATGTATTAAAGATTGTGATAGCTGAAATGCATTATGTGCAGGGGAGTTCTTTAAAGGAGATTGCTGATAAATTAAGTATTTCTGTAGGTGATCTGAATAAGGCAAATTCAGAAATGCTTGAAGATATTAGCATGATGACAACAAATATTTTTAACCCCAATATCCAAATTGGTAATGCATAAAAAGAGAAGATTATGGCAGAACAGAAAAAGAGGGTAAGACTTTATGGGCTGAGTACATGCCCTGCGTGCAAAAAGGTTAAAAATTTTCTCGATGAGCAGAATATTAAATATGAACTTATTGAAGTGGATCTTCTTGATAGTGGTGAACAATGGCTAACAACAAAAGAACTCAAAAAATATAACCCTGCAGCTACTTTTCCTACTCTTATTATTGAGGAGGTTTTTACAGAGTTTGATGAGGAAGCTATTAAGAAGGCACTCAAGATAAATGGATACTGAAAAACTCTATGAGATTTTGATGAAATATGCAGAATCTCAAGGGATTGAACTCAATACAGATAAAAAATATGTTCTGGAGATACTGGAAGGACTTTTAATTAATGAATCACGTTATGGATACCGCTCCTGTCCGTGCCGGCTTGCAGCAGGCGTAAAGGAAAAGGATATGGATATAATTTGCCCCTGCAAATATAGAGACCCTGATATAAAAGATTATGGAAGCTGTTATTGTGGTCTCTATGTTTCAAAGCAGTGGAATGAAGGAAAGATAAAACATGTTAAAATACCTGAAAGAAGGAAAATAAATGTATAATGAGGTGATTAAATTATGATGTTTGATAATCCTGGTTCACTCAGTGACATTAAAAACGACCCGAGTGTCCTAAAGCATATTCTATGGGATATCAGCCCAAAACAGCTTATGGAACCAATGTATGAGATAACAAAGGAGGGCAAACAGGTAAAAAAAATAATAAGAGGGTATGTATTTTATATAGATACAATGGCGGAAAATAAACCAACCCTTTTTTTAATGTGCCATACATCTTCCGGTTATGCTGAAACAGTCGGGAAGATAGACGAAATACCTGATGGATTAGTTGCAGAAGCTATGTCTGAAAACAAAGATGAGGCATATTTTGGCATGTATCCCATTAATAAGGGAATAGCAGGCTGGCTTAAAAAATATCTCGATATAAAGGATTAACCAAGGAGAATTATCAAATATCAGATATCTCTCATCATTTTATCAAATGCCCTACAATGCCATACTCATAATCAAAAATCTCCCCGTTTTTACTAAAACAAAAAACACGACCCCATAAATTCAATTGAAAATTTTCCGGATTACTTCCTTGATAAGTCCAAGTTCCGATACCTCTTGTCTCCTCATTATATCCACTTACAGTCCAGCCTATTGCTGGATTGTAAATGACTGTGTAAGTTTCTCCTCCTTTGAGGGGGCCCATTGGATCGTTTTTTTCGAGCCAATCTGAATCGTCAAATTTTGTGGGTGCAACATCAAGGATTACCTGAAAGCTTTTGCCGGGTTTAATATAGTCAACCCAGCTGAAATATGCTGGGGATGGAGAAGGCATCTCGCTTTCTGTTGAAATCGCGGGACTTGTCTCAGTCATTGACGGTTGTGTCGAACAAAGGACACTTTTGTTGCCTGAGAATAAGATTACTGTAAATATAACTAATAATAAAGCCCCTTTTATCCATTCTTTTATCATGATGCCTCCTTATTATGCTATGTATACAAAATTATATACTTTTATTGTTAAATCATAAAGTGAAATTTAAAATTAACAAGTCATCCACATCTATTTCACAGGAAAAACTCTTTTAAATCAAATAATTATTAGATTTTTATTTTTCCCCTTGACATGCACAACATATTGTGGTTTAATGTCTCCTAAGTAGAAATTTATACAATGTATTGATCAAAAATAAGACAAGGGGGAAGCTTGATTATGGATTTCTGTAAGGGGTTTGAAAACTGGCTTGAGTGTCAAAAATGTCCTTATTTATGTTCGAGTAAATGTCCCGTAGAAGGCGACAATGTGATGGAGAAGATGAGAGTTTGGCTACGATTGCTATATTCTTCGGCTGGTAAAAATAAACAAGAAGCATTCAACAAATTAGGATAATAAAATATAAAAAGTTAAAGAAGGAGGGTATATGGAAGTAATAGAGAGCCTTACACCTAATGCCTTAAAGGTGCTTGAAAAGAGGTATCTGAAAAAGGATGAAGAGGGTAAGGTTATTGAGACCCCTGAGGAACTTTTCAGAAGGGTTGCGAGGGCGATAGCAGCAGCAGATAAATTTTATGGCAAGACTGAATCAGAGGTCAGGGGGACTGAAGAAGAGTTCTATCAAATGCTTACTTCCCTGGAATTTCTTCCAAATAGTCCTACCCTTATGAATGCAGGCAGGAGGCTAGGCCAGTTAAGTGCGTGTTTTGTTCTCCCTGTTGAGGACTCAATGGAATCTATATTTGACGCAGTAAAGAATACTGCCATTATTCATAAATCAGGCGGTGGTACAGGATTCAGCTTCTCAAGGCTAAGACCAAATGGGGATATTGTTGGCTCCACAAAAGGCGTATCATCAGGCCCTGTTTCCTTCATGACAGTATTTGACACAGCTACAGAGGCTGTTAAGCAGGGCGGTACAAGAAGAGGTGCTAATATGGGTATCCTGAGGATTGATCATCCGGATATACTCAGTTTTATTACCTGTAAAGATGACAATACAAAATTCAATAACTTTAATATTTCTGTAGCGATTACTGATGAATTCATGAAAGCTGTAGAAGAAGACAAATCATATAATCTTATTAACCCGAGGACAAAGAAGGTAACAGATACCCTTAAGGCAAGAGAAGTTTTTAATCTCATTGTTCAGCATGCGTGGAAAAACGGAGAACCAGGCATCGTTTTTATAGACAGGGTGAATGCATCAAACCCTACACCGCATATAGGACATATTGAGTCAACAAATCCATGTGGAGAACAGCCTCTTTTACCCTATGAATCATGTAATCTCGGCTCTATTAATCTTGCTAAGATGGTTAGAGAAATTTTAGGTAAGACACCCCCACAGCCCACCCTTAGTAAGGGGGGGATTGAAGGGAGGGTATGCGAGATTGATTGGGCAAAACTCAAAGAGACCATATGGAAGGCAGTGCATTTCCTAGATAATGTCATAGATGTCAATAAATATCCCCTGCCGAGTATAGAGGAGATGACAAAGGCAAACAGGAAGATAGGACTTGGCGTCATGGGATGGGCAGATATGCTTATACAGCTCGGCGTGCCTTATAATTCTGATGCTGCTATAAAACTTGCAGAAAGTGTGATGGATGTTATTTATAGGGAAGCTAAAAATGCATCGGCATTAATTGCAGAAGAACGCGGGGTATTCCCAAATTATAAGGGAAGCATCTATGATGGAAAGACAAAGCTTAGAAATGCCACTGTTACCACAATCGCACCAACAGGCACACTCTCCATAATCGCAAGCTGTTCATCGGGTATCGAACCTCTATTTGCTGTCTCTTATATAAGGACTGTCATGGAAGGGACAAAGCTTATAGAAGTTAACCCTTATTTTGAAGAGGTGGCTAAGGAACGGGGTTTCTGGTCAAGGGCGCTTATGGAAAAGATTGCAGAAAGAGGTTCAATAAGGGAATTTAAGGAAATACCTGATGATGTAAAAGCAGTTTTTGTAACAGCCCATGATATAACACCCAATGAGCATATATTCATGCAAGGGGCGTTCCAGAAGTTTATTGATAATGCGGTTTCAAAGACCGTGAACTTTCCTCATGATGCTACAGTAAAAGATGTAGAGGAAGCTTATATGCTTGCGTATAAAGGCGGGTGTAAAGGTGTTACTGTTTACAGAGACGGTTCGAGGGATGTTCAGGTTCTTACAAAAGGACAGAAAAAGGAAAAGATTGATGAGCCAAAACAGAAGATTATACCCAGAAAAAGACCCGACCTCATAAAAGGTTCTACCAGATTTATGAAAACAGGCTGTGGTAACCTTTATGTCACAATCAACGAGGATGAAAAAGGTCATCCATTTGAACTTTTTACATCAATGGGCAAGGCAGGCGGATGTGCTGCAAGCCAGTCAGAAGCGATCGGCAGGCTTGTTTCACTCGCATTTAGATCAAATATAGAGCCTGATGAAATCATAAAGCAGTTGAAAGGCATATCATGCCATGAACCTGCATGGCACAGCGGCGGAAAGATTCTCTCGTGCTCTGATGCTATAGCAAAGGCACTCGAAAAATATCGTGAAAAAGGCGAAAAAGGCAATGGAGACAGGTTTAAGACAATCATGCTAATGGGAGCATGCCCTGAATGCGGCGGCGCTATCGAGCGCGAAAGCGGTTGCCTGGTCTGCCACAATTGCGGATTTACGAAATGCGGGTAAAATTGATGTCATTCTGAGCAAAGCGAAGAATCCCAGCGCCCATTGCCTGTCATTCCGAGCGAAGCGAGGAATCTCGGTATTTTAGAATTTTGGGTGAGAAAGTGGAGAAGGAGTTAGAAAAGCAGGGTAAGAAATATGCGAAGCGTCACTTATTTGTCAAAAAAGAAAAAAACGAAGAATAACAAGAAATCTTTGATAGCGGAAACGATCACGCCCTATCTATCTATAAACCGTTCCTTTGAAAATCTGATAGACAAAATAATTAATGGAGATAATTTAACTATTTTAAAATCGATCCCTAAAAATACCATTAATTTAATAATCACATCCCCGCCCTATTTTAAACAGAGAGATTATGGAATCGGAATAGGCAATGAAAAAACAACCGAGGAATATGTAGAAAATCTACTCAATGTTTTCTCGGAATGTGAGCGAATTTTAACAAATGATGGGAGTATAGTATTTAACTTAGGTGATAAATACTTAGACAGTAGCCTCCAACTCATTCCTTTCAGATTTGCAATAGAGGCGATAAAAAGATTTCCAGTAAAACTTGTAAATAACATTACATGGGTTAAACTTAATCCAACACCGAGGCAGTATCAGAAACGACTTGTAAGCAGTACCGAACCATTTTTCCATTTTGTGAAGAGTGACGATTATTATTATAACTTAGCTGCTTATATAAGCAATAATGGAACAAAAAATAAACGAAACAACGGCAATAATATTGGAAAAAGATACTTTGACTTAATTGAAAGTTCCAATCTCACCTTAGAACAGAAGAAACTTGCCCTCTGTGAACTTCAAGAGGTAATAGAAGAAGTAAGAAGTGGAAGAATAGAAAGCTTCCGAATGAAGATTAAAGGCATACATTCCGAGCCTTTCGGAGGTCAGGACGGAGGGAGGAAGTATCAGCTTATGAAAAAAGGGTTTACAATTATAAAAATTAAGGGAGATCCGATAAAAAGAGATGTAATAGAATGTGCAGTAGAAACAATCAAGGGAAGTAAACATCCTGCAATCTATCCGTTATATATCATTAAAGAAATCATAAAACTTCTCTCCAGACCAGATGATATTGTTTTAGACCCATTTGTTGGAAGCGGAACTACTGCGGTAGCTGCAAAAGAACTTGGAAGAAGATACATCGGGATAGATATAAACGAGGAGTATTGTAAATATGCCAGAGCAAGAATTAAAAGTTTAAATGAGAATAAATCACTGGAGCTCTTTATATGAAAACTACTTACAAAGGAAAATCTCATGCAGAAATTCTTCGCAATATTTATGTAAAGGCATTAACATTAGTGAATGAAAACAAAATTGAACCGTTATTTAATTCTCTGAGCAATACTGAAAAGTCTCATATAAAGGTTATTACTGAAAACTTTGAAAGGGGCAAAGGAGTCTTAACAGTATTAATAACAAGTCTTATACATAAACTTTATAACCCGAAACAGGATATCAGACGACATCAGGATAATATGAATGGTGGTTATTCCGGCAGAGGAATAGATACGAAATACATAACACCGTTTATGAAAGAAATGGGATTCCCGGCAATGTCCGAAAGCGGCTGGTTAACAAGGTCACTGGAACAAAATCTGCCATACGATCTCTCCTACCCAGGCAAAATAACACCCAAGGAATTAAAAACAGCCTTTCTATACTTGCTTGATAAGATAGAATCTCATAATGAATCTCCAGAAAAATATCTGCTAATCTTATTTGCAAAACTTATTGAACATCGTGAAAAGAAAAAAATTGATTTAGCTAAACCGACAGCTCTTACGATTGCAACAATCATCAACTTCTTAAAACAGCATTTTGAAGCCAAATATTCTACTCGTGGTGCTTCACGACTTCCAACCTTAGCTGTTTATGCTGCATACCAATGTCTGGTAAAAGAGATGAAACGATTTCAGGGCAAAAGGTTGATGCCCTTAGAGGAACACACCTCCTCGGATAAGAGTTCAGGCAGAGTCGGAGATATCGAGATCAGAGATGCAGAGGATAAAGTATTTGAGGCAGTAGAAATTAAACATGGCGTAACAATAAGTCCTCAGTTAATCAGAGACGCTTATGAAAAATTTAAGTCCCAGCCGATTCAAAGATATTACCTGCTGTCTACAGTAGAAGAAATACAGGATGATGAAAATATAAACAAAGAGATCTCCATGATATTGAAAATTCACGGTTGTCAGGTGATTATCAATGGTATCTATCCTTCCTTAAAATATTATTTAAGGCTTTTACATAATACATATGATTTCATAGACAATTATATTGAAAATCTTAAAAGAGATAAAACTATCAAGTTTGAGCATAAATTAAAATGGAATGAGATTGTTAGCGGGGTAAAAAATGGTTAAAAAATTAAAGCTTTTCATTAGCTATTCGCATCTTGATAAAAAGCCTTATATTGAGCAATTTAAAAAACACATTGCCCCACTAAAAGACAACGGTTTAATTGAAGAGTGGTATGATCGGAAAATTTTACCAGGTGAAGACCATCAAAATAAAATTGATAATAATTTAGAGGGAACAGATATTATTTGTTTATTTATTTCAGCAAATTTTCTTTCATCAGACGAATGCAAGAAGGAAAAAAAGAAATCGTTAGAGTTAAGAAAAAACAAAGGAATTTTGGTTATACCTATAATTTTGTCTCCTTGTGGATGGTTGGATGACAAAGATATTTCTAAACTATTGGCTTTGCCAACAGATGGGAAACCTATATCAAGTTTTCAAAATATGGATGAAGCATGGCAAGATATTTACACCGGATTAAAAAAAATAATTGAGAAAGAGATAAAGATTAGGCAAGTAAAAATAAAAGAAGAATTTGAAAGTTTTTTACGAGATGCAGATATGCTAACAAAAGCACATTCTCAAAAAGAAAGAGTTTTTTTAGATGACATATTTGTATATCCCGAGTTAGATAAATATGATGATTTAAGAGAATATGAGAAAAAAATAAGCTCAGAGAAATTATTAAACAATCTTTTAGAACATCCAAAGATTGTTATTGCTGGTGAAGACTTTTCAGGCAAAACAACTCTGTGTAAAATGATATTTAAAGAGTTGCAAAAAAAGAATTTCTTTCCTGTTTATGTAACTGGTAAAGAAAATCGGTTTAAAGGAAAAATAGAAAATATAATATTACATTCATTTCAAAAACAATATGAAGGAGTTTATATAAATGAAATTGATAATGAGCGAATAATCCCGATAATAGACGATTTTCATTTCGCTAAGAATAAAGAACAGCATATAGAGAACTTATCCAAGTACTCTTATTGTATAGTTATTGTTGATGATATTTTTGGTTTGAATATTAGGGATGAAAAACTTATTAGATCTTTTTATTACTTTAAAATAAGAGAAATTAAGCCGTCATTAAGATATGAACTAATTAAAAAATGGAAATTTTTGAACAAAAAAATCAGTGATAATAATTTATATAAAGAGATAGACAGAACTATCGAATTAATAGATTCCACTTTGGGGAAAACCATTGGTAAGGGCATTATGCCATCATATCCCTTTTATATTTTATCCGCTATAGTTACCTATGAGACATTTAACATGCCACTAATGTACTGTCCCACAATTAGCTGTACATTATAGGGATCCATATGTTATTATTGCTACATGAGAACGACAAAACCGATTCAATTTACCAAAGCAGAACAAAAAGAGGTATCACGACTTGTGCGAG
>JBFMDO010000009.1:40360-54231 GCA_040753615.1 Nitrospirota bacterium | reverse complement strand
TAATAAGGGAGACGCTCCTTGATCGGCTCATTTTGATCGACATCTTATCCCTAAATAGCCATACAGTTCTCAAAGTGAGAAAAGTGGATAACCCCCAACTTCAATTTTTTTAACCGGACAGTAGTGCATTCACTTCCAAATGTCTCATAGTAATCGTAGCGTATACCTGTATTTAAAAGCAGTTTTTTGGACAGAGATATCTCATCCTGAATATAATATGCCCAGGATTGTGAGTCCCTCTCATCTTCGAGATATGAAACATAAGGATCTTCATCATAGTTGATCTGATCCTGCCGAAAATTATTCTTATATTCTATGCCGGTGACGATTCTATGTGCGCTCAGAACCGTTGTTGTTAGTTTTACTTCACTGCCGCACCATTCGCCATAACTTTCATCCTTATTTACGACATCACTATATATATAATCACCAACGTATTTATAGTAGTCATAATAAAGCTGTGCACTAATATCCCATTGACTGCTTATGTTCTGGTTATATTTCAGGTCGAGATAACGCCGATCGTCAACTGTCATGTTATCAGGGTCATTGAAATCTGTACCAAAAGAACCTGTGGGGATACCCTTTGTTCGTGACTGATATGCTCCTTCAAGGGTAAATCCTAAATATGATAACTTTGCAAATGCATTTTTGTATCGCTCATAGTCAGCGTCCTCTGCAACGCCATTATTCGTTGCAGGATCATCATATTCTTTGTAATACAGCCGCTGATGTCCTTTGCTGTCATATGTAGCGCCGGACACAATCCCCTCGAATCCGTTCTCAGATTTGTCTCCATAGCTGACCCTGCCCTTGTATGTATCAAGGCTTCCAACTTCTCCAGAAACTTCAGTGCCTTCTATATCCGCTCCTCGTTTGGTAATAACATTTACAACAGCAAAGAAGGCGCTGCTCCCATAAAGGGATGAACCTGGTCCCCGTATAACCTCAACACGGTCAATAAGGTCTACATCTATGATGGCATCCTGTCCGATTAAAAAGCTGTCAAAAATATTATCATTTATTCGATGTCCATCAATGAGTAGTAAGATGCGGCTATTATAATCTCCTGGACGGTTAAATCCCCGCACACCAACATAGCTGTAGTTTCGATCATAGGTTACATAAAGACCCCTCACACTACGCAGGATATCTGCGAGGGTTCGATAGCCATATTTCTTTATCTCGTCAGATGTAATAATGCTCACTGATGAGGGCGCCTCAGTCACCTTTTGCTCATATTTCGAAGCTCCGTATACAGTTGCAACCTCTAATTCCATAAGTTCCTCGATGCTGAGTTGTGTCAGCTCTGAAGGGGTTGTTTCATATGCATTAACTATAATTGCTGGAAGGAAAAAACTTAATAAACAGAAAAAAATTAATATTCTTAATATGTTCACTTAACCCTCCTTTTTCATTCTCTTGCCCTCAAGACCTTCAGGGCACTTTCAGTAAGATCCACGAGAACATTATAGCAAAAACCATTGACAATAAAGGAGTGTTAAGCAATAATTACCATTCAAAGGGTCTAAAGAGAGAAAGGATAGATATACACTTCTATTTGAAAAGGCATTGAATATTCTTCGTGAATATTGGAAAAAATATAAACCATCAAAATGGCACTCGGTGCTATTGTGAACGAGTTAGCGGAAATGCCCTTTAGTTGATACAATAGGCAGAGAGGAAAAAGTTTATTATGGAATTAACAAAAGCACAAAAAGCAGCAATAGAAGATATAAAAGTTAAAATAAGAGAAAAATGGCCATTAGGAACAGTTTTAGATATAATTAAGAACTATGGTTTAGAGAAAAGGGTGGATGTGTTAGAATCTGTTTACGAGGTGCTTATGGAGGAAAATCGTTTCGACGACGCTGCGTCTTTTGCCAAAACGTATGGAGTTTAAATTATCAATACATACCCAAGACATGTTGAAGGAACGGGAGATTCCAGAGGAATGGGTATGGCGGACTATTAATAAACCTGATTGGGAAAATATAGGAGAAGATAAAAATATTCATTATTTCAAAAACATTACAGAACATGGTGGACGAATTTTGCATGTAGTTATAAATCCTCATGTTTCACCTAAAAAGGTCGTTACGGTTTTCTTTGACCGTAAAGCAAGGAGGCAAAAATGAGGTTAAAAGTGGATAAGGAAAATGATGCTCTTTATTTCCGATTGGATGAATCATCTATTGTTGAGTCTGAGGAAGTGCAGCCTGGTGTAGTTCTTGATTTTAATGCAGAGGGTAAAGTAGTTGGGATTGAAATACTCAACCTAAGCATCAGGGTGGCACCTCAGCAGCTAAAAGTCCTTCAATATGAAACTGTGTAGGGCACTTCCGCTAACATGGTGGAAAAGATTGACATCTAAACCATTAGGGGCTTCTTTTCCGCCGCGGACGTTATCTGCTCATTGTGGGCAGAAAAAATAGCAGCAAACATTTACCGGGGGAACGACTTACTATCGTTTTCTTGCTGCCAATTTGTTCAGTGCACTTATATACGCTTTTGCAGCCGCAACGATGATATCTGTGTCAGCGCCATGACCCCTCACGGTTTTGTTTCCTTCTTCAAGTGTGACCATGACTTCTCCGAGGGCATCTGTGCCACCTGTGATGCTTTTTATCTCAAATTTCAATAATTTACTTTTTGTATCTGTTATTGTTGCAATAGCCTTATATGTTGCATCTACAGGGCCATCACCATGTTCCATCCTGTCTATAATATTATCGCCCACTTTGAGTTTTACAGTGGCTGTAGGTTTCTGGTTAAGTCCGCTGACAATTGACAAATCAACAAGACTATAAACCTCGGGTACCCTTGTCATATCTTCAGAAATCAAAGCCTCTATATCTTCATCGAAGATATCTTTCTTTTGATCAGCAAGCCATTTAAATTTTTCAAAGACCTTGCTCAGTTCATCATCTGAAAGAGTATAGCCGAGTTCTTTAAGACGTGTTTTAAATGCATGTCGGCCTGAATGTTTACCGAGCACAAGTTTTGTAGCATAAAAACCTACACTTTCAGGCTTTATAATCTCATAAGTAGATTTTTCTTTAAGCAATCCATCCTGATGAATACCTGATTCATGTGCAAAGGCATTAGCTCCTACAATAGCCTTGTTTGGTTGTACAGAAATCCCTGTTATCTTTGTCACGAGCCTGCTGGTCCGCATTATTTCTTCTGTATTTATTTCTGTGTCAGCATTGAAAATATCACGCCTCGTCCTTAGTGACATCACTACTTCTTCAAGAGAGCAATTTCCAGCACGTTCTCCAATACCATTTATAGTGCATTCTATCTGTCCTGCTCCGTTCAATACGGCTGCTAAAGAATTGGCTGTTGCAAGTCCGAGGTCATTATGGCAATGAACCGATATAACAGCTTTATCTATATTTTTAACCCTCTCATGAATAATCTTTATCATTGCCCCGAATTCTACAGGGATGCTGTATCCTACTGTATCAGGTATATTTACTGTTGATGCACCTGCGTCTATGACAGCTTCTATAACCTCACAAAGGTAACCAATATCAGTTCTCGTTGCATCCATTGGAGAAAATTCCACATCCTCAATAAAGCTTCTTGCGAGCTTTACCATTTCAACAGACCTTTTTAAAGCCTCTTCTCGGCTTATACGAAACTGATATTTAAGATGTATATCAGATGTAGAATGAAATGTATGGATTCTCTTTTTTGGCGCATCTTTTAATGCCTCCCATGCCTTTTTAATATCATCCTCTCTTGCTCTCGCAAGACTACATATGATCGGACCTTCCACCTCGCCACATATAGTTTTTATCGCCTCAAAATCTCCGGGTGAACTGAATGCAAATCCTCCTTCGATAATATCAACACCAAGCCTTGCAAGCTGTTTTGCAAGCGTCAACTTTTCCTGAATATTCATTGAGGCGCCAGGTGATTGTTCACCATCCCGAAGGGTGGTATCAAATATCTTTATAATCCTCATGCTGTTATACCTGTTTTCTTCACTTGTTTCCTTTTTCTATAGTAAATGACCATATTTTCAATTATACCGCCAATCAGGTAAATCATTGCAAATATAAAAAGGGTTATTGAAGGCTCGATTATTATAAAAACAAAAACAATAACTATTGCTACGAGTATCCAGAACGGCTTTCTGCGTCTGAAGTCAATTTCCTTTGCACCATGAAATCTTAATGTGCTAACCATGAGTACTGCGAGGATGAAAGTAAAAATGAGAATAAGATAGTTTTTTGCAGGGGTTGTTTCCCATACTTTATGATAAAAGATTACAAATGTTGCTAAAATTATCGCAGCAGCCGGGATAGGCATGCCAGTGAATGATTTGGATTCTGTTGACCCCATCTGCACATTATATCTTGCAAGCCTTAATGCACCGCAGGCTACAAATAAAAATGCCACAGACCATCCCACACGGCCAAAGGGCATGAGTGCCCATTTGTAG
The DNA here is from genome assembly GCA_040753615.1 of Nitrospirota bacterium. Classification (GTDB taxonomy): domain Bacteria; phylum Nitrospirota; class Thermodesulfovibrionia; order Thermodesulfovibrionales; family SM23-35; genus JBFMDO01. The sequence continues at coordinate 49,778 of JBFMDO010000009.1, read as the reverse complement.
ACCATCACTGCTGGCGCGATACCAAAAGCAACGAGGTCTGAAAGAGAATCTAACTCAATGCCGAATTTTGTGGTGCTATGTGTAAGACGCGCAACCCAGCCATCAAGCCCGTCGAATATAATGGCTAATACGACAGCCCATGCAGCATGGATATAATTGCCTTTTAGAATTGCAAGTATTGAGTAAAAACCCAGAAACATCCCGCATAATGTTAGGGTATTAGGAAGTATATATATACCTTTTCGCATTACAGTAATTATAATAAAAAACAGATAATCTTTTATATTCCTCCAATTATTGTCTCTCCTGCCTTCACTTTGTCACCGACTTTTACTTTAATTTTAGTATGTATAGGCAGATATACATCAAGCCTTGAACTGAATTTTATAATCCCGTATCTCTGTCCACGTTCTAAAATATCGCCAACCTTTGCCTTACATACAGCCCTTCTTGCGAGAAAGCCCGCGACCTGTCTAACAAGCACCCCGCCTTCTTTTGTATCAAGGATCATAACAATATTCTCATTTTTAACAGATGATTCATCTTTATATGCTGCCATAAATTTCCCCGGGGAATATTTTACAATGCTGACCCTTCCATCACATGGTGAACGATTTACGTGTACATTAAGAGGTGACATAAATATGCTTATCTCCTTTACATCAGATTTAAGATAATCTTTTTCATATATATCTCTTATGAGTATTACTTTGCCATCTGCAGGAGAGACGAAAATGTCTTTTCCTTCGGGTACATTCCTTTCAGGATCCCTGAAGAAAAAAGCCATAAAAAGTGTAAGCACAAGTGAAAGACAAACAGCAGAGAATAACAAGCAAAAGGTAAGATTGTAATTTCCGGACTTCCAGTTCAGGATTAAAAATATTGATGTTACAAATGTAATAAAAAGCGACCCAAAAATAAATGGATAGCCATCAGGAGCAAATTTAATCACGATTTTGATTTATCTACAAGTTTGCCTTTTTTTAGCCATGGCATCATAGCCCTTAATTTTGCCCCGATTTCCTCTATAGGATGATCTTCTCCTTTTCTGGTAAGTGCATTGAATACAGGCTTATTTGCCCTGCATTCAAGTATCCACTCCTTTGCAAATTTTCCTGATTGTATTTCCTCCAATATCTTTTTCATCTCTTTTTTAGTTTCCCCTGTTATTATCCTCGGCCCCCTCGTTATATCTCCGTATTGAGCGGTATTGCTAATAGAATATCTCATATTAGAGATTCCACCTTCGTAGATAAGGTCAACAATGAGTTTCACCTCGTGCAGGCATTCAAAATATGCCATTTCAGGCGAATAGCCTGCCTCAATAAGGGTCTCATAACCTGCGAGTATAAGTGATGTAAGACCACCACAGAGAACAACCTGCTCACCGAACAAATCCGTTTCTGTCTCTTCCCTGAATGTCGTCTCTATGATGCCTGCCCTTCCACCGCCGATAGCAGATGCATACGCAAGGGCAACTTTTTTAGTATCTTTTGAGGGGTCCTGATGAACTGCAATCAGGCAAGGTACCCCACTGCCTTTTGTATATTCAGACCTTACAAGATGTCCGGGACCTTTTGGCGCTACCATAAACACATTCACATCTGAAGGCGGAATTATCTGTCCAAAATGTATGTTAAAACCATGCGCAAAACCCAGATATACCTCTTTTCCAATATTAGGGGCAATTTCTGTCTTGTATATGTCTGCCATATACTCATCAGGAACAAGCATCATTATGACCTCAGCCTTTTTTGCAGCCTCTGAAGGTGCAAATACCTTGAATCCTGCTTTTTCTGCCTTCCCCCAGCCCGCCCCTCCTTTTTTCACTCCGACTATCACGTCTGCGCCGCTTTCTTTAAGATTATTGGCATGGGCATGTCCCTGACTTCCATAGCCCATCACAGCAATCTTTTTATCTTTTATGCTCTTCAAGTCTGCGTCTTTATCATAGTAAATCTTGACCATTACAATCTCCTTTTAATAAAATTGAATCATATTATATTATAAATCTACTGATTTTTTCTAATTAAGGAGGATTGTTATGCGAATCTTGTTTATTATTACGGCATTGGTTTTTTTGTTGGTTCCAGTTAGTAATTCTGAAGCTGTATTAGACCTCGGCATCTCGATTGGTGAAGAAGGCTTAAGAAGTTTCCATCTTGCCATTGGAGATTTTTATAAAATACCAAGGAAAGATATAGGTATTTTCAGAAAAAAGCTGCCTGATGAAGAAATACCTGTTGCCCTTTTTCTCGCTCAAAGAGCCCGTATAAAGCCTGCGAAAATAATAGACCTGCGATTAAGAGGGAAAACATGGATGGATATTTCACTGCATTTTGGACTTGGACCTGAGATATTTCATGTACCTGTTAAAGAGTCTGTTGTTTTAGGACCTCCATACGGAAAGGCATATGGATATTATAAAAATAAGCCCAAAAAAGAATGGAAAAAGATCAGACTTAGAGACGGCGATATTATAAATCTTGTAAATCTCAAATTCCTTTCAGAACACTACGGGCTTCCACCTGAAAAGGTAATAAAAATGAGGGAAAAAGGTATTAAATTTATATCAATAAATGATGAAATCGTGAAGGAAAAGAAGGGTGGCAAGGGGAGTAAAGAACATAAAAAAGAAAAAGATGGAGAAGGCAAGAAAGAAAAACATAAAGGGAAGGGATGGAAAGATTAAAGAAGCTTTTTATGTAGCTCTTTTTCCAGCACCAAAGATGTATTTATGAATCTGGAGGTTCAATCGGGCTTTAATCTTATCTTTGATCATCCATTTTGCAAGGTTTTCAGGTAAAAGGACTCCGTATGCAGGGGAGAGGAGAAGATGGCACTTGTCTGTTAGCTTATACTTATTAATTAAATCCCGTGCCCATTTATAATCTGCCTCGTTTGTTATTACAAACTTTATTTCGTCCTTTGGTTTTATTCGCTCAAGGTTTGAGAAATCCATTTTTTCATTCATTCCACTGCCGGGCGTTTTTATGTCGAGTATTATAATTGCCCTTTTATCAATATCTCTTATGCTTAATGAGCCATTTGTTTCTATCAATATCTTATAATCATCATCGAGTAGTTTTTTGATAAGATGGAAAACTTCTTTTTGAAGCAAAGGTTCTCCGCCTGTAATCTCAACAAGACTTATGCCGGCATGTTTTATTTCATTTATAATTTCCTCTTCAGAAAGATTTTTTCCATTGGTATATGCATATTTTGTATCGCAATAAGAACACCTAAGGTTGCAACCCGTTAGCCGTATGAATGTACAGGGCAGTCCTGCGTAACTTGACTCTCCCTGAATACTGGTGAAAATCTCACATATTTTCATTTTAGAGATGTCAGAAAAAATTTCCGCTAAATTCTTAAGTGTTCGGTAACAGCCTCAAGAAATATATGCTGCTGCTTTATTCGCTGAAATTAACCTTCAGAAGTGATACAGAATAAGAAAAACCATTATCTCTTTTTTGGATTATAGGTGTGGGCATAGCTATCTTTATTCTATTTTCTTCTATCTCCACAAGACTTTCTGAATTTGCTTCTATAATCCCGAACAACAATCCGCCGATTGTACCAGCGACAACACCTGCGCCAAGTTTTTTGCCAAAGTCCTTTTCCTCAATAAGATAGAATGCCATCCCAAGCAATGCGCCAATCCCTGCCCCATACATAGCATCTTTAAATACTATTTCTCCCTTTGTCTCTGCTCCAAATGCAGCAGCCTGAGATACGAGAAAAGATATTAAGACTGTTAGTACTATAATTTTTTTTGCCATACTCATCCTCCTTAAGGGATAAAAAAGTTATGTAAATTCTATAAGTATGAAGTATTTAAGTCAAGATCATTTGAAATATAACCAAAATTTTTTATAAAAACTACTTGTTCTTTAATGCTCTGGAAGAGGAATTATTTGCTGAGTATCAATGAAAGTGTGTTTAGTAACAGCCTCAAGATTAATACCTCTCTCTACGATATCTTTACAGATAACATGTCTATGTGGTATTGTTAAAATCAGTAATAATTTTGGAAAGGGGTATGTATGGCAATTGATAGAATGCAAAAGCAGAACATAATAAATGAATATAAAATTCATGATACTGACACCGGCTCGCCTGAGGTTCAGATAGCCATTTTGAGTACAAGGATAAACTATCTTACTGAACATTTTAAGATGCATAAAAATGACCACCACTCAAGGAGGGGTCTTCTTAAACTCGTGAGTAAGAGAAGGAAATTACTTGATTACCTTAAAGATTCAAGTAAGGAACGATATGAGACTGTGATTGAAAAGCTCGGTATCAGAAAATAAAAATATATGAAAAAAATTGAGATTGATATTCGAGGCAAGAGACTTATCCTTGAGACCGGAAGACTCGCAAAGCAGGCTGATGGCGCAGTAATTGCACAATATGGCGATACAGTGGTTCTTGCTACCACTGTGGCAGCAAAGACCCAGAAAGAGGGTCTGGATTTTTTCCCTTTGACTGTAGATTATCAAGAGAAAGCGTACTCGGCAGGGAAGATACCCGGTGGATTTTTTAAGCGCGAGGGTAGACCTTCAGAAAAAGAGATACTGACTTCGCGTTTGATTGATAGACCTATAAGACCTCTTTTCCCAAAAGGCTTTTTTTATGAGACACAGGGGATTGTCAATGTTCTATCGTATGGTGATGAAAATATATCTGATATAATCGGGATAATTAGTATGTCTGCTGCACTTATGGTTTCTAATATCCCCTTTGGTGGCCCAGTGGGCGCTGTGAGGATTGGCAGAATTGCTGGAACATTTGTAATAAACCCAGATCCAAAGGAAACTGAAGAATGTGATCTTAATCTTGTTGTAGCAGGTACAGAAGATGCCGTTGTTATGGTGGAAGGTGAAGCTGCAGAAATATCAGAAGCGGATATTCTTAAGGCATTAGATATAGCACACTCTGAAATAAAGCGTATATGTACCATTCAGAATGAATTAAGAACTATAGCAGGAAAAGAAAAAAGAATTGTGCCACCAGTGGCCACAGATGAAAAACTTGAGAAGGCTATCACAGAAATTACATTAGAAAGAATAAAAACTGCCATTGCAATTCCTGATAAACTGAGAAGACAGAATGCCCTTGATGAAATTCTTAAGGAGGCGATTGAAAAGCTAAACACAGGCGAAAAAGATATAACAAGGGATATAGTCAATATTTTTAATGATATCGAGAAAAAACTTGTAAGAAATATGATTCTCAATGAAAATATCAGGGCGGACGGTAGAAGACCTGATGAGATAAGGAAGATAAGCGGAGATGTTGGAATCCTCCCGAGGACACATGGTTCAGCACTTTTTATCAGGGGGGAGACCCAGTGTCTCGCAGTTGTTACACTCGGTACATCAGAAGATGAACAAAAAATAGATTCGCTCGATGGCGAGTCATTTAAAACTTTTATGCTACATTATAATTTCCCGCCATTCAGTGTAGGCGAGGTTAAACCCCTAAGGTCTCCGGGCAGGCGTGAAATAGGACACGGGATGCTCGCTGAAAGGTCACTTAAGGCTGTACTACCGACAAAGACAGAGTTCCCTTATACAATAAGAGTGGTTTCAGACATCCTCGAATCTAATGGGTCGTCATCAATGGCAACAGTCTGCGGCAGCTCTCTTGCATTAATGGATGCCGGTGTTCTGATTAAGTCTCATGTTGCCGGCATTGCAATGGGGCTTGTAAAAGAGGATGACAGGATTGTTATTCTTACTGATATACTTGGGCTTGAGGATCATCTGGGTGATATGGATTTTAAGGTAGCCGGCACAGAAAAAGGTATTACAGCATTCCAGCTCGATACAAAGATAGGCGGGGTACCGCGTGAGGTTATGGAAAAGGCTCTCGCGCAGGCACGCGATGGCAGACTATATATTCTTGATAAGATGAAGGAGACTATAAAGACACCACGAGAGAATCTTGCACCTTATGCTCCAAGGATTTATACAATGCATGTAAAACAGGAAAAGATACGCGATATAATAGGCACGGGAGGAAAGGTAATCCGCGGTATAATAGAGCAAACAGGCGTAAAAATAGATATAGATGACAACGGTACTGTAAACATAGCTTCATCTGATGGGGAATCTGCGAGAAAGGCTATAGAAATAATTAATAATATTACTGCCGAGGCAGAGGTTGGTAAGATATATCTTGGAACGGTTAAAAAGATAACCGATTTCGGTGCATTTGTGGAGATATTTCCTGGAACCGAGGGATTGTTGCATATATCCCAGATATCAGACAAAAGAGTAGAGAAAGTAACTGATGAGATAAAAGAGCATGATGAGGTTCTTGTAAAGGTCATAGAAATAGATAAGCTGGGAAGGATACGTTTATCAAGGAAAGAGGCATTGAGAGAATCAAAGTTTCAAAGACAAGATTAATATTTACATACCTTAATATTAAACATCATCATTAATAAAAAATTTTTGTTATTAAATTCGCTCTCTGTCCATTTAAAAGGAGAAATATGTTCAGAAAAGAATATCTAACGGATGGACTACCAGTTGTTATGGAATCACTTAAAAATATGAGATCTGTTGTCCTTGGAATATGGGTAAAGGTTGGCTCAAGGAACGAAAGACCTGAAAAAAATGGTATATCTCATTTTCTTGAACATATGTTTTTTAAAGGAACTAAAAAACGAAGTGCAAAAGATATTGCTTTTGAGATCGATTCGCTTGGAGGGGAACTGAATGCCTTTACATCACATGAGAATACGGCATTTTATGTAAAAGTTCTTGACGAATATCTTGAAAAAGGCATTGAACTGTTATCAGATATTTTTTTTAATTCTGTATTCCCGGAAGAAGATATAGAAAAAGAGAAAAAAATAATCAAGGAAGAAATAAAAATGATCGAAGATGCTCCTGATGATTATATCCATGACCTTTTCAACCAGACCGTATGGGGACATATCGGACTCGGACAGTCTGTTCTCGGACGACGGGAGACTGTTAAATTATTCACAAAAGATGATATAACCTCGCATATCAGAAAATATTACGGCACAAAAGATTTAATCATATCCTGTGCAGGGAATTTTGAACACGATTGGCTACTTTCTATGATTAATAAAAAAATTGATGGTCTAAGAAGGTGTTCTGAACCTGAAAAGATTACAATGCCTGAGTTTAAGAGCAAAGTAGAAGTATTCAATAAAGAACTTTCTGAGGCACATATATGTCTCGGTGTCGAGGGGCTTCCTCAGGCAAGCGAAGAACGTTACAGTCTTTGTGTGCTTAATACTATCTTGGGAGCAGGTATAAGCTCACGGCTTTTTCAGGAGATAAGGGAAAAAAGAGGTCTCGCATATTCAATATATTCATTTATCGTATCTTATTTTGATACAGGAATATGGGGTGTTTATGCTGGCATAAGCAGGAAAAAGATACAAGAGGTATTAGAATTAATTCTCAGAGAGATGCGTGGGTTAAAGGATACGGTTGACGAAGGAGAATTACATCGCGCAAAAAATCAGCTTAAGGGTAATATTATGTTGGGACTCGAATCAACAAGTAGCCGAATGAACAACATTGCACGACAGGAGATATATTATGGCAGGTATATTTCTCCGGGCGAAATTATGAAAAAGATCGACTCAATAACGCTCAACCAGATCAAGGATATTGCTGGAAGGCTGATTGAAAAAAATTGTTTTGCACTCACAGTTTACGGACCAGTGCACGCAAAGGACTTGAAAGGAATATTAAGTTAAGTTAAGAAGACCTATTGAGGTTGCTTAATTTTTTATAATTCTCCTTTTTATACCGAGATGAAAAAATCATAAAGATTTTTTGTTTTCAGAAAATTGACAATATGCAAAATTTAAATATAGAATATCAAAAAAATTGAGGGAATAACTTTTCCTATGGATATTTCTCTCGGGCGGATAGCTCAGTTGGGAGAGCGCAGCCCTTACAAGGCTGAGGTCACAGGTTCGAGCCCTGTTCCGCCTACCATCTACTTTTGGATTCATGTCATTGATTATAATCCTGCAATAAAGTGAAGCTCCTGACTAAAAGTCGGGTCTTCCATGCAAAGAATAATTAATCTTGTAACAAAAGATAAAATATTTCTTGACTATTTTAAAGAATCTGGTAAAATTATCCCATATGAGAAAAAAGATGGTTTTTATAATTGAAAGAAGATAAACAGATAAAGCATGAAAAAGTCTAAGACAGTTTTTGTTTTTAGTTTAATTCTGATATTTTTTAATCTTTTATTTTATAGTTTCCAAATAGGCGGAGAAAATATATTGACAATAGTAAGTGATTTTCTGCCTGTTATCTGTAGCATTATCGCCTGCATTGGCTTAAATACTGCTTTCAGGAGTTTTAAAACATTCGACTATACCAAGATTTCATGGCTGATGTTATTACTCGGAATTGTACTATTTTTTGGTGGGGAAAGCACATACGCTGTATTAGAGGTGATATTCGAAGTTGATATGAATGAAACCTTTCCTACATTAGCAGACTATTTTTGGTTAGCTGGATATCTTCCGCTATTTATTGGGTTGGCTATGACTATATATGCTTATAAAAGAAGTGGTTTCCCATTTGGAAATGTGAAGATGTATAGCCTTATATCTGCCATATTTGTAATTATTACTGGAGGACTAATTTACCTCCTGCTTATTCCTATTATTCAGGATACAGAAACCAGCTTTTTGGAAAAATTTGTTTATCTTTTTTATCCGATCGGAGATCTATTTTTAATCATTCCCGCAGTTTTTATGATATATATAACAAGTTTATTTGGTAAGGGAAGTATTTCCAGACCGTGGAAATATATTGCCGCAGGTTTTATCTCTATGACTATTGCGGATATCCTTTATTCTTATCTTAGCTGGTTAGATATGTATGGTGCAGGTAATTTTATAGATGTGGCTTGGAATATAGGGTATCTTTTAATTGGGATAGGGGCTTTTTATCAAAAAGAATTGATTGAATCACTTTAAGTATAGAGAATGAAATGACTTATAATAATCCTATAGCAGAAAGAATATATGTTTTACTCCAACCATTGATAGGTCCAACAATGGCAAGAGGCAGCCTGAAAGTTCAGGTTGAAAAATTAGGAGTTTCTGAGGAAACTTTATCAAAAAAATTTTTACCTGAATTGGCTGCAAATATAGAAAAAGGTCTAAGGGTTTTCTTAGGGACAGACAAAGCTCGAGAAGTTTCCTCGAACATTAAAAATATAACTTAGTAAGAGGAACAATCATTTTTTTATAAATTGCCTAATTTATCTACAACCGAGTCTTGCGGCATCTTATCTCAGTTTTTTGAAGCCTTCCGGAATTTCAATATGACCCCTATAGCTTGTACCTATAGCTTGTACCTATAGCTTGTACCTATAGCTTGTACCTATAGCTTGT
>JBFMDO010000009.1:0-40260 GCA_040753615.1 Nitrospirota bacterium | reverse complement strand
CCTATAGCTTGTACCTATAGCTTGTACCTATAGCTTGTACCTATAGCTTGTACCTATAGCTTGTTATAGTTATGGGTTTATAAGTAACGTTTATAGATAGATTAGAGGGGAGATGAGGCAATTTTTACGTTTTGTTCACGGAAATGATTTTAAATTCTCCATGCATTTATTGATCAGATCAGTTGCTCTGCTTATGCCTTCTTGATCTTCTGCACCCTCACTTACAAGAAACGCCCTTTGATAATATTTAAGGGCATCTTCAAACATTTCCTGCTTGAAATAGATAGTTCCAATTCCTATTAAATCCAATGCTATTTTTTTACTCAATCCAATGTTTTTATCTAATGAAAGGGCATCTTCATATAATCTTTTTGCCTCTTCATATTTATTCATGATTATCTTTGCGTCAGCAATAATCCTTATGGAATTGGCAACTTCCTTGTGGTCTTTATATCCCTTGTTTAAATCGAGACCTTTAGTGCCATAAATTATGGCTGAATTTAAATCTCCATTTAGAAGGGCTAATCTTGCCTTAAGATTATAAATCCTCCCTTCTGTGAGGCATTCATTATTTTCACAGAAGGATAGGGCTTTATCTGCCCATTCTTCTGCATCAGTATATTTCTTTTCATCCATGTAAAGCATCGCCTTTATAAAAGCAGCTCCTGATAATTGTGAAGGATGATATTCAATATTCGAGGTATTTGATATTTCATCGGCACACTTGTGTGCATTAGTGGCATCATTCAATTTTCGATACACAATCGCCATATTGATCAAATTGATTGCAATACTGTCAGTATTTTCTATAGAATGGCTGATCTTTAAGGCTTCATTGTAAAAATATAATGCCCTGTTATAATCACCCTTTTTAAAAGCATCCTCTCCTTTTTGATTAAGATAAATCCCCTTTTGATGGCTGTCTGATAAAACTGGAGGTGTAGAAACACAACCAGCGATTAGCAGACAACAAATAGTTAATGATATATAGTAAAATGTAAGCAAAAGATTTCTGTTTTTTATTTTCTGACTTCTGACTCTTGACTCCTGACTTCTGTTATTCATTGCTGTCTAATCTTAGTGTCTTTTCAGAAGATTCTTCTATAGCTGAACTTATAGGCCATATCTTTTTAATCGAATCAACAACTTCTTTTGCACCATCAGCAATATCACTTCCTTTTTCAACGAGAGAGGGAATTTGGGGACTTGCCTTTTTAACATCCTCTGTAATCTTCTGGACATTTTCCAGACTTTTGTTTACCTTTTCCATAATCTCAGGCATCTCTTTATCAATTTTCTTTAACACATTGTCTGTGGTTGTTATTGTCTGTTTTGTGGTTTCGAGAAGGGAATCTATTTTTGGCATAGCAGATGCCAGTTCCTTATCCGCATTATTCAATAGCGTATCAAGGTTTTTTCTTGTGATCAGAAGTTCTTTTGACAATACGTCAAGATTTTTCAGTGTTTGCTTAACATCACCGTGGGGGTCATTTATATAGTGAATTATTTCCCTTATATCCGTAAGAACAGGCATAATCTCATTCTTTAACTCTTCTGCCAGCTTACCAATCTCTTTTTCCCTTTCAAATTCAATTAAGTCATCTTCTTCGAATTGCCTTGCCTGCACCGAACCGGGGATTATTTCTATAATGCTCTCTCCGATGAGTCCCTCTTTTGTTAATCTTGCTTTTGAGTCTGTCTTTATCCATCTCATATATTTTTTATTTATGGATAATGCTACCTTTACTCTCGCAATATCATCCAGTTCTAAACTTTTTACTTTGCCTATTTTAAACCCGCTTAGTTTTACAGACTGCCCTTCCTTTATGTCTCTTCCACTGTCAGCAATAAAGTATTTTTTTGTTTTAGCAGTAAAAATATCCTGCTGGATGCCTATAAAGACAAATACAGTTATAATGCCAATAATTGCAATTAACACAAATAGTCCTAATTTTTTTTCGAGATTTATGAACCTCTCATCAGACTCTCTTATTGTCTTCATAATTTAGTCCTCTTCTGTACTGCATTAAAACAATATCTGCCTTTATATCTCTGAGTGACTGTTCATCTGAACTTATGTAAACAGATGTTCTGCCTATTTTTTTTGAATGAAATTGTGTGGTTATATCTGTTACTTTTTTTGCTATATCAGGGTTCAGTCCATCCAGTACAGAATCATATAACATTAGTTCGGGATCCATAAGCATTGCCCTGACTATGCTTATTAATCTCTTTTCATGAAAGGGTAGGGTGCCTGAAAGTTTTCCCATATATTCTGGAAGCTCAGAGATATCCTTTCCAAGTTGCTTAAATATTTCAATAACACTGTCCTCTATGGTTTCTGGTTTTATTCCCTTATGATACCACACAGGGAGTGTGATATTTTCCCATATTTTTAGATTACTGATAACACCACCATTTCTCCAGACCATACCTATATTTTTCATGATATTTAAAAGTTCTCTTTCAGGAAGAGAATATATATTTTTATTGAACAAAAAAACTTCACCATTTAATGGTTTGCGAAGGGCAAGAACAGTATCCATGAGTATTCGTTTATCATGTTCTGAATTTGTGATTATCTTGCATATGGAACCTTCTCCTATCTCAAATGATATGGAGTCAAAACATTCATTTGTAATATTTACAAGTTTTATCATAGAAAAGATAAAATGGTTATTATTACATCAAATATGAAAATTAAAAACAGGCTTTGCATAACTGCCATAGTGGTTACCTGCGGAATTTCTGTTATAGATGAATGCACTCTAAGTCCATGATAACATGAGACTGTTGAAATCACCATCCCAAATGCAATACTTTTTAGCAATGATATGCCTATCTCAAAAGGTCTTAGTATTGAAAAAATATTCTCAAGTTGCTGAAGAAATGGTATATCAACGAACATTGTGGATAAAGCTAATCCTCCGGCAATAGAAGATATCTGGAAATAAAATGTAAGTATAAATACGGAGATTGTGATTCCGGCTATTCTCGGAACAATGAGGTAATCTATAGGGTTGATACCCATAATTTTAAGGTTTTCGATCTCCCTGCTGACCTTCATCGAGCCAAGCTCTGCAGCAGTAGCAGTACAGCTTCTCGCTATAATTATTATAGCTGCAAATAATGGCCCGAGCTCTCTTACAACTGTCCATATAAGTATTTTCCCGATAAGGGATGCATTTGCTCCAACAATATTTGTTACCTGTGTAATAATAACTATACCAATGAGTGCGCCTATTATAATAATTTTACTTGATGCCTCTATGCCTGTGAAGTATATCTGTTTGTAAAGCACCCTGCGGACAGGGGCAATTTTAAGAACCGAGATATTTCTTATTGAATCGAAAAATAGATCAAAAGAGCCTTTTGAATATCTGATTGCATTGATGATATTTTTTCCTATTCTCTGTGTATTTATAATTTGCATAATTAGTGTCCGTCTAAATGTCATGCTGAATTTATTTCAGCATCTAATAAAAACAATAAGTTATGAGACTCTGAAACGAGTTCAGGGTGACAAATAAAACCATTTCTTTAAGATAATTAGACAACGTGCCTTTAAAATGTCTTATTTTTAAGTAGTTATGTCCTATTTTAAGCGGACAGTAGTGAATTTGCATTATTATTAATTCCTGTATAAAATGTCCTCTATCGTCATTCCGCACTGCCTGCCCCGCTATGCGAAGCATGGCCGGGGATGCGGAATCCAGTCTTTTACATAGTTTCCTGCTGGAGTTTAACCTCGTGAAAACGGGGGCAGGAATCGACATAAGACTTTGGCTCACAAAGGAACATAAAAATCGTCATACCTGCGAAAGCAGGTATCCAGAACCAATTGTTTACTGGATTCCGTGTCAAGCACGGAATGACAGACCATATTTTCGGTTTAATCTTAAAGTCCTACATATATAGTGAAATAGACAATATCCTCGCCTCCCTCAGATATGCCATGCGCAATACCGATTGCGGGGGTTATATGAAGTTTATAACCCAGCACCATATCGAGCCTTGCCTCACCGCCTACACCTACCTTTATATCTTCCCACTTGAAGTCTTTTCCAAGTCCCCAGACAGTTCCTGCATCTGTAAATGCAGCAACATGAATCCTATCCCAAAAAAATGGTTTTGTGCCAACACCTCGAAGTATATATTTTATGGGCAGTCTGTACTCGATAGTTTCTGTTATTATGTATCTGCCTGTTAGGAATCTTGAAGAATATCCCCTCAGAGGATATTCTGTGGTATTCCCGTATATACCCCCAAGCTGAAAAGCCTGCTGAGAGATTGTATCACCTTCTGAAATAGCCCCTTTAAATTTAAGAAAAACTACATTGTGGTTTTCTAATCCTATATATTCTTCATAAGAGCCAATATATTCTCTTGAATCAATATCACTATTTCTATCTTTTGAATAATCCCTGAAATAAACAGATATTATTCTTCCTTCTTCTTTGCTTATAGAATAAGGATATTGAAGGGTATTATTAAATTCGATACCAACAAATATATTGTCCCTTCTTCCTTCAAAAACAGGTGTTTCAGGATCTGAAAGACTTTCCTGTTTCTTCAGTTGATACCCCATAATAAGTCTGTATTCAGATTCAACCCGCCTCAAGGGAAATGACATGGCAAGACTGATGCCTGTCTCCCTCTCATAATAATCTTCTCCATCAAAGAAATCTGAATATAGAGCCGGCATAGAATAACCACTCAGGTAAAATGTAGGATAAAATCTGTCATAAATATATAAAAGGTCGTAGTAAGCTTCGCCTCCTGTGCCATAGCCGGCATTTGCAGTGAATGTATGATAGCCAAGGACATCCTGACCTGCGGTGAATGCGCCAAATACAGGTCCGTCATCATCAAAATAAAGTGTTGGAAGCCAGAAGCGGGGTATAAGTGTAGAAAAGGCAGAATATCTTCTCGGTGTGCTTTTAGGCGTATATGATTCAGACTCATTTGTATTATTATCCATATTTTTATTTTCATCCTTAAGAGATTGCCAGTAAGGCTCTATTGAGGGACTTATGATTTTGCTCCATGTGTCAGGATTGTATTCCATCATGGCTATCTTATAGCCCGTTGAGTTATAGCTTGAAAACAGGATATGTTTTCCATCATGGGACGCATCAGGCTGGAAAGCACCACCCATGATATGTGTTATCTGATATATTTCACCTGAAAATCCCCCCTTCCCCCCTTTACTAAAGGGGGGTGAGGGGGGATTTTTTTCATTATCATTTGTGTCACTATGTGACATGTGTGTTTCTTTTTCTTCAAGAGAGTAAGCAAAAAGGTTATATACTCCTGTTTTGTCTGATGTAAAGATAATAAACCTGCCATCGGGTGAATATGTGGGGTAGCAATTATTGAAGTTGTCCTCAATGAGCTTTATCGAGGTTTCTCCTTCTATATCATAAATCCATAACGAAGTCTTCCCCTCATTGTCTCTTAATGAGAATGTGATGAATCTGCCATCAGGTGACCATCTCGGTCCTGAAAGTCTTACGCCTTTATATTCAATAAGATTCTTCAGATTATGAGTTTCTAAATCAAACAGGCTAAGACTCTGCGTGTCAGTATCAATCTTTATCAGGGCAAATGTCTTGCCATCAGGAGAAATATCAGGGTCTTTTACCCTCAACCCTTTAGTGATCTGTACAACTTTATCTTCTTCAATATTGTAATAGTAGATATCCTGATAGAGATTATATCCCTTGATCAGTTCTGCCTGTGTAAAGTATATACCCTTTTCATCAGGAGACCATGTGATATTACGGTCTGATGAGAGGCGTCTTATAATATTTTTCTTCCATGGTTTTGTACTCTCTACTATAACTATACCCTCATGTTCATGTGGGTCTCTTATAGTAGTAGCAATAAATTGAGCAGAAGGTGAAAATCTCGGGTTTGTGAGTCTTTCTCCAGAAATGGAGAGTGTGTTGAATTGTGTAAATGGAATAGTCTTGAGTATTTCTATTTTTTTCTCCTCTTCGATTTTCAGATCCTCCAGCATTTCCCTGTAAAGTTCTACATAGTTCTTTCCAGTAAGATCTTTTGAGGGACGAGTGATGAAAAAAGGCAACCTGCCTGCGTGAAGCATATTTAATTTCCCAAGCATTTCAGCACCATATTTGGCAACAATATATTTTTTTAGTGCCAGTCCGTATATGTATGGAACATGACCATCGGGCCAGAAAGGGATATCACCATTAATCCTGTCTATTGTAAGAAGGTTATTTTCAGCCACTGCCATACGGAATATCATCTCATAAAAAGAGCTTTTACCCCTGCCCATAGAAGAAAACTCTGTCTCTGCCCATACGCTCATACCCTCAAGCCACCAATAAGGCATAAATACATTAGGAGGAGCAGTCAAAAGAAAACCAAAAAATGATAGAGGGTCATAACCCGGGAGAGTTTTTCCAAATATCCTTCTCATTGTTTTTGAGTATCCCCTTACAGGATCCATTGTAAGTATGTGGGAATATTCATGGTAAATGACGAGTTTTAACCAGTCCTCATATTCTCCAATAGTCATATCAACCATAGGAGGCACGGTAAAGATGTAGATAACATTGTATGGAAGAACAGTGGCAAGTCCATTAGCAAGATCTGTATTGTCTAAAAGTATAATATGTGTTTTTTCCTCAGGTGTCCAGTTAAACAAAGGGGTTAACATATGATGTGCTTCTTCTGCTATCTCAGACGACTTTATGGCAGTTTCTTCAAGTCCCTGATGGTAGTGAATAATAAAGTGGTCTGTCCTAATAGTCGAAAACTTAAATGATGGGTCTATTGAAGCAGCCATAAGTTGAACGGGCAGAAGGATTATGAGGAGTATTATGGCAAGTCTTAGCATTTAAAAATTATAGTATAAATTATTTATAAACCCTTAATCTTTCCTGCCATTCTCTGGCGTTAGAAAGTATCTTATCTTCATCTCCGGTACAAAGCCTGCTATTATTTACAACGAGCTTCCCGTTCACCATTACTGTTTCAATATCAGAAGCCATTGCAGCATAGACTATGTGGGAGTAAACATCATATATAGGTGTAAGATGAGGTTTTTTTAGATTAATGACTGCAATATCAGCCATTTTACCCTTCTCTATGCTTCCAATCTTATCACCAAGCCCCAACGCTTCTGCACCCCATCTTGTTGCCATAAGTAGAACCGTTTTTGCATCGAGGGCAGTAGGATTATTCGAGAGTGCTTTGTGAACCTTTGCAGTAGTAGACATCTCGCTCAAGATATTCAGATCATTATTGCTTGCGGCGCCATCGGTACCAAAGGTTACCTTTACTCCAGCCGTAAGCATTGTTACAACAGGTGCAAACCCTGATGCGAGCTTTAGGTTGCTTTCCATGCAATGAGAGACGCCAACCTTTCTTTTTGCAAGTATATCAATTTCGTTATTCTCTACCCAAATGCAATGGGCTGCCAGAATATTTTCATCTAAGAATCCAATGGATTCAAGGTATTCAACCGGCCTTTTTTTATATTTTAACATTACCTCTCCAACCTCCCACTCTGTCTCGGAAAGATGAATGTGTAGAGGTACGCCCAGTCTTTCAGCTACTGCCTCTGATTTTTTTAATGTCTCTGAACTGCATGTATAGATTGCATGGGGTGCAATACAGGGAGTAATTAGATCATCTCCTTTCCAGTTGTTTACAAATCGTTCGGCATTTTCAAGATATTCATCTGTTGTCTTTGCTGAAGCGGTCGGAAAATCCAGGATGCCGCTGCCCAAAACTGCTCTCATACCTACCTTTTTAGAAGCTTCACCTGCAGCATCTTCAAAAAAATACATGTCATTATAGGTTGTAATCCCTCCTTTGAGCATCTCGAGACAGGCAAGCTCAACTGCATCAGAGATGAATTCAGGGCTTAGCCACTTATTCTCTGCCGGCCAAATATGATTTTTTAGCCAATCTGCTAATGGAATGTCATCGGCAATACCTCTAAAATAGACCATTGCCGCATGTGTATGGGTATTAATCAACCCTGGGAATACTACTTTATCTTCCCCGCCAATAATTATCTCTGAAGAATATTTCTTAAAAATCTCTTTAGAAGTTCCAACTTCAACTATCGCTCTGCCTTTTACAGCAACTGCACCATTCCTGATAACAGTGAGCTTTTCATCCATTGGAAGGACATAATCACCACATATAATATAATCAACAGTTGTCATTTTTTTTAGTTCTTTATCACTAAATGTTTTTCTTTTATTTATTTACTGAAAAGGATTCAAGGGTTCGAGGATTCCGGGGTTCGAGTGCTTCACTTGAATCCTTAACCCCTCGAATCCTTGACCCCTTATATTTCACGCCATCTCTAACAACTTTTCTGCTATCTGAACTGCATTCAGGGCTGCTCCTTTCCTAAGATTATCTGCGACTATCCATAAATTGATACCATTTTCTATAGATTCATCTTCTCTTATCCTTCCAACATAAGTTTCATTTTTTCCTGCAGCATTGATAGGAA
The DNA here is from genome assembly GCA_040753615.1 of Nitrospirota bacterium. Taxonomy (GTDB): domain Bacteria; phylum Nitrospirota; class Thermodesulfovibrionia; order Thermodesulfovibrionales; family SM23-35; genus JBFMDO01. Next base: position 31,757 of record JBFMDO010000009.1, on the reverse strand, counting down.
TTGGATAGATATTCTTTTCAGGGGCATCAAACACAATTACACCTGGAGCTTTTGATAAGATAGCCCTTACCTCATTAGCACTAAGCTTCTTTTCCGTCTCTATATTCACACTCTCCGAATGTCCCCTAAAAACCGGAACCCTTACGGTTGTTGCTGTTATCTTTATTGACTCATCTCCTATAATCTTCCTTGTCTCATTCACCATCTTCATCTCTTCTTTTGTATAGCCATTTTCAAGAAATTTATCTATATGTGGAAGGACATTAAACGCTATCTGATAAGGATATACAGTACATTTAATCTCTCTGAAATTTAAGAGTTCAGTTGTCTGCTGTAATAGTTCGTCTATTGCCTTTTGACCTGTTCCTGAGACAGATTGAAAGGTTGTGACAACAATCCTTTTTATTTTTGCTGCATCGTGTATCGGCTTCAATGCTACCACCATCTGTATTGTGGAGCAATTAGGATTTGCAATTATGCCTTTATGCCATTTTAGATCATCGGGATTAACCTCAGGCACTACAAGTGGCACTTCTGGGTCCATCCTCCACTGGCTTGAATTATCTATAACAACACAACCGGCTCTGGCAGCTACTGGTGCCCATATCTTTGATCTTTCTGCACCTGCTGAAAACAAGGCTATATCAATGCCTTTAAACGAATTATCAGCAAGCATTTCGACCGGAATATCTGTATCCCGGAATTCCATAATCTTTCCTTCAGAACGTTCAGAAGCAAAGAGCCTGAGTGTTTCAACAGGGAAGTCTCTTTCCTCTAATATGGTTACCATCTCATTGCCAACTGCTCCTGTTGCTCCGACAACAGCAACTACATATCCGCCCTTCTTTTTAAGCATTAGAAGCACACCTCCTTTTTTGGTAAAGATTAAATTTATCATAATCATTAAGAAAAATTCTATTTGGCTGAATTATCATTGGTAATACCTTGCTATTGCAGAGCTTATCAGGATATAGTCAATAAATGGTTACGCCTTCGAAAAAAGAATTTCTGGAATTTGTAAAAGAGGGGAAAATTCCTCCAGTTTATGGAGAAATACCGTGTTTATCTCCAATGGCAATTTATGAATCTATAGCATCCCCAAACAGCTTTCTCCTCGAGAGTGTAAAAGGGCCGGAAAAGATTGCCCGATATTCTTTTATAGGTTTTGAGCCATGTTTAGTATTCAAAGTAAAAAATGGGTTTTTTGAAATATTATCTTCTGAACAAAAGAATATATTTTCTAATAGACCTATCAGCATGTTTAAAAAACTTATCGGAACTTATAAACAAAGCCCTTTTGAACATCTACCACCATTTCAGGGAGGGATTGCAGGAATCTTGAGTTATGATTTTGTCCAATATCTTGAAAGACTACCTCAAAATACCGTGGATGACTTAAATCTTCCAGATGCGCATTTTTTAATGGTAGATAAATTAATCGCATTTGATCATGCCTGCAAAGAATGCTGGCTCATAGTCTGCCCGGGTGTTAAAGATTCTCTGGAGAGAGAATGTATAAGTAGAGACATTGACTGGTCAGAAAAATATGATGAGGCAGTAGAAAAGATACAAGATATAAGATACAGGATACAGGATGTAAAATCTAAACTAATCAGTAATCATGCATCATGTATCAGGCAGCGTGTATCGTCAATTAATTATGAGATGAAGAAGAATGAATATATGGATATTGTCAGAAAGGCAAAGGAATATATAGCAGCAGGCGATATCTTTCAGGCAAATCTGTCGCAAAGGGTATCGGCATATATTGGAAAGAGGAACCCTTGGAGTCTTTATAAAATATTGAGTTCTATAAATCCATCACCCTTTGCAGCATTTATGGATTTCAGTGATTACCAGATTGTGAGCTCTTCGCCTGAAAGGCTTTTAAGAGTAAAGGACAGGATTATTGAAACAAGACCTATTGCAGGCACAAGACCACGGGGAAGAGATAGCAGAGATGATGAATTAATGCGCACGGAATTGCTTCTAAATGAGAAGGAGAGAGCAGAACATATTATGTTAATAGACCTTGAAAGAAATGATCTTGGAAGGGTTTCATATTACGGCAGTGTTGAAGTAGATGAACTTATGATCACAGAAGACTGTTCGCATGTAATCCATATAGTCTCGAATATTAAAGGAAATCTTGCAGACGGAAAAGATTGTTTCGACGCCATAAAAGCGGCATTCCCCGGTGGAACTATAACTGGTGTCCCAAAGGTAAGATGTATGGAGATTATTGATGAACTTGAACCTGTAAAGAGAGGTCCATATACAGGTTCGTTAGGATATATCAGTTTTTCAGGAAATATGGACCTAAATATAATAATAAGAACATTTGTAATAAAAAATGAGATGGCTTATGTTCAGGCAGGCGCTGGAATTGTTGCAGACTCAGACCCTGGAAGGGAGTATTATGAAACACTTAAAAAGGCAGAGGCACTGATAAAGACATTGGAGAAAATATAGAGATTTGTTAACGACTTGATATAACTTTATTTTTTCTGGGCATACCCTGGTTTTTAATTTCAGATAAAAGTTCTGAAGTTATATTTTTCAATTCCTTTAGAATCTGCGAGAGATCAGCGATGTGGCTAATTATCAAATTTAGTTTTTCTTCGGGGATAATAGGTTTTTCTTTTATCTCTTCAGTATGTTCTTCCTGAATAACAGGCTCTTCTTTTATTTCTTCAACATGTTCTTTTTGAATAGCAGCTTCTCTCTCGATAGATGTCTGGATGGATTCTTCTGTTTCTTCAAGAACCGTTGCAGGCATGGCATATTGTGCGTTATCAGGAGATTCATATTCCAAAGTTTCAAATATTGGAGGTATGGGTATGGACTCTTCATCACCGGACGTAGCGGTTTTTTCTGGAAAAATTTCTACTTCAATTGGTTCAAGAGGTAGTTCAACGGGTTTTTCTGGAACCTCAGTTGATTCAACAGCGAGTTCAACGGGTTTTTCTGGAATTTCAATTGGTTCGAGAGATACTTCGACAGGTTTTTGGGGAACTTCAGTTGGTTCGGGAGGTATTTTAGGAGATGCTTGAGTTTGATATTTCCGGGAAATATTTTCGAGAACAAGTTTAGTTATATGTTGAAAGGTATTTTCTACACCTATTCCATCTACAGCTACAGCTTCAGTGTGTTTATATTTTTTATTTTTATTCAGGCTGTTATTCAGCTCATCAATGGATAGAATATTGGGAAGGTCTCTTTTATTATATTGCAGGATGATAGGAATTTCTTCAGGATTAATATTGTTAGCAATAAGGTTTTCAAACATATTTTTAAAGCTTTCTATGTTTTGTTCTTTCGTATCACGCTGTGAGTCAGCAACAAAGATAACAGCATCAACTCCCCTTAGAACAAGTTTTCTTGTTGCATTATATCTGACTTGTCCGGGTACTGTATAAAGCTGGAATTTCACAGAGAATCCTCTTATTTTCCCTATTTCCACAGGCAGGAAATCAAAAAAGAGGGTCCTATCAGATTCAGTTGCGAGGGATAATAGTTTTCCTTTTGTTTTAGGGTCTAATACCGCATGAAGATATTGTAGATTTGTTGTTTTTCCGCTTAGACCAGGACCATAATAAACTATCTTGATAGTAATTTCTTTTGTGGCATAATTAAAAAGAGCCATAGTTTATACTATAGCATAAACGGCATTTCTTGTCCTACGCTTAACACTGTACATTGCCTCATCAGCGAGCCTTAGAAGGTCATCTTTGGAATTTGCGTTTTCAGGGTATGAAGCGATCCCGAAACTGGCGGTAAGCTTAAGAGAGTAGCCTTCTTTTTTTAGGAAAGAATACTGCTCAATAGCTTTTCTCAACCTTTCAGCAATTTGTGTTGCAGCATCGGGATCAGTCTGAGGAAGAACAATTACAAATTCATCACCTCCGTATCTTGCAACAATATCTATTGCCCTGAGTCCCTTTATAAGTAATTGACCCATCTCAACGAGCACTTTGCTACCAATGAGATGCCCATGTGTATCATTTACGTGTTTGAAATAATCAATATCCATAAATATAAGCGAAAGAGATGTCTTATATCTACTTGCTCGTTGTATCTCTATTTCAATGGTTCTGTTGAGATATCTTGTGTTGAAAAGCTTTGTGAGGTCATCTGTTAGAGCAAATTCTGTCATTTTTTGGTATAAAGAGGTTTTCTCTATTGCGATTGCAGCTTGTGTTACAAGCCTCATCAAAAGATCGAGATCTTCTTTTGTAAAAGGCTCTCCTGTAGTCTTGTTAACCATTTCAAGAATACCGATTACCTGTTCCCTGCTTTTTATGGGAACACACATAAGAGACTTTGTTTTAAAATGAATAGCTTTATCTATTTTCCCAAAAAATCTTTTGTCTTTTGATACATCCGGAACCACAATAGGCATGCCTTCTTGTGCAACCCAGCCTGCGATACCTTCCCCTATTTTCAAGCGGAACTTTTTTATTTGCCTTTGTTTTTTACTCTCTGCTTTTTCAAAAACCAACTCTCCTGTTTCTTCGTCAACCAAAAGTACTGACCATGCTTCTGCACTTGTCATCTCTTTCGCCATTTTCATTATTTTAGTTAAAACTTCGTTTAACTCCGTTGAAGATATAAGTGCTTTGCTTACTTCTTCGTAAAATTTCAGTTCACGGGTTGCTATGGTTAAAGTATTTTTTAATCTGCTATTTTCAAGATATATTTCTTTTTCCAGAAGTAATTTTCTGACAGAGGTTGTAAGTAACTTAGTGGTAGGAGCATAAAGGATATAAACAAACGGGTCTTTTATCCACTGGGCAAAGCCTTTGCTGGAACTTGCATCCGAGATAATAATCTTTGGGATTGCCTTAGTCAGCTTGAAGAATTCCTTAAAAGAAGAATCTGTGTTTTGTTGGTTATCTATTATAAACAGATCGGCATTTTCATTTAACCTCGGCAAAACCTTACCAATAGAATTAAACTTACTTATGTTATAGCCATCTGCTATAAGGGCATCACTATAGTCGTCCTTTAAAACGCTGCTACCTATTAAAAATACTTTAGGCATTTATACCGCAACATTTCTTAAATTTTTTCCCGCTTCCACAAGGACATGGATCATTTCTCCCGATCTTTTTATCGCGTCTTGCTGGCTGAATATTGGAATCGCCTTCACCTCTGTTATAACTTAACCGCAAGTGTCTTGCTGGTCCTTTTTGAATATCTTCCTTTTTCTGAAATTTGATCTTAAAGAGTCTGTTTAAAACCTCTGTAGATATCCTCGATGACATATCTGAAAATACATTAAACGCCTCTTTTTTATATTCTACAAGAGGGTCTCTTTGTCCATAACCCCTCAACCCAATCCCTTCTTTAAGGTGGTCCATACTAAGCAAATGGTCTTTCCAATGGGTATCAATAACCTGAAGCATAACAATCCTTTCAAGATATCTCATCATATCACTTCCCACTTCTGATTCTTTCTTTTCATAGGCATTCTTAATATCAGAAATTAAAGTGTCTCTAAAAGAATTTAAATCTGTAGGGACAACATTAAGAATTATAGAAAATAGACCATAAGCCGCATCCTTAAGACCCTTTAAATCCCATTCTTCTACATGTTTTTCCTCCGGGCAGTATATATAAAGTAATTCATCAACATTCTCTTCTATCATCCTGAAGACATGGTCTTTGAGGTTCTCATTCTGGAGGATCTCCTTTCTAAAGGAATAAATCTCTGATCTCTGTTTGTTCATAACATCGTCATATTCAAGAAGATGTTTTCTTATATCAAAGTTATGGGCTTCAACGCGTTTCTGGGCATTCTCTATAGCCTTTGTTACCAGTTTATTTTCTATGGGTGTATCTTCATCCATACCGAGTCTATCCATAAGACTAGATATCTTATCAGAACCAAATATCCTCATAAGGTCATCTTCGAGTGATAGATAGAATCTTGAAGAACCAGGGTCGCCCTGCCTTCCTGAGCGGCCCCTTAACTGATTATCTATCCTTCTTGCCTCGTGTCTTTCTGTACCCAGTATGTGAACCCCGCCGAGAGAAATCACGTTTTCTCTATCTTTCTTGCATATATTTTCACCCCTTGCCAATGCCTGCTTCCATTCATCTTCTGTATAATCCTTTTTATCCTTTAAAAATTCTCTTGCAAGCCCTTCAGGATTACCACCCAATATAATGTCAGTTCCTCTGCCTGCCATATTGGTTGCTATTGTAACGGCACCGCTTCTTCCTGCCTGTGCTATAATCTCTGCTTCTTTTTCGTGGTATTTTGCATTAAGTACATAATGTGGTATGCCTTTTTTCTTTAAAAAATGGCTTAAAATCTCAGATTTTTCTATAGAGATTGTTCCTACAAGAACAGGTTGTCCCTTTTTGTGAAGTTCCTCGATTTCTTTTATGGCAGCATTAAATTTACCTTTTTCGGTCTTGTAGATTACATCTGGATAATCGTTCCTTATCATAAGTTTATTTGTAGGGATAACCATTACTTCAAGGTTATAGATTCTTGCGAATTCCTCTGCCTCTGTGTCAGCTGTTCCTGTCATGCCCGCAAGTTTATTGTACATGCGGAAATAATTCTGAAAAGTTATTGTCGCGAGGGTCTGATTTTCACTCTCTATTTTTACGCCCTCTTTTGCCTCTATTGCCTGATGTAATCCATCTGACCACCGTCTTCCTGGCATAAGCCTGCCTGTAAATTCGTCTACTATGATTACCTCGTTATCTTTAATAATATAATCAACATCTTTTTTAAAAAGCGCATGTGCCTTAAGTGCCTGCAGGACATGGTGTACAATCTCGATATTTGACGGATCATAAAGATTGCTGACGCCAAGTAGTTTCTCGACCTTTGCTGCGCCTTCTTCTGTAAGAATAGCATTCTTTATTTTTTCATCGATTGTATAGTCAATATCTTTCTGGATCCGGGGTATGATCTTATCTATCTTATAATATTTGTCAGTTGATTCCTCTGAAGGGCCTGATATAATGAGCGGGGTTCTTGCTTCATCTATAAGAATGCTGTCAACCTCATCCACTATTGCATAATTTAATTCCCTCTGACAGTAATCAGATACATCATATTTCATATTGTCCCTGAGATAATCAAATCCAAATTCATTATTCGTCCCGTAAGTTATATCCGATGAATAAGCCTCTTTTTTAGAACAGGGTCTGAGGAAATCATATCTTTTATCAGCAGAAAAATATGATGGGTCATAAATAAAGGAGTTATCATGCTGTATAACTCCTACAGAAAGCCCAAGAAAGTTATAAACAGGTCCCATCCATTGCGTATCTCTTTTTGCAAGGTAATCATTCACAGTAATGACATGCACTCCTATGCCTTCGAGTGCATTTAAATAGACAGGCAGGGTGGCAACGAGGGTTTTACCTTCACCTGTCTTCATTTCAGCAATTTTACCCTCATGCAGAACAATTCCGCCGAGCATCTGAACATCAAAATGCCTCATATTGAGTTTTCTCTTGGCTACTTCACGTACAACTGCAAATGCATCGGGGAGTATTTCATCGAGGGTTTTTCCTAATTCAAGAAGTTTTCTGAATTCATTGGTTTTATCTTTAATCTGGGCGTCTGAAAGACTGGCTATTTTTGCTTCTAAGGAATTAATATGTTCAACAACAGGCAAAAGCCTTTTTAATTCTCGTTCATTCTTTGTTCCAAATATTTTTTTTAAAAATGTCCCGACCATAATATATATTTTATATTAAAATGAGATGGCTTAGCATTTCAAGTAAACCTTTAAGTTTTTCCTTATACGGCAGGATCAGACGAAAGATACAGAAAGTTGAGTGTATCCCCGCCTTTACAGGCGGGGAGTTCCATATAAATTTAAAACTTCTCAGAATAATCCTTTTACTTTTCCTGTATTTACATCAACATCGACTCTTCTGTACGCTGGGTCAGATGATGTTCCTGGCATTAATTTGATAGCGCCTGCAACAGGTACAATAAAACCTGCTCCTTTATAAGTGAGTATATCACGGACAAAGAGTTTCCACCCTTTGGGAACACCTTTTATGTTCGGATTGTCAGAAAGGCTTAGATGGGTCTTGACCATACAAGTCCCCAGCTTTGAGATTTCAGCATCTTGCTCCATCTTCTTTGCCTTTGAAAGGGCGTCAGGTGAATATTCAACTCCATCTGCGCCATAAACCTCTTTGGCGATTAATTCAATGCGATCTCTGAGTGGTGTTGAAAGATCATATAAAAACTTAAAGTTATTAGGTTCATTACATGCATCTATAACAGCGTCAGCGAGTTCTAATGCTCCTTCTCCCCCATACTGCCAATGTCGGGAAAGGGCAACCCTTGCGCCTGCTGCCTCTGCAAGTCTTTTCACTGCCTTTATTTCATTATCTGTATCAGTATAGAAGGCATTAATACATACAACTGGATTAATGCCGGCTTTTTTTACTGTTTTAATATGCTGAACAAGATTTTCACAACCCTTTTCAACCCATCCCACGTTTTCAGTCTTGTATTCTTCAGGCATTGGTCTTCCCGGAACAGGGATTGGCGCGCCGCCGTGACATTTAAGCGCCCTGATTGTTGCAACAATAACAGCAGCCTGAGGTTTTAGCCCTGAGAATCTGCATTTTAGATTCCAGAATTTTTCAAATCCTATATCTGCTCCGAACCCAGATTCTGTTATATGATAATCCGCAAGCTTTAGACCAACTCTATCAGCTATGATAGAAGACTGTCCTATTGCAATGTTAGCAAATGGTCCGGCATGGACCAACACAGGCTGTCCTTCAATTGTTTGCATAAGATTAGGATTGAGGGCTTCAACCATCCATGCAGTCATTGCACCTGCTACTTCAAGATCTTCTGTTGTCACAGGGGTTCCATTTTTGTCATAGGCAACGACAATCCTTCCCATCCTTTCTCTCATGTCTTTAATGTCTGTTGATACCGCCAGGATAGCCATTACCTCTGAAGAAACAGCAATTGCAAAGCCTGAGTTCATCATGAAGCCGTCATTTTTGCCGCCGATGCCAATTATTATATCCCTCAATGCCTGAGCACAAAAATCCATAATCCATTTCATCTCAACATTGCGGGGATCAATATTAAGCCTTTTTAACTTGCGTTTTGCAAGCTGGTCATCAGTATAATTAAATTCATGCTGTATACGGGAGGTTAAGGCAACCAGCGCCAGATTATGGGCGTTCATAATGGCGTTTATGTCTCCGGTGAGTCCGAGAGAAAAGGGTGTGAGAGGGATACATTGTGAAAGTCCGCCTCCTGCTGCAGAACCTTTTATATTCATTGTAGGCCCGCCTGATGGCTGTCGTATTGCTGCAATAATATTCTTTCCCCTCTTCCCGATTCCCTGTGTAAGTCCCATAGTGGTAGTTGATTTACCCTCGCCGAGGGGAGTGGGTGTTATTGCAGTAACATCTATATATTTAGCATCCGGTTTGCTGCCAAGACGGTTTAAGACGCTTTTAAAGTCTATTTTTGCAACATAATGACCATGTGGAAGTAGTTCATGTTTTTCTAACCCAAGTTTATCAGCAAGCTGATAAACTGTCTTCATGTTTTTTTCTGCTGCCTCTGCTATTTCCCAGTCTGCGTGTTTGGTTGGATCAAGCGGCATTTTAAAACCCTCCTCTTTTTTTATTTTTGTTGTTAGGCGTAAAGTGTGAGTCCTTAGGAGATAGTAAAATCCCCTTACCCCTTACCCCTTACGCTTTACAATGGTTCAGTAGCTTATCAATGCACTCAGGAATTTATCGTTCATCTGTCTCAGGTTTTTGCTCATCACAAGGGCAATCCTTTTGATAATATTGCATGCTAACTTCATATCTTCTTCCATCAATCTGTCAAAGTCTTCCCTTGGAAGAAGGAAGAGATCTGTATCCTCAAGGGCCACTGCGGTCGCTACATGCTTCCTGTTTTCGAGAATAGAAAGCTCTCCAAAGAAATTACCGGCTGATAAGACAACAAGCGTCTGTCTCCACCCATCAGCAGTCACCCTCGAGATTTCAACCTTGCCTGAATTGATGAGCCATAGCCCTTTTGTTTCGTCTTTTTCCTTGAAAAGGATATCCCCTTTTTTAAAGGAGACCTTTTTTACAATCGTAGACATTTTATCAAGTCCTTCTTTGCCAATGTCCTGAAATAAAACTTGTTTCTTTAATGCTTCGGGCTTAATCATAAGTTACCTCCTGTATCTTTTGTTACTATTCATTGTTATTTAATTGCCTCTATATTTACTGCACATACCTTTAATTCAGGTATCTTTGATATGGGATCAAGGGCAGTATTTGTAAGCATATTAGCTGCAGCCTCCCTATAATGAAAAGGTATAAAGACTATTCCTTCCGCCACTGTATCTGAGATTAAGACCTTTACGTTTATGGATCCCCTGCGTGAAGATACCGTTACCTTTTCCCCTGTGTTTACACCCAGTTTTTTTGCATTAGCAGGATTAATTTCTATATAAGCCTCAGGTGACACTTCATTTATTTGATCAATCTTTCTTGTCATTGTTCCAGTATGATACTGAAAAAGCTGTCTTCCTGTCGAGAGTAAAAATGGATATTCAGAATCAGGCAATTCCTCCGAAGGTCTGTAGTTGACAATAGTAAACGCCGCCTTACCTCGCGGGAATCCTCCTTTGAATAGATAAGGGGTTCCAGGATGATCAAGCGTAGGGCATGGCCAATGAAGACCTTTCTTCGCTATTCTTCCATATGTTATACCTGCAAGAGCTGGCCAGAGCTTTCCTGCCTCTCTAAATACATCTTCAATATAATTGAAGTTCATCTTATATCCACATAAGTTTGAGAGTTCCTTGATTATCCATGAATCCTCTTTTGCTTCTCCTGGCGGCTCTACTGCCTTTCTTATCCTCTGCACCCTTCTTTCTGTATTTGTAAAAGTCCCGTCCTTTTCAGCAAAACAGGCAGCAGGGAGTATAACATCAGCCAGTTCTGCTGTTTCTGTCATAAATATATCCTGCACTATAAGAAAATCTAATTTTTTAAGTGCCTTTACAGTATGACTAATATCTGGGTCGCTCATAACAGGGTTTTCACCCATTATATATAATGCTTTCAAATCTCCGTTTGCTGCGTTAATCATTTCTGTTGCAGTTAATCCAATCTTGTCAGGAAGTTTAGCGCCCCACGCTGCTTCAAATTTTTCTTTTACACCGCGCATATTCACTCTTTGATAGCCCGGATAAAAATCAGGTATGCAACCCATATCTGTTGCACCCTGAACATTATTCTGTCCCCTGAGAGGATTGACTCCTGTGCTTTCCCTCCCAAGATTGCCTGTCATCAATGCCAGATTTGCAATTGCAAAAACATTTTCTGTTCCATGTGTATGTTGCGTGATGCCCATAGTGTAATAAATACCAGGACGAACAGCATTACCATAAAGACGAGCTGCCTTGATTATGTCTTCTTTAGGAACACCTGTGATCTTTTCACCTACATCAGGAGTGTATTCTTCAATAGATTCCTTAAATGATTCAAAATCCTCTGTCCTGTCTTCTATAAATTTTTTATCTATAAGATGTTCTTTTACTATAATATGCATTATAGAATTCAAAAGGGCAACATCTGTGCCTGGTTTATGTTGTAGCCATAAAGTAGCAATTCTTACAAGATCAATCCTTCGTGGGTCGGCCACAATGAGTTCCGCGCCCATTTTTACAGCCTTTTTCATTCTAAGGCTAATTACAGGGTGTGTCTCAGTTGTGTTTGAACCAATAACAAAAATTAAATCATGATTCTGAATCTCAGGGATAGAATTTGTCATTGCACCCGAGCCAAATACTGTAGCCAGACCGGCTACTGTTGAACTATGTCAATACCTGGCGCAATGGTCAATATTGTTTGTGCCAATAGCAGCCCTCATGAATTTCTGAAATAGATAATTTTCTTCATTTGTGCACCTTGCTGATGAAAGTCCGCCAATGGAATCAGGTCCATATTTATCTTTTGTTTCTTTCAGCCTTTCTGCAATATAATTTAATGCCTCATCCCATGAAACCTCCCTGAAAATCCCCCCACTCCCCCCTTTACTAAAGGGGGGTGAGGGGGGATTATTTACTAAAAGGGTGGTGGTGTGATTTGTCTTTGGGGCTATTCTAATAAGGGGTTTTGTAAGTCTTTTTGAACTATTAATAAATCCATAGCCAAAACTTCCCTTTACACAAAGCCAACCTTCATTAATTGAATCTTCCTTTGAAGATACACGAATAACCTCATTTCGCCTTACATGTAGTGTAAGATTACAACCACATCCACAGTATGGGCAGACTGTATCAACTTCGTGTACATTTTGCCTTCCTTTTTGTTTCCATATTTTTCCGGTAAGGGCGCCAGTAGGGCAAACTGCAACGCACTGACCGCAAAATTCGCATTCAAGGTCTTTTTCAAATGGAGGACATATCTTTGTTTTAAATCCTCTGTAAGCAAAATCAATTGCGCCAACTCCTTGAATCTCATCGCATACCCTTACGCACTGACCGCACATGATACATTTTTCCATGTCTCTTTCAATGAATGGATTATTATCTTTTTTGGTGTAAACCCTGCGTTCTCCTTCAAAACGATTTTCCTTAATGCCATAGAAATATGCAAGTTCCTGCAACTTACAGTCGCCAGCCCTTTCACAAACCATACAGTCCCTTGGATGGTCAGAGAGAATAAGTTCGAGTGTTGTTTTCCTGAGTTTTTCCAGATACGGGCTTTTTGTAATGACTTCCATCCCTTCGCGCACAAATGTTGTACATGCTGTTACAGGCCTTCCCGTGCCTTTAACTTCTACTACGCATAGCCTGCACCCGCCATAAGGAGAAAGGGCTGGATGGTGACAGAGGGTAGGGATCAGGACGTCGAGTTTTTTTGCGGCGTCAAGGATTGTAGTAAGCTTTCTTACTGTTATCTTTTTATTATCTATAGTTAAAGTTACCATCTTAATTCCTCTCTTGTGCGGAAGGCGTGAGGCGTGAGGCGTGAGGAGATTTTTGAAACTTTATAAGCCCCGTCAACACTTTATCTATTCGTTCCATTAATTTGTTCATATTGTCTACATTTTCTCCTTGTAAATATCCTAACCGTTTTGATATTTCTATGTGGGTATCCAATTCACTGAGGGAAACTTGAGCGATGTGAAGAAAATTTATAAATTCTTTTTTTGTATTTCTTGCTGCTCCTTCAGCGACATTACTTGGTATGCTAATTGCCGCTCTTTTCATTTGGCTTGTAAGATTATAATTCTCTCCTTTTGGTAATAATTGTGTAATATTATAAACCTCTGCGACTAATTCTATTGCTAATTTCCACAAATCAAGCCTCTTATGTGGCTTATCCACTTACGCTTAACTCCTTACGCCTTACGATTTCATTATTGCCTTAAATTTACACGCATCAAAGCATGTTCCACATTTTATACATAAATCATGGTCAATTTTGTGAGGGGATTTCTTCACGCCCCTGATAGCATCTGCAGGGCATATCTTCTTACAAGCGCCGCAGCCTTTGCATAATTCTTCAATGATGGTATAAGTAATTAATTCCTTGCATACTCCCGCAGGGCATTTTTTATTGTAGATATGCACCTCATATTCATCTCTAAAATATTTCAGGGTGCTCAGAACAGGATTTGGAGCAGTCTGACCGAGTCCGCATAAAGAAGTAGTCTTTATATAATGACTGAGTTCTTCGAGGAGTTCTATATCTCCTTCCTGTCCATTCCCTAATGTGATTCTATCTAATATTTCGAGTATCCGTTTTGTGCCTATTCTGCATGGAACGCACTTGCCACATGATTCTGCCTGTGTGAACTCGAGAAAGAATTTCGCTGTGTTAACCATGCAGTCAGTTTGGTCAAGCACAACCATTCCGCCTGAACCCATAATTGAGCCAGCTTGTGCAAGTGACTCATAATCAACTTCGATATCAAGAAGCTCAGCAGGAATGACCCCGCCTGAGGGTCCACCTGTCTGAACTGCCTTAAGCAATCTTCCGCCTTCGATCCCGCCTCCTATGTCGTAGATTATTTCTCGTAATGTAATTCCTAAAGGCACTTCTATAAGACCCGTATTTTTAACCTTTCCTGTTAACGAAAAAACCTTTGTCCCGCCGCTTCTCTCTGTACCAAGATTTTTGAACCACTCAGCGCCTTTTAAGATAATTTTGGGGACATTTGCAAATGTCTCGACATTATTCAAAACCGTTGGTTTATCCCATAATCCCTTTTCAGCAGACCGCCATAATTTTGGAGTAGGCATGCCCCTTTTCCCCTCGATAGATCGCATTAATGCTGTAGCTTCGCCACAAACAAATGCGCCTGCACCCTGAAATATCTTCAGGTCAAAATCAAATCCTGCGCCAAAGATATCTTTACCGAGAAATCCTTTCTCATAACATTGATCTATAGCCATCTGGAGTCGTTTTACTGCCAATGGATATTCTGCCCTTACATAGATATAGCCATGATGAGATTCTGTAGCCTTTGCGCATATGATCATTCCTTCAATAACTGAATGGGGATCTCCCTCCATTACAGATCTGTCCATAAATGCACCTGGGTCCCCCTCGTCACCATTACAGATTACATATTTCACATCAGATTTGATTTTTAAACCGAGCTCCCATTTAAATCCTGTTGGAAAGCCTGCGCCACCTCGCCCCCTTAAATTAGATTCCTTTACAATCCCTACTATCTCCTCAGGACTTATCAATGTGAGCGCCTTTTTTGCAGCCTCATAACCGCCGACTGCTATATAAGCATCAATATCCTCGGGATCTATTTCACCACAGTGTGAAAGAACTACTTTTGTCTGTTTTTTGTGGAAAGAGTAATATGTTTCTTCAACAGTCCATTCTGAGACAGGATTACCGTTAACAATATGATCTTCAAAAATTTTTGCCACCATATCCAGCGTGACATGTTTATAGGTCGTTTTTTCACCGTTGATTATAATATCTACAAGAAGATCTTGGGAACAAAATCCCCTGCATCCGACTTTATCCGCAGAACACTTTGAGAAAGCTGCTTTAATACCAGAAGATGAAATAATATTTTTAAATGCCGATAATACATCTTCCCCACCAGATGCAACACCACCCGTGCCTGTACATACTTTTATTACAACCTCTTTATTCATTGCTCGCTTTCTTTTTCTTTAAGCTTTTTTATCTCTTTCATCATTCTATCAAGCGTCATTTTGCCATGAACTTCTTTATTAAAGATAGTAACAGGCGCAATACCGCATGCGCCAACACAATTAACCTTTTCTACAGTAAATTTCAGGTCATTAGTTGTATTTTCGCCATGCGGGATATCAAGCTCTATTAAAATTCTATTCAATAATCTTTCCGAACCCTTTACGTGGCAGGCAGTACCGCGACATATGGTAATTACATTTTCACCTTGTGGTTTTAAATGGAATAAGGAATAAAATGTAATTATGCCGAATATACGACTTGAAGGTATATTGAGTTTTTTTGAGATCAGGTTTACTGCATTTTCAGGGATATAGCCAAAGTTTTCCTGTACATCCTGAAGGATGGCTATAATATTACCCTTATCTTCTGAATGAGTTTTTAGTATCCTCTTAAGGGTCTTTTCCATAATTAAATGTTCTCGACAGGAAAAAAGTTAATTACCACGCCCATCCCTTGTGTAAGGGTTCATAATATAACATACTAAATTTAATCTGTTCAAGCTGTCCAGGGAAAAATTGAAAAATAAAGGGTTCTTGAGTTTATTTGCTTTTGTGTGGTATAAAAAAATATTTCCAGAGAATATCTCATTAAGGGGTTTCGAAATGCTTAAATGTAAAATAATTGTTGGTATCTTATTTTTTTGTTTCCTTTTTGCTCCTGTGCTTGATGCTGCTATTCTACTTGATCGGGTTGTTGCTTTGGTTAACAAAGAAGTCATAACATGGAGTGAACTATACAAGACAATGGAACAGGAAGCGTCAGCACAGTTAAAGGCATTGAATGATGAAGAAAGAATGAAGATATTCAAGGAAAATGAGGCGGGTTTTCTCGAAAAACTTATAGATATAAGGCTTCAGATTCAGGAAGCTAAAAGGCTCGGCATTGGTATTACATCCGAAGAAGTTATGGATGCAATTGAGAATATAAAAAGCAAATATTCATTGACTGCTGAGACCTTAAATGAATCCATAAAAAAGGAAGGTTTAAGTTTTGAGGAATACAAAGAAAGACTATCTGAACAGATAATAATAAGCAAACTTATTTCCCAACAGGTAAGAAATAAGGTTGTGGTGTCCGATGAGGATATAAAAAGATATATTGAGAAAAATTATAATAATGACTCATTTAAATTAAGGCAGATATTCTTTAAAAAAACAGAATACGATGCTGACAGAAATGCTATAGAAAAAAAGGCATTGTTGGTCATACAGAGGTTGAAGGCAGGAGAGGATTTTTCTGAACTTGCAAAAGAATATTCACAGGATCCTTCAGGGAGGTTAGGTGGAGATATAGGCTACATTAAGAAAGGCGACATGGATAAAGAATTTATTAAAGCACTTTCTACAATGAATGTGGGTGATTTCAGCTCCCCTTTCTGGACAGAGAAGGGTCTCCATATAATAAAACTTGAGGAAAAGATATCTGTAGAGAATATGGAAGAATTAAAGAGAAAAGCACGCGAGCAGTTAGCTGAGCATAAATTTTCAGAAAAATATGAAAGCTGGCTTAGAGATTTAAGAGAAAAGGCTTATATTGTAATAAGGCTATGATAATCAGCACATGTCAAAATTAAAAATAGGTGTCCTCGCATCTGGCAGGGGATCGAACTTCCAATCAATTATAGACGCTATAAATTCCGGACAGCTTAATGCCCACATAGCTATTTTAATAACTGATAATGCATCTGCATTTGCTATTGAACGGGCAAAGAAGCATGGAATTGAACATCTTGTCATGGATATTAGAGAATATGGTTCAAAAGATGATTATTTTGAGAAAATTGCGATGGAGATGAAAAAAAGGGGTGTCGAATTAGTTGTTTTAGCTGGTTTTATGAGGATTGTAAAAAAGCCATTGATAGATGCATTTCCGAATAAAATAATGAATATACATCCTGCAATTCTTCCTGCATTCCCCGGATTACATGGACAGAAACAGGCGTTGGAATATGGAGTAAAAATTTCAGGCTGTACAGTACATTTTGTGGATGATGGTATGGATACAGGGCCTATTATAATTCAGGCAGCAGTTCCTATATTTCATGGCGACACAGAAGAAACCTTATCAGAGCGAATATTAAAATTAGAGCATAAAATATACCCCGAAGCAATAAGATTATTTTCAGAGGGAAGACTCGAAATTGATGCGAGAATCGTGAGGATTAAAGATAACATCCCTTTTGACACCTTCTTAATAAACCCACCGTTTAAAAATTAAAATGAAAACAATCGCATAAAAAACCTGAAGGTTGTGAACTGGACTGTTTGAATATTATTATCTCCAGGCATTGAAGCAGTATATATGTTGTAGTAATATAATTATTAAATGAGGATTTCAGGAGGAATAGCAAAAGGAAGGCGCACAGCTACAAAAAAGCTTTTCTCAAAGACATTTAGAGGAGAAAGACTCAGGCCAACAACTTCAAAGGTCAGGGAAGCAATCTTTGACATAATAAGGAATAGAATCAAAGGATCTGTATTTGTTGATTTATATGCAGGCACAGGGACTGTGGGGCTTGAGGCATTCTCAAGAGGCGCAGAAAAGGTTATATTTGTAGAAGAGGACAATTTCAGGGTGGATGCAATCAAAAAAAATATTGCTGATTTGAAGTTTCAGGAAAGGGCATTAGTTATAAAAGGCACGGCATCTGAATTCATTGAAAAATCATCTGCTAAAAAAAATGTCTTTGATATCCTTTTCATTGATCCGCCGTATCATTCGGATGAAATAGGCAGAATCCTTCCAATGATCGGAGAAGGAGAAATTTTAAACGATGAAGGAATAGTCATAGTCGAACACTTTTTTAAACGGAATATGCCTGAGACTGCGGGCAGGCTTATAATACACAGGAAGTATAAATACGGAGATACAATATTAACAATTTACAGAAAGGTTGAAAAATGAAAAAGACAGCTATTTATCCAGGCACTTTTGATCCAATCACCAATGGACATCTTGACCTTGTTGAGCGCGCGCTCAGAATATTTGACGAGGTGGTAATTGCTATAGCAGTAAGCCAGAAGAAACAGCCGCTTTTTACGGTGAAAGAAAGAGTTGAGATGATAAAAAAAGCAATCAAAAGATTTAAAAGGGCAAAGGTAGATACATTCAATGGCTTGCTTGTTGATTATGTGATAAAAAGAAAAGGCAGTGCAATTCTTCGCGGCTTAAGAGCAGTTTCTGATTATGAATATGAACTACAGATGGCTCATATGAATAGAAGGCTTAATGCGAATATAGAAACAGTTTTTATGATGACAAAGGAGGAGTATAGTTTTCTGAGTTCAAGCATGGTAAAGGAGGTTGTGTCATTTGGTGGATCTGTAAATGGTCTTGTCCCAAAAGAGGTCGAGGTTGCACTGAAAAAAAATTTAGGGTAGTCGAAGATATAGTAGAGTAGGGGGTGTTATGGCGAAAGAGGCGCTTTTAATTATAGATATGCTGAATGATTTTGTTCTTAAGGGCGCGCCCCTTGAGGTGCCAGAGGCGAGAAAGGTTATCCGTGCAATAAAAAAGGAAATAGAAAATGCAAGAAAGGAAGGCAGTCCTGTTATATATATCTGCGATGCCCATGAACCTGATGATAAAGAATTTTCAAAATTTGGCTGGCCCCCTCATGCTGTTAAAGGCACAAAAGGTGCTGAGGTGATTGATGAGCTTAAACCACAGAAAGGCGATTGGGTGATAGAAAAGACTACATATTCAGGATTCTATAATACCAATCTTGATGAAACACTTAGAAAACTTGGGATAAACAGCCTCAGGTTAACAGGCTGTGTTACGCATATATGCGTGATGTTTACTGCCTCAGATGCTGTGTTAAGGAATTATAAGGTTGCGGTTATTGAGAAAGGGGTTGCAGGCATTTCAAAGGAAGACCACGATGCAGCAATAAGGATTATGAAGAATGTGATGGGAGTAAAGATTTTATATGGCTAACCCCGTTTATTCATAAATTTTTTTTAGATATAGATAGGACATAGTATTTTAGCGGATTTATCCCGAAAGCTTTCGGGATACCTCGGAGTCCCGATTTATCGGGACGAGAATGAGCAAAAATACTATGTCCTGTCGTAGTAAACATAGTTTATGATCTGGGCTAATGCGTATTTATCCTGAGTTTTCCAAGTTTTTCAGCTAATGTTATAGTCTCGGTCAATAACTTTTCTACCTCGTCAAGTCCCTTATCCCAGAATTTCGGGTCTGCTATATCTACTCCGAGTTTCTTAAAGATATTTTTTGGAGAATCAGATAAACCGGCTGATAAAAATTCTTTCACCTTGCCAATAAATTCAGGATTTTCCGTAACAGAATTTTGAAGCGACTTGGAGATTAAAAGACCGCTGGCATATGAATATACATAAAAAAAGCTTCTAATATGGCTCCAGTATATCCACCAGTTTTCAGAACCCGGAGACTGTTCAACAGAGTTTCCCATGTATGAAGACATATGTTTCTGGAATAAATTTCCTGTATCTTCCTTTGATAAATAACCTTTCTGCCTGATCTCCTGATGAAGTTCCTGTTCGAATTTATAACAGGCTACCTGTCTGAATATGGTTGAAACATCTTCGTTTAATTTCATCATCATAAGAGAAAGTCTCAATTCATCATCAGCCTGTCTGAGCATTTCCTGAAGCACAAAATCCTCCATAAAAGTACTGGCTACCTCAGCAGTTGATGTAGGAGTTCCAAAGTTCAGGGCATTCTGTTTTTTCTTGATTAGTTCATTATTTATACCGTGACCGAGTTCATGGGCTAATGTCAGTACATCACGGAGTTGATCTGTATGATTCAGAAGTATATAAGTCGGCTGGGAGATCAAATAATGGGCGCAGAATGCGCCGCTTACTTTGCCTTTTTTAGGATATACATCAAACTGTCTGTTTTTAATAAATCCATGGAGTATATCTGCAAACTCCATGTCAAGATTTTTGAAGACCTTGTGAATAAGTTTGAGGGATTCATTATAGGTATACTTCTTTTTGATATCACCATATTCTACATTTCTTTCATAATATTTAAGTTTTTTCAAGTTCATGAGCCGTGATTTTAGATCATAATATCTCGATGAAATATAAAATCTCTCAGAAACCGTTTTTACCAGTGCATCAACAATATCGC
Source organism: Nitrospirota bacterium (assembly GCA_040753615.1). Lineage (GTDB taxonomy): Bacteria > Nitrospirota > Thermodesulfovibrionia > Thermodesulfovibrionales > SM23-35 > JBFMDO01. Next base: position 11,417 of record JBFMDO010000009.1, on the reverse strand, counting down.
TGTCAATGTCGTCACTTATATGTCGGGCAATGTCAGGTCGCGGTATCTTCCGCAGTTCATCATCAACTTTTTTATTTGACAGCACAGAATTAATCTCTGCTTCAGCAACATCAACATATTTGTGCAATATATCATTGAATGCCTTTGCTGCCGAATCTCTAACCCTCTTGTTTTTACTGTTCATGAGGCTTGATATTTCAGAAAAGGTCTGAGGCTTTTTTCTTCCATCATCGAGAATGACATTCCTTTCTTCTTTTGCGATAAAGCCTGATGTCATTTTTACCCAGTTAGCATAAGAAGTTGATGATTTAAGATTTAAAATCTTCTCCTCAGGTTCGCTAAGCAGATATCGGGATGTAGCAAATAATCTTTCAAGAAAATGCCTATAGCCTTTAAGCACTGGATAATCAAGAAAGGTTTTCTGTTTTTTTGCAGGAATCCTTGCTATCCTTAAAGTAAAAAATTGCATATCATTTTCGATTCTCTTGCTGAATTCATCAATCTTATTGAATTTAGCCTTGAGTTTTGGATCATTTTGATCCTGTGTAGTCCTTAGCCAGAAATAATAACCTTCATCGCCATCTGCACCATAATATTTCTTCCATTGCTCATATTCATCTAACGCCTGCTTTAACACAGCAGGGTCTTTTAGATAATCCTTGCGAACCTTCCACTTGTTAATAAAGTTATAACTTTTCTGCTCGACTATTTTTCTCTTTTCTCCTATTTTTGGGTCATCATCGCTATCAAAGAGAAGTTTAAGATTCCATGTGATTTTTTTCATATTAACACCCCCTGTATTTTCAAAACTTTCCTATGCCTACTATCTTCTATTCTAAGTAATCCCTTAGTTATAGGGGGTAGCATTCTCCATATTGTCATTCTGAGTCCCGAATGCTTTCGGGACTCAGAATCTCAACATTATTGATAACACTTTAGATTCTTCACTTCGCTACGCTCCGTTCAGAATGACAGGGAAGGGTATTCCCGCCCATAACTGAGGGATTACTATTCTAATATCTTTTTACTTGCAAATATTAAGCAATAATTATAAATTATCTTCATGGAAGAAGCCAAGAAATATTGCCTGTGCTGCGGTGAGGATGTTCCTTATAATGTAGTAATAAGAAACGAAAGAAAGGAATCTTTATGCACCTATTGTGGATTTACGCTGGATATAGAGAATCTCTGGGAAGATAAAAAGATTTCAAAAGATACATGTGCGTTTATTGCAGAAGATTCAGATTTTACGAGGAAATTATTAAGAGAACTGATTATAAAAAATGCACTGGCAAGCAAGGTTATAGATGTTGTAAATGGCATTGATCTCGTCTCAGAATACTCAAAAATATTAGGAAAAGAGGTTTCTATAAGTTTTGCGATAATTGACCTTAATATGCCTGTAATGGACGGCATCACTGCTGCGAGGACATTAAGGACACTCGAAGAAAAGGGTGGTAAAAGAAAAGTGCCGATCATATTCTTTTCAGGTGTAAAGGCTGATGAAAGCCTCAGAAAACAGATGGAGATGCTTGCACCTGCAAATTATGTTAATAAGGGTTCTGACCCTGATCCAGAACATCTTGCACAGAGGGTGCAGGGTCTTTTAAATTTTATTGCCCAGCAATATCAAAAGGCGTGAATGGTTCGACAAGCTCACCATGACAATTGTCACCCTGAGCATGTCGAAGGGTCGCATGCTTTTGTAAGCATCTGAAACTACGAGATTCTGAATCAAGTTCAGAATGACAAGAATGTGGTGTCTTATTTATGAACTTCTTATTTGGGAGGTTTTATGAAATACCAGACAGGGAAACCCGGGAGAGTCATTGTAGCACGGTTTGAGGATAGAGAGGACATTCTAAAAAATATCATTGAGATTGCAAAAAAAGAGAATATTAAAAATGCAATCTTTTATCTTATAGGCGGAATCAAGAAGGGCAGGGTGGTTGTTGGGCCTGAGAAGGAAGAGCTGCCCCCAAAACCAATATGGAAGGAAATAAAAGAAAGTCACGAGCTTGTGGGAATCGGAACTATATTCTGGCAGGCTAATGAACCAAAAATACATTTTCACGGCGCGTTCGGCAAAAGGGATATGATTAATGTCGGTTGCCTCAGGGAAACATCTGAGACATTTCTTGTGCTTGAGGCTGTTATTATGGAGATAGAAAGAATTGACGCTAAGAGAGAGTTTGATCAGGCATCAGGGTTAACCCTTTTGAAATTATAAGCTGCTAATACAAACGCATTAAATGAAGTGTCATGCTGAACCCTGAATGTGTCATTCTGAACTTGGTTCAGAATCTCTTCAGGGCAGGCTTGTTTCAGCATCTAAAACCAATGCATTATGAGACCCTGAAACGAGTTCAGGGTGACAGAAATAGACTTTTTCAACAGGCTGTTGCAATTTGATTATCCTTAATACCCAATTCTGCTTTGTAAAGATTTTTATGCATATGTGCCTGCCTTAATTATTATTCTATTATATTTTTCGGGTTAAGATTTCTACAACTTCCTCATCGCTTACCTGTGTGAAATCCTCATAATAATTGCCAACAGCCATAAACCATTCAGGTATCTCAGGGCATATAAATTCGTCAACCATCTTTTTGATATCTTCTGCAGTATCTTCAGGTGAAACAGGAAGGGCAACAATTAGGCGGGATATCTTCTCTTTTTTTAAAGTAGATATAGCAGCCTTTATTGTTGCTCCTGTTGCCACACCATCATCAACCAGTATAATAATCTTCCCATCAAGCGGAGAAATGCCTTTACCGCGCCGATATAAGTCTATCCTCCTCAATATCTCTTTCTTTTGGTTTGTAATTTCTTTTTCGATATAACCTTCTGAAATCCCGTATGTTGAAATGATGCCTTCATTTAATACCACAATTCCTGTTTCTGATATAGCGCCGATAGCGAGCTCTGGATTATCAGGAAACCCAATTTTTCTGACAATTATTATATCGAAAGGACAGTTTAATGCCTTTGCTATTTCATATCCGACAACAACGCCGCCTCTCGGAAGGGCAAGCACCATAATATCTTTTTTGTTTTTATATGGTGTTAGCAGGGAACAAAGGAATATACCTGCATCTTTTCTGTCTTTGTAAGGCATGGTCATTACCTGCTTAACCCCAAAAATACAATTGAAAAAATGCAGATGTTGTGAAAAAATTTAGTTTTCGATACCTTAGTGTACCTCACACTGATGATTACTACGCATATTTTTATCCATATAGCCATATAGCCATTCAAGATAATCTCAATACATTATCGAGTTAAATAAATTTTTGAGCAACATCTGCATTTTTTTGGGTTAATTAAAGCATATGCAAAAATTATTTAATTTGCAAATTTAGCCAGATTATCTATGAATTTTTATGATCAAACAGGGGAAGAGTATTTGAGCGGATTTCTTTTGCAGATATTCAAATATAATATCTTGCTGTCCGCTTAACTGTCATGCTGAACTTGTTTCAGCATCTGTTCGGGATTCAGGGTGACACATTAAGACTATTTTTTTAATGTAATTGAACAAAACGACTCCACAAAACCTTATTTTTAAAGTAGTTATGTACTAATTTTTAGCGGACAGTAGTGATGCGAATGAGATAATGACAACTACCTGTCTGTAGGCCCAGCAAGTGTATAGTTGACCTGAAAGTCACAATCGGTATCAACAGCAACTGCCTGGTCATATGTTATTGTTTGTTGAATAGCACTTGAACATGGTCCTCCAGCAGTGGTATGCCGATCTATTACTTCACCTGGGTTAAAGAAGTATGTTCCTGTAATTTCTGAGTTATTGCCTATACTGGCATCACATACTCCATCAATCCTAAAGTCATATGTCGCGCCGGTAGTATTCCATACACGGATATTAGTTCCTAAGTCGCTAATGGTCAAAACCAATGTTTTCTGTGCAACATTATCATCAGTGCCTGCTGCATCATTATCATCTCTTGCAAAAAATGTGAGTGAATAAGTGCCATATTGATAAAGCGCCCCTGCTATTGCAGATAAGGTAAGATCATCTGCCTGTCCCCATGAGGCTTCAGCGAGTGATAAACAGTCAGCGCTCACTGTATTAGGGGTAAGGGTTAATCCCCCTGGTAATGTCCCCTGAGTGCACCATCTGTATGCCCCGCCTGCTGCATAAGGCACACCCCCATCAGCAGTGATAGTAGCAGAATAAGCATTACATCTGTATCCCGGTGCCAATTCATTGTTCAGAATATTAAGCTGCGCACCCACACACCCTGTCTTTATCCTCAATTCATTAAGTGTAACCCATTTGACTATATCATCATAAGGTTCGGGTCTGTTAATCGTCTCTGCAGCAGGATAATTAGGGCAATTTGCCGCTCCTGTGCAGTCGTCAATATTCGGGGTATCAACATCATAAGCTATAACGCAGGTTGCTGTGGGGCAGGGAGCTGCTGTTAATATTCCGGTTTGGACATTATAATTATCAGCCCCGCTTATAACAACAAAGGCTACATTGCTAATATTAGTTGCAACTGTGCATAATGCATCTCTGCAAACGGTTAAATCCGTTGTTCTTCTATTACAAATAGCCTCGGTACTGCCTGTGGGAAAAGTTGTCAAGTTTGGATCTACAATATAATATAATGTTTTTGTCCATGAGTCTTGAGGGGTTCTAACTATTTCAACAAATTCATCATTAGTCCCGTCAGAGACAAAGTCTCCCTGCACAGGTAATAGTCTATTAGATGCCCCATGACTTATAACAGATTCTACATCAGCATTAACTATCTCTTTTGTCTCAGTGTATTTAGCCTGCTTTGTCAGGGGTCCTATTAAACCTACTCCGAGGGCTACGAGAATGCCTATTATAATAAGCACAATCGCCAGTTCAATAAGTGTAAAGCCCTTATTTTTAGTGAATAGTGAATAGTGAATGGTAAGTAGTCTTCTGAATTTCTGCCTCATTTTACTCAGTCCGCCTGAAGATATAAATAATAGCCATTATCCCTCCAATTAAGGTAGAGATTGTGCCTGCCCTTGCTTTTTTAACTACTTCTTCAAAAGGGGCATCAGGGGATATTGTGAGTAATAAATAATATCCAATGCCAATCGAAACCATAGATACCAATAATACTAACAATTTATTAATGCGTATGTTTCTGTTTATAGTATGTCCACGCAGCGACTGCAAACCCAATTATAGCCAAAATTAGAAAAAAAATAGCAAGTTCACTCATTTTTCATATTGCAATAATAGCAAAATAAATATTTGCTATCAAAAAAAGGGAGGCAAGTGCCTCCCTTTTTTTATATAGGATAAAATTACCGTTTGCTGTCAAAGTAGTAAACAATAGCGCTGGTGGTTAGAGCAGTCCACGCAGCTGCAGCTGGCGCAGCTGCATATACAGCTTCCCACTCAAGGGCAGTAATAGTGCCCGGAGCAGCATTTACTCCAATTACCTGACCTGCGGCTCCATTTGAAGAACCATCGAGACTTGTATCTAATGCCTCAGCATAGAGTATTTCGTCACTAGTAAAAGTTGAACATGCGGCATCTTTACAGATAACCATAATATTTTTCCCTGCATCAGCACCACCATCTGTCCCAAAAAAGACATAGAATGTTAAAGACCCCATTGCTATGGTATTTGTTTCAGCGCCTGCAGCGCCCTCATACGGCGGATATATAAAGTTAGCGGCGACTAAAGCGGTGTTTACGTTACCATCGCCTATCTTTCCATCCGCATCTGTATCGCCAGCGAATACACCTTTTCTATCCGTGTATGTCCATTGAGCTACCTCCCACGCCTTTGTTTTACTTATAAACTTTTTTGACCGTGCATTCTGAAGCAGGTCCTGACCTTTAAGCACTACTCCCATGATAATACCGATGATCACCAGAGCTATCGCGAGTTCTACAAGCGTAAAGCCCTTCTGCCCTCTTTTAAAGCTTTTCATAAAGGCACCTCCTTTAGTCTTAACTTCCCAAAGGGAAGTATTATGCAAAATTAATGCCTAAAAATATTCTTTGAAAAACAATTATTATGAAGATTGTCCATGACAAATATTGTCATTTTATGACGGATTATGACATTAAAAGTCCTCATTATTTATATCTCGCTATATAATACAACCTCTGCTCCTGCAGCCGTAAAATCTGCACTTGCCTGCATTGAACCTGTGTTCCATACGCCATCATCATATTGAGAATCTAATGACCATGCTACATCTCGCGGAATATTCTGAAGGGCTATCCAGTTTCCAGCATCTACAGGTTCTCCGGCTACAGCACCCGGGGTATATGCAACGCTTATAGCTCCTCCATAGGAGTTTGTGGGATTTGTTCTTCCAGAGCCTGTGATTATATTTGCAAGCCTTAGATGATTCCATGCATTACAGCTTTCCTCAGTTGCTACTTCTGGAGCTGCCACACATGTATATACAAAGCCATTTTCTATACGACCATCACCGTCTCCATCCTGTGAACCAGCCCATCTTGTAGAAACAATGGTGTCATCACCCGGGAACCTTCCATATTTATCATAATATGAATAAACTGCTGCAAATATCTCACGCTGTTGATTATAAAGCCTTTTAATCTTTGCATTATTAATCAATTCCTGTCCTTTCAGCACTGCACCGAGTATGATTCCTATAATTACAAGAACTATAGCCAATTCCACAAGTGTAAAACCTTTTTCACCCTTTGGTCTTCTCACTTTTTTTATACCTCCTGAATTTTTTTATAATTCATAATAATTCAAATGCTATACTTTTTTTCTTGATTTGTCAAGATTTTATTGTTACACTTTAAAGTAAAATGATAAGAATAAAACTGTTTATAGCATGTTTTATTTATATATTTCTTATACCCTCCCTATTAAATGCCTTCTGTTTTGAAACAGCAGGGGATGCTTACGGAATAAATCCTCATCTTTTAGAGAGTATCGCAAAGACAGAATCAAATCTTAAACCGACTGCTATCAATAAAAATCAAAATGGTTCTATTGACATGGGGCTTATGCAGATTAATTCCTTATGGATTAAGGAATTGGGATTAGATCCTGAAAGGCTTATTTCAGACCCATGTTATAATGTAAAGGCAGGTGCGAGGATTTTAAAATCATGTATAAATAAATATGGATATACTTGGGAGGCAGTTGGTTGTTATAATGCAGTAACACATACAAAAAGGGTTAATTATTCGTGGAAGGTGTTTAACATACTTTATGAAAGAAAAAAGAAGCTTACAGAAGAAGAGGTGAAGAGCATAGAGCAAAAGGCAAAAGATATAACACAATCACTTTTATTCAGTGTGAAAGACAATGCTGCAATCAAGTGAGCATTATTTAAGGAATATTTTATACGCCCACGGCGTATTTAGTGGGGATAAATGAGCCTTTTATCTGATTTTCTATCAAAGATAAAACATGCTGAACCAAAAAAAGATGTCCCGCCTGCATTAAGAAGCGCTGTGGCTTCTCTCAGACGTAAAGAATCCAGAAAAAGGCGCATAATTATACTTTCAATCATTTCTATCCTTGCGATTATGTCAGGGTTTTTAACAGCGTATATTATACAGAATCTTTTTATACAAGGAATTATAAAAGACAAACCCCAGAGGATAGCAAGCTTAGAAGATAAACAATTGATGGAAAAACAGGGCGAAAATACTACAACTACAACACCTGAGACAAAGCCTGTTATAATCGTGGAAAAACCACGTTCTGAAGAAAAAACAAAATATAAGACTCCCCCTGTGGTTAAAAGAAAATCAGTAAAAAGATCAATTATTGTTCCCAATATCGTTCCCAGAGAAAAGATAAAGTTAGAAGATATTGCACAGAAACAAAACGATTCCGAGCTTGAGGTATCAGGATTAAAAGAACTTTATCTTTATATGGGAGAAGATTATGAAAAGAAAAAAGATTATTATAACGCTATCTTGAGCTATAAAAAGGTTCTTGATATCGAACCTGAAAACTACAGGGTGATGAACAAGATAGCCCATATTTTCATAGAAATAGGTTTATATGAAGAAGCGACTAAATACCTGAAAAACACGATAGATATTAAAGAAGATTATGTGCCAGCCTTGATTAATTATGGAATTGTATATGCAAAGGCAGAAAATTTCTTTGAAGCAGAAAGATATTTCTTAAAGGCGCTCTCAATAGAAGCGGAAAATCAGGAGGCTCTCTTTAATATCGCACTGCTGTATGAGAAACAGGGCATGCATGATCTTGCTCAAAAATATTATTCAAAGCTGCAGAAGATGGGCAATGCTGAGGGCGACCGCGGGCTGGAAAGGATAATGACAATAAAATAGCAAAGGTATAAATTTTAAAAGACTTTATGATATACTTCCAAAATTATTATAACCCATTAAGGAGCATACAATTATGAAAGGGACGAGGCGAAAATTATTATGTTTCTTTAATTTGCTTTTTGCCTCAATAGTTTTATTGCCATTATCAGGATATTCGGCTGACATTACTATAAAGCCGGGCAGATTTGATCATTTTAAGATTTTTATACCTGACAGGATTGTCGCTGGTGAAGAAGCAAACATAAAATTAGCGGCTGTTGATGCTTACGATAATCTTATTACTGAATCTGGAGAGGTTGAAAAAGAATTTCAGATCTCGATTTCTGGTTCGGCTATTGTAAAGCCTGCTTTTTTTAATTTTTCATCTTTTGTTAACGGCACACGGGATATTAGTTTAGTGGATAAGGCGGCTGAAGTTGTGGAGATAACTATTGGAGAAATCACTGCCCAAGGTCAAGTTCAAAGAAAGAAGATAAGTATAATTCCAAATAAGTTGCATTCTTTTTTGATAAAAGTGCCGTCTTTCATTCAAGCAGGAGAAACCATACAAGTAGAGATTATTGCTAAGGATGCCTTTGGAAATACAGTAGAAGAACCAATCAAGGGGGAAGAATTAACCTTAGCATTTAAGGGTGATGTAGAACCTAAAATAATAAGCCCTATCCCGAACTTGAAAAATGGAGTTGGTGTTGCTAATCTCGTAGCGCGGAAAACAGGAACATTCACAATCGAGGCAAAATATACAGGCACTGGAAGCACAGGAGCAAGTGATAAAATAAAGATAGTCAATGCTCCTGCAAGTGCATTCAAGATAAACGCGCCAGCAGAGGTTATAGCAGGAGAGCCTTTTAATGTCTCGATTGTTGCTATTGACCACTTCGATAATGTTGCAGCAAATTATGCAGTAACAGGAAGCCATGTAGCAATTACATCTACAGGGAAATCAAAGCCTTTTCCATCCTTAATACCCAATTATAAATTTATGGATGGTCATGCCAATATAGAACTAACCTATGACCGTGCAGAAGAGATTTCATTAACTGCTGTAAATGAAGACAAAAAATGCAAAGGTTACTCTGATGTTATAAAAGTAGTCAATCCGATTCCTGCAAGGTTTGAAATCAAGACTCCTGAGTCAGCAGTTGCAGGGCAAAAATTTAAGATAAAGATAACAGTTTATAATCAAAAGGGCAATATATTTGAAAATTATAATATTCTTGGACCAGATGTCCATTTGACAACAACGGGAACAGGAACTTTAATACCGGAAACAATCCCTGCAACAGAATTTTCGGGTGGGACAGCGTCTGTAGAAATACAATATACTAAGGCAGAAGCTTTTACAATTTTAGCATCTCCGGGCAGAATAAACCTGTCAAAACATTCTACTGTTTCAAAGCCTCAGCAGGAGATTGTTCAAGAAGCAGAAGTTGAAAAGAAACAGGCAGAAGTTGAGGAGAAAAGTAAGATAGAGATTAAGAAGAAAAAAGTGGAAGACATTAAAAAATCACAAGCAGAAATAAAGAAGACAGCAAAAGTTAATGAAAAATCAAATGAAGAAAAAACACAGGCAATAACATCTCCTGAACCTGTAGCTGCCTCTTTCAGAATAACAGGGGTATCTATTAACGAACTTACAGGAAAAACAATTGTTGCCATCCAGATTCCCAATATTGACAGGACAGTAAAATATAAAATTTCTACTGAAAAAATTGGTGATGAAGACTGGATTTTTTTAACAGTAAAAAATGTATATAGTGAGATAGAGAAGAACACAAGCTCAAAATCCCCACTCGTTGGAGATATTCTGATAGAAAACGACAGCAAAAAGGAAACTGCTGTTGTTAAGATTAAGCAACTGAAGCCATCAGCGTTTTATGTAATAAGGGAAAAGGGTTCGCTCAAGGTTGTATTGAAGCACAAGTAAAAAAGTAGCTATTGAAAGATGTCCTATTTTTGTCATTCATACCTCCATCCCTCCTTAAATACTTCCACGGCATCAAGATCAGCGATGAACAAAGGAAAAGGGGACGGTTCTATTTTTCTCCTTTGCATCATAATTGATTTCATCGTGGTTCAAATATAATCCTTTTTTTCAAATAAATAGAACCGTCCCCTTTTCCTTTTTCTTTTCTACTTTTCCCTCTGGTATGTCATATTGCATAACAGTTCCATCCGCACCTGTCTTTACCTTATATATGAGCTCAGGCAATAGCTGGTGCTGGAATGTTATGGTTGCATTCGGGACATCTTCCATAAATTCATTCAATACATCAAAGAGCACATTGCCTACATCGCTTTTTGACAGAAACTTATTGTTATGGTATATTGCAATTAGTAATAAAGGAGAGCGCAAAAAATGAAACAAACTGTAATTAAAATTCCTGAAGATCTCGTAAAAAAATTTGACCTTAAGTATGGAGACATTGTCGAGGCAAAAATAGGCAAAGGACAGCTTATTTTATTAAAGAAACCTTTTAAGCCTTCAGGATTTATGAAATTCGCAGGCATCTGGAAAAACGAGCAGGTTGATGAGATTTTCCACGATATTCGCAAAGGCTGGAAAAAGTGGGCAAAGAAGCTGCCTGCATAGACACCGACATCTGCATTGATTTTCTCAGAAACAGAGAACCTGGCTTTGGGATGTTTCTTAAAGGAGTCTCTGAACATATTCCATACATCACCTCTATAACTGCCTTTGAACTTCATCTCGGTCATATAAAGATGAAGAAAAAAGAAAGTCTGGATAACTTTATTAACCGGTTTCATATCCTTACCTTCGATTCTTTAGCGGCAAAGACTGCTGCAAAGATACAGGCTGAATTGGACGAAAAAGGAACGGATATAGGTATGCCAGATACGCTTATAGCAGGGATTTGCATTGCCAACAGCATTCCCTTGCTTACAAATAATGTCAAACATTTCTCCCGTATTAAAGCTCTAAAATTAATCGAATGAATAGATTATTAGATTATTAGGGACACATCCCATATTTCCTAATCTCTACCTTTCTTCTTTCTTGGTCTCCCGGCTGACTTTAGAATAAATCTCCTTTCAAGTTTTTTCTCCATTTTCTTTATAAACTCATCGCTGCCAA
>JBFMDO010000008.1:0-2670 GCA_040753615.1 Nitrospirota bacterium | reverse complement strand
AAGGGCAATCCTTGCAGGGATAAAGGTATCTAAACTTGAGAGGATTGCAGCTTAATTAGGAACCATGAAAACCATTGAGAATAGACCCTTTGAGAGAATTTGCAGAAAAGACTTGACAGTATCAATTACAGAGAGCTATCACTGAAGATTCACGGGCTTATATGTGCCAAATGTGCGAGAGAATTTGATTACAAAAACAGGCATCTCCTGACTGTACACCATAAAGATGGAAACCCCTTAAATAATCCCCCTGATGGTTCTAATTGGGAAAATCTCTGTGTTTACTGTCACGAAGACGAACACAGTAGAGGACTGCTCGGTGATTATCTTCGCGATAGGAAATAAGAGGATTTTATTTTGATAATTTTTTAACTAAATATTTTGACAGGTCTATTTTCTCTTAAACATCTTCCTCAGATCATCCAGAGAAAAGAAGATTCTTGTTGGTCTGCCATGAGGGCACTGGTCAGGCTGGTCTGTTTTTTCAAGCTCTGTTATCAGGCTTGAAATCTCTTCCCGAGATGGTATGTTTCTTCCTCTTAGTGAGCTGTGACAGGCAATCTTTGCTGCCAATACCTCTTTGAGGGATTTATCCAGAGCAATACCTTCAGTTATACATGTTGCAACATCTGAAAGGATACCCCTGATATCAGCATCTTTTAAATCTTCAGGAAGAGATCGCACAATAACAGTGTCATGCCCGAAATCTTCTATATCTATCCCGAAATCTTTGAGCATCAAAATGTTGTCGAGTATGTGTCTGTATTCAGCAGGTGATAACTTCACCTGTCTTGGGAATAATAATTGGTACGAATTAAGGTGAATCCCTTTTAAAAACTTCTCATAAAGAATCCTCTCATGTGCAGCATGATAATCTATAAGTATAAGCCCTCCTTTACCTGAAATAGCTAAAAAGGTTTCACCCAGATAAATAAAAGGCAGGTGGAGTTTATAGGTAAATTCAAGCGCTTCTGATACTACAGATTCAGCCTGCGGGAGATGAGCAATATCATAGGTTTTAACTGAAGTGGCTGATAAGTCAGATACAGGCATTTCTATAAATTGTCTTGCATATTCAGTCCTTTCCCCCTTTATGGTTTTTCTAATACTGGCATTTACAAACCGATAAATAGATTCTTTATCCTCGAATCTGACCTCTCTCTTTGTTGGATGAACATTGAAATCTACCTTTTTGGGATCAATCTCAAGAAAGAGGAAGAATACAGGATGTTTATCATGAGGTAAAATCCCCTCGTATGCATTATATACAGCATAAGAGATTGAGGGGTCTTTAACAGGTCTTTTATTTAAAAAGATGAACTGATGAGATTTCCTATTTCTGAAATTGGTGCCCTTTGTTATATAAGATTTCATACTCATCCCTTGCTCTTCAGCATCAACTTCTATAAGACCATCGAGGAATTCTCTTCCATAAATCCGCATTATACGTTCTTTTTGATCTATTGATAGGGGCAGGTTAATGATTTCCTGATTGTCGGAGAAAAGCCTAAAGCTTATATTCCAGTGTGAGAGTGCCTCTTTTGTAATTATGTCTATTATATGAAAAAGTTCTGTGCTGTTTGATTTAAGAAATTTTTTTCTCGCAGGAGTATTAAAGAATAAATCTCTAACCTCAATAGATGTGCCGATAAATGGAGAATCCTTTGTCTCCTTTACTTCACCTCCATGTATTTCGACTGATACCCCCACCCCTCCTCTCACATCCCCCTTGTCGAGGGGGTGTTGGGATGGTGAATTTTTTAGACCTGTAATGAGTTTAACCTTTGAAACAGCGGCAATCGAAGAAAGCGCCTCGCCTCTAAAGCCCATTGTCTTTATATTGAAAAGGTCTTTTTCACTAAAAAGCTTGCTTGTTGCATGTCTTTCAAAACATACAATGGCGTCTTCTTTATCCATTCCTGTGCCGTTGTCTGAAACCTTGATGAGACGTTTACCACTATAAAGAATTTCTATCTTTATCTCAGTGCTTTCTGCATCAATTGAGTTTTCTATCAATTCCTTTACAACAGAAGCAGGTCTTTCGATCACCTCTCCTGCTGCAATCTTATTCCTTAAATCAGGGGGGAGGATATTTATCTGTGGCATAAGACATTTTAAAAATAGGACATAAGTAAGTCAATCTGCTGATAAGAATCCGCTCATCTGCTCTTTGACCTTATCTGAATCTTTGAATGTATTCGGCCCAAAAAACTTTTTTAGTATTCTAAAAAACGCTTCCACATTTAGACAATTGACCTTTTTCTTAATATAATATCTAATAATATCTAAATATACATGGAATTAGATGAAAGAATTAAAAGCAGGAAAAAAGTTATCTAAGACACTTGACGATCTCTATGAGTCCTATATTGAGCTTGAAGACCTATTTATGGGTTTTGTGCGATCTATGGTTCACGCTCTTGATGCTAAAAGCCAATGGACAAGGGGCCATTCTGAAAGAGTGGCTACCTATGCACAGGAACTTGCTCGCGAAATAGGTTACAAAGAGGAAGAAATAAAGGAATTGACCCTTGCAGCTCTCCTTCGATACTGTCAAGTCTTTTCTGCAAATTCTCTCAAAGGGTCTATTCTCAATGGTTTTCATGGTTCCTAATTAAGCTGCAATCCTCTCAAGTTTAGATACCTTTATCCCTGCAAGGATTGCCCTTG
>JBFMDO010000007.1:0-22981 GCA_040753615.1 Nitrospirota bacterium | reverse complement strand
TTTTAGTGCGGAAGTATGGCCTTTTGATAATTTCAATTTCAAATCGATTACAATCATTTCTTCCTTCGATCCCAGTATTTTCAATGTGTTATACTATTTCCTAATTTCAACGTTGGGACAGTAGTGATGGAGAATAAAATATTATGAAAAAAGGAATTTATTATTTTCTATCTGGAGCAATATTTCTTTTATGTCTAAATTCTGCCTATGCGCTCGATGAAAAAGTTGATAAGGAACTGAAATCAATTTGGCGCGAAATGAAAAGTGCTTTGGTTAACAAAAATATTGAAAAAGCAATTGAATACTATCATCCTGAAACAAAGCAACACTATAGAAATATCTATTCTGCTTTTGGAGACAAGTTACCCCAAATTGCCCAGGAGCTTGGAGATATTCAACCAATATACATAAAAGAAAATGACGCCGAATATCGCTTGGTTAAGAAAGAACTATACGGTGGAAAAACAGTTGATATGACCTACCCAGTTTATTTCGTTAAAGACGTCGATAGTAAATGGAAAATTCTGAGATATTAACATTAAATTATAAAGACTTCACATAACACCAGCGTCCACACCGACTGGCGATAACGCCGGTTTGGTTTTCTTGCGCCAGCGGGTGACGCATCTCGTTGAACCTGTAGAAAAAGTCTCAAAAGGCTTTTGCAAAAAAGAAAGGACACCGCTACAGACTCGTTCTTTCTAAGACAGGATGCCCTTGCCTATTAACTTCTCCGTCCATTTTCAGTTATATTGAATAATTACTCATATGCAGGAATTTATAGTCATAAAGGGCGCGAGGGAGCATAATCTAAAAAATATTGACCTCTCTATACCGAGAGAAGCAATCACTGTAATAACAGGACCCTCGGGTTCGGGCAAGTCATCGCTTGCTCTTGATACTATATATGCAGAAGGGCAGAGACGCTACGTGGAAAGTCTTTCTGCATATGCAAGACAGTTCATTGAACAGCTAAGCAAGCCAAATGTTGATTATATTGAAGGGCTTTCGCCATCCATATCAATAGACCAGAAAACCGTAACTAAAAACCCACGATCGACAGTCGGCACAATTACCGAAATATATGATTATATGCGTGTTCTTTATACAAGGATAGGCAAGCCTTATTGTTACAGCTGTGGTTCCCCAATATCAAAACAGGAATCAGTTGATATCATTGATTCTGTCAGGTCTCTGCCTCATGGCAGCAGGCTGCAGATTCTTGCCCCGATAGTAAGAAACAGAAAGGGTGAATATAGGAAAGAGTTACAAGAAATGCGGAGGGAAGGTTTTATCAGAGCAAGAATAGATGGCGAGATGGTTGACCTCACACATGATATTTTTCTTAAAAAACATAAACGTCACATTATTGAGATTGTTATTGATAGGCTTATTATCAAGCACGGAATCGAGCGTCAGATAAAAAATGCGATAGAAACCGCCCTTACTTATTCGGATACTGTTGTGATAAATCTCATTGAAAAAAATAAAGATATACTCTTCTCAAAGGCTGCAGTATGCCTTAAATGTGGTATAAGTTATCCTGAAATAACACCAATGTTTTTTTCATTTAACAGCAAACAGGGTGCATGTCCAAAATGTAATGGGCTTGGATTCGAAAATATTGAAGAAGACGCTATTGAGCTTGAGGGGCAGAATTACTGCAGACTCTGCGGTGGATTAAGACTGAGGAAAGAAGCACTGAGTATAAAAATACAAGGGATAAATATTGGCGAATTTGCAAGGATGTCAGTAAAAGATGCGAGTATCTTTATTAACAGTTTAAACCTTACAGAGAGAGAACAGACAATTGCCTCACGTGTTCTCAAAGAAGTTAAAGATAGACTTCATTTCCTCGGAAAGGTAGGACTTGGATATCTTACCCTTGATAGGTCTTCTCTTACGCTATCAGGAGGAGAATCCCAGAGGATAAGACTTGCGACACAGCTTGGTTCTTCACTTACAGGTGTACTTTATATACTCGATGAGCCGAGTATCGGAATGCATCCGAGAGATTGTAAAAAACTTCTTGAAAGCCTTTCAGCAATAAAAGATGCAGGAAACACTGTTGTTATTGTGGAGCATGATGAGGAGACAATAAGGTGGGCTGATTACATTGTTGATATGGGACCAGGTGCGGGATTAAGAGGAGGCTGGATTGTTGCCACAGGCACCCCAATGGAAATAGAGAAGAATGAAAAATCCTTAACAGGAAAATATCTCAGCGGTATAATGTCAATAGATATCCCATCTAAAAGAAGAAGACCAAAAGATTTTCTGAAAATAAAAGGCGTCCATGAATTTAACCTCAAGAATATTAATGCTGATATACCGCTTGGAACATTCACATGTGTGACAGGTGTATCAGGCTCTGGAAAAAGCACCCTAGTTATAGAGGTAATTTATAAGGCACTCTGCAAAGAATTGTATGGAAGCAAATTAATTCCCGGCAGATATAGAGAAATCATAGGCATAAAGAAGATAGACCGTGTAATATGCGTTGAACAATCACCACTCGGCAAGACGCCCCGTTCTAATCCTGCAACATATACAGGGGTATTCTCATTTATTAGAGAATTGTTTGCACAGGTTATTGATTCAAAGATAAGGGGATATACCCCTTCCAGATTCAGCTTCAATATTCCGGGAGGAAGGTGCGAATCGTGTAAAGGGGATGGCTTAACTAAGGTCGAGATGCATTTTCTTCCTGATGTTTATATTCCATGCGATACATGCAAAGGCAAAAGATATAATAAAGAAACACTCGAAATAAGGTATAAAGGAAAAAATGTCGCGGAAGTTCTTGAGATGACTGTCTCGGAGGCATTACAATTTTTTTCAACAATCCCTCATATCAGAAAAAAGCTTGAAGTGCTTGAAGATGTGGGACTCGGCTATCTGCAACTGGGACAGCCTGCATCGTCACTTTCAGGTGGCGAGGCGCAGAGGGTGAGACTTTCAAGAGAGCTCGGGAAAAGATCAACAGGCAATACACTTTATGTGCTTGATGAGCCAACAACAGGACTTCATTTTGTTGATATTCAGAAATTGCTTGATGTAATAAACAGTCTTGTTGATTCCGGAAATACTGTAATTGTAATAGAACATAATCTTGATATAATAAAATCTGCTGACTACATTATAGACCTCGGTCCTGAGGGAGGAGAAGAAGGAGGAAAGATTATTGCTGAAGGAACACCAGAAGAAGTCAGCATGAATCCAAATTCATATACAGGCAGATTCTTAAAAAGCAAACTTTCCAGCTTAAATCATATGAAAGTAGCATGAAAAAAAAATCAAAAGATAGATTTCAAATCTCAAATCTTAAATCTCAAATCTATATAGTATTTTTGCTATTCACAATACTCTGTTCACTCGGTATTATTTTTGCCTGTACGCCTCAGCGAGATAAGATTTTGCGAAAAACCAAGATCATGATGGATACGATTGTTACTATAACAGTTGTATCCAATTCAAGAGGCGACGCTAATAATGCAATTGATGCTGCATTTTCAGAGATAGAAAGACTTGAGCAATTAACAACCTTTTTTTCTGCACAGAGCGAGGTGTCTCAAATAAATAAGAATGCAGGCATATCTGAAGTAAAAATATCACCTGATATCATGGATATGCTTGATAAAGCGATGTTTGTTTCAAAAGAGACTGACGGAGCATTTGATTTAACAATTGGTTGTGTAACAGCGCTATATGACTTCCATAAAAAAACAATGCCAAGTCATGACGCAATCAAAAAGAATCTGTATCTGGTAAATTATAAAGATTTAGTTATTAATAAAAATAGATCTACCGCATTCCTCCGAAAAAAAGGCATGCTTATTGACCTCGGAGGGGTTGCAAAAGGATATGCTGTAGATAAGGCGGTTGAAGCCTTGAAAAAGAGAGGGATAAAAGCTGGCATTGTCTCTGTTGCAGGAGATATCAGGGTATTCGGTTCCAAGCCCGAAGGAAAGACATGGAAGATGGGCATAAGGAATCCAAGAATAAAGGAGGATTCATTAGACGATATTATGGCAACTATTGACTTGAAAGATATGGCAATATCCACTTCCGGAGACTATGAGCGATATTTTATGCTCAATGGCAAAAGATATCATCATATACTTTCGCCGAATACAGGCTATCCTGCGGAAAAATGTCAGAGCGTGACTGTTGTAGCAAAGGATGCTGTATTTACAGATGCATTCGCAACAGGCATTTTTATATTAGGAGTTGAACAGGGGATGAAGATTCTCGAAAAAATGGGATTTGATGGTGTAATAGTTGACAGCAAAGGCAAGATACATATAACACCAGGCATAAGAGGGGGAATTGAATTTAAAAGAACTTATTAAAAGCACCACGATAGCTGACAGGATCCTTTTTTTTATACTCATATTATTTTCTATTTCAGGTATTGTTTTCATTAAAGAAGTTTTACCCAAGGGCAGGACAGTCCAGATAGAAGTTAATGGTCAGCCTGTGTATGTGCTGCCTCTTGAGAAGGACAGAATTGTATCAGTAGAAGGACGTATAGGCAGAACAGTTATTGAGATAAAAAATCACAAGGTGCGATTAATAGAATCGCCATGCCCTAATAAGTTATGCATAAAACAGGGGTGGATTGATAGCGGTGCAATAGTATGTCTTCCAAACAGAGTTGTTGTAACTATAGGCGATTACAGAGATGAAAATCCTCCCTTACCCCCCTTTAATAAAGATAGGGAGATTTTTGATATTGATGCAATCACAGGATAAATACCGGATAGCTCTGCTTTCTGCTTATGCATTGGCACTTCACGGATTTGAAAATCTGCTTCCAATGCCGATTCCATGGTTAAAGCTCGGGCTTGCAAACATTATTACCCTGACAGCATTATTCCTTTATGGAATTAGGGCTGCAATCATGGTTACATTAATAAGGGTTATTCTCGGCTCAATATTTACAGGTACATTTTTAGGTCCTGCCTTTATCCTGAGCCTTGGAGGAGGTGTTACAAGCACCTTTGCTATGGGCATTGTTATGTCTGTAACACCACGGTTATTCAGTATGATCGGTCTCAGTCTTATTGGTGCATTATTTCATAATATTACACAGCTTTTCCTTGCATATTTTCTGTTTATACAGAGGGTCGAGGCAATACTTCTGATAAGTCCTGTAATTGTCTTTTTCGGCACCCTGACAGGCACTGTGAATGGGATTGTTTCAAACATCATAATTAGAAACTTGAAAAAAAATGGTGAGAAGATTCAGAATAGCTAAAAGTTTTGCGATAGTCTCCTTTGGAGATAAGAACTGTTCTGTGTGCTAAAAATTATAGCTCTTATGAAAATCATTTGTCCTATATGTAAGCATAAAACTACATGGGAGGAAAATCCATGGAGGCCATTTTGTTCAGAAAGGTGTAAACTGATAGACCTCGGCAAATGGGTATCAGAAGAATATAAAATAGAAGGGAAGGAAGAAGATGAAAAGGAAGAGGAAAAGAATAAACTCTAAATCTAATCCTGAATTAAATTCAGGACTGAATTCTAACACAGATTATTCACAAAATTGGAGATAGTAACAGGGGATAGAGTATTTGAGCGGATTTCTTTTGCCGATAGTCAAATACACTATGTGAAAATAAAGAGGCAAAAGCCTCGGAGTCCCGATTTATCGGGACGAGAATGAGCGAGAATACTCTATCCCCTGTTTGATCATAAAAACTTATGAATAAACTGGGCTAATTACCAAAATTCAAAATAACGATTTAAAAGATTTATGGTTTACAGAGAAAGGAGGGCATTATGGTTAAGATAGCAGTTGCTGGCGCAGGTGGAAGGATGGGGGGCAGGATTACATCTCTTTCAAAGGAATATAAGGAACTGCAATTAGCAGGCGCATTTGAGAGAAAAGGACACAAGGATATAGGCAAAGACATAGGAACAATAGTCGGCATCGGGGAGACCGGTATAAAACTTGTAGATAGTCTTGAATCAATAATTGACGCTGTTGATTTGGTTATTTCTTTTACAACAGTAGAGGCATCTCTCGAACATCTGAGGATTGCATCCTCAAAGGGCAAAGCTATGGTTATAGGCACAACAGGTTTTACAAAAGATGATTTAAAGACAGTTTCTAAACTGACAAAAAAGATACCATGCGTAATGGCTTCAAATATGAGCATGGGTGTTAATCTCCTTCTGAAGGTGCTTCAGGATATTGCAAAGGTGCTCGGTGAAGGTTATGATATTGAAATTATAGAGGCACATCACAGGCTGAAAAAGGATGCCCCAAGTGGAACAGCTTTAAAAATGGCGCAGGTGATTGCAGATGCTTTAAAAAGGAATCTTGATGAGGTAGCAGTCTATGCGAGAAAAGGGATAATAGGTGAGAGAACTGCAAAAGAGATTGGCATCCAGACCATCAGGGCAGGCGATATTGTAGGAGAACATACCGTCATATTCGGCGGACTTGGAGAAAGGATCGAAGTAACACATAAGGCATCAAGCAGGGATACATTTGCAAGAGGGGCATTAAGGGCAGCGATCTGGGTATATGGAAAGCCATCTGGATTATATGACATGCAGGATGTGCTGGGGCTGAAATAGCAAATATTTTTCATGTTAGCGATTTGTGATTTTGCTTAGCCCAGATTATTCACAAAGTTGGTGTATAGATAAGTCCCGACCTTTAGTGGGGACTTCCATGTAAGGAAAATTATTATGCTATCAATGGATTTTCTCGAATAATTCTCTCTCTTTTCTCCTCATTTTCTTTTCTGGGTATCCACCTTTTTCATGGTCATAGCCGATAAGATGAAGAATGCCGTGAATCAAGAGTTTTTTCACTTCTGTGTTAAATGTAATGCCATATTCTATGGCTTGTCTTTTAGCCTTGTGGAGGTTTATAACAATATCACCCAAAATAAAATTCTGAGGTTTAAGTTCTAAGTTTGGAATCTTAGTTTCTATTTGTGGAAAGGCAAGGACATCTGTTGTCCTGTCTACTCCACGGTACTGATGATTTAATATCCTCATTCGTCTGTCATTAACAAAGAGAACGCTGATCTCAGCTTTGTGGAGATTTAGCAGGTGCAGGGCTTTCTTTAGCAGACTTATTATTTTCTGCTGGTTTATCTTTATGATTCTTTGTTGATTCTTTACTTGTATCTTCATCTAAAAAATCAAAGCCAGGATAATCCAGCCTTTTATGGAATATTCCTGTGAGAATATATGAAAATCGCTTCTTTACGTTCTGAATATCTTTTAAGGTAAGCTCGCACTCGTCGATCTGGCCGTCAAGAAATATATGGTTTGTAATCTTCTCTACAAGTGAAGATATCCTTGCAGGTGTTGGATCTGTAAGTACCCTCGATGCAGCTTCGACAGCATCTGCCATCATCACTAATGCAGCCACACGTGTCTGCGGTTTTGGACCGGGATATCTGTAGTCTTGTTCAGCCGGCGTAGCATCTTCTGTTTGTTCTTTTGCCTTTTGATAGAAATAGCTAACCAGCATGGTGCCGTGGTGTTGTCTTATAACATCAATAATTGGTTCTGGAAGCTTGTATTGGGTAGCGAGTTCGACACCTTCCTTGACATGGCTGACAATTACCATGCTGCTCATATGAGGAGTTAATTTATCATGTTTGCTTACCGAACCAAACTGGTTTTCTACAAAATATTCAGGCATCTTTATTTTTCCAATATCATGGTAATATGCACTTATCCTTGCAAGAAGTGGGTTTGCACCAACAGCCTCTGCTGCAGACTCTGCAAGATTTCCAACTATAACACTGTGGTGATATGTGCCGGGTGTTTCAATCATAAGTTTTTTCATTAACGGCTGTTCAATGTCGAGGAGCTCGAGTAATCTTATATCAGTAGTAACCTTAAAGGCATGCTCAAGAATAGGTAGGAGGATAGAAACAATAGCAATAACACCAATGCCTCCAAGTGCAGCAAACATTATCGAGGGCAAAGCTTTTGTTGTTAAAAGCTCGCCTTTAAACAGGAGTATTAATATTACAGTTAATGCATTTACTCCGATTACATAGATGCCTCCTTTGAGAAGATTAGACCTCTTTTTACATCTTATGACACTGAATGCTGCTGTAATGCTTCCAACGAATGCATATATTGTGAAGGCTGCATCATGGAGCCACAGCCCGGTAAGAAGACTGACGGTAAACGAAAACGTAATTGCTGTATGAAAGTCAAAGAGAAGCGAAACGAGCATTGCACCTACAGGGACCGGAATACCGAATATCCAGCTATCTAAAGCTTCAAACTCTAGTCCCTTCGAAAGACTTATGAGTAGATAACCGAATACCCTGTCTATTATGAGTGTGCTTATAAACAACAGCCCGAGAAGGACTAACATATTATATTTTTTAGTATATGCAGGCTTATATCTCATAATATCTCTATAAAGAATGAAAATCAGCAGAGAGGCGATGAAGAAACTGCCGGTTATTTGTTCTATGTCAAATTCTTTCTGAACCAAGAGGGCAGATATAAGCCCACATGAAATAATAAAGAATATTTCGCTAGTTTTAGTGTATTGAAGATGCATCCCTTTTATTTTTGAAAATGTCCTCTCAAAAAACATTTTGAAAAAATCTGTGATTTCCAGTGGGTTATTCTTTTGGGGTCCGTTTTTCATATCGCTCATAAGCCTTTACAATCTCCTGAACAAGTTTATGTCTTACAACATCTTTTTCAGAAAAATATACAAACTGGATTCCCTCAACCCCCTTTAATATCTTTTCAGCTTCTATAAGTCCTGATGGTTTTCCAGCGGGCAGGTCTATTTGTGTTACATCCCCTGTAATTACTGTCTTTGAATTAAAGCCAAGTCTTGTCAAGTACATCTTCATTTGTTCAGAGGTTGTATTCTGTGCCTCATCGAGTATAACAAATGAGTCATTTAATGTCCTGCCTCTCATGAATGCAAGCGGCGCAATCTCAATGACCCCGCGCTCTATAAGTTTGGTTGCCTTTTCTGCCTCCATCATGTCAAGTAACGCATCATAAAGAGGTCTCAGATAAGGATTAAACTTTTCATATATATCTCCGGGTAAAAATCCGAGTTTTTCTCCTGCTTCTACAGCAGGCCGTGCAAGAACTATCCTGCTTATTTGTTTTTTAAGGAATGCGTTTATAGCCATAGCCATTGCGAGATAGGTTTTCCCTGTGCCTGCTGGCCCTATACCGATGACTATATCAAAATTCTTAATAGCCTCAATATATCTTTTCTGCGTCTCTGTTTTTGGTACAATAAATCTTTTTTTTGAAGATACGGGGATATTATTCAAAAAGAGGTCTTTTACTGAGAGATATTCTCCTTCTGAGGTTATTGACCTCAGTGCATAACGTATATCTTCAGGAGAAAGATTATATCCACTGGAACTTATTGAGCGAATATCATGAATAAGTTTTTTTGCTTTTTCAACAGAGTCAGAATCGCCCTGCAAAAAAATTTTATTTCCTCTTTGAGAGGCTATAATGCCTAATGCTTCTTCTATCATCTTAAGGTTTTTGTCCAGTCCCCCGTAGAGAAGGTAAGATTCTTTTTCATTATCAAGTTCGATTTCTATGGTTAACGTAGGTGTTCCTCTTCTGGATTAAATGTTACGAAGGACTGTAATTTTTCGGACTTTTTCAGTTTGAGCGACAATATTTCAGCCTCTTTCCGAGTATTAAACTTGCCTATCATAACCTTATAAAGACTTCCGTCTTGTTTTGCTTCTGAGTAAATAACATATATATTATATCCTTTTTTTTCAAGTTTTTCCTTAAGGGTATTTGCATCAGAGATATTTTTGAATGCACCTACCTGAACCGTATATTTTCGTGCAGGGGATTTTTTAGTGGGGTTGGTTGTTTTGCTGGCTTTATTATTTTGTTTTGTTTCTTGTTTCTGCTGGGTCTTTAATTTTTCGATAGTTTTTTGAGTCTGTTGTTTTGTTGGCGACTCCTTATTTTTAGAAGTTTCCCGAGATGGTTGGATTTGCTGAGTGGCTGGTTGTTCAGATAGCGATTCTTTTTCCGTTATAGATACGGGTTTAGGTTCAAAACTTTCCTGTTGCATAGACATAGGAAAAGACGATTTCTCGACAGCCACAGGGGCATGGATATTTTTACCAACAAAGTATCCGAGTGTGAAACTAATCGCGGTTATAATCATAATACCTACAATAATAATCCATTTGCTGATAAAAAATATTGAAGGATCTTCTTTTAAATTTATATCGCCTTTTCTCATAAAATAAGCATAGCATCACCATAGGAAAGAAATCTATACTTTCTGGAAACTGCTTTCTTATAGGCATTCATTAGTTTTTCCCAGCCACAAAATGCAGAAGTTAACATAAGGGGCGTAGATATGGGCAGGTGGAAATTGGTAATAAGAGAATCAATAGCCTTAAATTCATAACCGGGGTAGATAAAGATATCAGTATAACCTTTAATGCCATGAGGGTTGAGTGATGCATCTTGTATTTTATTTCGACCATTTGCTGACCACTGTCCACA
The DNA here is from genome assembly GCA_040753615.1 of Nitrospirota bacterium. Lineage (GTDB taxonomy): Bacteria > Nitrospirota > Thermodesulfovibrionia > Thermodesulfovibrionales > SM23-35 > JBFMDO01. The sequence goes on along the minus strand of JBFMDO010000007.1, from coordinate 12,463 downwards.
CATATATCCTTCTATTGCCCTTGTCGTGGTTGTTCCTACGGATATTACCCTTTTGCCAGATTCTCTTGTTTTTTTAATTTCAGTAATAAGTTTTTTATCAATCTCAAAATATTCAGCATCCATGGAATGCTCTTCTACTTTTTCAGTTCTGATAGGTTTAAATGTACCGATGCCCACATGCAGGGTTAACTCCCTGATTATTACATCCCTTAAAGCAATCTTTTTCAATAAATCATATGTAAAATGAAGGCTTGCTGTAGGTGCTGCTATGGAGCCTTCTTTTTTTGCGAATAAAGTCTGGTAAGTTTCTTTATCTGATTCATCAGGTGGGCGTTTAATATACGGCGGAAGCGGCATCTTGCCATATTTCCATAGGATATCCATAAAATCGCCTGAATATTTAAGGTGTGCGGTTTTTCCTTCATAAAGTTCTAATTCTAACTCCTCGGAGACCCTCAATGTACCTGTAAATCTTTTTTTTGAAAGTACTTCCCATACGTTATCCCCAATTTTTTTTACGAGCAGGATTTCCACCTTCCCACCATTTTTTTTGAATCCTGTAAGCCTCGCAGGAAAAACCCTCGTGTTATTTAAAAGAAGCAGATCTCCTTTGTTAAGATACGAAGGGAGATCAGAAAAAAATTTATGCTCAATCGTACCATCTTTGCAAAGCACGAGTAGTCTTGAACTCGCTCTGTCTTTTAAAGGTCTTTTTGCAATAAGATCTTCTGGAAGGAAATAGTCGAAATCAGTAACCTTCATACAGCTTTATTGTTGTTCCGGGATAGAAAAATGATAGGATTTCTCTGTAGCTTTTCCCTTCGCGCGCCATTTGCAGAGAACTCCACTGGCAGAGACCAACACCATGTCCATAGCCTTTACCTTCAAAGATTATAAAGTCTCCGTCATGTGTTATACGAAAGTTTGTGCTCGGAAGACGACTCCAGCCGAGCAACTTTCTAAGATCTGTGGCATTAACAGTGGTGGTACCGTAATTGGTTGTTATTTTGAGGTTCTTAACCCTGTTTGTTGAGGTATAGGAATTGATTAATATTTCTTTGATTTGAGTTATATTTAAAGCCCTTTCAATCTCTGAAATTGGGATTCTTTTTTCCCATGCTGAATAAGGTGATAAATCGCTATTTGTTCCAATCGCCTTTAGATAAGGATAACTTCTTCCGAAAACATCTTCGGGATTTTCCGTACTTCCACCTGAAGTTGAATGAAAAAATGCTGCTATTGGTTGATTATCAAAAGTAAGTATTTCACCTTTTGTTGCTGAAACAGCATTGGCTGCCTTTGCGTCATGGTTATTACCCTTATAAAGCTGATGAAGAACAGACGACGCAATATGGTAGATCGAATTTCCATTTCTCATTTTTTGATATAAAGCATATGTCCTCGATATAACAGCCTGTGCCTTAAGTGCTTCTGTCTCCCAGTCCGGACCTACTTCCACCGCGACGACATCTTTAACATAATCCTCCAATGGCAGCTCGTTTACAAGATATAATCCACTACTGCCTCTCAATACATTAATATTGCCGGTGTAATGAACACCCATCACGAGCAGATCTCCCTTCATACTACCGAGTTTTTCTATCTTCTCATCTTTTGCAGGGATTTTTGAAAAAGTTTCATTAACAATTAAAACCTTTATATTATCTGTGGCATAGGAAGTCTTTGCCATTAATGCAAAAAATAAAATTATAAAAAAAAGCCTTAATAGATTTTTCAATCTTTCACCTCCTGCTTATGATCCAGAAAATAAAACTCAATATAATACTTAAAAGTATACTCGTAACTATCGGAAAATAAAAAGTAAGATTTTTTTTATGTATTATAATATCGCCGGGTAGCCTGCCGAGCCACGGGATTTTATTCGAAAGTAATAATAATCCACCTACACCTATAATTATAAATCCCACAATTATAAGGAATCTGCCTATATACTGAATACCATCTGTCATATTTTGGTTATTGTAATTTGGTTATTGGTTATTTTTGTTTCTAAGGTATCTATCCATTTCTGAATATACACATCCACAATATTTCTGTCTGTAGAGTCCGAGTTCTTTTGATATAGCTATGCCTTTTTTCCATCCAGTCCTGAAATCTTCAACATAAAACAGGATAGAATATTTTTTCTCCATCTCTTTCCCTATATTTATTATCATATCAAATTTCTGGTATGGACTTACAAGAAGAGTTGTCGTAAAGCCATCAAGCCCCATTTTTTTTGCAGTTTTTGCTGTTTCTTCAAGTCGCAGAGAGTAGCAGTTCGCACATCTGTTGTCTTCATTATTTACTACAGAGCGAAGAAACTCTTTTAATCCATAGTGGTCAATATATTCTATATCAAGCCCCCATGTCTTTTGCAGACTTTGTAAAGACTCAAGACGCATTTTATATTCGGTATAAGGATGTATATTTGGGTTCACCCATAGTCCTTTTACATCTATGCCTTTTGAATGCAGACTCTTGAGCGGATATAAACTACAATTTGCACAGCAGATATGCATTAAGAGTTTCATATAATATTATACAACTTTTGGTAGGACGGCTTGATTTTTAATCAAAGAATTCTTTCATAGGCTATTTGGACAGTTATGCAAGAGTTTCAGAGGGATATTGGCGTGAGTCGGCAGCAGTTTTGCTTTTTAGGATTCAGGTTGTGACAATTCTTTTTCAGGTGTAACTGGAGTTGCCTCTGGTATTTCTATCTGAGGTTGTTTTTCCGAAACAGATTCCTGTTTTGGCTCAGGCTGCGTTTCGACGCCTGTTTGAATAAGAGGTGGCTGTTCCGAAGGAGCTTCCTCGACCGAAGGTTTTTCTGGATACCCTTGAACAGGACTAACCCATTCAGGAGAGTATGCAGGATCTATAAGATAAGCATCTTTGAAGTATTTATTTGCCTCATCAAATTTGCCGAGTTCATATAAGGCATAACCTATACGATAATAGGCATCTGGATGAGGGTTCTTTTTAACATATTCTTTAAAAAGTTCCACAGCTTCTTGATATTTTCCGCTGTTGTAATATTTAAGAGCTTTATCATATTCATTGTCCATTTCTGCTGCGAAAATCGTATTTGTTGATGCAAACAAAGCAAAACACATAATTATAAATAAAGCTTTTTTCATAGTACCTCCATATATTCTGAGGTTTTAAACTTCATGATAAATAAATAAAAACTTATATTGTTGTAAAAAAGCTTATCAACTTGAGATGATTTAGTCAAGCAGTTTCCTGAATAACTTTTTTGCAGGGTCAAAAATATCGAAATTTGAATTATTTTGCATTACAATAAACATAACAACTCAAAGTAAAGGGAGGGATTTTATCTTTTCTTTTTCTATATTCAATATTTTCAAATAGAAATTATGGAAATATGGAAATGGGGTGATGAAGGAATTGTTGTTAAATGATAAATATTTTTCGGGGAGGTTTAGATGAAAAAGATAGCAATTAGATTAATTGTGATTCTGCTTGGTATCTCTCTATCATTTTTTATCATTTTGAAGTCTATTGTAGCTCAAGAGGTTGCTGCTACCAACTCTAAAGATGCTGAATTTCAGAAATCGCAGGCTGAACTGAACAAAGAAAAACATAGGAAGAAGGTTGTGTCGAGATTTGAAGTGATGGAGGGCTTGCGAGGACTTACCGTTAAAGATATTTCTCTTGCTCTTTTGGACTACAGCTACCATTATCTAAATGACAGCGGCAGGCGGCAGCCCTTCGTCACAGTCCATTGCCGCATAGACATCAGCAAGTTCGAGAAAGACGCCGAAAAGTTGAGAGAGCATCTCAAATCAACCGGCATGCGGGCTCCTATAGAAATTCAGTTGCCGGACACCGAAAGAACCATCATTGGACTGCTTGATGATGTAAAAGGTGAGTTTGTTACGTTTGCAGCGTTGCCTAAATCAATGAAGCCTCTCGTTCAATTTGCCAATCTCAGGAAGAACAAGCCCGAGTATGTGATACTTACCCTCGAACCGAATGAGAATTGCACGGACTGCGACTTGGTTAATGCTCTTAGCACTGCGGTTTTCGGTTTCGATGAACAGAACAAAACCCATTTCAAAATTTTAGAGGTGAAGACCTATCGCCGTGTTTATCCTGACGAGGATATTGAGAAGGGGATTGGATATATAGAAAAATCAACTGTTTCATGGAGCGATTGGATAAATAATGAGTATCGGGAATTGATCATATCCACTGAAAGAGAACTTTTAGATGGAAAAACGGATACTAAATTGGAATTCAAAAATAAAAAAGAAATTTATAGTTGGATCAATGATAAAGAATTATCTCTCGTCGAGCGGATTGTTGACGGTAAAAGCACGATGAACCGGAGGGGAAGGAGATCATCGGCGGGTGCAGAAGTAATATTGAAGGATGGTGAGCTTTACGAAATAAGCGGGAAAGAAAAAGGCAACAAAATTACATCCACAAACGGGAAAATCAACAGCTACCTGCTGAGTCCGGACAGGCGCTATGTGGCTTATTCGATGGGTGTCGGATATACCGATAGTGTTGGGCTTTATGAAGAAGGGGAAGAGCCGGGGCAGGTTCCCGTATATCATATTGTTGTAATGGATCTTGAACTCAAAAAGATATTAAAGGAGGTAAAACCGCCAAGCGAGGATAACCCATTTATTTATGTTGATAAATGGATTTCGAACGATGAACTCTTGCTACACGATGCTGACGGTTTTGCTGTCAGCTCCAGCTATATTTATAATGCTGGAACAAACGAATTAAGACTGGCTGATATAGAAGAACAAGAAATGAATTTGTAGAAGTCAAAAAAATTACGAGGTTGAAGATGATTAAAAAACATTTAGCAAAAAAGGGAATTGTTGTATTCGTTGCGATGCTTTTTAGCCTCGCCCTAATTCAATCCTCCGATGGCAGTTGGAATGGGTGGATATATCAGAATCCTTATCCAACACGAAATACCCTCTTATCAGTGAAATTCATCACACCACAGAAAGGATGGGTTGTGGGAGAGCATGGGACGATACTTTATACAGAAGATGGAGGAGAGAGCTGGGAGGCACAGGAAAGCGGGACAGAAGAAGATTTAAAGAGTGTTATTTTTTTAAATGAAAGACTTGGTTGGGTAGTAGGCAATGGAGGCGTGCTAATACATACAGAAGATGGAGGGAAGAAATGGGAGAGGCAGGGAAAGATTAGAGTAGACCTTCACAATATCTTTTTTATTAACGAAAAAGAGGGCTGGGCTGGTGGCATGATGGGGACTTTTCTTCACACCAAAGATGGAGGCAAAAACTGGAATAAAGAGGACATTGGAGCATGGTCAGATATAGCTAATATATTCTTTCTAAATCCAAACACGGGCTGGGTATTATCAGGAGGGAAAGTTTACAGGACAAAAGATGGAGGAAAGAACTGGGAGAAGAGTGAGTTACCACCAGTCAGGTTGCTCAATGGAAGATATATTAAACCCACAGAACATGGGTGGGAAGGAAATGTTTATTTTATAAATGACAAAAAGGGATGGTCTACAGTTGGGCTCCGGTCCATATTTCATACAGAAGATGGTGGAAAGACATGGCAGGTTATACAGGTTCCAAATTCTGTGGACAGGATAGCATTTACAGATGAAAAGAACGGGTGTATTGCTGGCGCGAGTATTTTCTGCACAGAGGATGGAGGGAAAACGTGGAAGGAAAGATTAGGAGCCAAGCCTGGTGATGCAGCAATGTTAGACGGTTATAGGGTTGCTATTTGGGGACTCTCCTTTGCCAATCGAACTATAGGATGGGCTGTAGGAGCTTGGGGCGGGCAGATATTCAAAACTGAAGATGGGGGAAGAAGTTGGAAGGTGAAGAGCAGAAAATATCGTTGGGACGTCTATTTCATGGATTCCAAGACTGGATGGTCATTGGAATACAAACCAAATAAAGGTAGTATTGCTAAGACAGAGGATGGTGGAAATACATGGAAAGTTCAAAAGGAATTTGATACCGACATAGAGGTTATATTCTTTTTTATTGATTCAATTACTGGATGGGCAATCGGTGAACAAAAGGGACATGGTCGTTCCGGTACCGAAATACTTGGTTACTTTATTCTTCATACTAACGATGGCGGAACGACATGGCTCACTCAATTTCAGGAGAAAGCCGGACAAAAAGGAATTTTTGGGAAGCCCGACATCACAAAACGATTCTTTGATATCTTTTTTTTAAGTCCGACTATGGGTTGGGTAGTAGGCTCTCAGGGTATTATTCTTCACACAAACGATGGAGGTAAGAATTGGAAGCAGCAGAAAAGTGGGACGAAATCAAAGTTATGGCGGGTCCAATTTGTCAATGATAAAAAAGGATGGGTAATAGGAAATAAGGTAACCGAAGGAAGCGGAACATCAATTATTCTTTATACAGAAGATGGAGGTGAACACTGGCAAGAGAGGTGGAAAAAAGAGACTGACTGGATGTGGTTGATGGGGATATCTCTCACGGATGAAAAGAACGGGTGGATAATGGGAGAAATACATGAGTACATCGGTACCCTCCTGTTTATACAGACAACTGATGGAGGAAAGACATGGTCAGAGAAGGAGTTGACGGAGATATTCCCGGACGAGATGTTTTTCCTCAATAAAGATAAAGGTGTAATTTTAACAAAAAAAGGACAGATGCTCATAACAAAAGATGGCGGCAAGACATGGGATAAACAGAGAATGCCTATTCGTAAATATCCCTGGCATGTTTCAGAGATATTTAAAGAAAAAGATAAGTAAAGCTCCACGACTAAAAGTCGGGGACTCCACGCACTACACTATATTTGACGGAATAGTTTTGAGTGAGAAAAGGCACAGCTATATTTGGAAAGAGAATCCATTAAATCTTTTTTACATTAGGTCTGCGTTTTATCCTATCCTGTTTTATTTTCTGAAAAATTCCGCTCCAAAATCCATAAAGCATTACCTGAAGGGATATTACAGCCATAAACCCTATAGATGTATTATATCCCAGCGACTTAGCCATACTTGCTGTCATCTCCTCTATCTTCTGATAAAGAAACAGCATGTTGGTCATTGCTGTAAATATGGTAATCAGCATACCAGCAATTACGCCCTCTATTAAGGCGCTTGCCTTTGATGTAAAACCTATCCATAACCCTGTTGACAGGCTCGTTGCAAGACTAATACATACGAGTGTATATAACCCTTCTATTCCCGAAAGCCATGGATGGTCTCCCCTTAAAAATACTCCTATGATATTTACGACGTAATTACCGTAAATCTCAGCGAGAGAACTCTTAGTTAAATAAATGAATAGAAGTGAAATAATAATCTCAATCACAAGTTTTATGGAATAACTTATACCAACTGCTGTAAATATCCGTACTCCACTAATATTCATAAAAAATTTTTTAAGACCTGTCCTCATCTCTTTTTTAAGATTCTCGGGTTTTACCTTTTCAGGAGATATAGGCTTGGTCTTGCCTGTTCTCATTTTTTCGAGGGTATGATAAATGATTGCGTAAAGGAGAGGGATAAGGGGGAAAATTCTGCTTGTATAATGTTCAAACCCTATTATATGACTCAAAACTACGAGACCAGTAGCACCACTTACAGCCATGATAAAACTTAAAAAAAGATTTAGCATCTATAATACCCGAACCCTTATCCTTGACATGCCCATAAGACACATCCTTTTTTCTGGCTAGTTTTTACACGCATGCTGGCTAAATAATAATTTTCCTTTTACCACGAATCAATCACACTGTGGCAGATAGACTGCATAGCCTCTTGGCGGAGCCCAGAATTCACCCCAGCCTTCTCCCTGTGTCCATTTTTCCTGAGGATCTGTATTACAATTATGACCTCCCCATGCACCAGGAAGGAATTGTGTATTTCTCCATTTTGTTTTTACCCATATACCATTCCAACCGTCCCTCTGATTATTAAGCACGAATATCAATCCTTTTTGGTTGCCAAAACCGTTTCTTTGCATGACATAAAGATTTTCATCCACATGCAGAATCGAGGTAATGCCGCCAGCATAATCTTCGTGTATCTTGACGAGTGTATCAATACCATTTTTATTATCTTCTTGTCCGAGACCGAAATTATAATAATCTTGCCAGAAAACGCATGGATAACCCTCATGTGTCAGGATAAAGGCGTAAGCCATCATTTTATCATTAATAATTGGATTATCACGCACAACATCATGATTTTCCACAAATGTTACAGTCTCAAATGGCCTATCCTTAAATAGTGTTCCATTATAAGCAAGGTTCTTCAGACTGTACCCATATGAGTCGCATAAGTCTTTTAATTTATATCTCAAGGGAAAATCAAAGGCACTCGCAGGATTATCTGACCATGCATTGGTTTCATTTAGCCAGTCTTCAATAATGCGGTCACTATCCCAGCACTCGCCAACGCCGAAAGGCTTAAAGGAATTTCCATTTCTGACAGCCCTTAATTCTTGGATAGCCCTGACCAGCCATCCGCCATAACCCTTAACACAATCATATCTAAAACCGTCAAACCCTATATCTTCAATCAGCCATCTGGCATATTCTATTAACTGAGTATAAACATAAGGGTTTCTGTGACAGAGGTCAGGCATGTCTCCGAATGTAGCATCATCCCATGTCTCATAAGGTGATGGATGAAAGCATTTCCAGTCCCGTTGAAATCTTTCACTTTTCGTGATAAATTTTGTCCATCTCTCATTGTTATCAATCGGATTTAGTTCTTTTTCATCGCCTCCGCTATTATGGTTTAGAACAAGATCAGCATAAACCTGCATATTGTGTTTATGAGCAATGTGTATCAGATTGAGCAATTCATCTTTTGAACCAAACCATGTTTTCAGCGAACCCTTTTGATCAAAATTTCCGAGGTCGTAATAATCGTACACATCATATCCCATTGATTGCCCACCGGTATTTGCTGCTTTACTTATAGGTGGGAGCCACAATGCAGTAAATCCCATTCTGCTTAATGAAGGAATTTTAGTGGATACATAGTTCCACCACTGATATTCTTTACCCTCTGATTTTGGACAATCCCAGTAAAATGCCTGCATAATGATGCCCATAATGCCTCCTCTTTAAGATATATTAAGCAAATATTACTTAAATCTTAACGTTTATTCCAAAAGATATCTATATAATTTTTTGTCTATTGGTCGTCCATGATATTTTTTGCATTTTGTCTGATATTCAGTCGTTAAATCTCCCTTTTATAGGTAGCCATAACATTATTATTTTAATTTGGGTTTAGACCTGCTATTGACAAATAAATTTTTCTCTGGTAGTATTTTTGGTTACCGCATTATCTAATTTTAAATTAGAAATTTATTAAAGGGAGATAAGTTGCCTACAATTGCACAGTTAGTAAAAAGTGGACGAGAAAAAGTTAAGGGCAGAACAAAAAGTCCTGCTTTAAAGAGATGTCCTCAGAAGAGGGGTGTATGTGTAAGGGTTTATACAACAACGCCAAAAAAACCAAATTCTGCTTTAAGAAAAGTTGCAAGGGTAAGGCTGATGACAGGGATGGAGGTTACAGCATATATCCCAGGTGTGGGACATAATCTCCAGGAACATTCTATTGTAATGATAAGAGGTGGCAGGGTAAAAGACCTCCCTGGCGTTAGGTATCATATTATTAGAGGTGCGCTCGATTCTATGGGTGTTGCGGATAGGAAACGGGGAAGGTCAAAGTATGGAAGTAAAAAACCAAAATAAGAGAGAAAGTTAAATGCCGAGAAGAAGAGTTGCAGAAAAAAGAGATATTCTACCTGATCCTAAATATAGCAATAAGATTGTGAGCAAGTTTATCAATATAATAATGCAGGATGGGAAAAAGTCTGTAGCAGAAAGGATTTGTTACGGAGCATTTGAAATATTGAATAACAAAACAGGCACTGATCCTCTGAAGGTTTTTAAGACTGCAATTGAAAATGTCAAGCCTCTTGTAGAGGTTAAATCGAGGAGGGTTGGCGGTGCTACTTACCAAGTGCCGGTGGAAATAAGGCAACAAAGGCGCATGGCTCTGGCTTTCAGGTGGATTTTGACTTACTCGCGAGGTAGAAGTGAAAAGACCCTGCAGGAAAGGCTCGCTGGTGAATTAATGGATGCTTATAACAATACGGGGTCCTCGATAAAGAAGAAAGAGGATACCCACAAAATGGCAGAGGCTAACAAGGCCTTCGCACATTATAGATGGTAGGAAAAATAGAGGAGAATTCATTTGTCAAGGTTTCCCTTAGAAAGGACAAGAAATATTGGTATCATGGCACATATAGATGCAGGGAAAACTACGACTACCGAACGAATTCTTTATTATACAGGGGTTACTTACAAGATAGGCGAGGTAGACGAAGGCACTGCTGTTATGGACTGGATGGTACAGGAGCAGGAAAGAGGGATAACCATAACCTCTGCAGCCACAACATGTTTGTGGAAAGATCACAGGATTAATATAATAGATACCCCTGGTCATGTTGACTTCACAATCGAAGTAGAAAGATCTTTAAGAGTACTTGATGGTGCTGTTGCGGTTTTTGATTCTGTTGCAGGCGTTGAGCCTCAATCAGAAACGGTCTGGAGACAGGCTGATAAATATAGAGTGCCGCGTATAGCCTTTATGAATAAAATGGACAGAACAGGTGCTGATTTTTTTATGAGTGTAAAAAGTATGACAGAACGTCTCGGTGCGAATCCTGTCGCCGTTCAGATACCTATCGGTGCTGAGAATGAATTTAGAGGGCCGATAGATCTTGTCAGGATGAAAGCGATGTATTTCGATGATGAGACGCTCGGTGCAAAATATATTGAAGGCGATATTCCAGATAAGATGATGCCTTATGCGATTGAATGCAGGGATAAAATGCTTGAGTCCATATCTGATATTGATGAGAATATTATGGAGAAGTTCCTTGAAAGGCAGGAAATAAGCGAGGAGGAGATTAAGTCAGCATTAAGAAAAGGTACCTTAGAACTCAAGCTTACGCCGGTTTTATGCGGCTCTGCTTTTAGAAATAAAGGTATTCAACTTCTACTCGATGCAATAGTAGACTATCTTCCCTCACCACTTGATATCCCGCCTGTTACAGGCGTAGTTCAAGGCGATGAAGACAAAGCAGTCAGACATGCTGACGATAATGAACCCTTTTCTGCCCTTGCCTTTAAGGTAATGACAGACCCATTTGTAGGCCAGCTTACTTTTATAAGGGTTTATTCAGGAGTGCTGAAAGCAGGCTCTTATGCTTATAATTCGTCTAAAGATATAAAGGAGAGGGTTGGAAGGCTACTGAAGATGCACGCAAACAAGAGAGAAGAGATTAAGGAAGTTTCAGCGGGCGATATCGCAGCTGTTGTAGGGCTCAAAAATACACTCACAGGGGATACATTATGCGATGAGAAAAATCCTGTTATACTTGAGGCGATAGAATTTCCTGAACCTGTAATGTCTGTTGCGATTGAGCCAAAGACAAAGGCAGATCAGGAAAAGCTTTCTCAGTCTTTACATAAGCTTGCGCAAGAAGATCCTTCATTTAAGGTATCTTATAATGAAGATACAGGTCAGACTATTATATCAGGAATGGGCGAACTTCACCTCGAGATTATTGTGGATAGACTGCTTAGAGAATTTAAGGTTGGTGCGAATGTTGGTAAGCCCCAGGTTGCTTATAAGGAAACAATTAGAACCGCATCGAACGCTGAGGGTAGATTTGTAAGGCAGAGCGGGGGACGCGGTCAATACGGGGATGTCTGGATAAAGCTTGAACCGATGGAAACCGAGGAAGGTTTTGAGTTTGTTAATGCAATAGTTGGCGGTACTGTTCCGAGGGAATATATTCCCGCAGTTGAAAAAGGGATAAGAGAAGCGATGGAAAGGGGAATCCTTGCAGGATATCCTGTTGTCGGTGTCAAGGCGACACTTTATGATGGCTCATATCATGAGGTTGATTCTTCAGAGATGGCATTCAAGATTGCAGGGTCAATGGCGTTTAAGGAAGCTGCTACTAAGGCTAAGCCCGTGATCCTTGAGCCGTTAATGAGTGTTGAGGTCGTGGTTTCTGAAGAATATATGGGAGACGTAATTGGTAATCTTAACTCCCGTAGAGGAAAGATTCAAAATATTGAGAGAAGAGGCAATGTTCAGGTAATAAAGGCGCAGGCCCCACTCGCAGAGATGTTTGGATATGCTACTGATTTGAGGTCAATGACACAAGGAAGAGCCACATATACAATGCAGTTTTCACATTATTACGAGGTTCCAAAAGGGGTCTCTGAAGAAATTATAGCAGTAGTAAAGGGCGTATAATGCCATTAAACAGGAGGGAATATGGCAAAGGCAAAATTTGAGAGAGTAAAACCTCATGCAAACATAGGGACGATAGGGCATGTAGACCATGGGAAGACTACATTGACATCAGCGATAACGAAGGTATTGGCGATGAAA
>JBFMDO010000006.1:0-23782 GCA_040753615.1 Nitrospirota bacterium | reverse complement strand
TCGCACAAGTCGTGATACCTCTTTTTGTTCTGCTTTGGTAAATTGAATCGGTTTTGTCGTTCTCATGTAGCAATAATAACATATGGATCCCTATAATGTACAGCTAATTGTGGGACAGTACACTAGATAACAATACCAAAAGAGGCTTTGAATTAATGAATAAAAAACTGAAAGAAAAATGTGAATAATTATTCTTTTATGGGTGAGCCTTCGCACAACAGCGGGTCAAGAAGAGCAAGGAGGTGAAGTTATAAGATTCGAGTCCGAAAGGGAAAGAGTTTATTAAATTAATACGAACTGTGAGGAGGTTTGAAATGAAAAAGATAACTTTAATGGTCTTAATCTTATCTCTGACATTAATTGTCATATCCAGCTTCGCCCAGATGAGCGGCGGCATAATGGGAGAACAGAAAGGGGAGATGAAACAGCAGGGAATGATGATGGATGAAGGGATGATGAAGCAGATGATGCCAATGATGGAGAAATGCCAGCAGATGATGAAGCAAATGATGGATGGCGAAATGATGAAACAGGAAATGATGCAGATGATGATGGAAATGATGAATATGCAGGAAAAGATGATAATGGGTGCTAAGACTCCTGAGAAAAAACAGATGATGAAGGACATGACACAGATGAAAGAAAAAATGCAGAAGATGATGTCAATGCGTATGGGAATGATGATGGGGATGGATGAATCGCAGTCCAGACTTAAATGTGCCGAGCAGTGGCTAAAAAAGGCGATAGACCTACATGAATTACATATGAATGACCCGAAGACAACAACTGATGCTTCTCAAATGAAACTGATGGATCAGATCAAAAAAGCATACGGCTGCATTACCGGAACAGGTTCTGAAATGAGCGTGACACCATTAAAAGAAGTTGAGAGCAAAGAGCCCCAAAAAGCAGAACCCTCTAAGACCGATCCGCATAAATATTAGTTTTAAAGGAAATGAGGAAATGGGACGGTTCTATTTCGAGAGACAGCCTGCAACAGACGGCTGATGCCCAAACCTTGAGGCTTCGTTTGTGCTGTAAACGTTAAGTGAAATCGTGGACTTCGGGCGACGTAAGGATAAAAATCAAATGTATAGAAAGCAACAAGGAATGAAAGGAGATGAGAAAAATGGAAAACACAACCGAAAAGAAAGAAACCAAAAAAGGAAATAAGAATGCCATGAAAAGCAAACACCTCACAACGAATCAAGGAGTCCCGGTTGCCGACAACCAGAATTCACTGACCGTAGGTGAACGTGGACCCACCCTACTGCAAGATGTGCACTTGATCGAAAAGCTTGCACACTTTGACCGCGAGCGTATTCCAGAGCGCGTAGTTCACGCCAAGGGTGCCGGTGCGCATGGATACTTTCAGGTGTACAAGAATATGGCAAAATACACATGCGCCAATTTTCTTCAGGACCCCAAAAAACAGACTCCAGTATTCGTTCGCTTTTCTACGGTGGTTGGAGCGAGAGGGTCAGCAGATACAGCTCGTGATCCAAGAGGCTTTGCCGTTAAATTCTATACCGAAGAAGGAAACTATGATCTGGTAGGCAACAATCTGCCGGTTTTCTTCATCCGAGACGCGATAAAATTCCCTGATATGGTCCATGCTTTCAAGCCTGCCCCTGAAACTGGTTTTCCAACAAGCTCGTCGGCAAACAGTCGTTTCTGGGATTTCATCTCGCTTACTCCCGAATCGACTCATATGATCACTTGGCTCTTCTCAGATCGAGGAACAGTCAAGAGTTACAGGAAAATGGAAGGTTTTGGTGTCAACACCTACAAATGGGTGAACGACACAGGCAAGGTTGTCTACGTCAAGTATCACTGGAAGCCAAAGGCAAAAATAGAGACTATTGACCGCCGTGAGTCCACGCGTCTATCTGGCGAAGACCCTGACATTGCCACTCGCGACTTGTACGATACAATTGCCTCTGGTAGGACAGTAGAATATGAACTGTGTGTCCAGATTATGGAGATCGCTGATGAATTGAAACAGGACTTCGACCCTCTTGATGCCACAAAGACTTGGCCTGAAGATAAGTTCCCGCTGATACCAGTGGGCAAGATGGTGCTGAATCGTAACCCTGAAAATTTCTTTGCTGAAACGGAGCAAGCTGCTTTCTGCCCAGCTTCTATCGTGCCAGGAATCGATTTCTCTGCTGACAAGCTGTTGCAAGGTAGGATCTTCTCATACGCGGACACGCAGCGTCATCGGCTTGGTCCCAACTATCTGCAACTTCCAATCAATAGGCCAAAGGCACCGGTCAACAACAACCAGCGCGATGGAGCCATGCAGTACGCGCCCTACGGCGGAGGAACAGTCAATTACGAACCCAACACTCTGGCGGGCGGAATGCCACGTGAAGCACCAGCCACTGCCACAACTCAAGGACATGTCGAAGGTGACATCAGACGCCAGAAAATCAATTTGACCAATGACTTCGAGCAGGCAGGCGAACGCTATCGCTTACTCAGCAAAGTGGATCAGGACCACTTGGTTGATAACATCGTTGATTCTCTGGGAAAGGCAGACAAGCCTATTCAACAACGCATGATTGAGAACCTTACCAAAGCAGATAGCGGGTTTGGCAAACGCGTAGCCGATAGACTGAAACAATAACTGCTGACCAACTGACAGAAAATAGAAGGAGATGAAAATTGTTGTCAAGGATTCCTATAACTCTTTAAAAAGGAACAAAGGAAGGAGGAAGGAGTTAGGAGAAAGGAAAAAAGAAGTAGAATAATTAACGGAGGAGAAATCAGGCGCCCTTCGTCCACGACTCTCGCCAACTTCGTTGGCTCGGTGCTATCGCACTCACTTAACATCGGACATACGGCTACGCTACGCTTCGCTCCGCCAAAATGCTCGGCTTCGCCTCGCACTTCGTATGTCCGCACCCCGATAAGTAAAAGAATAAAAGAGAACAAAAGGGGACGGTTGTTCATGCTCAGTAAAAGAGAACAAAAGGGGACGGTTCTATTTTATTGACAAATATAACTAAAGCTAATAGATTATATACATGCCAAGGACAGCAAGAATAGCGCCAAATGAACATGTGTATCACATTCTTACGAGAGGCAACAATCGACAAGATATTTTCAAGGACAAGAAAGACTACAAGAAATATATGGAGATACTTCAAAAGTATAGAGAGAAATATAAATTCATGCTTTACCATTACGCATTAATGAGGAACCATGTTCATCTTGTCCTTGAGACGACCCAGAAAGGCGGCACTCTTTCAGAGATAATGAAAGGGATAAACCTTTCATATGCTCAGTACTGCAAAGGCAAATATAAGCATATAGGCCATTTCTGGCAGGACAGGTACAAGAGCATCATAATTTCAAAGGACAATTACTTACTTGCCTGTGGGAGCTATGTTGCCAAAAAGGGAACGGGTACTTAAAAATTCTTTACTGTATATAAATTTTTCTACTCTTCTAAAAGAGTAACAAGCCCCGATCATAAACAACCAGTTTATACCTATCAACTTTACCCATTCCCCCCCCTTCTTACTCAACCCAGAAAATGCATTTTTCGAGATAATTGCCTTCAACTGCAACTAACATGATGCAGAAAGGCAAATCCTAACGGTTTCGCCTTTCTCAATTCTTCCTCAATTTTTGTATGCCATATAATTTGCAAGTATGTTAAAATTGCATAAAAGGAGGTGTATTTATGACAACTACATTGATAAAAGATAATCTTATCGCCCAACTTGACAAACTTCCTTATGACCTTCAACTGCGTGTGCTTGATTTTATAAAATCTTTGATTCCTAAAGGAGTCGAGGGGAAAAGTCTTCTTCGATTTGAAGGAGCTATTTCCACTGATGATTTGAATCTAATGTCAAACGCTATAGAGGAAAACTGTGAGAAGGTAGACATCAGTGAATGGTAAATATCTTCTTGATACAAATATCATAATTGCTCTTTTTGCTAAAGACCCTCAGACTCATACCAAAATGACCAATGCAGCAGAAGTGTTTATTCCGTGCATTGCTATCGGTGAATTATATTTCGGCGCTTTCAAATCAACTAAAATCCAAGAAAATCTCGCTCGCTTAGATGAGTTTGCATTCAACAATACGATACTTTCCTGTAATACAGAAACAGCAAAACTATATGGGAATATAAAAAATCGTTTAAAGGATAAAGGGCAACCACTTCCAGAAAATGACATATGGATTGCAGCGATTGCTCAACAATACAATCTTACATTGGTCACAAAGGATTTACATTTTGAAATAGTTGATAATTTGAAAGTTGAAAAGTGGTAAAACCCTGCCCACACCAGCAGATAACGTTTTTGGCGGAAAAGACTTACGTTTAAATCCCGACATTTATCGGGGCTTCTTTTCCGCCAAAAACGTTATCTGCTAATTGAACTCTGAGAATGGTAGAATATGATTATGAAAAAGACTCGAATATATGTTGACACATCAGTAATCGGAGGTTGTTGCGACCTCGAATTTCAAGAATGGTCACGAGGACTCCTTTCTGATTTTCAAAAAGGAATTTTTATTTTATTCCTCTCTGAACTTATAGATGCAGAAATTCAGGACGCACCTGAGGAAGTTAAAAACATTTACTCTGATTTTAGAAACTGTGCTGTTCAAATTCTTGAGCTTACTCCAGAAGTTATTGAATTAGCTAATGCATATCTCAATCATAAAATTCTGACACATAATTTTCAAAACGATGCTCGTCATATTGCAATCGCAACTATCGCTGGCGCTGACTTATTAGTCAGTTGGAATTTCAAACATGTGGTTCATTTTGAAAAGATTCAAAAATTCAATGCTGTAAATATTGAAATGGGGTATAAACCAATTCTGATTTATTCACCAAGGGAGGTGACAACTTATGGCCGTCAAGGCAGTTGAATTAATACGGAAGATTAGAGATAAGCATTACAAAGAAACAAGAGGACTTTCAGCAGAGAAGCAAATTAAGTTTACAAGAAGAAAATCAGTTGAATTACAAAAAAACTTAAAAAGACTCAGCGTTCAACTGCAAATAACACAGTGCATGTGTAAAACAAGAAAGAGGGTCTGAAAAAGGAAAAAGGGGACGGTTCTATTTTATTGACAAACATAACTAAAGCTAATAGATTATATACATGCCAAGGACAGCAAGAATAGCGCCAAATGAACATGTATATCACATTCTTACGAGAGGCAACAATCGACAAGATATTTTCAAGGATAAGAAAGACTACAAGAAATATATGGAGATACTTCAAAGATATAGAGAGAAATATAAATTCATACGCCCATTGATGGGCTTTGAGCGTTGCCAAAAAGAAAAAGGGGACAGGTACATTTAAAAATTTTTTCCCGCTGATAGAATGAAACACACATGCCCCGACAGGTCGGGGCATGACAGTTGAGAAAGGTATTTTCAGGTGAATTTATGGTAGCCGCTTAAAACTGTCAAATTGCTCAAAATGCTTGGCAAAGGCAAATGCCTTATGCAGTTTCAAAACCTGTATTCGTCAAATCTGAAACTCTATTCCGGAGCCACCATAAAAGCGATAAACCAGGCAGGGCAGTAAGAAAGGTTATAAAAAAGAAACTTGACCACCCTATTGATTCAACCACAAATCCTGATGTTGGTGTAATAAATATCCGACCAATGGCAGCAAGGGATGATAATAGTGCATACTGTGTTGCGGTATAGCGATGGTTACACATTGCCATTAGAAGTGATACAAAGGCTGCTGTACCCATACCACCACTGAGGTTTTCAAAAGCCACGGCAAAAATCAACATTCCATAACTTTTACCTACCCATGCAAGAATCATGAATGATAGATTTGATATAGCCTGCAATATACCAAAGATAAGTAAAGAACGATAAAGCCTGAGCCGGATCATCAGGGTGCCACCAAGCATCGCACCTGCTATCAGTGAAACAAATCCAAGTCCTTTGTTTACAGTACCCACCTCGCTCACAGAAAAGCCCACTCCCCTGATAAGGAATGCTGTGGTCAAAGTGCCTGCATAAGCATCCCCTAATTTGTAAAGTGCAATTAAAAATAGTAAAGAAATGGCATAATTTCTTGAGAAATAATCTTTTAATGGACCCCATACAGCCTCCTTGAGATTATGCGGGGGGATAACCTTTTCTTCTGGTTCAGGTCCAAGAAGTGTTGCTATCATATTTAACCCTACTAACCCAGCTATAAATAGATATGTATTCCTCCATCCAATATGATCAGATAGTATAAGTGCCAATGCACCTGATACGAGCATTGCTACACGATAACCCATGACAAAAACAGCAGCCCCTACCCCTCGCTCCTGCTCATGCAAAATATCGGTCCGGTATGCATCAATCACAATGTCCTGAGAAGCAGAGGTAAATGCAACAATAAGGGCAACTATGGCTAACAACAGAGGAGACTGCCCCGGAGAACCAAATGCCATTAATGAAATCCCGATAACAAGACACAGTTGAGTTACAATTATCCAGCCGCGGCGCCTTCCGAGCCATGGAGGTACAAAGCGATCCATAAAAGGGGCCCACAGAAATTTCAGGGTATAAGGCAATCCCACCATTGCAAATATACCAATAGTGCGTAAATCAACACCTGCCACAGTCATCCATGCCTGTAAAGTACTGCCGGTTAAGGCTAAAGGTAGTCCTGATGAGAAACCTAAAAATGTTACTACAGCAACACGTCTGCTGCGGAATACATGTAGATAAGACTTAATATCAATTTTCAATATGATTTCCCATTTGAGTTAAAATCATATTTAACAGGAAGCCTGCCCTTAAAATCCATTTTTTCTATTAAGTGCTTTACCACAGCCTTTTGTGCCTGATCAGTTGCCTCATAGACAGCAATAAGTATATCAGCATTATCAAAATGACGCAAAACATAAGGATTTCCAAATGATATAACAACGGAATTTTTGGCGTGTCTTATTAATTCATTTATTCGATCCCTTTCATCCTGACCTATCCCGGAACTACCTGTCCATGCTGCTATAGTTGTGAATATGACAAAAATGACAATCCTGTCTTTTAACTCAATCACATCCGCAATTGTAGAAACGTCCTTGAAAACAGTCTTCAATGGAGATGATTCGAAAAATTTACTATCTCCTGATAAAACTAACAAGGCTTTATCCTTCCCAGAAATTGGCAATATACCTTTAGTCTTTTTCACAAGGGTTACAGACATTTCAGAGATTAGTGAAGAAAACTCCTCGTGTCTGTGATAATCTACTTCACCCCTCCCTAATTCCCCCCTTAGTAAGGGGGAAATTAAAGGGGTAGTCGTGTTTTGAAGTTTTTTCTTTGCTTTTAATATGCGATCCAATGCTGTATCTATTTGATCTTCGTCTATTTCTTTTGATTCAATCGCTGACACAAGTTCTTTTACAGTTAAATCAAGGTCAAGTGGATGCAGTAAAATGTCAGCACCTGCTTTTATACATTCTACAGGAATATTTTTGATGCCTTTCAATGCATTCATATTGAGGGCGTCTGTGAGTATAAGACCATTGAATCCAAGCCCTTCCCTTAATAAATTCGTGATTATATTTTTTGACAGGCTTGCTGGTTTTGAATCAATCGCTGGGATGCTCAGATGTCCAACCATAATACTACTAACACCTGTTTTTATAGCCTCTTTAAAAGGTAAGATATCCATATCCATTAACTCTTTATAAGATTTTCTGATTACAGGAAGTGAAATGTGTGAATCAACAGATGTATCGCCGTGTCCTGGAAAATGTTTAGCACAACTTACAAGCCCCGCCTCCTCCAGTATTCTTATATATTTTGACCCAAACCATGTTACATCTTCAGGATTTTCAGAGAACGCCCGTGTGCAAATAATGGGATTATCAGGGTTTTGATTAATATCAAGAACAGGGATGAGAGGCATGTTTATCCCGACCCCTTTAGCTTCATCTGCTATTGCCCTTATTGCATTTTCGAGGATTGTGATATCATCGGGTCTGTTTTTATCAATTGCTGCTGCCATTGCCATCTGTGAGGGGAATATAGTATTACCCAGTATTTGCTGCCCCACGCCTCGTTCAATATCTGAGGCTATAAAGCAAGGCATTTCTGATATTGACTGGATTTTCCCAATAAAGTTTTTTACCTCGTCTTTTTTACCTCCGAATACTATGAATCCGCCGATGCCTTTTTCTACAAGTCCGAATATCTTTTCCTGATAAGACTCTGAAGTGATGTATTCTCCATCAAGTCTACTGATGATTAATTGATAAATCTTTTTTTCTAATGTATTTAGAGGCATATGATTAATCATAAAGAAGTTTAGCATTCTGCTTTGAGAAACAACAATATCATAAATTCAGCGATACTGCCAAACAAAAGGATTTTATGTTAAGATTTATGAATGAAAAAATACAGACCTATATCACTAAAAAAAATCAAGACATATTCTATATCAAAGAGAAAAAGCAAGGTCTCTCTCGCTTCTCTTTCTATTCCATTTAAAAAAGGGGAAACATTTAAAAGTTTTACAGAAAAACTTCCTGATATTCTTGCTGCTAAAGATTTCAGGGCTGTTGTAAAAAGTGTTGTAAAGGCACGACAAAATAACAGTCCAGTGATCCTCGGCATGGGGGCTCATCCCATTAAAGTAGGCTTATCACCAATAATCATAGACCTTCTGAATAGAGGAATTATAACTGCTATAGCAACTAATGGCGCGTGTATTGTACACGACTTCGAGCTTTCTTTCATAGGCCGCACTTCTGAGGATGTGGCAAGGGAGTTGTGCACCGGGACATTCGGTATGGCAAAAGAGACAGGAGAATATCTTAATAAGGCTATAAAAGATGGCGTAAAGATGGGATATGGGATAGGAAAATCTATTGGTGAATTCATAAATAAGAGCAGATTTAGACTCAAAGACAAAAGTATTTTTGCCAATGCCTGCAAACTCGATATACCTGCAACTGTGCATGTTGCTATAGGTACGGATATTATTCATATGCATCCTGAGGCTAACGGCTCTTATATAGGTGAAGGAAGTTTCAGGGACTTTAAGCTTTTTGTTTCAGTAGTTTCTGACCTTGGAGGCGGTGTGTATATTAATCTCGGGTCAGCAGTTATAATGCCAGAGGTATTTTTAAAGGCACTTACAGTCGCGAGAAATCTTGGTAATACTGTTGAAAATATAATAACAGTAAATATGGATTTTATACAGCATTATAGACCGAGAGAAAATGTCCTGAGGAGACCGACTATAGAAAAAGGCTCTGCTTATGCCCTAACAGGACATCATGAGATAATGCTTCCTTTATTAGCTGCAGCAATTATTGAAGAAATGGAATAATGAATAAGCTGGGAAGATCCTTAAGGAATTGTATCAATAGAGGCAAATCTGGGTTCATGAAGTGGTATAAGTATATCAGCCATATCTCTAACCTTTAGCACAATATCATATGCCTCATATGCATTCACAAGCGTGCCAGGAGGAATTACTTCCATCTCCATAGCCTTTATTTTTGGCGGAGGATTAAGGTTCTCCATTATGATGCAAAATCCTGTTATGGCTGCTTTGCCCCCTGGTGTGTCTATAAGTATTGTCAAGCCTCCCTCTGTATGAGCAGGGGTGTGGACAACATTAATGCCTTGAAGAATTTCCTTATCTCCAGATACTGTTTTGATCTGATTATTTTTTTCTATATCCAGGATATAATCTTCCATGTAACGGAAATCCAGTGGATGAGGGTTATGTATCCGCTCGAGTTCTTTTTCATGTATATAGAAAATGGCATTCGTGCATTTAAAATCATTTTCACAATGATCATTATGTAAATGTGTGTGGATAACAATATCAATGTCTTCTGGAGACAGTCCCCATTTGCTAAGCCCCTCTTCAAACTTATAGATTTTCCCACCGATTGCCTTTTCTCTGCTTTCAGACTGTATTGGACTCATCTCTCCTGTATCTATGAGAATTTTTTTATCACCACCTTCGAGATACCAGCAATAGATAGGTATGGTGTAAGTTTCTCCGTAGCCATACTGATAAGTCATCATGCTTTTATCAAAAACCTTTGTGCCCATCACAATTGGGTGGATCTTGTACTGACTCATGCCTTACCTCTTTTAATCTAAAATTAATTAGCCCCTTTTATTCAAAAAAAGTATACCAGAAAGGCATGGAAATTAGTAGAGATTGGATATATTAAACTCTGTCACACGAGCGGTGGGATAAATTTTCGATCGTTTTTTCGTCTAATTCTTCGAGATATTCATCTAATGTATATTTCTTGTTGCAATCCATGCAATATAAATATACAGCCCTTCAGCCAAATATGAGCTTTATTTTTCCACCACAATCTTTGCACTTCATGTTTTTTATTATACCTAAAAGATAATAATTTTTGGAGGTAAAATTTTCTCAATTAGGGAATTTATATCCACTTTTGTTATACTTTTTTTATGAAGAATCAGGAGATCGCAAAAATATTTAATGACATTGCTGATCTGCTCGAGATAAAGGGAGAAAATCCATTCAGGATAAGGGCATATAGGCGTGCAGCAATGAATATCGAAGGTCTTTCTAAGGATGTTGCAGAAACTTCAAAAGAAGAACTTATGAAGATCCCGGGTATTGGAGCAGATCTTGCAGGAAAGATAGAAGAATATGTGAAAACAGGCAGTTTAAGGTTTTTTGAAGATATCAAGAAGGAAGTGCCAGAAGGTCTCAGTATGCTCCTGACAGTACCGAGTCTTGGACCAAAAACTGCAAAATTACTTTTTGAAAAATTGAAAATAAAAAATTTAGAAGAACTTGAACATTACGCAAAAGAGCATAAACTCAGTGGGCTTCCTGGGATAAAGGATAAAACAGAAGAAAATATCCTTAAAGGCATAGAGATGCTGAAAAGGGGGAGAGAGAGACAACCATTGGGAAAAGTCCTCATGATTGCTAATGATATCCTTGAACAGCTCAGAAAAAAAGCTCCTGTAAATAAACTTAGTGTTGCTGGAAGCATAAGGAGATGGAAAGACACTATTAAGGATATAGATATTCTTGCAACATCAAAAGACCCTAAAGCTGTTATGAATGCCTTCGTTCATCTTCCCAATATTAAAGATATAATTATGCAAGGCCCGACTAAATCAAGTGTTGTAATCAACGAAGGTCTTCAGGTAGATCTTCGTGTTGTTGAGGAAGAAAGTTTTGGCGCTGCACTTGCATATTTTACAGGAAGCAAGGCACATAACATAAGGTTAAGAGAAATGGCTGTAAAATCAGGGCTCAAGATAAATGAATACGGTATTTTCAGAGAGAAAGATAATAAAAAGCTCGGTGGAGAAAAAGAAGAAGATATATACAAAATACTTGGTCTTCCTTACATACCGCCTGAGTTAAGAGAAGATACAGGAGAGATAGAAGCAGCCATTAAAGGAAGCCTGCCAAAACTTGTTGAACTAAAGGATATAAAAGGTGATCTTCATGTCCATAGCAAGTGGAGTGATGGAAGCCACGATTTTGAAGAACTCGCAGAAGAAACACGTAAAAGAGGATATGAATATATAGCAATCACTGACCATTCAAAAGGTCTCGGTATTGCGAGAGGATTGGATGCAGAGAGGTTAATGGAGGAAAAAAAGGAGATTGATGCAATAAATAAGAAATTAAAGGGGGTTAGGTTGCTCATGGGGACTGAGGTAGATATAAGGAGCAACGGAGACATAGATTTTCCAGATGATATCTTGAAAAAAATGGATATAGTAGTTGCATCAATTCATTCAGGCTTCAAGCAGAGTAAAGAGCAGATTACAAAAAGATTGATATCTGCGATGAGAAATCCCTACGTTTCTATCATTGCTCATCCTACAGGCAGATTAATTGGCGAAAGAGAGCCTTACGACGTGGATATGAATCAAATCCTTAAAGTAGCTAAAGAAACAGGGACAGCTATAGAGATAAACGCTTACCCCATGAGACTGGATTTAAACGATATATATGCAAAGATGGCAAAAGAAATAGGAATAAAAATAGCAATCAGCACAGATGCACATTTAGCTAATCAGCTTGACTATATGGCATACGGTATCTCGATAGCAAGGCGAGGATGGCTTGAGAAAGAAGATGTATTGAATACATTAAGCTATAATGCCCTGATAAAGGCTTTATCTAAAAAGACTAAGTTGAGTCAATAACCCTGTTATTATTATCAAGTAATAAAATCTTTTCTTTGAAAGTCCCTATCTCATCTTCGGTGACCAAAATGTATGAAATAATGCATATCTTATCGCCAATCATACCGCATCTTGCTGCAGGCCCATATAAAGCAATAATCCCTGAATTTTCCCCCTCTTCAATAACATAAGTCTCAAACCTGTTGCCGTTATTAAAATTCAGAACATGGACTTTTTCTCCAGGGACTATATCACTTTTTAATAGCAGCGACTTATCAATTCCGATGCTACCTGAATAATTAAGTTCTGTTTTAGTAATTACTGCATTGTGAATCTTAGAGTTTAGTAATACCCTCATCTTCATTTTTTCTTGCCTTCCAATTGTTTAATAATAGATTTTGCTACCTTTTCTCCTGAAAGAATCATCCCGCCGAATATAGGCCCCATGCGATGTCCACCAAACACAGCATTGGCTGCCATGCCAGAGACATATAACCCGGGAAATATTTCTTTTGAATTTTGCACAACCTCTCTCTCTCCTAATTCAGCATTCATGGGTTTTTCGCTCATATAATAATTCTTTTTATTCTTTACCTTTAATTTTTCGATCAATATCTTGCTCACAGCATGGTCATGACCAGTGGCATCAACTACATATTTAGCCTCTATAGTTAAAGGGTCTACATGCAGTCCTGCCATCTCAACAGGTGTCCAGTTCATCACCAAGCCACATACCCTACCTGATTTTACAGTAACATCCTCAGCGCTTATAAAATTAAATATTTCAACGCCTGCCCTGCAGACAGATAGAATTATAGCTGAAGTAAATTCTGGGGCAGTGGCTATTAAATAATCTTTTTCTAACTCATATCTTATCCCAAACTCATCGAGTAATCTTTTTACACTCTTCTGAACCACAATACTATTAAACAACATCCCTCCACCCCAGATTCCGCCGCCTAAGCTCCCTCTCCTTTCACATAAGACTGTCTTTATCCCTTTTTTTGCTAAAAAATATCCACAGACCAGACCCGAAGGACCTCCTCCAACTATAATCACGTCACACGAAAGGCTATCCTTAAATCTTTTGAAAAATGAATTCACTATCGCATTAGATATCTCTTTTTCCTCTATCATTTTTTCTCCTCAGAAATAAAGAAATTTATTCTTTTTAATATAACATACCACAAGTCTTCTGTTACACCTGAAACTTACGGAATTGGAGATGATTCGAGATAATAATTTGGACTTCCAAATCTGAACAGAGACTGATACAATTAAAAGATGAGATTATATGTTGCCTTCAATTATGAGACAAAATATTAGCTGGAGGTTATATGCAAAGGTTTAAGAGATTTATCGGCAAACAAGTCATTTCTGAAAATCTTAAGGATTCAGAAAAGCTCGTCGCCGCTGGAATTGAGTGTAAGAAATTGCCAGAGTCATTGGATGAGTTTGACGAGATAGAACTTTCGATAGGATCAACCGACGATGAATTACTTTTAGCTGTAGCAGTACTTGAAGGAAAAATCAAAAGAATAATGTTCGTGAAGGTTGATAAAGCAAATCCGGATATGTGCAGACCACTCACAGAAGAACAGCTTATAAAACTTTTAGATGAGTACGGGAATCGTCTTGTCAACTTTTTTGAATATATAACTCAATGAGTCGCCTTATTATTATATCGCGATCACTTTCTTTTTGTAAGATTTTGTCCATAAACAAAAATTAAATAGAAACTTGTTAAGGGGTTTGAAGTGGAATTGACAGATATTATGCCCGTTGAAAACTGGAGGCAGCTTGCTGAAGATATCTACAACCTGTTTGGCTTTAATGGAGCCGTACTTGATAAAAATAATATGCTTGTTCACTCTTCAACAAAATGGGCAAATGATCTATGCCCTGTCATAAGGAGTGGAGACAACCGTATCGTTTGTGTCTCTGCTCAAAAGAGACTATCTAAAGTGGCTGAAGACGAGAGAGAACCCGTAATAGATGAATGTGATGCAGGATTTGTAAAATTTGTGGTACCTGTCTTCTCAGGTGATGAGTTTTTAGGAACAGTCAGTGGATGCGGCTGTTTATTGGATAACTCAGAAGCAGATGCCTTTTATGTTAGCAAGTTGCTGAATAAAGAAGAGGAAGCAATTAAGGTTTCATTAACTACTGTGCATCGTGTTTCTAAAGATAGAGTGAAAGATGCCATAAAATATGTCCAGCAAATTATTAACAGGCATTAAACCATATGTTTTAAAAAAATCTTTATTTACCCTAAGGAATTTTTATATAATATAACAGTATAATTTAATATTTGCCGTAGAAGGCAGGAGTTTTCTATTGGTATTAAGAAGGAGGGTAAAATGGAACTAACAGATATAATGTCTATCGAAAAATGGAAACAACTGGTCGAAGACCTTAATATTAGTTTTGGCTATAATGGGACAGTGTATTATACAGATAATAGTATATTTGTAAAATCTGACGGATGGGCAAATACTATATGTCCTGCGATAAAATCAGGGGATACACGTATTGTGTGTGCATCTGCTCAGCAAGCCATATCAAAAAAAGCGATGGAAACTAAAAGTCTCATAATAGGAGAATGTGATATCGGATTTACGAAATTTGTAATTCCTATTTTTGCTAATAATAAATTCATAGGCATGATTGGCGGGTGCGGCTGTGTAACAGGAAATGCAACCGTGGATGCCTTTTATATTAGCAAACTCCTTAAAAAAGAAAATATTGAAGACCTATTAATCTCTGTGCAGCAAATTTCTCAGAAAAAATTAACAGAATCTGTAAGATATATACAGGAATTTATGAACTTCCCAGCAGTAGAACAGGCTATTCAACAATCTTCGCATGGGAGCGCCTTCTCATTCTGAACCTTCTCCGATAACTCCATTGCTTCACGGATATATGATCAAAGGAAATAGACTTGAATCAGCGGCGGAAACCCAAAAAATGCAATTAAAGAAATGTTCTGATAATTCCGGATACCTTATGTAGTCCTTTAACTGATGATTATTTAGTCCTGTACCAAGCTTAGTGCTTAGTGAGCTGATTCATATTCAGGATGTTCATACATAATAGCCATTCGGTCAACAATAAAACGATATGCAATAAGCAGCATCGCTACAACTCCAACTGACAGTGCAACCTCAGTCCACATTGGATAATACTTCTGTGAAGCAGGCATATCCCAGTTATAGGCAATTATAGATACATTGAGCCTGTTTAATATAACACCTATTGCAGTTATAAAGCCTGTGAATTGCACAAGTTTCACTTTATTATTTCTTGCTGCATGACCAAATAGAAAAGCAGGCAATAGAATAAACCCAATGGTTTCTACTAAAAACCAGTAACCGTAGGGGGTATTCAGATATCCCCAGTTATTAGAATGAGCCAAGTCAAATACTTTAAGAATAAAATAGATAAACAGGGCAGAAGCCGTACCCCTCGCAAGCCCGATTGTACGTCTCTCAAATTCAGAATGATCAAAATGTTTAAGCTGTCCTTTGAAAAGACGGTGTGTAATTGTACTTTCTACAATCACCATTGAAATTCCTGCAAATATAGCTGATAAAAGGAAAAACACCGGCAATAGCGATGAATACCAGAGTGGGTGAAGTTTGCCAGGGACAATAAGATATAAACCACCGAGTGCAGATTGATGGCCACCAGCTATTATTACTCCAAAAATAGTTGCCCATATAGCCATCTTATTAAAGAATTCACGAAATTTTTTTAGATTTAACCATTCAAACAGGGCTGGACTCCACTCAATAAGACAGATATTTATATAAAGGAAGAAATGCCAGCCTATTAAGAAAAGAACTGAGGCAAATCCCCATGAGTAGCCCAAGAGATATGGTATACGATAATAACGACCAAGATCAAAAAGAAGTGCAAATACAGCAAAAATATAACCGAGAAGGCTTGAAAGTATAGCCGGCCGAACAAAATGGTGGTATTCCTTCATCCCGAAAAGATGAACTGCTGTACCGAGGGCAAGACCAGGTGCGGCTAAGGCGATCCCAACTAGTATATCAAAACCGATCCACAGTCCCCAAGGATAGTTGTCTGAAAGATTTGTCGAGGGGCCAAGTCCAACAATAAGCCGATATACCATTACTGCAGCTCCTAACGCTGCAATCCCTACCAAGATTATATTCCCCAGAGTAAGGCGACTCTTTACATAATCCTGAAATGTCATCCCAAGAAATATCTTTTCTTTGATCCACATATTAGTGTTTTTCGCCATGGCTTTCTCCTTTCTTCTCTGAGGACGACGTGTCATGACCCGAATTATGTTTCTTTCGGGCTTTTGAGATAGCATAATAAGCCCCGAAAACAAGCGGCCAGGCACCGACTATTTCAAACACCTTTACCATAAAGAGATAGCCCTTGCTGAGTTTTGGTATTGGTGTCTTGCCAACGTTTGTTTTAAATCCGATTTCTTCAAAAGGAACTGAAGACAGATAAAGCCAGCTCGTTCCTCCTACCTCGTGCTCTCCATAAATATGGTCAATATATTTACCCGGATTATTTTTTATCCTCTCATGAGCCAACTTAATAAGTTCGCTCTTTTTGCCAAATCTCAATGCTTCTGCAGGACATATTTCAACACATGCTGGCACACCGCCTTCTCTGGTTATCCTGTCATAACACATGGTGCATTTTGTAACCTGAGGATTAAGAGGCTCATAATACTCATATGTCGCCATATCAAAAGGACATGCAACCATACAGTAGCGACATCCTATACACACACTCGGATTATATAAAACCGAACCTTCTGGAGTCTTCCTGAAGGCATCAACAAAACATGCTGATAAACAACCAGGCTCTTCACAGTGCATGCACTGCCTCTTTACATATATGGGAGTTCCATCTTTTGAACTTTTGAAGCGATTAACAACTGTAAATGTTTCTGCATGAGTTCTTCTTTTTTCATCAAAAATAGACTTTTCCTGATCAACAGATGCCTCAAACTCTTTTATTGGTTTGTTCGGGTTTTTATTCCATTCATTACACACCCATTCGCATCTTCTGCATCCTATACACTTCGTTATATCAACAAGCACACCATAGCGGTCTTCTGAAGCAGGAGTCTTGGTTCTTTTTTCCCATATCTTCCAGTTCTTCTCGTTAGCAACATTTTGAGCATGAGCTTTTGTAGTACCGCCAATTAGGGTAACACCTGCGATAGAAGCTGCTGTTCGCTTTAAAAAGTCCCTTCTGCTAATTCCCATAAGATCAGCCTCCTGCCTAATATTTCCTCTCTCCGCTAAGGATTGCAAAAAATAATATAAATATAAACATGGCTAAAACAGCTACTGTGTATTCATAACCCTTAGGAGTAAAAAGTTGTTCAAAAATATACATACCTTCTCCTTTCTACTTTAATGAAGGTTCATCATATTTTGTAATTATATCTGTAGGCCTTACAGCCTTTTCCTCATGACATTCCTTACATTTCCTACCCTTTTCGAGTTTCATATATTCATGACAGCCTGCACATTGACCATGATAAGCTGCAACCAGTCTAGGTCTGTTTATATTCCGTATGTCAAAAGAAATACTATGGCAGTTTCTGCAATAAGGTGGAGTATCCTTTTTAACCTCTGCTTCAGCTCTGCTTTGATGATGGCATCCTTCACAGATCGTCTGCAGTTTCCCGTGGAAGTAAGTTGCCATCTTACTATCATTTGATATCTTTACTAACTTCTTTACAATCTCAAGATGTGGGAACTTTGCAGGTTTATATTCCTTTTCGAGAATCTTCACTTCCACCTCTTTTTTAACTTTATCAGGATCAATACTGGCAACCGAAATAGGCTTAGGATCTGGTCGTTGCTTTTCACCTGTGTGACAGACAGCACATGTCTCTTTCTTGGGCCCTTTTGTCTCAATATCCATTACCTTCAAAAAACCATGACAGCCAGCGCAATCCTTTTCTGCCTTCTTGAGTCCGTGACAGCCTGCACAGCTCTTCCCTGAAAATACATCATGATATGCATTCGCAATATTCACCCATTTCCCATCGGGATTGCCTGTGAGAGTATGACACTCTTTACACGTATTTAAAGTTTCATGGTGACAGCCTCTACAGGTCTTTTGATTCTTTTCATGAAGTTTATGATCGAATAAAACACCTTTCATCTTCGCATCTTTTATATTTATAAATGGTTTTTCTGGCTGGTCACGATCAGGTCTTGGTATCTTTTGTAGTTCAGCAATCGTCTTATACTCACCATTGTGGCATTTTGAACATTCAGTATGTCCTGTCTTTTCATCCTTCTTTCTTACTTTCTTTTTGGCTAACTCTTTTTCATTCTCTAAGTGGCAGTTAACGCAGCGATTGTGTGAAGCCTTTCTTAAACTAAGACCCTTCTTCGCTGCTACGTTTGTTACGGCGGTTAATTTAGGTCCTCTTTTCGCCTCAAGGTCATGACAATAATAACAGGACTCTTCTGTTCCTTCTTCATATACCAATGCTAATGCTTCATCTTCTTCTTCAATGTCATATGTATGATGGCAAAGGCTGCAATCATCTTTACCCAGTTTTTCCTTGAGTTTTTTGACATGGTTATCATGATAGGCAAAATCGAATTCAAAGACAGGATATTTTACTTTTATAGTTGTAAATTCCTTTTTATGGCACTCTGCACATGTGACAGGACCTGTCTTTTTAGTTTCTTTGTATCTATCCTTATGACAACCAATGCATTCATCATGGTATGCATTCATAATTGATTTTTCGTCTTTTTTATCAGCCTTCTTGGGAAAATCAAAAATAAGTTTATTTTCCACATCCTGGGGATGACACTTTTCGCAACCCTCTTTTTCTTCCTTTAAGGCATCTACATGTTTCTGGTGTTCAAAGATTACCTGAGGCCTTTCTAATTTGTCGAAGATTTCAGTATGAGCAATGCCAATTTTGTTTTCAGGCTTAATCTCCTTAACCTCTTTGACTGCTGGCTGAGGAGACACAGGACCTTCTACTGAATAAACATTTTGCAATCCGTTGATAACAAGAAAAAGTAGGCTTACTCCTACAATTAAGAAGAATATCTTTTTGCTCATATTATCTTCCTTCCCGTTTTATTAACCTGCTTTAAATTCCTCAGGAATTTCCATTGTATTAACTAATATCTCATCAAAAAACATAGTCTTCACACCGAGATTCCAGAACTTGATTACATCTTTAATACCAGTGCTGCAGTTATGGCACGGGGCAATAACGATCTTTGCACCTGTTGCCTTGATCTGTTCAGCCTTTACCCTGTTCCCTCTTGCCTTGTGCGCAGCCCAGTTAGACAACGAAGCCAGTCCCCCGCCAGCATTACAACAGAAATTATGTTCCTTATTCGGGTACATTTCT
Organism: Nitrospirota bacterium; assembly: GCA_040753615.1. Classification (GTDB taxonomy): domain Bacteria; phylum Nitrospirota; class Thermodesulfovibrionia; order Thermodesulfovibrionales; family SM23-35; genus JBFMDO01. The sequence continues at coordinate 4,227 of JBFMDO010000006.1, read as the reverse complement.
CTGAAATCCTCACATGTTGCATTTACGAAATATCTGAATTTCTCTGCAGCGCCTGCCCTTCTTATAATGTTGCATGGGTCCTGAAGCGTGACAGGCTCTTTAATCTTTTTATTCTTATCTATCTTTATCTTCCCATCCCTGATAAGCTCGTAGAAAAATTCACCTACCTGCATCACTTCAAATGGCAGATTTTTGTATCCCAGCATCGGCGGTGCCACAAAACTTGTGGCAAAACGTGGATGCCCTCACTCAGTTAGGGCTAACCTTCGAACTCGCAGTCGAAATGCATTCTCATAAAGTCCCCGCACAATCCTCTGCATTGTCACAAAATCACGGAGAAACATAGCCATATTGCTGCTGTCCCAGCAATCTTTTCCAGGCACTGTCCAGTCAACACCTGCAACATGCATAATCTTGGCCACACGATCTACATGGTAGGTACCTGTCTTAGGCTCAGCACCGAGAGGCAACCACATCACCTCCGCCCCTTCCTTGTCAATAGGAATGCGGATATTTTTGAAACCCGCTCCTGCCTCTTCTTCCAGCCACTGCATAGCATCAAGCCAGTCATTCTGCGACATCCAGACCTGATTCAACGTAGTAGCATGGGCATGGTCCTGGTCCATCATACGTTGCGGCACTACCCCGAGAAGAAAACAGATACGACGAACCATCCCAATAATAAAGGTTATATCTAATCCAAAAGGGCAATACATGCTGCAACGATGACAGATATTGCATTCAGTGAATACTATCCTTGCGCATTGTTTTATGAATTCTGCATCAACCTTACCATCCCGCTTTATCATCTCCCATATGGTCATCCTCATTTTAGCTACAGGTGCATAGGTCGGGTCCTTATCATTAGACAGATACCATTGGCATGCCTCAGCGCATAAACCGCAATGGACACACGTATCAAGCACCGTTTTTATCCTCGCAGAACGTCCTCCTATCACTGCCTTTATTGTCTTTTCTATCTTTTCGGGTGTAAGTTCTTTTATTGTCTCATCAAGACCTATATCAGGATTAGGCGCTCTCTTTCTAAGAAATTCTATGTATTCTCTGCAGAAGCCCTGTTTTTCAACTACCATCCTTAATCCTCCTTAATGGTTACCAGTCTCTCGTATGCCAATGGGCAAAATTAGAACCCATATATGTCCTTGTTAAAAAGAAATAAAACATATGCCCTAACCTTGTAAAAGGAATGGCTATTAACATGATCTCTCCGAATAGAATATGAAGAATTACCATAACCTTATATGGCAGAATCAACTCATGATAAGCAAGAAACCCTGTAAGAAATGGGAAAAATGCTATAGCAAGTATAAGATAATCAGAAGAGAATGACACGAATCTTACTTCCGGGGTAAAAATCCTTCTGATAAAAAAGGCGATACAGGCGATAATGACTATAAGCGTCATTATATCAGCCACTCCCTCTGGCAAAGTCCACCATGTTATACCCCATGATTCATACCAGAGGATATTATGCGAAAGGAGAAATATAGGAGTAACCACAAGACATATATGGAAGAGAAAGGTTATAGTGGTCATCACAAACCTTTTCCTCCAGTTTCTTGAAGCAAAAGGCACCAACCAGTGGAGAATGGATTTCAGGGCACCTTTCCAATCGATAAATGGAAATACTACTTTTTCCTTTTTTGCTAATGATATTAAATTATAAAGCTTAAAAATACTCCCGCCGATAAATACAGCAAATGTAATCCATACAAAGGGGCCTCTTACAAAATTATATATTGATGTTAAAAAGTCCATAATTAACCTCTTATCTTAGATTTCATTTACACTTACTATACTACGACAATATTTTCCGTTTTCTACTCCCCTTATCAGAAGTTTTCCTCCGTCTGGGCTGAAAACAGGATCCCCGAGTAATCCAAAGCCTCTTTTACCTATCTTGCCATCAACAACTATGAAATATTTGTCCCCCTTTTTAACTTTAACTGCTATATTATCTCCGTTTGGACTAAAAACCGGATCCCACATCAAATCAAAATCATCTGACCATGTTTTACCATCTACTGCTATTGTCCATCTGTCTTTATTCATTACCGGAGCTGCAATCTTTTTCCCATCAGGGCTGAATACAGGAGATAACACCGCCTGGTTGAATATAGTCTTCCATGGTAAACCATCTACTGCTATTGTCCACTTACCAACAGCAACAGCAACAACTGCAGCCAATCTGCTGCCATCTGGAGAAAATTTTTGTCTATCAATCTGATAAAAATAATCCCGCATCGGCTTACCGTTCATTGCAAGTGTCCAGCCTTGCGGAGTTTGCACAGGGGCAACCACATCAGCACTTCCTGGCTTAAAGATCGGCTCCCACACATTCCCGAATACCTGCTCCCAGGGGGTCCCATCCACAGCAATTGTGTATAGAGACATGTCTGTCCTGGCAACTGCTGCCACATGGTTGCTGTCAGAGCTAAAAACAGATCCCCACGTATTTAAAAATGTGCTACCCCATGGAGTTCCGTCAACTGCAACTGACCATATCTTTTTCATAAAACCAGCATTGTCTAATTCAGCTCGCCTTGTTACCTGCACATGAGATGCTGTCCTTTTTCCATCAGGACTAATTGCAACATCTCTTGCCTCAGAAAATGTATTCTCCCATGCCTTACCATTCAAACAAACTCCACTCGTCATCTCGCCTGTTCTTGTATTGACTGCAATATCCTCTCCATCAGGGCTCAGTGTAAGATTCCATAAATAATCAAACTTTTCTTCCCACATCTCATGGTCTACAGCAACAGCCCATTCAAAATCTCTGAATACGAGTGAAATTAATTTATTTTCCGCGTTAAATTTGAGCGAGTATATCCTCTCAAAGGTCTCTTCCCATATCTCTCCGTTTACGCAGGTGGAAAATTTTTTATCTCCTATTTGAACTACAGTAGCTATTTTCTCGCCATCATCACTAATAACTAATTCACGTACTTGCGGGAACTTTTTCTTCCATTCATTTATATCTGCAACAATCTTTTCTTTTGTATCCCAATCCCAATTTACTGACTTTTTCATAAGTCTTTCCTTTTTAATAATATTTTTGACTATTTATTTTTTATAAAGTACTAACTTATAAATCCGAATGTTTTCTTCTTGCTTGAACGTGCAAATCTACTTCCCCGTTCCCCGATAAAATTTATTAGTTTCTTCGGTTAGCAACCTTATCATAATCTCCAGAAGAAAGTCAATATTTTTTTTGCAGTTACATATTTTTTTTGCAGTGTGTTATGTAAAAATCATCTTCCGAAGACATGTTCAACCGTTTGTCAAAAATTTATCATAATAGATAAATGAAATTTATTAAATACTCAAACATTTTTAATTCCCGCATAGCTTACACAATACCCAGCAATTTTGCAGCATCTTACAAAAATGTATTATGTGCAGTAACTAATTTACTCGGAATATCAATAAGTTATGACTTGGCATGATTTTCGATAAGTAAATTACAGGCGTTAGAGGCAAAGCACTCTAAAAATTATTCAGGAGGTAAGCGATGAAAAATTTAAAGACTCTGGTTTTAGCTATGGTTGTGATACTTTCTGTATTCACAGGAAATGTATTTGCAGAAGAGGCAAAGGCATCAGGTTACGCATCAGTTGATGTGATGAGTAACTATGTATGGAGGGGGCAGAAATTGAGTAATGGCTCTGTAATTCAACCTTCCATAGGAATTACATATGGTAGCTTTGATGCAAACTTCTGGGCTAATTATGATACTGATCCTGATATTAGTGAAATTAATGAAACAGATTTAACATTAACCTATAGTCTCTCAATGGATAAACTTAATTTTGCCATAGGATATATCTACTATGCACTTGATGGAACTAACGATACACAGGAAATATATTTCTCGATTGGCTATGAAACATTTTTATCACCTGCTCTAAATGTATACTACGATTATGATGAAGGTGATGGATATTTTGTTACAGCTTCAATAGGACATGCTTTTGAACTGGCTACGGATATATCGTTGGAACTCGGAGCATCTGCAAGTTACAACTTGGGAAATAAGGTCATGGGCACAAATGATGAAGGCGATAAATTCAGTAATTTTGATACTGTCAAGTCTTTTCTGCAAATTCTCTCAAAGGGTCTATTCTCAATGGTTTTCATGGTTCCTAATTAAGCTGCAATCCTCTCAAGTTTAGATACCTTTATCCCTGCAAGGATTGCCCTTGC
>JBFMDO010000005.1:0-31603 GCA_040753615.1 Nitrospirota bacterium | reverse complement strand
AGCGATTATGGATTTTATTGAAACACATAATGAGAATCCTAAAATATTTACTTGGACAAAGGATGCAGATACCATCCTTGCGAAGGTTTCTAAATGTATAGATCTGTTAGGGACAGCACACTAGTTCCCCCTCCGTCTTAGGATATGATACCGAGCATAACAAATTTGCAGGACAAACATCTCCAAGTTTAGCGGGTATAAGATCAGTTTCCGTTGGACTTGACGACAATTTATTTGATTTATTAATGCGTGCTTGGGAGAGAAGGTTTCTTAAGGGAAGGATTAACGAGTGGGCGACAAGATCATTGTTCAGATCTTTAGAAATGGCCTATCAGGCATCTACAATGCCTTTCAAGAATCATTCTACTATTTATGATGTTGGGTCTAGTGTCAGTCTATGGGTTAGCGCTTTCGAGATATTATCACACCCCCAAAAAGGCAAGGCAAGTTTATCTTCGGTATTGAAACTCTTGGGAGGATATGATTGGAATGACAAGATATTAAAAAGGAAAACATATATTGTTAAGTATGGTGGAAAAAGTTATAAAGTATCCTTAGCTGAAAAATTATACAAAGAGCTTTACGATACAAGAAATGATTTTCTTCACGGTAATCCAGTCACTGATAAACGCCTATATCCATTCAAAAACAAAAATCTCCCCCTTCTGATAAGATTTGCTCCTATACTATATAAAATAGCTCTTTTATATTTTTTGGACAAATTTAAAAGTAAGCGTAGAAGTAAAAAAGCTAAATTGGAAGAGTTAACAGCCAAAATATTTAATGAAAGAAATCTTTCTGATGCGCTGTTAAAGGCTAAACAATAAAATGATGAGAAGATAACAACCAGATGGACATGAACAAGTGCCACAGGGAGCTTTTTTCGATGAGCAGCAGCGTGAGTTCTGCAAATCATTTTTTTTGCTTTTTTACGTCTGGGCAGTTGCACTCGTCAGTCATCAGGGCGTTGGCGCAAAAAAAAGGATGAAATATGTGTCATCTTGTTCTAATCTTTAACTACCGAGGACGATAAGAAGATGCCCTGTTACATCATCTCGTACGATTTGCAGAAGCATGGGGATTATGAATCCTTGTACAAGGCAATCAAAGCATACGGAACCTGGGCGAGAATTACCGATTCTACATGGGCTGTAGTCACAGAAGAGACCGCGACACAAGTTAGAGATTATCTTGCCCAATACTTGCATTCAGATGACCGTCTCTTTGTGGTCAAGTCGGGCGTCGCAGCAGCATGGCGCAATGTACGCTGCAAGAATGAATGGCTCAAGAAAAACCTATGACAGAGCAAGCAGAAAGCACAGGCGAAAAGCAACCTAAGATTCGACGTGGCCGCGTTGATTCCCTCACGCTTTACGAGATCACGGATTACGAACTCGATATCTTAGCAACTGGATCCCCGAGTTCGATTTACCTGAACTTCGCCATTTTCTTTATCTCAATAGCCATCTCTTTTCTGATCGCGTTGTCTACAGCGACGATTGCATCGGACCGCATTTTTACAATCTTTGTGGTAATTGTCGTCATTGGATTCATCTCGGGTGGTGTCTTATTTTGTCTGTGGCTTCGCAACCGTAAAAGTATCTCGACAATTATCAAGCGAATCAAGCAAAGAATCCCGCCGGAAGAGACCATAGAAGAAGCCCAAGACCAGAGCCAACAAGATAATCAACCCGACCGGGAATAGTCCTTTGTAGTTTTGGTTAAGGTCAGTGCCCCGGCGGGTTATTTTTGGGTTGTTGTGGGTGCTTCGCACCCTCAACAACGGTGCGAATGAGGAATATTCGCATGTTTGCTCGGTGCGAAGCACCTCACAACCATGCGAATCGAACAACAAATAACAAATAGGGACACATCCCATATTTCTGGTAGGCGGGTTGTCATCGGATTGTTTTGCATTAAAAAATTGATAAATTAAAAAAGAAACTTTAGCAGGCATTTGTGTTAAACTTTTTATGAAAGACCAAAGAAGAAAGCAGGGAACTAAAATATGGGATGTGTCCCTATTTATCTATTTATCCTATTTAACTTGTTGTGCCTATAAATTAAAATGAAAATGAGCACTATGCCGCTGATACGTCGGATGTCATTTCGCCTTTCTCTTGCCATCGTGGCTATGATAAGCACCGATCTTTTAGTCCTTTCCACTCAAGATCTTTTTAATTATCGGCGTTCATTTCTCGACGCAGTTATTGCAGTCTCATTAATTTTTGCGATCACGACTGGTATTATTATGGCAATCATAAATAATTACGTTAAAGGTCTCCGCGAGCAGTTTATGGAACAGGCCCGCCGTGTCCGAACGCTTGCGTGGGACTGTCGCGATTATTTCGCAGGAATAGATGATAAGGAATTTCAGACATTCTTTTCGCAATTCATCCGTCCTCTGGCAGAGAAGAGTTTACGTGAATGGTCACAAATTGAAAATATTCAAAATTGGGAGAAGGGTATTGATGAACAGCTGCTAAAACTGATGAAAATGAATAATCCCCCGCCCGGACTCTATACATTAATTTATCGATACTTGTTGCCACTAGAAGACGAAATTAGTCAGTTAGGCCTGCTCTACATTAGACGCGCTGCAGCGACAGTTCATGTGAATACGGCCACAGGCAGCTATTATCTTCTTTGCTTTGCGGTGGGTGTGATCGCTTTTGGCAAGATTATGCCGTCAACACTAACAATCAATTTAGCGGCGCTAAATGGTGCTGCTGCTGTTGTTACTTACGCAGTGCTCGAATTGCTCTTTGTTTTATCCTTTTTAGTGCAGGAGGTGTCAGAAGAATATATAGAGATAACTAACCCAATAAACGTGGACGAACAGATTGAAGACATTAATTCTACTAACGAAAAGACATGAGAAAGAGGGCACAACAAAAAAATCGAGGCGACAGGGAATAGCCTCTGCGGTTTTTTTTCTGGCCTTATTGCCCCTGCGCCTCATTCGCAGCGTTGGATTCAGGAGACAAAGATGGGAACATTGAAATGTGGCAATGTGGACTTCAATGACCCCCAAATGGCAAATGCCGTGCGGCAGGGCATCCAGCACGTGCTCAACGATCCAACAAATTATTACGCATTAGCTCATGCGAACGATTATTATTTTTCAACTCCTGCTGGTCCACTGACAAATGAGTCTGGCTGGTACGTCATTCTCGATGGCAAAATTCCAATATATGTTGGCAAGGCAGAAAACTTGGACAACAGGTTAAACACTCAAAATGGGTCACGAGACCAGTTTGCAAACCCACAAAGGTCATCAGACATCGAGCGGAACTTCATCAAGAAATATACAGAGTTGGGGATCATTCACAATCTCCGTGTTTGTTTGATTAAAGAGACTGCTCTTTTCCCTAATCGACAACTAACAGAATTGGATAGAGCATAAACCAAGAAAAATGGGGTCAGGTCTTGTTTCTTGCATAAACCAATAAGCTCTATTCTCTTTATCACAGGTAGGACGCTTTTAGCAGGAAGAAGATATCTTAAGAAGAAGGAAGGCATAACCATCAGTGCCTTTAGGAGTAAGATTATGATACAATTGAGTATATGCAATTTGAATGGGATAAGGAAAAGGCAAAAAAGAATCTCAGAAAGCATAAGGTATCATTTGACGAAGCCGTAACAGTATTTTATGACCCATTATCAGCAACCTTTGATGACCCAGATCACTCTGTTGGTGAGCAAAAATTAATAACTGTTGGCTACTCTTCTCGTAGTCGTTTGCTTGTGGTATCGCATACCGAGAGAGGGAATAGGATACGAATAATAAACGCGCGGCCTGCAACCGCGCACGAAAGGAAGAAACATGAAAAATAAAGAAAAGAAAATTAGTGATGAATTACGCCCCGAATATGATTTTGATTATTCAAAAGCCGTTCGTGGCAAGTATTACAAGCGTCTTATAACCGAGGGAGCTAATGTCGTGATGCTTGAGCCTGATGTTGCTAAATCATTTACAGATTCAGATGCTGTAAATAAAGCATTGCGGTCTTTGCTTAATTTAACGAAAACTACAGAACGCCTAACAAAACACTCCAGCGGACGGGCAATAGTCCGCCGCTGATTTCAACCGTTGGCGCAGACAGGCGCAGGGCGGCGAATCGCCGCCAGAGCGCAGAAAAATAAATAACAAAGACAAATGTAGGGGATATTGATTATAAATCTGAGTCCCAAAGAACATTTTGAAAAATCCTTATTTAATCCTTTATCTAAAAAACAACATTACAGAAAAACAAAAGGCAGAGTCTGCGCCAAGATGTCAGATATTTACACCTTGACTGCTATTGCTTAACACCAGTATCATCAATCATATAAGATATTCAAAGCAAAATATAAAAAAGGCATATGAAAGCAACATCAAAACAATTGGACGACAGAACTCTTTTCACTTTTGACGGCTTATTAACAGACCCGCTTGAAATCATTCCTGAAAATAATAAACATAATTCTATTGAGCAGCAAACTGCTTTAGCCGAAATAGACGCTCTCGACAGAGAGCTTTCTCGGCGTTTTAAAGACAAAATCAAACTTCAACCTGCACTTACTCGCCAACTTGTCAGCTTTCAGGCCAATAAGCCGAGGCCGTCTTATCGTTGGTATAAATACAAAGAGGCATTTTCCGCATCTCTGATTGAAACTTTATTATCAAAATATGAAATTACTACAGGCAGAATTCTTGATCCCTTTGCAGGAAGCGGCACAGCTTTGTTTGCAGCAAGCGATTTCGCACTTGATGCTGACGGCATTGAATTGTTGCCTGTCGGGCAACAGATTATTCTTACCAGAAAAAACTTAGAGGCAGAGTTCACAAAAGATGATTTCAATACCATAAATCGTTGGGCTTTAGAATATCCATGGCATCGCTCACGCGTAAAAGTCCCACTCTCGTCGTTACGTATCACGCAAGGCGCATATCCAGAAAGAACTCGTGACTTAATTGAGTTATACATGGGTGCATGGCAAGAAGAAAACGATCGAGTTCAATCGGTATTACGTTTTTCCTTATTGTGTATCCTTGAGTCCATTAGCTTTACACGTAAAGATGGACAATATCTTCGCTGGGATTACCGATCAGGTCGCAGACAAGGAACAAAGCCTTTTGATAAAGGAGAAATTCTCGATTTTGATAAAGCAATATGTGGCAAGCTGCATGAAATTTACCATGATTTGATTACTGATAAGGATTGCAGAGACCTTTTCTCATCGAGAGGTTTGCAGGGGAATATTAGCCTATTTAATGGCTCTTGCCTTGACATTATGCCATCTCTTCATGAGAACTCGTATGATGCTGTCGTGACATCCCCACCTTATTGCAATCGTTATGACTATACGCGAACATATGCCCTTGAATTGGCATTACTCGGAACAGGAGAAGATGAGTTAAGCAGACTTAGGCAGGAAATGTTAAGTTGCACAGTTGAAAATAGGGCTAAAGATTTATTAAAAATTAATCCGAAATGGACAAACGCCATATTAGCAGCAGATGGACAGGAATTATTACAAGCCATTTTGAGTTATCTTGACAAGGAAAAAGCTGAAGGGCGTTTAAACAATAACGGTATACCCAGAATGGTTCGTGGCTATTTTTATGAAATGGCCTGTATTATTGCTGAATGTGAGCGTGTTTTAAAATCAAAGGCACCCTTATTTATGGTAAATGACAATGTTCGATATGCAGGTGCAAGTATTTCGGTAGACATGATTTTATCGAACATTGCTGAAAAATTAGGATTCCATGTTGAAAACATACTTGTTTTGCCGAACGGCAAAGGTAACAGCAGCCAGCAAATGGGAAAACATGGTCGTGATCCGTTAAGAAAATGCGTTTATGTCTGGAGAAAAATATAGTGGCGATAAATAAACCGCATCGCAAACATCTTTCCGGTAGCTCCGATCTTGTGACCACCTATGAAGAAATCAGGGCAGGTTTTGTTGCGTTGGCTCTTGAAAAAAACCGCAGAGCCACTCCTTTTGTAGAGCAAGCGCGATCTCTGAAAGCGGCGGCATCTCAGGCGAAAAACCCGGCGGATTTGCTTGGTATCGAGAGCATCCAACCTGCCTTACTGACGGCATCGGGAGTGTCAGATAAAGCAATGAAATATCTTTTGCCTCAAGATAAGATCGAGGCAATACAAGGCTTGATAGCGAAATACCTTGAACCTGCAGGTCCTGCATTTGTTGAAGAGTTGGTTTTCAGATTTTTGCTTACAAGAGGCGATACACTGGGCGGATCAATGAGAAACATAGGCGGCGTCATGGGGGAGCGCAAACTTACGCGTGCAACGCTTGCCAACCTTGCCCTTGCAAAAATATCTTATCAATGGCTTCACTCTGACAGTAAAGAATGGATTGCGGGAAAAGATGATGATGCCGATATAGAACTCTATCTCACAACACTTAGCTGGTCAATAAAGGGAAGGAATCGAACTATGATTTATAATCGCACAATCCCTTTCATTGGGAAAAACATAGATTTGTGTCTTCTTAATTGCAGTCCGCAAGAGCTGAATTCGGCATTTACTGATCCGTCTCGTTATATTGCAATTGGCGAACTCAAAGGCGGTATTGATCCGGCTGGAGCAGATGAACACTGGAAAACAGCAAGGACATCTTTAGCCCGTATACGCAAAGCGTTTTCTGATCTGCTCATAAACTTTCACTACATACATTTTTTGTGGGTGCGGCAATTGAAAACAGCATGGCAGAGGAAATTTGGCATCAGTTGGAAGACGGCACATTGAGCAATGCTGCTAATTTGACCAACGCTGACCAAGTAGCTTCTCTATGCGGCTGGTTATGTAGTCTATAAATACTATCAAAGAAGAAGAATGTAATTACCGCCCAACAAATCGCTCAACACCGATGCTCATTCCGCTCCGCTTCATTCGCACGAGTGGTCATGTCATGGGGGTCAGGTCTTGTTTCTTGCATAAACCAATCTTTATTAATACCCATATTTTTATATTGCTATTTTGCCATATTTATAGTATATTATCTTCATGATGAAAACTCGTTTTGAATGGGACGAGGATAAGGACAAAGAAAATCAGCGCAAACACAATGTTTCTTTTTCATTAGCTCAATATGCTTTTCTTGACCCTCAGCGTATTATTGTTGAAGATATTAGTCATAGTTCTGAAGAAGAAAGATTTTGCTGTATTGGTAAAGTCGGTGAAGGCATAATAACTGTAAGGTTTACTTATAGAGGTGATGTAATCCGCATCTATGGTGCGGGATATTGGAGAAAAGGGAGGAAAATATATGAAAAGCAGAATAAAATATACAGATGAGCCAATGGGCAAGCTGAAGGTAATTAACGACTTTCTTCCTTCGCCTGACAAACTGGTATTAAAAGAGGAAAATGTCAAGGTAACTATTGCATTGAACAAATCGAGTATTGAGTTTTTCAAAAAAGAGGCTCAGCGGTATCATACCTCGTACCAGAAAATGATTCGACGGTTAATAGATTTGTATGCTGCAAAACATCAAAAGATTGCCTAACCAATCAATCCATCGGATGGCTCACAGCCACCGATGATTTAGGTCGTTGTTGAGGGTGCTTCGAACCCTCAACAACGAGGCGGATGAGCAATCGATTCGCTTATAAAATGCTTAATAATTATAAATCATTGCGCCAACAAGCGAATCGAACAGACGCCCTTCGGGCACTCCTCATTCGCAGCGTTAGACCCATAAAAGATGATATAATGAAACATGGATTTTGAATGGGATCCAGCTAAATCAAATGCTAACCTGAAAAAGCATGGTATCTCTTTCCATGAGGCGTCAACAATATTTGCTGATCCACTGGCAATTACCTTTAATGATCCCGATCATTCGATACATGAGTAAAGATTTCTGACTTTTGGCTATTCCAGGATAAACCGTTTATTGGTCGTCGTTCATACAGAACGGCATGGAAAAACAAGGATAATAAGCGCACGGCGCGCAACAAAACAAGAGAGGAAAATATATGAAAACGATTAAACATGAAGAAATGCGTAAAGAGTACAAACGAGAAGATTTAGGTAAAGGAATAAGGGGCAAATATTTCGAAGAATACAAAAAGGGAACAAATCTCGTTCTTCTCAGTCCCGATGTAGCAGCAGTATTTCCTGATGATGCCTCGGTCAATGAAGCTTTACGCAGCTTAATGAAAGTGGCACAACAAACAATTGGTCTATCAAAGCGTTCCAGCCGACGCGCAAAAGCAGCACGCGGCTGATGCCCGGCGTTGAACCTGTAGAAAAAGTCCCAAAAGGCTTATAATATCGCCATATATAATTGTAAGAAGCAACTGAGAACGCTTAGCAAGGCAAAATTTCAGAAAAATATTGGTCCGGAATTATAACTTACAGGAGCAGCAAGACAAGAATTATTTCAGTGCGTAGGTCGAGAAAAGAGGATGTTGATATATATGAAGGCTATCAAGGCTAAAGAAATTGACAAGAGATTTGACGAAGGCGAGGATATTTCCAAATATCTCGATTTATCAAAAATCAGAAGACCCGAACATAAACAGAAAAGAGTAAATGTAGATTTCCCTTTATGGATGATTCAGTTATTAGATAAAGAAGCAAGGCGACTATGTGTGCCCCGACAATCCATAATCAAAGTCTGGGTTGCAGAACGTCTTGAAAAGGCAAGCTGACAATAGCTGATTTTAACAATTCACTTGTGCGGATGGCGTTCTGCCACCGCACAGGTTGTTCGTTGAACCTGTAGAAAAAGTCCATTGTTAAAATTTTGTGAAAAATATTATTCAATAAAAACAGTAAGTTATAAAACACAAAAATGCTTATTTTAGACTTTTTCTACAGACTCGTTATGGGGACAAAATAAATGAACAAGAAAATGTATGCGCTGATTCTAAACTGGGACCTCTCACAAAAGCCAAAGGCGATATTTGAACAATTGAGACAATATATTGCTGATGAATCATGGAAAAGATATAAAGGCAAAAAAGGTCTTGTCCAAAAGGTATGGTATTCAAATAGCGAGACAGGACAATTCGGCGGCATCTATCTTTGGGAGACAAAAGAAGCAATGGAAGAAGAAATAGGAACAATGTACAGGGTAAAGGCAATGACAGGAATTGATCCGACTATCCATAGTTTCGACATCGAAGCGATACAAGAGGGGGATCATTCAGTAGAAAGTTTGACCACAATGGGACTGGCTTGGATAAACAAGGCGAATCAATAACAACAACTTGGCCCGACTTGGAATAGTGTGTACGTTTTTTTACATCAGATTATTTACCCCATCGTATTAGCCATGTCATGGGAATAAACAAAGATAAAAATGTTATCATTAGATAAATCAGTTATAGGAAAGGAGCAAAGCTATGCGTGTAAAGGACATTCCACAAATTGAAAAGCTAAGCATACCGGAAAAGATCCTTCTAGTCGAGGATCTGTGGGATAGCATTTCTTCTGATGAATCTGCTATTCCCGTCCCCCAAAGCCATCTGACAGAGCTTGACAAAAGACTGGCAAGATATAAAGCTATGCCCGGAGAACTTTTATCTCTTGATGAACTTCAGAAAAGAATAAAATCAAGGAAATGACATATACCCTACGGTTTCTTCCTGAAGTTGAAGGAGATGCCATTAATGGCTATAGTTGGTATGAAACAAAATCCGAAGGTCTCGGGGAAGAATTTCTTTGGATGTTCTATTCCTCTGCAAATGAAATTTCATGGAATCCCTTGCTTTACCCCAAAGTTTACCGAGAGTTTCGGCGACGTTTACTCAGACGATTTCCATACGCCATTTATTTTATGGTAGAAGAAGATCAGATTACTGTGTTCGGACTTTTTCATTGTGCGCGCAATCCTCAGGTTGTGAACGCAATACTGCAAAATAGAGAAAAATAGAGGACCCATAACACTTATAATGCCTCCCCGTGTCAAGAGAAAAAACGATACTGATCGGAATAAAAAATAAAATTCCGTTTCCTTATTTTTTTAAAGACTGCATTCATCTCTGACTTAATTTCCATTACGGCGTTCCCGAAAGCATTCGGGACACCAAACACTTATTGATGTTCGATAGTCTCAATAGCGGAACAGTATATTTCTTCCGATTTATCGTTTTTGGCCTTTCCTCCATGAATGGCTTTCATATATAAAGCATGACCAGGAATATTCTCCTGACTACAAAGGTCTGCGACCCAGTACCATACGAACATACACTCAACTGCAACAACAATATCTTCCCTATAGGGTTCAATGGTTTTCAAAAACACCTTAGAGTCTGTTTTAATGTTTCTGTGAAGCACTATCTCTCCTTCCTGATTGAGGATGCAAAGATACATGCTCTTTGCATGCAAATCAATTCCACAATAAAATTTGTGCTGTTTGGTGTAAAATGTCATACACGGCCTCCTTTATAAATTTTTGGGTATTAAATATTACCGCATTGCGGTATCAAGAATGCCTTAATGACTATCAATCGCATAAACTCGGACCGCAAAAAGCTGCGATTCGCTCCGCTTTTTGCGTCTGGTTATGCGTGGCGTTGGCGCGGAAAAGGCTTAGGGCGGCGAAGCGCCGCCAGAATAAATGCAAATCAACACTACTGTTATGTTACTATCTTCAATAAATAATCAGGGGTAGCGGTTAAACATGCAGCATATGTTAAAATACAACATGCTCTATGACATTCATGAAGAATGTGGAATAGTTGGGATATATGGGCACCCTGAGGCAGCAAATCTAACATACCTCGGATTATATGCCCTTCAGCATAGGGGACAGGAGGGTGCGGGCATATGCTCATCTGATGGAAAACAACTCTTTCTCGAAAAATCAATGGGACTCGTTGCAGATATCTTTACTGAAAAAAGGTTGCGAAGGCTTCCTGGCTATATAGCAATAGGGCATACCCGCTACTCTACAGCCGGAAGCAGCGTGTTAAAAAATGTGCAACCGATAGTTGTGAATTTTGCCCTCGGCTCGCTTGCAGTAGCACATAATGGGAACCTCGTTGACGCAGTAGACCTAAGGTCTTCGCTCGAGGCAGAAGGTGCAATATTTCAGTCATCTTCAGACAGTGAGGTGATAGTTCATCTCATAGCCCACGCAAAGGGATATGACTTTTATGAAAGGGTCATACATGCCCTTAAACAAGTAAACGGGTCTTTCAGTCTGATTATAATGCGAGAAAAAGAGCTTATTGCAGTAAGAGATCCTTATGGGGTAAGGCCCCTCAGTCTCGGTGAAAAGAATGGTTCATATGTTATAGCTTCGGAAACCTGTGCCTTTGATCTTATAGGTGCAACTTATATAAGGGATATTGAACCAGGAGAATTAATAATAATAAATGAAAACGGCATCAAATCTATCAGGGCATTCAATTGTCAAAGAAAAGCCTTTTGTGTATTTGAACTCATTTATTTTTCGAGGCCTGACAGTAATATCTTTGGCGGATTGAATGTTAATGAGATGAGAAAAGAGTTTGGAAGGCAACTCGCAAGAGAGTCAACTACAGAGGCAGACATTGTAATACCTGTGCCAGACTCGGGTGTTCCTGCGGCCATTGGCTATTCAGAAGTCAGTAAAATTCCTTTTGATTTCGGACTCATAAGAAACCACTATATTGGAAGAACATTTATAGAGCCAAAACACAGTATAAGACATTTTGGGGTAAAGATAAAACTTAACCCTGTGAGAAAATTGCTTGAGGGCAAAAAAATAATTGTTATAGACGACTCGATAGTCAGGGGTACAACAAGCAAAAAGATTGTCAAGATGCTGAGAGAAGGCGGTGGTGCAAAAGAGGTGCATCTCAAGATAAGCTCTCCACCTACTGTAGGTCCATGCTACTATGGCATAGACACCCCCACAAGACGGGAGCTTATAGCATCTTCCCATCTTATTGAAGAGATTAGAAAATATGTGACCGCAGATTCCTTAGCTTATTTAAGCCTCGAAGGACTCAAAAAGATAGTCCCGAATCCTCATAATTTCTGTACTGCATGTTTCGACACTGACTACCCTATAAAATTTCCAGGGGAACGCCTCGCTCAAATGGAATTTTTATTCAGATAAATGTTAAACGCTTTAAGAGATATCTTCAGGGTTAATCTCGGAGTGAAACAATATGAGAGGGTTCTTGTTTTTAATGACAGGATATCAGAAAAAAAAGATATATCTGAATCAGAGAGGGAACGTAGATTAAGGCTCAGGGATATCTCTTTACTCACAGCCGAGACAGGCAAAAATTTCTGTAAATCAGTTATATTTTTTGAATATACTGCTACAGGCAGTCATGGTGAAGAGCCTCCTTCGAAACTCTGGGACATTGCATTTGGCAAAAAGGCTATAGAGGGTTTAAGGAGGGAGCAAATCTTCTCCCCCATTCTAAAAAAAATCGCAAAAGACAAAGATATTAAAAAGGCAGAAGAGATTATCAGAAGATATAAAAATGACGCAGTAAATTGTGTGATTGCACTTGCAAACTATTCTACAAGCCATACAAGATTCAGGGATTTTTTAACGAGAATCTGTGGCTGCAGATATGCAAGTATGCCCATTTTTGAGATCTCCATGCTCGAAGGTGCAATGAATGTTGACTGGAAAACGCTCGCAAAGAGGACGAGAGAAATAGCAAAGGTAGTAAATATGGCTGAATTTATAAAGATAAAGACCCCTAATGGCACATCTATCTCGTTCTCAAAAAAGGGGAGAAAGGCGTTATCCGACACAGGAATACTCACAAGAAAAGGATCCTTTGGTAATCTTCCAGCAGGTGAAGTCTTTCTCGCACCAGTCGAAAAAACTGCCAATGGCAGACTCGTTCTCGAATGGGGACCAATGAGACGGTTTGAATCTCCAATAATACTCACCGTTAAGAATGGTTATGTTCTTGATATATCGGGTGAGGATAAATATGCTGATTATCTCAGGATGAAGCTTTCTGAACGAAAAGAAAATGGAAATATTGCAGAACTTGGTATCGGCACTAATGAGGCAGCAAAAAGGCCTGACAATATTCTTGAATCAGAGAAGATATTTGGCACAATACACATTGCACTCGGCGACAATAGTTCATTCGGAGGGAATGTAAAAACACCTTTCCATCAGGACTTTGTGTTTTTTAAGCCAACAGTAACTTTAATTCATAAAGATAGCAGCAAAGAGGTTATCCTTAAAGCTGGCAGATTACTATGTGAATATTAGTTAAATCCCCTCTTTTCTAAAGAGGGGAATAAATTATTTTATATGCATTATGTAATACTCGGAACAGCAGGCCATATTGACCATGGCAAGAGTGCGATTGTAAAAGCTCTAACAGGTATAGACCCTGACAGGCTTAAGGAAGAAAAAGAGCGAGGGATAACCATTGATCTCGGATTCGCAGACCTTTGCTATCCTGATGGTGTAACAGTTGGGATTGTGGATGTACCGGGACATGAAAGGCTCATTAAAAATATGCTTGCAGGCGCAGGCGGCATAGACCTCGTACTCCTTGTTATTGCTGCTGACGAAGGAATAATGCCCCAGAGCCGTGAACATTTGCATATCTGCAATCTTTTAAAGATAAAGTCTGGTCTGATTGCGATCACAAAGGCAGACCTTGTAGAAAAAGACTGGCTTGAACTTGTAGAGGGAGAGGTCAAAAACTTTGTGAAAGGCACATTCCTTGAAGGCGCGGAAATAGTGCCTGTCTCAGCAAAGACGATGTTCAATATTGATCTGCTTAAAGAAAAGATTAAACAGGTGGCATTAAAGGTTGAACCAAAACCAACAAAGGGTCTTTTCAGGCTTCCCATAGATAGAGTTTTTACATTAAAGGGGTTCGGGACAGTTGTTACAGGAACTGCCATAGCCGGAAATATTTCTTTAGATAATCCTGTAGAAATACTTCCGAGCAATATTAAAAGTAAGGTCAGAGGTCTTCATAGCCATGGCAAACCAATACAAACAGCATATGCTGGACAGCGGGTAGCAATAAACCTTCAGGGGGTTGAAAAGGAAGAATTAAAAAGGGGGGATTCAGTTGTTACGCCTGAAAGATTACTTCCGGCAAAAATGATTGACGGAAGCGTTGAGATGCTTTTAGATGCGCCCACTTTGAAAAATAAAAGTCTGGTTCATTTCCATACAGGCACATCCGAAACCATAGCGAGGATAATCCTTTATGGCAGAAATGAACTAAAAGCAGGAGAAAGCTCTTATTGCCAGATAAGGCTTCGGGAACCTGTTATCGCAATGTCTGGAGACAGGTACATAATAAGAAGATTCTCTCCATTAGAGACGATTGGTGGAGGAGAGGTTCTTGATCCATATTCGCACAGAAGATCTCTTAAGGAAGGACTTGATGATTTAAAGATATTTGAATCAGGAACTCTATCTGAAAAGATCGCAACAAAAGTAAAAAAATATAGTATACAAGGCATGAAGATTTCCTTAATTGAGGGATGGATTAATGCAGAGATTCCATCTATAAAGAATACAATAAATGCATCAAAAAATAACGGCATTCTGTTTCAATTCGAAGATATGTTGCTACATAGTGAGGCTTTTAATTCTTTTAAGGAGACTGTTAAAAAGAGCCTGAAAGATTTCCATAAAAGAAATCCATTAAAGCAAGGAATGCTGAAAGAAGAACTCAGGGCAGGATTCAATATTGATCCCAAAGTCTTTGATAAGCTTATTGCCTCTATTAAAGATATTATAATCGAGAAAGAGATAGTCAGGCTTGCAACTTTCAATATAGCCCTGTCACAGGGAGACGAAAAATTAAAGATTACTATATCAGAGCTTCTCGAAAAAGGAGGGTTTCAGCCTTTAACAACAGAGGAACTCTCTCAGGCTTTAAAACTGGAGCAGAAGCATCTTGTGGATATCGTAAAGTTAATGGCAAAAGAAGGCAAGCTTGTGAGGATAAATGATTCACTTTATGTAACATCTTCAATATATAAAAGGCTGATCGAAATTCTTAAGGACTTTTTCAGCAGAAAAACCGAAATGACAGTAGCAGAGTTCAGAGATGCCCTGAAAACATCAAGGAAGTATGCCCTTCCTTTCCTCGAATACCTCGACTCCAATAAGATTACATTAAGGGTTGGGGATGTAAGAAAGTTTTTGATTAAGTAAGTCGCTCGAGCAGACACGCAGCGAATGCTGCAACACCTTCACCCCTGCCGATAAACCCCATGCCCTCATTAGTTTTGGCTTTGATATTAATTGCCCCTGAGGGAATTCCTGCCCGTGATAGCGATTCTTTCATAGCTTCAATATATGGAGAAAGCATTGGCAATTCAGCCATTATAGTTGTATCTATCCATGTAATCCTGTATCCATTGGCTTTTGTGATCTCAATAATATATTTCAGAAGTTTTACGCTTGATGCGTCCTTCCACATTGGGTCTGAGTCAGGAAAATGTTTTCCTATATCTCCAAGTCCAAGTGCGCCAATGACAGAATCTATAATCGCATGGCACAGAACATCAGCGTCAGAGTGTCCTGCAAGTCCCTTTGCAAACGGGATATTAACGCCGCCAATTATTAGTTTTCTGCCCTCAACTAATCTGTGCGAGTCATAACCAATGCCTATTCTCATTTCTTTGTCAAAAGGAACTCTGCAATAGCCATATCTTCGGGAGTAGTAATTTTAATATTTCTGTATGACCCCATTACTATCTTAATATTCCCCCCGTATTTTTCCACAAGTGCTGCATCATCTGTCGCGTAAAACCCCTCTTCTATAGCCTTCTCATATGCACCTGAAATAGTTCTAAAAGAAAAAATCTGCGGTGTTTGTATAGCCCATAGAGAATCTCTTTTCAATGTCTTTTTTACTATCTCATCTTCTGCCTCTTTAATGGTATCCTTCACAGGGACAGATAATACAGCACCATCAAAATCCTTCAATTCATCTATTAACTTTTCGACTAAATCCTTCCCAATTAAGGGTCTCACGCCATCGTGTATGATCACCATACAATCTTTATCTTCGACGAGCTTGAGTCCATTATAAACTGAGTCCTGCCTTTCTTTCCCGCCGGGGGATATCCTCTTTATTTTTGAAAAACCATAACTCTCAAAAATCTTCCTGCCCTGTTCCATATCCTCTTCTTTAAGAACAGGGATTATCTCTCTTACAGCATTGACAGAATGCAGTGTCTCAAGTGACCAGATAATAAGTGGCTTTCCGCAGAGATGTAAAAATGGCTTATTTGCTCCAGAGCCAAACCGTTTCCCTATACCTGCTGCTGGTACAACTGCAACAATCATTGTTTACCTATAATGCCCTTTCGTCAACTACTTGGCTACCCTAACTTCTTCCCTTTCGTATTCCTCTTTTAACCTGGAAAATATCATCCTGCCTGCTGTTGTCTGTAATACACTCGTCACGACCACATCTGCATTTTTGCCTATAACTCTCCTCGCATTTTCTACAACAACCATAGTGCCATCATCAAGATATGCAACTCCCTGGTTATATTCTTTTCCCTCTTTAAGTATAAATACCCGCATATTTTCGCCTGGTAATACAACGGGTTTTAAAGAATTTGTCAGTTCATTTATGTTAAGGACAGAAACCCCCTGAAGTTGCGCAACCTTATTCAGATTAAAATCGTTTGTTATAACCTTTGCATTTAAAATCTTCGCCAGAGCAACAAGTTTTGCATCTACCTCTTTTATCCCGGGTAACTCCTCATCAACTATCTTTATAGTTAAACTCGGCATCTTCTGCATTTTATGAAGTATATCCAGCCCTCTTCTTCCCCTCGCTCGCTTCATAGGGTCAGCAGAGTCTGCTATATGCTGCAATTCCTGAAGTATAAACTGGGGCAGTATAAAAACTCCTTCGAGGAATCCTGTTTCACAGACATCTGCAATACGGCCATCTATTATTACGCTTGTATCGAGAATCTTAAGATTTTCTTCTAAAGTCTGCCCTCTGAAAAGCCTGGAGATATATGCAATCGAAATTCCCTTGCCCTTGCTAATGCCGAGAAGAAGTCCTCCGTAGCCAAATATTGCCATTAACCCCCAGTACATAATTTCTGCACCATCATCGAGTAAAGGTTTTAAGGGTATCATTAGAAGATAGGCAAATAGAAGTCCACATGAAATTCCTAAAATCCCACCGATAATTGTTCCCATCTCGATCTTTTTGAAGATTAACTCTCCGGCAATAGCGAGCAGACCCAAACAACCTCCGATGAGGGCACCATTTATCCCGAGGTTATATTTAATGCCAATGCTAAATCCTAAAAATATAAAAAGTAAAAAAATGATAAATCTTATGATAAAAACCATTTTCCCACCTCCTTTCTGTTAGATATTTAATTTTCAATTTCTGGACAGGTATGTCCACGTCTAATTGCTTATCCGCTAACCGCTGTCTGTTCATTATCTAAAACGCCTTGAGTACAACATAAAACTTCTTACCGCCCCTATCTATAAAGAGAAGAACTGCTTCATTGTTTTTCATGTTTGAGGCAACCTCATAAAATTCCTTTGTACTATTTATCACTTTTCTCTCTATTTCCTTTATAATATCGCCTTTTTTAACCTCAGCTTCGTCTGCCGGACTACCGGGTTTTACTTTTAATACAATAACCCCTTTCTCATCCTTATTTAAACCTAACTGTCTTATAATTTCTTTTGTCAGATCTTTAACTGTAAGACCTGCAAGTGCTTCTGCATCTGTATTAGCTGGTAACTGATGGGGCACATCTGCTGCAGCGTCTCTTGGATATTCAACAACTAATGCCTTTAGTGTATACTCCTTTCCCGAACGGAATATCTTTATTGGAATCTTGACCCCTATCTTGCTCTGGGCAACCATATTCCGCAGATTACTTACATCTTTCACTTCTTTCCCATTAAACTCAACGACTATATCATCCTTCCTAATTCCGGCTTCCCACGCAGGGCTTCCTTTTGCGACATCACTAACAATTGCCCCCCCTGCTTTTTTAAACCCGAATTTATGGGAAAGCTCAGGTGTAAGATCCTGAATAGTAACTCCAACCCATCCCCGGGTAACTTTTCCACTTTGAACAAGCTGTTCCATGACAAGGCGAACCATGTTGCTGGGTACAGCAAACCCTATGCCTTGATATCCCCCTGTTCTGGAGAATATTGCTGTATTTATACCGATAAGTTCTCCTTTTATGTTTACAAGAGGTCCGCCTGAATTTCCCGGATTTATGGCAGCATCAGTCTGAATAAAATCCTCGTAGTCAGCAATGCCTACATTTGCCCTGCCCACAGCACTGATTATTCCCATTGTGACAGTGTGGCTTAGTCCGTAGGGATTGCCTATTGCAAGGACAAATTCTCCAACCTGTAGTTTCTCGGAGTCGCCCCACTTAAGCATTGGAAGACTATTTGCATCTATTTTTAGTATGGCAATGTCTGTTTTTGGATCAGTACCCACTATCTTTCCTTTGAATGAGCTTCTGTCAAGCAAAGTTACTTTTATATCTTTCCCTTCCTCAACTACATGATTGTTTGTGACTATGTATCCATCCGGTGAAACAATAACTCCGGATCCCAGACTCTGCTCTTTCCTTTTTTCAGGGATGTCAAATTCGCGGAAAGGGTCAAAAAATTCGAATAGAGGGTCTTCAAGGTTTGCATCTCTATTTATAATCTTTGTTGTTGATATGTTTACTACCGCAGGTGAAACAGTACTTACAATCTCTGAAAATGCCCTGCTTGTCTCCATTATCTGGCGAGGGACATTTGGTGCAGCAATACGTGGTGTATATACCTGATTTCCTATTGTTTTGCTTAGATAATAAAATGTCAGTCCACCCAGTAGAAATACCAGAGATAGAATTATTATGCTATTGATTATTTTCTTTTTCATAAGTTAATCTAATTTAATTATAATCAGCATTTTTACTTATTGTAAAGTAGCTATCCTTGACCAAATATCCTATATTGTGCTAATTTTCAAAGTCTGGGATCATTTGGAAGCAAAATTTCAGGAGGATTCTAATGCTAAAACGATATTTATTAGCCCCAGGGCCTACGCCTGTCCCCTCAAATGTATTGCTTGCAATGGCAGCACCCATAATCCACCACCGCTCTCCTGATTTCCTGCCTGTACTCGATTCAGCAAAAAAGGGTCTCCAGTGGTTATACCAAACAAAAAATGATGTGCTTATCTTGTGTTCAACAGGTACGGGCGGAATGGTTGGTACGGTAAATAATTTTTTTAATCAGGGCGACAGGGTTCTTGTTATAAATGGCGGGAAATTTGGTGAAAGATGGACAAAGATATGCAAGGCATATAGCCTGAATGTTGATGAAATCATAGTTGAGTGGGGTTATGCTGTTAAACCTGAAACAGTAGAAGATAGGCTGAAAAAGAACAAAGATATAAAAGGTGTGTTTGTGCAGGCATCAGAAACCTCAACAGGTGTGTATCATGACATAAAAGCCATTGGATCTATTGTAAAAAAATATGATGATACATTATTTATAGTTGATGCCATCAGTGCCCTTGTTGCCCATGACCTGAGGACAGATGAATGGGGGATTGACGTAATGGTAGGAGGGTCGCAAAAAGGCGCAATGTTGCCGCCGGGTATTGCATTCGTCAGTGTAAGTGAAAAGGCATGGGCAAAGGCAGAGATATCAAAACTGCCCAGGTTTTACTTTAATTTTAAGAAAGAGCGTGAAAATCTTGCAAAGAATCAGACTAACTTCACATCCCCGGTTACGCTAATCATAGGGCTTAACGAAAGCCTCAAGATGCTTCAGGCTGAAGGGCTGGAGAATGTTTTTAAAAGGCATGAAAGACTTGCAGATGCCACAAGAAAGGCTGTTCAGGCGCTTGGACTGGAACTTTATCCAAAGGAATCTCCCTCGAATTCTGTAACAGCAGTTATGACCCCTGCCGGAATAGATGGTCAGGCAGTATATAAGAACCTCAGAGAAAAATATGGCATCACTGCGGCAGGTGGGCAGGATAAGGCAAAAGGAAAAATATTCAGGATTGCACATCTGGGATACGCAGACAGGTTTGATGTTATAACTGCAATTGCAGGAATTGAGATGGTGCTTAAAGGAATGGGACATCCGATAAAACTCGGTACAGGTATTGCAATTGCCGAGGAATTATTAATGGATTAGGAGAAAAATGAAGGTTCTTATCAGCGATAATATTTCATCAAGGTGCATTGAGATACTCAAAAATGCAGGTCTTGAGGTAGATATAAAGACAGGCATGGGTCCGGATAAACTGAATGCATGCATTGGTGATTATTACGGGCTAATAATAAGGTCCGCAACAAAAGTTACATCGGAGACAATAGAAGCTGCTAAAAACCTGAAGGTTATTGGACGGGCAGGCTCTGGACTTGATAATGTTGATAAAGTAGCAGCCACAAAAAAGGGTATTGTTGTAATGAACACACCTGGCAGTAATACAATTACAACAGCAGAACATACAATCGCCCTTATGGTTTCACTCGCGCGTCAGGTCCCACAGGCAACAATGTCAATGAAGGCTGGCAGGTGGGAAAAAAAGAAGTTCATGGGTGTTGAGCTTTTTAACAAGACACTCGGTATCGTTGGGATAGGAAATATAGGCAGTCAGGTCGCAAAGAGGATGCAGGCATTTTCTATGAATGTAATAGCATATGACCCTTTCTTAAATGAAGCAAAGGCAAATGAGATGGGTGTTGAGAAGGTTGACCTTCCAGAATTATTCAGACGTTCTGACTTTATCACAATACATACGCCCCTGACACCAGAGACCAGAAACCTGATAAATAAAGAAACTATTAAGATGATGAAGTCCGGGGTCAGGATAATAAACTGTGCGAGAGGGGGTATCATTAACGAAAAAGATATTTATGATGCGATTGTTGAAGGTAAGGTCGCAGGTGTTGCGCTCGATGTTTTTGAACAGGAACCACCTGAAAATAACCCGCTTCTTACACTCGACAATGTAATAGCTACTCCTCATCTCGGCGCTTCAACAATGGAAGCGCAGGAAAATGTCGCGATTGCTGTTGCAGAACAAGTAGTAGATTATCTTGTTCATGGGATAATAAAAAATGCTGTCAACTTCCCATCCATACCTTCAGAGCAGATAGCAAGGCTTCAGCCATATATAAACCTTGCTGAAAAACTCGGAGGTTTTGCTGCTCAGGCGTTTGAGGGAGGTATTACGGAATTTGCAATCGAATACAAAGGAGAGGCAATCGAAATTAATACTGCTCCTGTTACAATAGCTGCTCTAAAAGGATTTTTATCGCCTATCCTTGAGGAAACCGTAAACTTTGTAAACGCACCTTTTATAGCAAAGGAACGGGGCATTGAGGTTAAAGAAACAAAGAGTGCTGATGCAGGCGATTATCAGAGCATGATAGCTTTAAGATTAACGACAAAAGACAGAGAAAGTTATCTTGCAGGCACACTCTTCAGCAAGAAAGACCCCCGCATTATAGCTATTGACAACTTCAAAGTCGAAATTGTGCCTGATGGTGAGCTCCTATTTATGTACAACAATGATAAACCTGGGGTTATAGGAAATATTGGAACACTTCTAAGCAAAAACAATATCAATATTGCGAGGATGCACTTTGGAAGAGAGGCAATGGGTGGTAGAGCGATTTCAGTTGTGACCATAGATTCACCTGCTACGCCTCAGATTATACAGGAGATAAAAAGACTTCCAAATATCCTCTCCGTTAAAAAGATAACTCTTTAAGGCGAGGTTTAAAATGCCCAATGTTATTGTAGTAGGTTCGCAGTGGGGAGACGAAGGCAAAGGCAAAATAGTTGACTTCCTTTCTAAAAAGGCAGATGTTGTTGCAAGATATCAGGGGGGCCACAATGCAGGACATACAGTCGTAATCAACAATGAGAAATTCATACTCCACCTGATTCCTTCAGGGATACTCTACAAAGGCAAGATATGCATTATAGGGAATGGTGTTGTAGTTGACCCTGCTGCGCTTATCAAAGAAATAAACGGACTCAAGCAAAGGGGAGTTAAAGTCGGGAAAAATCTTCTTCTTAGTAAAAATGCCCATCTAATAATGCCTTACCATATGGCAATAGACAGAGAGAAAGAGAAATTGATGGGTTCAAAAAAGATTGGTACAACAGGACGCGGGATAGGGCCAGCTTATGTTGATAAGATGGCAAGGACAGGCATAAGGGTTGCAGACCTGCTCACCCCTGATGTTTTTAAGGAAAAATTAAAGGCACATCTCTTTGAGATTAATTTTCTGCTCGAAAATCTTTATAAAGCTCCAATATTTGATCTCGAAGATATATACAAAGAATATATGAGTTATGCTGAGAAAATTTCTGAATATATCGCTGATACAGATATAATAATAAACAGGATGATCTCTGAAAAAAAGAGTGTATTATTTGAAGGAGCACAGGGAACCCTCCTTGATGTTGATCATGGGTCTTATCCATATGTAACCTCATCAAATCCAATTGCAGGAGGCGCCTGCATAGGACTTGGCGTAGGGCCAACAAAGATATCAAAGGTTTTAGGGGTTGTAAAGGCTTACACAACAAGGGTAGGCGGAGGACCTTTCCCAACAGAGATAAAAGACTCCCTCGGAGAAAAACTCAGGGAAAAGGGCGGCGAATATGGCGCAACAACAGGCAGACCGAGAAGATGCGGATGGTTGGACATGGTTGTGCTCAGACACTCAGCAAGGATAAATGGATTTACAGGAATTGTAATAACTAAGCTTGATATCCTCGATGGCATAGATATAATAAAGATATGTACTGCTTATAAACATAAAGGTAAGATTTATGAAGAATTTCCAAAAGAGGTTAATATTTTTGAAGAGTGTGAGCCTGTTTACGAAGAGGTGCAGGGCTGGAAAGAAAATACAGCAAACATAAAAGAATTTGAGAGGCTTCCAAAGGCGGCAAGGCTTTATATTAAAAAGATCGAAAAGCTGCTGGGGATTAAGGCACAGTTAATCTCAACAGGCCAGAGGAGAAACGAACTTATTCAGGTTCGAAATATCTTTTAATGGGAACTCAAAGAGATCGAAAAGCTGCTCGGTATACTAAACGGCTTGAAGTCAAGTTTACCACAGAAGATGCTATAAGTTATACAGGTATATTAAGCAACCTTTCAGAAAACGGCTTGTTTATAAGGACCAACCGCGGTTATGCACCGGGGACTACGCTCAAGATAGAGCTTGTCTTACCTGATGGCAATAAGTCCTTCTTAAGAGGAGTTGTAAGAAGAACCATAAAGACACCTATATCTATTAAAAATGGCATGGGTATAGAACTAACAGAAAAAGACGCCGCATATATAAATTTTGCAAAGTCTTTTACTGGAGAAATAAAACCAGATGCAGAAAAAATCACCCCTCCAGAATTCCAGATAATCTCCTGCACAAACTGTGGGGTTAAGAATAAGGTGCTGACCGAGAAACTATCCTTAGGTCCTAAATGCGGCAAATGCGGAACATCCTTAGCCATCAACATGCCTTGATTTCACGCCTTTTGAACATCTTTTATCCTTCTAAATGTCCACTATGCGAAAGCACAACCGATATATACATCCATTCACCAATCTGCTCCTCTTGCTGGTCGAAGATAAAAAAATATACTGGGCCATCATGCAATATATGCGCAATGCCATTTTCTTCAGAGCATTCCAAAACATGCGCTCAGTGCCTGAAAAAGCATCCTCCTTTTTCGAGGGTTATAAACTATGGGCTATACGAAGGTGTAATTGCAGAGGCAATCAATCAGCTTAAATTTCATAGCATAAAAAGGCTTGCAAAGCCTTTTGGAAAATTATTATTAAGTCTTGATATTCCATCAGCAGATGGGATAGTTCCTGTTCCTTTAAGCATAAAAGGGTTGAGAGAACGGGGTTTTAATCAATCTCTTCTCATAGCGAGGGTTATTGCAAAAAAGAAAAAATTTCCTTTGTTTATGGATATCCTCTTAAAAGAAAAAGAGACACCTCCGCAAATTGGCTTATCTGCGAGAGAAAGATTGTTAAATCTAAAGGGGGTATTTAAGGTAAAAGGGAATATAAATGGCAAGAGGCTCTTGCTCATTGACGATGTAATGACAACAGGTGCAACAGTAACAGAGTGTTCAAAGGTACTTATGAAAGGTGGCGCAAAAGAGGTGATAGTGCTTACCCTCGCAAGATCAAATATAATGTAAGCAAATGTTAACAATAAGTTTTATGATATTATTTAAGTTATCCTAAGAGGCAAGAGGCATCCAGCCTCTTATATAAAATTATTTTGGACAGGTTTATAATGTATTATTAAAACATTCTAAATAGGTTTGGAGGTAAAGTTTTTGATGAACTGGAAAAAATCGCAGAAATTATACAAGAAGGCATGTGAACTTTTACCTGGTGGGGTTAACAGTCCTGTACGCGCATTCAGGGCAGTTGGAGGAAATCCTATATTCATTAATAAGGCAAAGGGATCAAAGATTTATGATATGGATGGTAATGTTTATATAGACTATGTGCTTTCGTGGGGACCACTTATACTCGGACATGCCCATCCAAAGGTTGTGAGTGCCCTTAAAAAGTCTATAGAAAAGGGCACAAGTTATGGTGCACCCACCCCTCTTGAGATTAAACTTGCAGAGATGGTCATAAAAGCTTATCCATCAATGGAAAAAATAAGGATGGTAAACTCAGGCACAGAGGCTGCAATGAGCGCTATCAGGGTTGCGCGCGGATTTACAGGAAGGGACAAGATTATCAAATTTGAGGGATGCTATCATGGACACGCTGACGGACTCCTTGTTAAGGCTGGCTCAGGCGCCACTACGTTTGGAGTCCCCGACAGTCCCGGCGTGCCAGAGTCTTATGCAAAAAATACAATAACTCTCCCTTTTAATGATGTAAATGCATTAGATGCTGTTATAAAAACCGAATGGAAAACTATCGCTTGTGTAATAATAGAGCCGGTTGTTGGCAATATCGGATGCGTCCTCCCAAAACCTGATTTTCTGGAGTCGCTGAGAAAGCTGACAGAGGAACATGGCATTGTCCTTATATTTGATGAGGTTATGACAGGTTTCAGGGTTGCTTATGGTGGTGCACAGGCATATTATAATATTAAACCTGATATGACATGCCTCGGTAAGGTAATAGGCGGCGGTTTGCCTGTTGGTGCATACGGAGGGAAAAAAGAGATCATGTCAATGGTCTCACCTGAAGGGCCTGTTTATCAGGCAGGGACATTGTCAGGAAATCCGCTCGCAATGACAGCAGGGATAGAGACCCTAAAGATTCTATCAAAAGCCAGCACATATAAGAAACTCGAAAAAATGGCATCCTTATTAGAAAAAGGACTTGTAAATGCAGCAAAAAAAGCAGGCGTCAAAACAAGATTTTACAGGGCAGGCACCATGTTCTGCAGTTATTTCACAGATACAGAGGTTATTGATTACAGTACTGCTAAAACCTCTGACACAGCAAGATTTTCAAGATTCTTTTCTGGTATGCTTAAAAGAGGCGTAAATTTAGCTCCTTCACAGTTTGAAGCTGGTTTTATATCGCTCGCACATACAGAAAAAGATATAGAAAAAACTGTAAAGGCAGCATACGAAACCTTAAGAGAGATTTAAAGGGATAATGAAAGATAAATCATTTAAAGATAAAACATTCCTCAAACACCTCCTCGAGGCAAGCACCATCGGGATCAATCTTGTACTCTCAACCTTTGTCGGACTTGCAATGGGTTACGGGATTGATTATGCCATGGACAAATGGTTCGGTCTTCATACCAAGCCATGGTTTATGATTATTTTCCTGTTTATAGGGATTATTGCAGGTTTCAGGGAACTCATAAGAATGGCAAAAAAGTCAGGCAATGGATGATTTAATTAAAAGGATTTATAAGCAGGGAATCTTATTTCTTCTTGTTGCGTCAGTTATTTCAGCGTTTTTTGATTGGAGAAGGCTTCCCTTTAGTATTTTTATTGGAGGCATGCTCGGTCTTGTGAATCTAAGGGGGCTTGCCAAAAACATCAGGGGGTTGTTTGGAACACATAACCCAAGAGGAAAACTCATGTTCTCCAGTCTTATAAGACTGACCATGCTCGGATTTGTTCTCGCCCTCCTTTTTGCATCTCAACTTGTAAATGTCATTGGTGTCCTCATAGGCTTCACTATTATATTTATTGTAATCCTGAAAGAAGGACTGAGGACAGCAAAAGAATATGAAAAATTAGAGAGGCAAAAATGATAAAGCTTAATTATTCGAACATGATAGAAGATATAATCGGTTCTAACGGACTTTCAGGTCGTATCATAGAAAACTTCAAAGATAAGATGGAAGAAGCTCATAGGCAGATAGAGGATAAAACGTGGCAGGAACTTGCGTTCATGGATCTTCCCTTTAAGGACATCTCTGATATAAAAAATACTGCATCATATATACGAAAAACCTCAGAGAGTTTCTTAATACTCGGAATAGGCGGCTCTGCCCTTGGACCGAGAGCGATCTTAGAAGCATTAAGTCCCTTTCATAATCTTCAAAAAAAGCCGAAGGTGTTCATATATGATAATGTTGACCCAAAGACGTTAAAGAACATACTCTCAATTATAGATTTAAAAACAACCTCTGTTAATGTTATCTCAAAATCAGGCAGCACTGCAGAAACAGCAGCGTCTTTTATGTTTTTGTGGGATAAGATGAAAAAGGAGCTCGGTAAAGATGCAATAAAGAGATTTATACTTACCACAGACCCTGAAAAAGCTAATTTAAGAAAGATTGCTAAAGAAGAAGGATTAATGTC
This sequence comes from Nitrospirota bacterium, assembly GCA_040753615.1. Classification (GTDB taxonomy): domain Bacteria; phylum Nitrospirota; class Thermodesulfovibrionia; order Thermodesulfovibrionales; family SM23-35; genus JBFMDO01. The sequence continues at coordinate 4,828 of JBFMDO010000005.1, read as the reverse complement.
TTTAATTATACCATCAGGTGTTGTTGGCAGATATTCTGTATTGAGCCCTGTCGGGCTTTTACTTGCAGAGGTTATCAATATTGATTCAGCCGAGTTGCTGAAGGGAGCAGCAGACATTCATAAAAGGTGTTTTGAGTCTGACATTTTGGGAAATCCTGCATATCTATTCGGAGCATTGCTTTACTTAATGGAAAAAGAAAAACAGAGGGATATTAATGTGATGGTTCCTTATGCGGACAGCCTTAAACCTTTATCTGAGTGGTTCTGCCAGATATGGGCGGAAAGTCTCGGGAAGGGTGGCAAAGGACTCACACCTTATCCCTCATTAGGAACAACAGACCAGCACTCGCAGCTTCAATTATGGATAGAAGGTCCTCAGGATAAAGTTCTGATATTCGTAAGGATTGATAAATATGGTAATGAAATAAAAATCCCTGCTGTTTTTAAGGATATAGAAGGTCTTGGCTATCTTACAGGTCATACATTCTCAGAACTTATAAAGGCAGAAGAAGAAGCCACAGAACTTGCACTTTTAAAGACAGGGAGACCGAACATGACAATCATAGTACCTCAGATAGATGCATATCACCTCGGTCAGTTATTCCATTTCTTTGAAATTGCAACAGCCTTTACAGGATTTTTATATAGAATAAATCCTTTTAATCAGCCGGGGGTTGAAGAGGGCAAGAATCTTACATATGGAATAATGGGGAAAAAAGGCTTTGAGGCAAAAAAGAAGGAAGTAGAAGACTATAGAAAGAAAACCGGTAAATGGATAATTTAGCCCAGCCACAAAAAAATTTTGATATAATTTGTCAGTTGTTGATGTGACACTAAAGTATCACCATATATGAACCCATTTAATTTTTGAGGAGAGAATGAGGGTTCAATTAACATTAATTCCTGTCAGTAAGAAAGCAGTTCTCCCTGTAAACTACAATTATTTCCTAACCAGCCTGATATATAAAATCATAAAAAATTCCTCTGAAGATTATTCCCGATTTCTACATGATGAAGGATACAGACCTGAAAATAGCAAGAAAGGTTTCAAGCTTTTTACTTATTCTATGTTGACAAGCAAAAAATTCAAAATTGGTGGTGAAAATATTGTTTTTCTAAACAGTCATATCCAATGGCAAATTTCATCACCTGTTGATGACTTCATTCAACATCTTGTTACTGGTGTGTTTTCAGAAGGGCAGGAGATCAAAATAAGACCCGGTTCAAACAGTTCAATCAGCTTGAACAGTTTGAACGGTTTGAGCGGCTTGAACGATTTAAACCATTTTTTAATCGAACGGGTTGAAACACTTCCACGACCAGAATTCAAGGGGACGATGCAGTTTACCTGCCTATCACCGATCACAATCAGTAAAGTAGCCGTCTTGAACGGTTTGAACAGCTTGAACGGCTTGAGCGGTTTAAACGGTTTAAACCGTTTAAACCGTTTGAACTGTCATTATCTCCGCCCATGGGAGGAAGGGTTTTCAGAAGCAATAAAAAATAACCTCATGAAAAAATATAAACTGGTCAATGGTCAAGATATGGAAGATTCAGACTTTGAAATAAAAATTGATACCGATTACATGAACAAGAAAAATGGGAAGATAACAAAAAACATCAATTTCAAAGGAACAAACATTATCGGCTTCATGGCGCCTTTTGAGGTTAGAGGCAATCCAGAACTTATCGAAATAGGTTATGAAGCAGGGTTTGGAGAAAAAGGCAGTATGGGCTTCGGGATGGTCAAAGAAATAGTTTAAACGGTTTAATCGGCTTGAACAGCTTGAACGGTTTAATCGGCTTGAACGGTTTGAACCAGTTTGAACGGTTTGATCAGTTTAATCGGCTTGATCGATTATTTTAAAACGAGGAGGATGAATGGGCAATTATTTTGAAGATTTAGAAGTCTGGAAATTGGCGAGGGCTTTAACAAACAAAATTTATGTAGTAACGAATAGTGGTGTCTTTTCAAAAGATTTTAGTCTCCGTGACCAAATAAGACGTGCCTCTGTCTCTGTAATGTCAAATATAAGTGAGGGTTTTGAACGGGGAGGAAATCAAGAATTTCTCCAATTTTTATCAATCGCAAAAGGATCAAGCGGTGAAGTGCGAAGTCAGCTCTATGTCGCCATGGATCAGCAGTACATTGAGAGAAAAGAATGTGAATCCCTGATAGATGAATATAGAAAACTTTCAATAATGATAAACAATTTTATGGAATACCTGAAAGGCAGCCGCTATAAAGGCCCAAAATATAAAATGCCAAGGCAAAAGAGCATGAAAGAAGAAATGGACGAAATTATGAAAGAGATGAATTTAAAAAAACCGGATTGAGTGGGTTTTAATAGTTTGAACTGTTTAGCGGTTTAAGCTGTTTAAACGGTTTAAATGCTATGTTAACAGGTTTAAATAGCTTTATCGGTTTGAACTTTTTGAACAGTTTAAACGGTTTGAACGGCTTGAACGGTTCTGTTGTTGACGGTTTGAACTGCTTAAACTGTTTTATCGGTTTAAACGGTTCTTTAAAAGACGGAGGTTTTATGCCATTATTTAATTGGACAGGGAATCCGTGGGTGGAAGGAGAGGATTTATGCTTGAAACAGTTTTAAAAATTGGGAAGGCATTTCGTAAGTCGCCGACAGGGTTAAAGCATCATCGTTACGTGAAGCCATGTCCGCAAGATACAGATAAACGAAAAATCTTACGGCTGTCTCTTCCTGTAAACGAAGATTTCAGTTTTGATTTTAATGGGATAAAGGAAATAACAGACGAAAATGTAATAAGAGACAAGCTATTTTATCTCACATTCAAGACATCTGATGCGGATGGGTTGGTGAAATACATTTTTGGCGATATTTACTATTCACTTTCAAAGGGTGCGGAAGGTGGTTATTATCGCGTAGGAGATAAGACTAATAAGCAAAAGGCTTATCAGGTAAGTTCCTTTTTTCGTGGACGTGAAGATTTTAGAAGCTTGTGGGAAATATATGATAAACGACCTCCAAGGCAGGGTAATAGAGAGAGCTTTTCAATCTCGCCATTCCGCGAGCAATTCGAAAAGAATGTTGTATTCATCGAAAGATTACTTGAATATCAATGCGGAATTGTAGAGTTTCTCGAGTTAAAAAGAAATGGAGAAGCAACAACATTTGGAGAATTGCTATCCAATGAAAAGGAGTTGCGGCAGTTTACTGCTAAAAAGGTTTTTTCGATCATTAAACAAGGCAGAGGAGCTAAGAAAATCTTTAAGACCATTCTTGATATCGAGGATCCGCAATGGGAGCAAATTGAATCAAATGAAAAACATATCGAAAAGCTGGTCAATTATTCAACAAGTGATCTGTTCTTGCACCTCGATTTCAACGGTAAACATTGGTATGAATTTGCCGATGAGTTCAATATTATCAATTTAAAAATGCTTGATGATTTTACAGAAAGATCAAGCCAAGCAGATGGTTACCTTTTAAAGAAATCTCTTTATAAGACACTCAGTTCTGCTGAGAAAGATTTACAGTTCCCATATTTCCATTCTCAATCACGCTATCGCAGCAAGCTTTTTAGAAACATAGAAGAAGTGTCAGATTTGCTATACGCTATTGATTACTCTAAGACGGCACTTGTAAGGATCTCACATTCAGATATTAAACTCATAGTCCTTCCCAAGGGCAAAAACCTTACTGCAAAGCATTATGAAAGGTTTATTCAGCAGGCAAATTCATTGAAGGATGAACAAGATCAGGAAACGATAATCGGACAAGCAAATATTCAAGACAATCAAGAACAGCTTTTCGCTCCCTTAATAGAGAATGTTGCAGAAAATATTATTCAGTTTGATTTGATCTTCAGCAAGAAAGGAGGACAAACAGCCCCTGATGTAGATATGGTTGAGATTTCAGGGGTTGAAAAAAGTCACTTACGGGAGATTAGTCAGCGTATAGGCAAAATAAAAAGAAATCTTTATGACAAACGGCAAAGTGAAATCAAGGCAGAATTAAAGCCTTTTAGTATTACCTGGTCATTCTTGAACATTCTTGGTGATTCAACAGCAGGCATGAAAAAATATCAAAGCCACTTGTATAAAGTATTGCCGCAGATTTATACAGGGACATATTACAATGACCTAATATTGCTACCAGCTCTGATTGAAAAGACCGAGGCGCACATTCGGGCAGGAAACCCTGATTTCAATTTTCTTAAATATGATTTTTACTTTCTGACGACCATACAAAATATAATTCCAGAAGGAGGGAATCTTATGAAGATTCAGGAATCACAGAGTTACAAAATTGGATTGCTGTTGGGTGAATTAGCCAAGCAGTTTGCTGCTTGGCGAGAAGATTGCCCAATCAAATCATTTGAAAAAAGTTATGTTGGCACTCTTTCTCGTCGCATCACGACAATTCCCGATCTTATGAGATTCAAGACATTCATGGAAGAGAAGTTGATTCTTCATGAGCGAGCATCGTTTACTCATTCAGTCTCTGCAAGCTTATCGGAAGAGATAAAGGCGTTAGAATCTTCGTCATCTGAGAAATATGATAGGCATAAGTGTGCCTTTGGTTTCTTTGAAAATTACTTTGCCTCAGTTGCCGGCAAAGAAGAACAAAAAGAAACCTTAGCTATAACTAAGTAATAGGTCTGACAAGAAAGGAGAATTCTAAATGATGACAGAAAAGAAGACAACAACAGAAACACAGGGGGATACTGTCAAGTCTTTTCTGCAAATTCTCTCAAAGGGTCTATTCTCAATGGTTTTCATGGTTCCTAATTAAGCTGCAATCCTCTCAAGTTTAGATACCTTTATCCCTGCAAGGATTGCCCTTGC
>JBFMDO010000004.1:0-4776 GCA_040753615.1 Nitrospirota bacterium | reverse complement strand
TTTTTCGCCTTCTTTGATAAACTTTCTCTCATGGGTATAGTTCTCCTTTCTCCCTTTTAGGGAGTTGTTTAAACCATTGAGAATTATACCCTAAATGAAATTTGCATAATTGATGTTACAGCATCTAACATTTTCCGAAGCTGTTAACATCCAGTTTGGGACAGGCATTGTATCAGCAATAACCCTCAAGTCTGTTTCAAAGTTAAACTTTCTTTTTCCTTCCTTTCCTTCTATAAAGTCTTTACAGACTACTCCAGCATCATATTCGCCCAGAAACACAGACATAGTATTGTTACTGCAATCTCCTCCTAAATCATAACTTTTTAAGTCCTTATCAGGATTAATTCCAGATTTCTTCATGGTCGCAAATGCTGCAAGAAACTTTGGGGCATTATGCGCAGCACCAAATAAGAAAGTTTTACCTTTCAAATCGCTTATGTTCTTGATGTTGCTGTCTGCTTTAACGATGATTGCACCCTTTTCCACAGATTCACCCTTCTCGGATACTGCTATTACTAAAGGAGTAGAAGTAGCAATTAGCTTATTATGAACGTAAACTGCAAAAGAGTCTTGTAAGACAAAATCAAAGGTTGCGAATCGTTTATGAAAGTCTACGTCTTCTACAATAGCCAATTTTATATTTAGTCCTGTTTCCTCTGATAAATAATCTGTTAGCGGTGTGAACATTAAAAATGAATCTGAGGGACCCCAGCAAGGCTGAACAGCGAGTTTCAATACTTCTCCTTCAGTTACTTCTGGTTCTGGAACTTTTGGTTTTTCAATTTCTGCTTCCTCTTTTTTTGAACATCCACCAATCATTAAGATTCCGATTAAAAGAACTACAAATAAACCTATTTTGTATTTTATATTCATAATGCACCTCTTAAAAGAAAGCAATTTTTATCACAACAATATAGTAATAATACCTCAATTCAAAGAAAAGTCAAGCGGTCTCGATTATTGCCTCGTCGCCTCCCTTGTGTCCGAGTGTGTCATTAATCTTCTTCATCCTGTCTATATCAGCAAAAACGAGCAACATTTCTTTTTTCAATCGGTTGGCTAATTTCAGTTGTGACTCCGCAAGGGTAAAGAATCCTCGCCGGTTGTATATGCCTGTGAGTTCATCACGAAGTGACAACTCACGCAGCTCATTCTCCAACTGCTTGCGCTTTGTAATATGCAGAATCAAGGGGCGGAATTCTAAAAAGTAGAGCGCAGGAGAAATAATAATGACCAACATGGCAGCGTCGAGAAATGCCTCAAACCACGTAGATAATGGCCGCATAAATGAAATTATAAACATCACAGATGCCTCAGAAATAAATATTAAAAGGGCTATGATGATCAGGAGAAAAGTGGGTGATTGGTATATGTGCGATTGTTTTATTAGTTCTTTTTTATCAAGATGTATGTCTGGTGCTTTGGGTGGCATGGATTTATCTTCCCCTAATTGTTAAAATAACCTTATATAAACATTATAGCATCTTTTTTGATGACCCTTGACTTTAAAACAGTAGCTATCCTACCATTAAACATGCATTTAGACGAGATTTTTAAAAAATACGAACAAGATCTCAAGATTGTTGAAGAAAGACTGAGAGACCTGTTCAAAAGTCCTGTTTTCGCTATTCCTCTAATTGGAAATTATATATTGGATGGCGGTGGTAAAAGACTCAGACCGCTGATTTTATTGCTAAGCTCTGAATTAGCCGGATTTAAGGGCGATGCCCGCTTAACCCTCGCAGGAATTATCGAATCTATCCATACAGCATCACTCTTGCACGACGATGTCGTTGATGGCGCTGAATTGCGAAGAGGCAAAAAACCTGCTCATGCATTATGGGGAAACCAGATTGTTATACTCGTCGGTGATTTCCTTTATTCCAATGCCCTCAGGCTTGCGGTATTGCATAAAAGTCAGAGAATTATGGAGACACTTTCTGCTGCAACAACAAAAATGACAGAGGCTGAAATCCTCCAGCTTTCTAAGATGGGCGACCCTGATATAACTGAGGATGAATATATTAATATTATCTCTGGAAAGACTGCTGCCCTGATTTCTGCTGCATGTAAGATAGGGGCTATACTCGGCTCTTTGTCAGAAGATAAAGAGAGTGCACTTACACAGTTCGGCATAAAGACAGGCATTGCATTTCAGATGGCTGATGATATACTTGATTATATGGCAGATGAAGGGGAGTTGGGTAAACGTCTGGGCAGGGATCTAAAAGAAGGAAAGATAACATTGCCGCTTATTTATCTTTTGAAATCTGCCTCAGCTACTGAGGTAGAAGAGGTAAGGAGTATAATCAAAGGCAATTCCAAGAAATCAGGACTTAAGCGGATATTAAGGCTTTTTAAAAATTATAATTCGATAGAAATTTCTCTTAAAAGGGCGAAGGGCCTTATTGAAGAAGCAAAGAGCGAACTCTCAGAATTTCCTGATTCACCTGCTAAAAAGTCGCTTTTAAAGATTGCTGATTATGCTCTCTGGAGAGAAAAGTAAATATGCATCCCCTTGTGGAACTCGCAAAAAAGAGCATAGAGGCATATGTCAAAGAAGGGCAAATAATAAAACCGCCTGACCCCCTTCCACCTGAAATGGCTGAAAAAGCAGGTGTTTTTGTCTGCATTAAAAAACACGGACAATTGCGGGGATGCATAGGCACATTCGTGCCCATTGCAGAATGTACAGGTAAAGAGACTATACTTAATGCAATATCAGCGGCAACAAAAGATCCGAGATTTACTCCTGTTGAAGAGGATGAACTCGATGAACTTGTATATTCAGTTGATGTACTGTCCCCTCCCGAGAAGGTGAAAAATATGTCCGAACTCGATCCCCGAAAATATGGTATTATTGTTGTTAGCGGATTTAAAAGAGGTCTTTTGTTACCCGATCTTGAGGGAGTTGATAGTGTAGAAGAACAATTGAGGATAGCAAAGATGAAGGCAGATATAATGCCTTATGAGGAGGTAGAGATTTACAGGTTCGAGGTGAAGAGATATACATAATGGAAATCCCGCTCAAAGGCAACATAAAAGACATAAGCCTTTCAAAGGTTCTTGCTTATTTAAACAGGCTCAGAAAAACAGGCACATTAGTTACAGAAACTCCCCTATCTACTAAGAAGGTGTATCTTGTCAAAGGCGATGCTGTTTTTGCGTCATCTACTTATGAAGATGACAGGTTAGGGGAGATGCTTATAAAAGCAGGTAAGATTAGCATGGAACAGTATGATGAATCTGTGAAGCTTCTCAAACAGACAGGCAAGAGACAGGGCGCTATACTTGTTGAGCTTGGATATCTTACCCCAAAAGACCTTTTCTGGGGCGTAAAGTATCAGGTAAAGGAGATAATATATAGCCTTTTTCAGCTTGAAGACGCTGAATATGAATTCATAGAAGGGGAGATTCCCCAGAATGAAGTAATAACCCTGAAGATGAGCATGGGCAACTTAATATATGAAGGTGTAAAAAGGATAGATAACTGGACAAGGATTAAAAAAGAAATGCCCATTGGAGAATCTATCCTGAGGCTGAGCAACGACCCTGTTACCCTTTTTCAGGATATTGAACTAAGCCAGCAGGACAAAAAGATGCTTTCTCTGGTTAATGGCACAAAAACTATTAAAGAAATTATTAACAGCCCATTGATTGGTTCATTTGAAGCCATGAAGATATTATATGTTTTATGGTCTATAGGAATACTTGAGGAAAAACCACAGGAAGCAGAAAAAGAAGAGGTGGCTATATCCCTTGAAGAGCTGCTGCAGCCTGCCTTTGAAGAAGAAGAGGCTTTTAGAAAAAGGGTGAATGAGATGTATTTAAACCTTAAGAACATGAGTGCACATGAATTGCTCGGGGTTAATGAGGACGCAGATGAAGAAGTTGTAAAAAAGAGTTATTACACCATGGCAAGAGAATTTCACCCTGATAGATATTTCAGTTCTACTGATCCTGAGATGAAAGACAAACTTACTGCAATCTTTGACGCAGTATCAGATGCTTACAATACAATGAAAGGTGCCAGCAGGAAAAAAACCACTGGTGCATTGCCGGGTGAAGAACAAAAACAGAAGGAAGATGTTGCATTAGAAGATCAGAAGGCAGAAGAGCAATTTAAGCAGGGGATTAGAGAATTTAAAAAAGGCAATTTTCAGTCTGCTGTGGAGTCTTTAAAGATAGCAGTAAATCTGGATCCCAAAAAACCAAAATACTGGGGTTATCTTTCCTTGTCTTTTACCAAAATGCCGGATGGCATGAAGGATGCTGAGGGGGCGTTGCTTGAGGCAATAAAACTTGACCCGTATAATGCTGATCATTATGTTAATCTTGGCGTGATTTATATTAAGCTGGGCATGAAAAAGAGGGCGCATAATCAATTTGAAAAGGCGCTCAGATTCGATCCTTCAAATGTTAAGGCTAAGAAGGGACTCGAACAGACAAAAGAGTAATTAACCCAGAAAATGCAGACATTGTTCAAAAATTTCTTTAACTCGATGATGTATTGAGATTATCTTGAATGGCTGTATGGATAAAAATATTCATAAAACCATTAGTTCAAGGTACACTAAGGTATCGAAAAATAAATTTTTTCACAACATCTGCATTTTCTCAATTGCATTTTTTTGGATCAACTTCTTTTCAACCCGACTTTATGACTTTTTGAACGTAAGTCCTTGATAAATAAAGAAAGAGGGGGTCATTTTCGCCAATACATCTTTTCTGCCCTTATTGTGCTTATACCGAATTCCTTCAGGCAGGCAATCGTAT
>JBFMDO010000003.1:0-2086 GCA_040753615.1 Nitrospirota bacterium | reverse complement strand
TTTTCGCCTTCTTTGATAAACTTTCTCTCATGGGTATAGTTCTCCTTTCTCCCTTTTAGGGAGTTGTTTAAACCATTGAGAATTATACCCTAAATGAAATTTGCATAATTGATGTTACAGCATCGATAAAGAAGAATCTAGCGAAAGCATCTTAATAAAAAGAAATAAGCCTTTGCAAGAATTAATTAGCGGTGGGATGGGAGAGTCCATTTTGATTGCTAAAGAAATGAAAGTGCCTCTTTATTCTGATGATAGCGTTATACGTTCATGGGCTTCTAATGAATACAGAGTTGAAACATTTAGCACTATAAGCCTGCTAAATAGATTAACGCAAAAAGGAAATATAAAAGTAAATGACGCTGTTGAATTGCTTGCAAATATGATAAGAAAGAATTATGTTTTCATCCCATTTAACATTAACCATCTTAATATATCGTTACAGTTTGCCATTAAAAAATATTTTGAAAAAAATAAGAAATTGCTGAACAAAACAGAACTGCTGGACGATGAAATTTTAGGAGCCTATATTAGCCAATTTGGTAATACATCCTATGACTACCAATCTCTTTTAAAAGTTGCGACTGATTGGTGGATCGTATTAATTGAGAATGCAGATTTTTCCGAGGAAATTGTTCGATACTGCATCGAGTCAATAAGTTATCGTTTATCAATGCATACGAAAAGTACAATTCTTGGAGGAATTTCAAAAGATGAGCACAAAATACGCTATGCAGGTATTTGGATGATGTTTCTTCTAAAGGCAGTTTTATTAGAGAAAGATATCTCAAAAGCATGGTCTACTGTTAAAAGTGTTTGTGAAGCTCTATTTACTCGTAGTGAGGGTGATTTTAGTGAGATACTATTTCAAAAGATACCAAAGATGTTTATTGAAGCATTAGAAAAGAACAAAGAATTCGATGATACTAAAAAAATAGAGACTGTTTTTAAATTTACAAGTCCCTTGCCATCAAATGATAAAGAGAAGGTCGAATTGTATATTCAGAAGAATAAACCTAACTTTATGCGATAAAAAGAAAAGGAAGCCGAATAGAAAATGGATAACATTGAATATGACCTCCTACAAAAAATCGCCCCCCTCAAGTCCGCTCTTGACGGTTACCGCCCTTTTTCAGAGCATGTTGTAAAACAATTGAAAGACTATTACCGCATAGGGCTGACGTACACATCAAATGCAATCGAGGGCAATACGCTTACAGAGTCGGAGACAAAGGTTGTCATCGAAGACGGCATAACAATAGGCGGAAAATCCCTGAGAGAACATTATGAGGCAATAGGACACGCAAAGGCTTATGACCATATTTACATCCTGATGGGTAGGCCCATATCAGAGGAAGATATTTTGTTTCTCCATAAGCTTTTTTTTCAGCAGATAGATTTTGAGAATGCAGGCAGATACAGACAGAAAAACGTCATCATCACTGGAACTGATTATCTGCCTCCTGATCATCAGAAAGTTCCTGAACTGATGAAAAAGTATATTGCGAACTTAAATATGGATGATAAAGATAAACACATCCTTGAACAGGCAAGCGATCTGCATGCTGAATTTGAGTTAATCCATCCTTTTCTTGACGGCAATGGAAGGATCGGAAGACTTTTATTAAGTATTATGACTATGAAAAACGGCTACTGTCCTGTGATTATTCCTCTAATAAGACGGGCTGAATATATAACTGCAATGCAAAAATCAAACAAGGGAGATTTGAACACCCTGATGGCTTTTGTCGTGAGCGTTATATATGAAGAGATGAAATCATTGAAGAGACTTATTGAAAGCCTTATCAGATAAGATTTGAGTAATTTCTTGGATAAGAAAGACCTTATAAGACTGTCTAATGATCCGAAATATATTTCAGGGATATACAACTACTGCGACAGGTGGTGCGAGATCTCGCTCTCGCATCGAGATATTATTCAGAAATGGTGGAGAGGTGGTTTGAGGATGCTGTAACATCAATTATGCAAATTTCATTTAGGGTATAATTCTCAATGGTTTAAACAACTCCCTAAAAGGGAGAAAGGAGAACTATACCCATGAGAGAAAGTTTATCAAAGAAGGCGAAAA
>JBFMDO010000002.1:0-32896 GCA_040753615.1 Nitrospirota bacterium | reverse complement strand
CATTGAACATCAAGAGAAGCTTGAAATTGAACAGGAAGAGGGTAGATTATAATAACAACCTCAAAGGCCGTCTTTGAGACGGCTCACAACCGTCAAGCCTCCCTCTTTGAGGGAGCGTTATGACTTTCTGATAAGTACTGAGTTATGAGATTTCACATTATAGTGAAGCTTGTCCAACTGGCGTCTTTCACTATAAGTTTTTCCACCAAATGTCCAAACAATATAACGCCTGATTCGATAAATCCAGACTGATAGAAAATAGAATATCGGATGTCGCTGACTGAGCAATTTTTCACCCATCCGTGATTACCGGATAAATAATTTCAGCAGGTTCAAACCTTCATTATTCGGAATAAAAAGGGACGGTTCTGTTTTTATATAGAGCCGTCCATATTTTGCTAAAATTTTTGATTCCTTGCCAGAATGACTCATTTAATTACAACCGTTATATATTAATAGAGCAAAAGGTTATATACCCCCAGTTTAAAGCATAAAGGAAAAAACTTATAGACTATTAAAAAGTAGAAACCTCCTGTAAGAATAAGTTTAGCAGAAACAAAATTCTTATAACAGGAGGTTTCCATGAAACAGTTAGATAGTATCAGACTTAGGCAGTTTCAGCAAGTCAAAAAAGAGATAGGCGGTTCCGATAAACATTTGATTGTCGGCATTGATGTAGCAAAAGAGAGACACAATGCCTTTTTCGGCACAGCTTGGTCTTTTATCTAAAAAATATGCTGTTATAACAAAGCCGTCTGTTTTGGAAATTTCTTTATAAACAACCACCATCCATGTAGCTTTCCCCATATTTTTAGTAGCCTTCAAGGTTCCTTTATTACCTTTGATAATAAATTCAGGATTTTCAACTGTTTCTAACACCTCAAAAAAATAGCTGGCTAAATCGTCATGGTTCTCGATAATATGATACCATCTCTCATATGTTAGTCATATTGGTACACCATTAACTGAATATATTATATCCACATTACAGTTCCAGCGATAATCTCTTAAACTTCAACATATTCTAACAATCAAACCAGACAAACCACAAGCATACGAAATGCCTTTACATCCTCCTATTGCTAAAATTGCCTTAAATCTATTAATATAATTTAAATTATTTTCAGGAGGAAGAAGTTGAAGGAAGGAATTCACCCACAATATAACGAGACGAAAGTTGTGTGCGCCTGTGGCGAGACATTTACAACAAGGTCAACAAGACCAAAAATACATATAGATATATGTTCTAAGTGTCATCCGTTTTTCACAGGCAAACAGAAGATAGTTGACGCTGAGGGAAGGGTAGAGAAGTTTAAGAAAAAATACGCAAAAAAGTAGATACCTTAAAATAAAAAGCTGTTAGTCCATGAGCTATTGACTAATGGCTTTTTTTTGGAATTTTCACATGAAAAACATAGGCGGACAGGCAGTCATAGAGGGTGTCATGATGAAGGGCAGAAAAGGCTGGACAGTAGCAGTCAGAAGCCCTAAGGGGGATATCCACGTAAAACAAGAGAAATTGAGGCAATTGCCAAAAATTTTAAGACTTCCTCTAATGAGGGGAGTGGTTGCATTATTTCATGCGCTTTTTATTGGGATAAAAGCCATAGAGTTTTCTGCAAACAAGGCATACGAAGAGGAGGAAGGCAAAAATATGAATCCTGTTGCTATTGGGTTCACTATCGGTTTCGCTATGATTCTTGGTATAGCCCTTTTTATACTGCTGCCATTATATATAACAAAGCTTCTCGGTGTTATATTTATAACTGTTTCCAAAAGTTCATTTATGTTTAACCTCGTTGACGGCATTATCAGGATAATCTTTTTCCTTGCCTATATAATTTCAATAGGCATGTGGAAGGAAATGAGGCGGATATTCGAGTATCATGGTGCAGAACATAAGGTAATACACGCATATGAGAATGGAAAAGAATTAACACTAAAGAATATAAAGGCACACAGTCCGCTCCACCCACGATGTGGAACAAGTTTTTTGCTTATAGTTATGATTATAAGTATATTCACTTTTTCTTTTATTCCACAGGAATGGTCATTTATCTATAAGTTTTTATCGAGGATTATTCTTATACCATTGATTGCAGGTATCTCCTATGAGTTTTTGAGAATGTCTGCAAAGATGAAAAATAACCTGATAATACATACATTAATACAACCAGGACTGTTCCTGCAGAGGCTTACAACAAGAGAACCTGATGATAGTCAGATAGAAGTTGCTATCAGGGCGCTCGAAGAAGTTATCAGGATAGAGGAAACAAATGCTTGAAAAACTTAAGGCAATAGAAAATAAATATGAAGAATTAAATAGGCTATTGATAGATCCCAAGATATTATCAAAGCCTGCTGAACTGCAGAAGTATTCGAAAGAGCAGGCGGAACTCCAGCCACTTGTTGAAAAGATTAAGGAATATAATAAGGTGATTGTTGATATAGAAGGAGCAGAGGAGATATTACAGGGAGGCGATGGAGATCTGCGCGAACTTGCACAGGCAGAGCTTGATGAATTAAGAGAAAAAAAACCTAAAATCGAAGAAGAACTTAAAGTAATGCTTCTTCCCAAAGACCCGAGGGATGAGAAAAATGTAATACTCGAAATAAGGGCGGGAACAGGTGGCGAAGAAGCTGCCCTTTTCGGAGCGAATCTGTTAAAGATGTATTTAAAATATGCTGAACATAAGAGATGGAAAGTAGAGACCATAAACCTGAACTCTACAGGACTTGGTGGTATTAAAGAGGTAATCTTATCCATCCATGGGAAAAATGTATACAGCAGGCTAAAGTATGAAAGTGGTGTTCACAGGGTTCAGAGAGTACCTGCTACAGAAGCATCAGGAAGGATTCATACATCTGCAGCCACTGTTGCAGTATTGCCAGAGGCAGATGAGGTTGATATTAAGGTTGATGAAAAAGACCTTAGAATAGACACCTTTTGTTCTTCAGGACCCGGTGGTCAGGGGGTTAACACAACATATTCTGCTGTAAGGATTGTTCATATACCTACAGGGCTTGTTGTTCAGTGCCAGGATGAGCGTTCCCAGATCAAAAATAAGGAAAAAGCAATGAAGGTTCTTCGCTCAAGACTTTATGATATTGAGATGGAAAGGCAGGAAAAAGAAAGGGCATCTGAGAGAAAATCTCAAGTGGGAACTGGTGACAGGAGCGAAAAGATAAGAACGTATAACTTTCCCCAGAACCGTATAACTGACCACAGGATAGGACTGTCGCTTTATAGGCTCGAAAAGGTTTTTGAGGGAGATATTGATGAGATAATAGATGGTCTTGTTACCCACTACCAGGCAGAAAAAATAAAGGAACTTTGATTAGATCATATTGTTCAAAATGAGTATTAACCCCAAAAATGCAATTGATTTTGATAGACAGGGACATGAACGCCTTCAAAGTCTTTAGATTTCAACGAAATTTTATCATATGCCATAATGCAATTCTCAAAGGTTTCTTGCATAATTTTATGCACATCAAGAATTTCATCATGGCATGTAAAAGGTGTTGCTGCAAAAGACTTTTCAGCCATCTATATCCCTGTCAAATGCATTTTTCGGGTTAAACGCCTTGATAGTGCTTGTTTTTTTAATAGGTTCTCACTACCATAATCCTTCTCTCCTCTTTAAATTATTACCTATTTTGGAGTAAAATTTTTAAATATAATGTTCTTATCTTACTGAAACAGAAGGGGGTGTTGGCATGGGATATGTAAAAGGTCTTAAATGCAGAGAGTGCGGAAGGATATATCCAGTGGCTCCTGTTTATGTCTGCGAATTTTGTTTTGGTTCTCTTGACGTTATATATGATTATAAAAGTATAAAACGTGTATTGACAAAAAAGGAAATAGAGAAACGCGAGAAAAATCTATGGAGATATAGGGAACTGCTTCCGATAGATGGTGACCCACAGGCAGGCTTGAATTCGGGCTTTACTCCGCTTACGAAAGTGGACAAACTTGCAAAAGAGCTCGGTGTAAAAGCTCTTTATATCAAAGATGATTCGACCATTCATCCATCTCTTTCCTTTAAAGACAGGGTTGTTGCCGTGGCTCTCACAAAGGCAAGGGAGTTTGGTTTTGACACAGCAGCCTGTGCATCAACAGGCAATCTGGCTCATTCTGTCTCTGCACAGGGAGCAAGGGCTGGATTTAAAAGATTTATATTCATTCCGGCATCTCTGGAGCCCACTAAAATAGTAGCCTCTTTGGTATATGAACCAAATCTTATTGCAGTGGATGGAAATTATGATGATGTTAATAGACTCTGTAGCGAGATAGGGAGTAAGTACAAGTGGGCATTTGTGAACATAAATATAAGGCCCTTTTATTCAGAAGGTTCAAAAACACATGGATTTGAGATAGTGGAGCAACTTGATTGGAAGACTCCAGACAATATTGTGGTCCCCTGTGCGAGCGGTTCACTCCTTGCAAAAATCTGGAAGGGACTTAATGAATTTGTAGAGATAGGGTTTATAAAAGAACTGAAGACAAAGGTTTTTGCTGCTCAGGCTACAGCATGCCCACCCATTTCTACGGCAATTAAACAGGGAGTTGATATTATAAAGCCAGTTAAGCCTGATCCAAATACAATATCTAAATCACTTGCGATAGGAAACCCTGCAGAGGGGTATGATGCCTTAAAGGCAGTAAAAGAAAGCGGTGGATACGGCGAGGATGTATCAGATGAGGAGATTATATACGCAATAAAACTTCTTGCCAGAACAGAAGGTATATTTACTGAAACAGCAGGAGGCGTAACTTTAGCTGTAACAAAAAAACTCATCGAAAACGGTAAAATAGGGCGTGATGAAGTGACAGTAGTATGTATTACTGGAAATGGATTGAAGACTCAAGAGGCTTTATATAACAAGACTGTATCCCCGCATTACATAAAGCCCAATCTATCTTCTTTTGAAGAAGCGATTAAGAAGATCAGCACTTAGTAATGTTTAGAAAGGAGGGAGTGATGACTAAGAGGGTTAAGCTGACTTTCCCGCAACATCTCATTAAAGAGCCTGTTATTTTTAAAATGGCAAAAAAATATGATATTATGCCAAACATAAGAAGGGCAAAGGTAACAGAGACTGTTGGGGAGATGGTCCTCGAGCTTGAGGGCGCAGATGAGAACCTTGAGAAAGGCATTCAATCACTCAGGGACAAGGGAATTGATGTAGAACTTATTGAAGGAGACATTGTTGAGTGAAGCAGAGACGGAGACTTTATGGAAGTAGGTGAATGTAAAAGCACAAAGATTTTGTGGAAAGGTATTATCGAGGAATATCGGAAATTTCTTCCTGTTAGCGATAACACGCCTGTTGTAACCCTTAATGAAGGGAACACACCCCTTATCAGAAGTCAGAATATTAAGAGAAAGCTTGATCTTAACATAGAGCTTTATTTTAAATTTGACGGTGCAAACCCAACAGGCTCATTCAAAGACAGGGGCATGACACTTGCGCTCTCAAAGGCTCTGGAAGGCGGTTCAAAAGCAGTAATATGTGCATCTACAGGAAACACATCAGCATCGGCTGCTGCATATGCTGCAAAGGCAGATATCAGGGCTATAGTGCTTATACCCGAGGGCAAGATCGCCCTCGGCAAACTCGCACAGGCACTTGTACATAATGCATATGTACTTCAGATAAACGGAAACTTTGATGAGGCATTAAGCATAGTTAAGAGACTTGTGGAAAAATATCCTATCACACTTGTAAATTCTATAAATCCTTACAGACTTGAAGGTCAAAAGTCTGCTGCATTTGAGGTTTGCGACCAGTTCGGCTTTGCTCCTGAATATCATGCGCTTCCTGTGGGGAATGCAGGAAATATTACTGCATACTGGAAAGGATATAAGGAATATTATAATGCAAAAGAGATATCTTATCTTCCTGTAATGCTCGGTTTTCAGGCAGCAGGATCTGCGCCGATTGTATTGGGAAAACCTGTGAAAAAACCTGAGACCATTGCCACTGCAATCAGGATAGGAAATCCTGCAAGCTGGGAAGGTGCTGTTAAATCGCGTGACGAATCAGGGGGGATGATTGATGCTGTGACAGATGAAGAGATATTGAATGCCTATAAACTTATTGCATCAACCGAAGGGATATTTTGTGAACCTGCATCTGCAGCTTCACTTGCTGGCGTAATAAAATTATATAAAGAGAAATATTTTAAACCTAATGCAATTGTTGTTTGCACACTCACAGGCAGCGGACTTAAAGACCCGGATATTGTTTTTAAAGTATCAAAGGAGCCTTTAAAGGTTAAGGCTGATATAAAGGCTGTTGAAAAAGCCATAGAAAGGATTATATGAAATATGTTGTTATCATAGGCGACGGAATGGCAGACAGGCCACTTAAAGAACTTGGTGGCAAAACACCCCTGCAGCAGGCATATAAACCAAATATGGATAAACTTGCTCGTGAAGGAATAATAGGTAAAGTCAGGACTATTCCACCCGGACTTCATCCAGGCTCAGATATTGCCAACCTTAGCATACTCGGGTATAACCCTGTAGAGTTTTATTCAGGAAGGGCGCCGCTTGAGGCAGCCAGTATGGGAATCAAACTTAGAGATAATGATGTAGCTTATAGATGCAATCTTGTAACCCTCAAATTCAACAAAAACAAGACAAAGGCTGTGATGGAGGATTACAGCAGCGGACACATAAAGACTGAAGAAGCAAGAGAACTTATCAACGATATTAATAAAGAACTTGGGACAAAGAATATCTGTTTTTATCCAGGCGTGAGTTACAGACATATTATGGTCTGGACCAATGGGGCATTAAATAATGAATGTACCCCTCCTCATGACATTACAGGCAAAGATATAACAGATTATCTTCCAATTGGAGATGGTGAAGAACGTTTAAGAAGATTAATGCTTAATTCGACGGATATACTTACAAGCCATCCAATCAATAAGAAAAGGGTAAAGAGGGGCGATAAGCCAGCTAATGGTATATGGCTATGGGGTCAGGGCAGGAAAAAGGACATCCCGACCTTTAGGGCAAAATATTCAATTAACGGCGCACTCGTCTCTGCTGTTGACCTCGTGAAAGGGATTGGCGTATGTGCGGGCTTTGAAATACTCAAGGTGCCCGGTATTACAGGATACCTGGATACTAACTACGTGGGGAAGGCAGAGGCAGCCCTAAAAGCACTTGAGAATGTTGACTTCGTATATATTCATGTTGAGGCACCGGATGAGGCAGGTCATGCAGGAAATTATAAGGATAAGATAAAGGCGATAGAGGATTTTGATGCACTTGTTGTAGGCACTTTAATGAAGGGAATAAAATTGTTTAATGAATACAGGATACTTATTTTGCCTGATCATGCTACGCCAATAGAGGTTAAGACCCATACAGAAGAGCCTGTCCCATTTGTATTGTTCGACAGCAGGCTTAAGATAAATAACAAAGGCGTTAAATATGATGAAAAACTTCTTAAGAGAAAGGGCATAGTCAGTTTTGAAGAAGGATATAAGCTAATGGATTATTTTATTAAAGGAAACTGATGTGTTGAAGTAATGAACGGCTAACGGTTCCGTTGCAAAAGAAGCCCCGGATATTCATCGGGATTTAGACATAGTCTTTTGCAACGTGTTATGTGAAGTTGTTCCCCTGTCTTTTAACGCCATTGATAGCTTTTCCCCTCAATCCTTTTCATGTCTTTGTTCGTTTAATAAATCTTTTATGAAATTGCGTTTGCTATGAATTAGCGCGAGAACTTCAACCTTATCAGGGAATACTTCATAAATAAGGCGATATGAATAAATGAGCAACTCACGGATATTAGAGTCTCCTATCTCAGGAACAATTCTGCCGATTTCCGGAAATGAGTTTAGTTTCTCAGATTTCTCAACAATCTCTGCTGAAACTTTTTGAGCATAAAATTTTGAATCTCTTGCAATGTAATCATGAACCTGTTTTAAGTCGAGTTTGGCAGGTTTTGACCACTTTACCACGATTGTATTTCTTTCTTTAAATCTTCAATAGAAATTGAATCTCCACGTTCGACTGCCTCTCTGCCTTTTTTGACCTTATCAATAACATAAAGCTCATACATTATGTCATCGATGTTTGCTGATTCAGGTAATTTTGAAATTGCCTTGAGTGCTTCTTGTTTTAAAGTATCCATTTTTTGCTCCTCCGATTGTTTCTACTTGTTAATATTTTATCATTTCTTAAATATTCGGATTGCCCCGTTGCAAAAGAAGCCTGAAGGGTTTAAACGTAAATCTTTTGCACTATGATAGTCGTCCATTGCAAACAATTTTTAAAAGAACCCGCCCCCCTTTATAGTTTTGTTTAGATTTATTTCAGAGGCATTGGTAAGCCAAGTTTTTCTAAGGGGATATAATTAAAATAGTAAGAACAACGCACACTTATTACATAGTCCAGTACATCCTTATATCCCGGTTTTTTAAACCAGTCGCTTAAAAGATAAATGTATTCAACTTCGATATTAGCACGTGAAAATAATTTCTGGTATTGTTTCTTTTTAAAATCACAAGTTTGCAATTTTTCATCTACAGAACCAGCAACAATCTGAAATTTGCATTCAATAATATATAACGTATTTTTTATAATCACATAAATAGAATCATCAGGAAGTAGTTTCTTTGATATTATTTCTTTCCAATCAATTTTTAATTCCTCAAGGAACTTATACAATTCATGCTTTTTAAATATTCTGCCAACGAGTTTGTCTTTAAAATAAACATTACCTTTCTTAACTTCATATCCCTTTTGTGAATTCAGAAATGTAGCAAGATCTGTTTCGCCTTCAAAAAATAGCCCTGTTTTTGTGCTACCGCCGCCAGTTCCGCCCTTAATCATAGACACATTCCTCTTATGTGATAATTTTTCAAAATCAACAAACGTTTTTATGCCTTGCGATTCGAGTCGTCTTATTTTTTACGGGGTCTTTTCTCCAAATCGCCAGCCTTTTTATTGCAACCTTCCAATAATTCAGTATCCTGAATCAATGCATCAATATACAGCATTCCCATAAGTCTGGCTAACTCCAGTCTGTGTTGTCCATCTAAAAGATAATAATTTTTATTTATTTTGACAGGCATCCACGCATCGCGATCAAAGTTCATTAACATATACAAAACATCAGATTGTGAAACTTCATTCTGATAGTCAAACAATGACTTATCTATCTTGATTTTTTCGATAGGGAATTTCAATGCAGGCGTCCAATATGGCTTGTCAAATCTTGTGTACATCTCAAACCAATGTTTCTTTACGGGGATATAATTTCGCATAGCTGCATCTTCTTCATTTTTCCTTCAGAATCTCGCTTTCAAGCTCTAAAATGGACTGCATAGACATATCACGACCTTGTCCATTAGGATAGTTTACATCCTCTTGGCCCCAATTCCATTTATATGATTTTAGAAGTATCTCAATGGGTTCTCCGGGTACATCATCCGTTTCCGTATCACTCAATATTTCTTCTGGCTCTTCCCCCCGATGAACTCGCTTAAGATACTCGATTACTTTTAATGCAATTGATGCGGTTTTATTTTCCTTTAATTTAAGATCTTCGTATATTTGCTTATGAGTTATCTGCCATAAAGTTCCCTCTACGGGATTATATACCCACACGAAGAAATCCTCTTTCTTGGGCTGTCCATAAACCGACTTACCCCCTGGTTTTGCAATAACGATCTTTCTCCCATCACTTAGATGTTCGACTTCATAGCCGCGGTAAGGTATTCCTTCTAATTTCTTGCAAAAATCCTCACGCGGTGCATTTAGTATTTTGAGAGCTTTCAAGTCTATCGAATGTTTATATTCGTTTCGTTTCTTTTTTTTAGTCAAGGACATATCTTTTCCTTAGTTTCTTTAATCTTTAAATCGTATCAATCTGTTACATTGTCTACCTTTTGTTCAGAAGGCAGAAACCGTTTCTCCTACAGGCAATTTTGATTCTTTTTTTGTCAAAGCCTCTTTTAATCTTTTCACTGAAAGCTGTAGATACTCATCATCTAAATCAATGCCTACATATTTTCTATTTAGCAAAATTGCCGCTACACCTGTCGTAGAACTTCCACAAAATGGATCCAAAACCAAATCACCCTTTTTTGTGGATGCAAGCAGTATTCTTGTCAAAAGTTCTACTGGTTTTTGTGTAGGATGTTTGCCGAATTTTTTTTCTTCTGCCGGCGGCGCTGAAATTTCCCAGACATTCCGCATCTGCTTGCCTTGATTTGTTTTTTTCATCAGTTGATAATCAAAATAATGTTTGCTTTTTTCATTCTTCGCAGCCCATAGAACGATTTCAGTTGAATGCGTAAAATACCGGCAAGAAAGATTAGGCGGGGCATTACGCTTATACCAAATAATATCGTTAAGAATCTTATATCCGAGTTCTTGCATAGCAAAGCCAACCGAGTAAATAATATGTGTTGTTCCAGAAACCCAAATTGTACCGTTAGGCTTCAAGACTCTCTGACAAGCCTTGAGCCATTCAAGGGTGAATTTATGGTTTTCTTTAACGCCTTTTGATTTATCCCATTTACCCTTGTTCACAGAGACCATCTTCCCTGCATGACAGGTGATACCGCCATTTGAAAGAAAATAAGGGGGATCGGCAAAAATCATATCAACGCTGTTTTCTCGTGCCTTATTCAATATTTCGATGCAATCCCCTTTGAGAAGTCTTACTGAATGTTCTGGGTCGTCATAATAAATAGTAAAAGGCATTTTCTTACTATTATTACCGTAAGAGGCGGTTTCTTCAGATATATAAAATTCAATAGGGTTTTCTGGAAGATGGTAACTTACTGCTTTTTTAGACATACCATGTCTTTTTACTGGTTTTCTATTATTTGTCTTGCTTAACATGATTAATTCTAAAAGGGGGGATGGTTTTTTTTCAATGTTTTTCTTGCCTTGTACTCTGACCGCCATGAGCAACTACCATTATGCCATTTTCTGTCTTCGTTGGTTCTAATTTTTTGAACAAGCTGAGGGGTATAAGGAAGGTGGGAGGTATGACGAGAGGAGGGCAGGTAAAGGAAAGATTTGAGATTGATATTTCCTGCATGGTATATTACAAAAATAGAAAAGGAGTGGATTAATGCTGGTTGTACAAAAATATGGCGGTACATCTGTAGGAAGCATAGAAAGGATAAGGGCTGTTGCAGAACGTATTGTTGAAACAAAAAGGCAGGGGAATGATGTGGTTGTTGTTGTCTCTGCAATGTCAGGAGAGACAGACAAGCTTATAGGACTCGCAAGCCAGATATCTTCAAATCCTGATGAACGAGAAACAGACCTTCTGCTTTCATCGGGTGAACGCATAAGCGCAGCACTTACAGCAATTGCGATAAATGAACTCGGGTTTAAGTCCATGTCATTTACAGGAAGACAGGTGGGAATTATTACAGATGAAGCCCACACAAAGGCGAAGATAGAAAAGATAACAGGTGAGCGGGTAAGGGATGCCATTGAAAATGGTATAATTCCTGTAATTGCAGGTTTTCAGGGGATAACAGAAAGAGCTGATGTTACAACACTCGGAAGGGGCGGATCTGACCTGACAGCAGTTGCAGTCGCATCAGCACTCGGCGCAGACATCTGCGAAATTTATACAGATGTAGAAGGCGTTTATACTACAGATCCAAATATAGTGTCTGACGCACGGAAGCTTGAAAAGATTTCTTATGACGAGATGCTCGAGCTTGCAAGTCTGGGTGCAAAGGTTCTACAGACGCGGTCTGTCGAGTTTGCCAAAAAATATGATGTCCCGGTTGTAGTCAGGTCAAGTTTCAGTAACAATCATGGTACACTCGTTGTTAAGGAGGATAAGGATATGGAAAAGGTTGTTGTGTCAGGTGTTGCATATGATAAAAATCAGGCGAAGATAACAGTAATAGCAGTTCGTGATATGCCGGGCATTGCAGCGAAACTCTTTAATGCGATTGCAAGTGCAAGTATAGTGGTGGATATGATTGTGCAGAATGTAAGCAGTGACAGCAAGTCAACGGATATATCCTTCACAGTTCCAAAGACTGACAGCAGAAAGGCGATTGAAATAACAAAGGGGATCGCAGATGAACTGGGTGCAAAAGAGGTGCTGCTCAGAGAAGATATAGCAAAAGTCTCTATTATAGGTGTGGGCATGAGGACCCATTCAGGTGTCGCAGCAAAGATGTTTGAGACACTTGCAAAACATGGCATAAACATTATGATGATCAGCACATCTGAGATTAAGATTTCATGTGTTATTGATTCAAAATATACAGAGCTTGCGGTCAGAGTGCTGCATGATGTATTTGAACTTGGAGAAAATAAATAATTTATGCGTCAGATAGAAATTTATGACACTACATTGAGGGATGGTGCACAGACAGAAGATATCTCATTTTCTGTTGAGGATAAGCTCAGGATTACGGAAAAACTCGATGAACTTGGTGTGCATTATATAGAGGGCGGCTGGCCCGGCTCTAACCCGAGAGATCTGGAATACTTTAAAAAGGTAAAAAAAATTCATTTTGAAAACTCAAAGGTTGTTGCATTCGGGAGTACGCACAGGCCAAAACAAAAAGTAGAAGACGATGCCAGTATAAAAGCACTTCTTGATTCAAAATCAAGGATTATTACTATCTTTGGAAAGACATGGGATTTCCACGTGAAAGAAGCACTGAAGATATCACTGGAAGAAAACCTTGATATTATCCATAATTCAGTCGCCTATCTTAAAAAAAATGCTGAGAAGGTATTTTTTGATGCAGAGCACTTCTTTGACGGCTATAAGAATAATCCGGAATTTGCATTGAAATGCCTTCTTGCAGCACAGGGTGCTGGTGCAGACTGCCTTGTGCCTTGCGATACAAATGGTGGAACGCTTCCTGATGAAGTGAGTCGCATAATAACTGAAGTAATGAAAAAAGTCAGTATTCCTGTTGGTATGCATGCGCATAATGATTCAGAGTGTGCTGTTGCAAATTCTGTAATCGCCGTTGAATGCGGTGCATCACAAGTTCAGGGAACGATCAATGGTCTCGGTGAGAGATGTGGTAATGCAAACCTATGCTCGGTTATTCCTAATCTCCAGGTTAAACGGGGAATGAGTTGTATTAGTACAGAACAACTAAAAAGACTGAGAGATGTATCAAGATTTATAAATGAAATAGCCAATATGAGACATTTTAAGAGACAACCCTTTGTTGGTGATAGTGCCTTTGCCCATAAAGCAGGCATACATGTCAGTGCAATAAGAAAAAGGCCGGAGACATATGAGCATATCAGTCCTGAACTTGTGGGAAATTCACAGAGGGTTCTGATATCAGACCTTGCAGGCAGAAGCAATATATTAAGAAAGGCAGAAGAATTCGGGATTCGTCTCGATTCTGACTCGCCACAGTTGCAGGATATAGTTACTACCTTAAAGAATCTCGAAAATGAGGGTTTTCAGTTTGAGGCTGCAGAGGCATCCTTTGAGCTTTTGATGAAAAAAGCCCTCGGTCTCCACAGGAGGTTTTTTGACCTTGTAGGTTTCAGGGTTATAGTCGAGAAAAGAAAAGAGGGAGAGGAGCCTATCAGTGAAGCAACCATAATGGTAAAGGTCGGCGGGCATATTGAACATACAGCAGCAACAGGAAATGGACCTGTTAATGCAATTGATAATGCACTGAGAAAGGCGCTCGATAAGTTTTATCCTGAGCTTAAAAACATAAACCTCCATGACTATAAAGTCCGTGTCCTTACAGCAGGCAGGGGGACATCTGCAAAAGTGAGGGTTCTTATTGAATCAGGTGATGAAAAAGCAAGATGGGGCACTGTTGGGGTGTCAGAAAATATTATAGAAGCATCGTATCAGGCGCTCGTTGACAGCATAGAATATAAACTGCTTAAAGGGAGTAATAATCATGAATATGAAAGCTCAAAAGGTTGAGAGAGATTCAATTTCTACGTATCAAGAGATAGCCGATATAATAAAGTCTCTGCTTGTTAAAAACTCTGTCCTCGGGATGATTTACATAAATTGTTCACAGGTTAATAAAATCGAAAGGTCATTTGGCAAAAAAACTTATGATGATATACTTGTACAGATTAAAAATAGGATACTTGCCATGAAAAGTAAAGAGATAAGAAATAATGATATTATTGTCTCGATTACACCTAAGAGCGATGAATTCCTGATTTTCCTCGATAAAAAAAGAAAAGATAAAACCTTTTATCCAACAGGCATAGAATCTATGTGTAAGAGGATTTCAGAGACTCTTAATAATTCTCTTTTCCCTATAGTCTTCCCATATCTCAGGAGCAGGCCCAGAATATGTGTTGGGTATGCTATTGCCCTGCATAATCCATTAGTAGAGGAGGATCGGACTATAGGTAAACTCATCGAAGACGCAAAACTCATGTCTAACTATCAGGAATTCAAAAGATTGATGCATAATAAAGAAAAACTTCAGGAATTGATAATAAAGGAGGGTATCAGGACCCTATTCCAGCCGATTATTCATCTTGAAGATAAAGAGATAATCGGGTTTGAGGCACTTAGCCGGGGACCTGAGGGTTCGGAGTATGAAAACCCTTATATATTGTTTGATGCTGCAGCCGAAGTAGAACTTCTTTTTGAACTTGACAGGCTTTGCAGAAATAAGGCGATCTTGAACGCTAAGTCAATAAGTCCAAATAAAAGACTTTTTATAAACTGTCTTGCATCATCCTTCCATGATCCTGAATTCAGAGATGCATACCTCAAATCTTTTCTCGAGGAAGTAAATATTAATCCTACAAGCATTGTTTTAGAGATAACAGAGAAAGAAGCTATCGAAAATTATAAATTATTTAAAGAAGCAGTCTCATATTATTCCAAGCTTGGATTTGCTATAGCAGTTGATGACACAGGCACCGGTTATTCGGGTCTTGAAACTCTTTTTGAGTTAAAGCCTGATTTTATAAAGCTCGACGTCTCGATAGTTAAGCATATAGATAAAAATATAGTGAAACAGGAGCTGGCTAAAAGTTTAATTGCTATTTCCAAAAAACTAAATTCAGAAGTGATTGCCGAGGGGATTGAAACAGAAGAAGAGTTGATTACTTTAAGAGATATAGGTGTGGACCTCGGACAGGGTTTTCTATTTGCAAAACCAGGGCCTCCATTCCCGGATATAGCACGCTGAAAATATAAACTATTCTTGACTTATAGATAATCTCTCGGATAAGATTAAACATTCGCCTGATTTAGAATCTACAATGAAACACACATGCCGACAAGTCAGCACAAAGGGGAATGAAAATGTCATTCCTGCGAAAGCAGGAATCCAGAAGGGACTGGATTCCGTGTCGAGCACGGAATGACGAATTGAGGAGTATTTTCAGGTGAAATTTGCAATTGGATGTGACCACGCAGGGTTTGAGCTTAAAAAAGAGATTATCTCAGTATTGAATAATCTCGGCATTGAATTTATTGATTATGGCACAGAAGGCTCTGAGTCAGTAGATTATCCTGATTTTGGAGAGAGGGTTTCTGAAGCGGTATCTTCGGGGAAAGTAGATAGGGGGATACTTATTTGTGGCACAGGGATAGGTATGTCTATAGTTGCCAATAAATTCCCAGGGGTTAGGGCATCACTGTGTAATGAGCTTTATACTGCAAAAATGAGCAGACTGCACAATGATGCAAACATCCTTGTTGTCGGTGGAAGGATAGTGGGAAAAGATCTGGCAAAAGAGATTGTAAAAGTATGGGTTAATACCACTTTTGATGGAGGAAGACACGCTGATAGACTTAAAAAAATAATGCATATAGAGGAACGTATAACAAGACATGTTTTTTGAAAATCTTAAGTTAATTGATGCAGAAGTTTTTGAGGCAGTACAAAAGGAGATAGAGCGGGAAAAGGAGAATATTGTTTTAATTGCATCTGAGAACTATGCGAGTCCTTCTGTACTTGAGGTGCAGGGCTCTGTCTTTACAAATAAATATGCTGAAGGATACCCTGGTAAAAGATATTATGGTGGTTGCGAATATGCTGATATAGTCGAAAACCTTGCAATACAAAGGGCAAAGAAGCTCTTCGGTGCAGAGCATATAAATGTCCAGCCTCATTCAGGCAGTCAGGCTAATATGGCAGTATATTTTTCTATGTTAAAGCCGGGTGATACGATACTCGGTATGAGCTTAAGCCACGGAGGACACCTCTCGCACGGCGCATCTGTAAATTTTTCAGGGGTTTTCTATAAGATTGTATCGTATGGTGTTGACAGAGAGACAGGATATATTGACCACGATGCAGTAAGACGCCTTGCTTTAGAGAATAAGCCAAAGATGATTCTCGTAGGGGCGAGTGCATATTCAAGATTTATTGATTTCAAGAAGTTCTCAGAGATTGCCAGAGAAGTTAATGCATATCTTGTAGCAGATATAGCACATATAGCAGGTCTTGTTGCTGCAGGTCTTCATCCATCTCCCATACCCTATGCGGACTTTGTTACAACAACAACGCATAAGACACTCAGGGGGCCTCGTGGTGGAATGATCATGTGTAAGGCAGAATATGCAAAAGCGATTGATAAAATGATTTTCCCGGGCATACAGGGTGGTCCGCTTGTACATGTTATTGCTGCGAAGGCAGTTGCGTTCAAGGAAGCATTAAGCCATGAATTCAGAGATTATCAGGCTAATGTTATAAAGAATGCGAAGAAACTTGCAGAAGAACTTATAAAATATGGTTTCAGGATTATTTCAGGGGGGACAGATAACCATATGATGCTCGTTGATTTGACCAATAAAGGTATAACAGGCAAAGATGCAGAAGAGTCGCTCGGGGAAGCAGGAATAACAGTGAATAAAAATGTAATACCATTTGATGAAAAACCGCCTACAATAACAAGTGGGATAAGGGTTGGCACCCCATGTGTTACTACAAGAGGAATGGGTGAAAACGAGATGATCGAGATTGCTGATATAATGTCATCGGTAATACAGAATAGCCAAGATGATAATGCAATAAAACGTCTTTCAGCAAGAGTAAAAATTCTTTGCGACAGGTTCCCTATATACACTGAAGAACCAAGCATAAAAGTTTAAAATAGATATAGTGAATATATTTTTCAGGTCAAAGGAATTTCTGTGAAGTGTCCTTTCTGTGGGAACTTAGAAGACAAGGTTATTGATTCAAGAACGAGCAAGGAAGGCAGCGCAATACGCAGAAGGCGGGAATGCCTTAAATGTGGAAAACGCTTTACATCCTATGAACGTGTAGAAGATATTGTACCGATGGTCATCAAAAAGGATGGAAGGCGGGAGCAGTTTGACAGGGAAAAGATATTAATCGGTTTAAAAAAGGCATGCGAGAAAAGACCAATAGGTATTGAGACCCTCGAAGGTATTACAGATTCCATAGAAAAAAAGCTATCAGGTCTCGGCGTAAAAGAGATTCCAAGCACATGGATTGGAGAAGAAGTAATGAGTGTTTTAAGGGAACTCGATAAAGTTGCATATGTGAGGTTTGCTTCTGTTTACAGGCAATTCAAAGATATAAGCGAATTAATGAAAGAGGTAAAGACCCTTTTTGAACATACCTAACCCCATTAAAGTCTTGCCTTCCGCAGTCTCAGGGCATTGCCTATCACTGAAACTGAGCTGAAACTCATAGCAGCAGCGGCTATCATTGGGCTTAACAGAATACCGAAAAATGGATATAGAACACCTGCAGCTATTGGCACACCAATAGAATTATAAACAAATGCCCAGAAAAGATTCTGTTTTATATTACGCATGGTCAATTTACTCAGACGACGCGCACGTGCAATTCCCCTCAGGTCCCCTTTTACTAAGGTGATCCCAGCGCTTTCCATTGCGATATCAGTTCCTGTGCCCATTGCGATCCCGACATGAGCCTGTGCGAGGGCAGGTGCATCATTAATGCCGTCACCTGCCATTGCTACTATACGGCCTTCTTTCTGTAATCGTTTTATCTCTTCAACCTTTTGGTCAGGCAATACTTCAGCAATTACCTTATCAATCTTTAATTTTTTTGCAACTGCTGCGGCTGTGGTCTGATTATCGCCTGTAAGCATAACGACTTCGACGCCTTCTTCGTGAAGTAAATTAATCGCATCAGGGGAGGTGTCTTTTATTGGGTCAGCTACACCTAAAAGTCCAACAATAGCACCATCTGCTACAAGAAACATTACAGTCTGTCCTTCGGACCGCATTCTCTCAGCTTTCTGTGAAACTTCTTCCGGATTTATGCCCATATCGCCGATGAGCTTAAGATTACCGAGAGCAACTGCGTGGCCGTTAACCTTGCCTATAACACCTTTGCCGGGTAAATATTGAAAGGATTTTGCATTCGCTAAAATAATATTTCTTGCTTCTGCTTCAGCAACCATAGCTAAGGATAAAGGATGCTCACTTCCTCGTTCAATGCTCGCAGCATAAAAAATAACGGATTTTTCATCCCATCCTCCCAAAGGAGAAATTTCAACGAGCTTAGGTTTGCCAACAGTAAGCGTACCTGTTTTATCAACTACCAGTGTATTCACTTTCTTCATCACTTCAATCGCTTCTGCATTCTTAAAAAGTATTCCCAGTGTAGCACCTTTTCCTGTAGCAACCATTATTGACATTGGGGTTGCGAGACCGAGTGCGCACGGACATGCTATGATAAGTACAGCAACTGCATTGATAAGTGCATATGTAAAGCGTGGTTCAGGTCCCCAAAATGCCCAAACTATGAATGTTGTGATTGCAACTGTTACTACTATCTCAACAAAATAAGCAGCAACGATGTCTACTAATCTTTGAATCGGAGCGCGACTGCGTTGGGCTTCTGCAACCATCTTTACAATCTGGGATAAAAGTGTCTCAGCTCCTACCTTTTCTGCCTTAATAATAAGACTGCCTGTGCTATTTATTGTTGCACCGATAACATGGTCGCCTTGTTGTTTTTGTACAGGAATTGGTTCTCCTGTAATCATTGATTCATCAACAGCACTTGCCCCTTCTATGACAATTCCATCAACCGGCACTTTCTCGCCAGGGCGTACTCTGAGTTTATCACCAGGCTTCACAAAATCAAGGGGTATGTCTTCTTCAGAACCATCTTCTTTGATTCGTCTTGCGGTTTTGGGTGTTAGCCCAAGGAGAGCCTTAATAGCAGCGCCGGTCTTTCCTCTTGCTTTAAGTTCTAATACTTGACCGAGTAAAACCAGAGTTATAATTACTGCTGCAGCTTCAAAATAAACTCCGACCTTGCCACTTTCGTCTCTGAAAGATTCAGGAAATATTCCTGGAAGAATTGTTGCGATAACGCTATAGACATACGCAACGCACACACCAAGACTGATGAGGGTAAACATATTTGGACTGTGGTTTATAATCGAATTCCATCCGCGTACAAAAAAAGGCCATCCACTCCAGAGAACTACAGGTGCTGCAAGGAAAAATTCCAGCCACCTAAGAATGTCTGGATTTACAAAATGTGCGAGTGAAAACCCCGGGATCATATGATGCATTGCGATAAAGACAATCGGAATTGTCAATGCAACGCCGACCTTAAAGCGGCGTGTCATGTAAATAAGTTCAGGGTTATCTATCTCCTCAGGCATTACTGTGCGTGGTTCAAGAGCCATACCACAGATAGGACAACTTCCGGGGGCATCACGCACAATCTCAGGATGCATGGGGCAAGTCCATTCAGTCTTGGCTAAAGAGAATACAGGCGCAATTGGCTCAAGAGACATACCGCATTTCGGACAAGAGCCTGATTCTCGCTGCTTTATTTCTGGATGCATAGGACAGGTATAATCACATATTCCTGAGATATCTTTTTTGGATTCAGGTACTGGAAAATCCTTTCTTATAAAGACCTCAGGATTTTTATCAAAATCTTCCTTACATGACCCTGAACAAAAATAATAAGTAGTGCCTTTATATGTGGATGTTGCAACAGCATCCTTATCTTCTATTGTCATATTGCAAACAGGATCAATAACCTTCATGTTTTCACTTCTCTTTTTTCATAACAAACTTCTCAGGGTTTTTATCGAACTTTTCCTTGCAGCTTTTAGAACAAAAATAATATGTCACACTGTTATAAACGCTTGTTACTGCAGCCTTTTTCTCATCCACATTCATATTACAAACAGGATCTTTTGCCATTAAACTCACCTCCTTTATTATTTATACTTTTTTATAGATTATTTAAGAAAAGGTTATCAAAAATCTGAGAGATGGTCAAACTTTTACTGCTGAAGTTTATTTAGCGCCTCTTTGGCTGCAAGGGTTTCTGCCTCTTTTTTGCTTTTTCCACAACTTGTGCCGAATTTTTCTCCTCCAATATATACTTCTACTGTAAAGATCTTTTTGTGTTCTTTGCCCTCCTGTTTTACCATTTTATATTCAGGGATAGTATTAAAAAGCAGTTGAGTCTTTTCCTGAAGCATTGTCTTGAAATCTTGGAATTCGCCGGAAATTATGATGGCATCTATCTTATTCCTGAATAACCCCACTATAACTTTTTTGACGTTTTCATAACCACCGTCTATGTAGACAGCACCCAGAACAGCCTCCATTGCGTCTGCAAGAAGGGATTTTTTTGTTCTGCCTCCTGTAGCTTCTTCACCTTTTCCGAGTCTTAGATATCTCCCGATGGAGATAGAATTTGCAATATCAGAAAGTACAGCTTCTTTGACGAGATAGGATTTAGCTTTTGACATGACTGACTCTGAAAGTTTGCTGTCCATTAAAAAAAGATATTCAACTATTATAAACCCGAGCACAGCATCCCCAATGAATTCAAGCCTTTCGTTGTAGTTATCTGATTTATCAGGATGTTCGTGAAAGAAAGACTTGTGTGTCAGCGCTTCTATTAAAAGCCTTTTGGTTTTAAAATTATAATTGAGAGAAGTTTCTAAGCCACCAATGTCATTTTGAGACATATAGAGCGACAATTTTAACTTTCATATTTTTTAAATAGAAGGCAGGCATTGGTTCCACCGAATCCGAATGAATTACTCATGACATAATTTACAGGCATTTTTCTTGCCTTATGAGGTACATAATCAAGGTCACATTCAGGGTCTGGATTATCAAGATTTATCGTAGGCGGAACGATATCATTACAGATGCTTAGTACCGCAATAACTGCTTCAACACCACCTGCTGCACCGAGTAGATGACCTGTCATAGATTTTGTTGAACTTACTGCTAATTTATAAGCATGATCACCAAAAACTGTTTTTATAGCCTTGCTTTCAACTTCATCTCCGTGCCTTGTTGAAGTGCCATGTGCGTTTATACAGTCAACCTCTGAAGGGTTTATACCCGCGTCTTTCAATGTCATTTTTATACATCTTGCAGCACCCTCACCATCCGGCGACGGCGCTGTAATATGGTATGCATCTGCTGTCATACCGTATCCTATTAATTCAGCGTATATTTTTGCTCCCCTCTTTATTGCATTTTCAAGACTTTCAAGTATTAAGACCCCTGAACCTTCTCCTATCACAAAACCATCTCTGTCAATATCAAAAGGCCTGCTTGCTTTTCCCGGTTCATGGTTTCTTGTTGAAAGTGCCTTCATGGCAGTGAATCCGCCCACCCCTAATGGCGTTATTACTGCTTCTGTGCCGCCGGCAATCATGATATCTGCATCACCCCTTTGAATAATCTTTAACGCATCGCCAATCGCATGACTTCCTGTAGCACATGCAGTAACAACAGCAGAATTTGGCCCTTTTGCTCCGAATTTAATTGATATCTGCCCAGAAGCAAGATTTATTACCAGCATCGGAATAAAAAAGGGAGTTATCTTTTTTGGGCCTTTCTCGAGTAATACAGAATGATAATGTTCAATGGCACGCAGTCCTCCTATGCCGGAACCAACTATAACACCCACTCTTTCAGCATTGCTTTCTGTTATCCTAAGCCCGGAATCATTGAGTGCCATTGTTGTTGCAGCAATGGCAAAATGGATAAAGCGGTCCATCTTCTTTATTTCTTTAAGTTCGATATAATCTTCGGCATTAAACCCTTCTACCTCACCTGCTATCTGGGACGGAAAATTAGTAGGATCAAACTGTGTAATCCTTCTTATACCGGATATACCTTTGAGGAGATTATTCCATGAATTTTCAACGCCGATTCCCAGGGGCGTGATCATGCCTACCCCTGTTACAACAACCCTTTTTTTGTTCATAAGACCTACTTTTTCTTATTATTGATATATTCAACAGCATCTCTGACTTTTGCAATCTTTTCTGCATCTTCATCAGGTATCTCGATTCCAAACGCCTCTTCAAATGCCATAACAAGTTCAACAGTATCCAGCGAATCTGCACCAAGGTCCTCAACAAAAGAAGCCTCTGACACTACCTCTGAAGGATTTACTCCGAGTTGTTTGGCTATAATCTCCTTTACTTTTTCTTCTACCATTAATTACCTCCATAATAAGTTCAAATTTTGGAAATATCTATTATAAAACATTATCTTAAATTTTTACATATACATACCACCGTTTACATGTAATACCTGTCCTGTTATATAACCTGAATCAGGAGATGCAAGGAAGATAACAGCATTTGCAACATCTTCCACTATACCAAATTTTCCAACAGGGATTAGTTTTTTAACTTCATCCTTAACTTTATCAGGCAGGACATCTGTCATTGCGGTCTTGATAAAACCAGGAGCAACAGCATTTGCTGTTATTCCTTTGCTTGCATATTCTCTCGCTACTGTTTTTGTAAGTCCGACTATTCCAGCCTTTGACGCACTATAATTTGCCTGTCCGGGATTGCCCATAATTCCAGCAACTGATGTGATGTTTACGATTCTGCCGTATCCCTGCCGGAACATATCTTTTAAAGCTTCCTTAGTACATAAGAATGCCCCCTTAAGGTTAGTATTTATTACTGCGTCCCAATCCTCCTCTTTCATACGAACCAGAAGTCCGTCTTTTGTTATACCGGCATTATTTATTAAGATGTCAATCCTCTGAAACTCCTTGCGCACATATTCGAATGTTTTTATCACGTCATCAGAATTTGATACATCAAGCTTAACCCCGACAACTTTAATACCATATGATGAAAGTCTCTCTGCCAGGGTGTTAACAGCATCAATATTTCTTGCTCCGATAACTAAGTTAGCTCCTCTCTTAGCAAGACCTTCAGCAATTGCCTCGCCTATTCCACGTGACCCACCTGTTATAAGGGCAACCTGTCCTTTAAAATCCATAAAACCCTCCTTTTACAACTATCTCTAATTTTACCAAAGATTTTTTTATCTTTTCCAGTCGTTCAGATTTTTAATTAAAATAACTTTTCAATATTGCTTGATTTATAGAGCTATATCCTTTATTCTTCCTATATGCAGAAAGAGGTTGTAGATTTCCTTGTTATAGGTAGTGGGGTCGCAGGTCTTAGGGCTGCAATAGAACTTGCAAACTATGGAGATGTTCTTGTTGTGACAAAAGACAAGCCTGCTGAGAGCAGCACAGAGTATGCACAGGGTGGAATTGCAGTTGCCTTAAGTGATGAAGATGAGGTTGGCATTCATTATGAAGATACATTGAAGGCAGGTGATGGTTTGTGCAGGGAGGATGCACTAAAGATTCTTGTCGAAGAAGGCCCCAAAAGAATACTTGAACTGATATCATGGGGTGCTGAATTTGACAAAGAAGGGACAAAACTATCTTTTACAATGGAGGCAGCACATTCGAGGAAAAGGGTACTGCATGCTCATGGTGATTCAACAGGCAAAGAACTCGAGAGGGTGCTTCTGCACAAGGCGATCTCATTTCCGGTAATCAGGAAATATCCATTTGCGTTTACCATGGATTTGATCGTGAAAGATGGAAAATGTTATGGGGCATATATAGTAAGGGATAAAGAGGTTATTGCCCTGCTTGCAAAAGCTACAATCCTTACTACAGGAGGTGCAGGACAGGTCTTTTCGAGGACAACAAACCCTGCTGTATCAACAGGAGATGGTATGGCTATTGCCTACAGGGCAGGCGCGATACTTGAGGACATGGAATTTGTTCAGTTTCATCCTACTGTTCTTTTTGCTCCATCAGCTCCACAATTTTTATTAAGTGAAGCAATGAGGGGTGAAGGGGCGATTTTAAGGAATATCAACAAAGAAACATTTATGAAGAAATATCATCCTGACGCAGAACTTGCGCCGAGAGATGTAGTTTCAAGGGCGATTATATCAGAAATGGTAAAGACAAAGAGCAGTCATGTTTATCTTGATCTCACACACCTTGATAATATATTTATCAAAAAGCGATTTCCAAGAATCTATGCAACGTGTATCCAATATGATGTAAATATAACAAAGGACTTAATACCTGTTTCACCAGCAGCACATTATATGATGGGGGGTATAAAGACAGATGGCAATGGTGCTACGAATATAGAAGGATTATATACAGCAGGCGAGGTTGCCTGTACCGGTGTGCATGGTGCAAATAGACTTGCTTCAAACAGCCTTCTTGAAGGTCTTGTTTTTGGCGCAAGGACAGGTAGGGCAGCAGCAGATTATGGATTAAAAGTTAACAAAGGTGTAATAGAGAAAACTGGAAAGGATATAGTTAACGATGTAGCGATGAAGCCTGAATCCCGAGCATTAGATTTTGAAAGGGAAGAAATAAGACATTCATTGAGAAAATTGATGTGGGAACGTGCAGGTATAATAAGGTGCAATGTTTCTCTTACTGTAGCAAAACAAAAAATTGACGGGTGGGCATTTATTATGGATGAAGTCTTTTTAGCAAGACGTGAACTCGAACTTAAAAATATGATCACAGTATCAAAGTTAATCATAGAAGCGGCTATTTTAAGAAAGGGAAGTGTAGGTGCCCATTATAGGTCTGACTTTCGAGAAAGGGGCGAGGGATGGAAGAAGCATATAATACTTAAAAAGAAAGATAGAGGATTTATATATGAATTTATTGAGTAGAAAGAACCTCAGAAGGGCAAAGATAGTCTGTACTATCGGACCATCATCTTCAAATAAAGAGACCATATCTTCATTGATAAAAGGCGGGCTGGATGTTGCAAGGTTGAATTTTTCTCATGGTGATCATGCTACTCATAAAAGAAATGCAGAACTTATAAGAGAAGGTTCAAAAAAATGCGGAAAGCCTGTTGCAATACTTCAGGATCTTCAGGGTGTGAAAATAAGGGTTGGGATCATTGAAGGAGGCGCAGTTGAATTAAAAAAGGGCAGCACACTTTTTTTAATTCCAGGAGAGGGGATTGGAAACAGAGAAAAGATATTTATCTCTTATCGTGGTCTTTTGAAAGATGCGGTGAAAGGAGACAGGGTACTCCTTGATGACGGACTGATACAATTGACTGTTCTTGAAAAATCAAAAAATGCCTTAAAAACAAAGGTGATCGAAGGTGGGATATTAAAGGATAAAAAAGGAGTTAATCTACCAGGTGTTAAATTATCCGTCGAATCCTTTACTGAGAAGGATAAAAGAGATTTAACATTTGGAATGAGTATAGGTGTTGATTATGTAGCAATATCTTTTGTGCGATATGCGGATGATATAAGAAAAGTTAAACAATGGCTTAAAGAAAAGAGACAGCATATACCAATTATTGCAAAGATCGAGAAGATAGAGGCATTGAGTAATATCGAGGAGATTTTTAATGAGGCTGATGGAATAATGGTAGCAAGGGGAGATCTCGGTGTTGAGATCCCTCCGGAGGAAGTTCCCTTAATCCAGAAGATGTTAATAGATAAGGCTAATGAAAAAGGGAAATTAGTAATTACAGCAACGCAGATGCTTGAATCCATGACAGAGCATTTGAGACCAACGAGGGCAGAGACAACAGATGTTGCGAATGCAGTAATTGATGGGACAGATGCCCTGATGCTCTCTGCTGAAACAGCAACAGGAAAGTATCCAGTTGCTGCTGTGAATATGATGGATAGAATTATAAGACATACTGAATCTGAAAGAAGTAGTAAGTCTTCTTGCATCCGTGGAGATACGTTTGCAGAGGCTGTAGCGGATGCAGCATGCAGCGCTGCCGAAGATATTAAGGCAAAAGTGCTGGTTGCCTTTACACGATCGGGATTTACTGCCCGTCTTGTATCAAAATTCAGACCTGATGTCCCAATTATTGCCTTTACACCTAATGAAAAAGTAAAAAAAAGGATGTGTTTATACTGGGGGGTTATGCCAAAAATTATGAAGCCACTTGCTACCATTGATGAGATGATAAAAGAAGTGGAGAGATCTTTGGTTGAAGAACATATAGCAAAAAGAGGTGACAAGATTGTAATTACATCGAGTTCACCCTTGTCAACTTTTGGAAAGACAAACTTTATGAAATTGCACAAAATAGGGGAGTAGAATTAAAGTGAAGACAGAATCTGATTTGAATCATCAGATGGATGGACTTTTCCTGCCTCAACACTGGAGAAATATGCCCTATCAATCTTAAGTTTGGCGGATAAAGATTTTAGAGAAATTCCAATGAGATCTGATGGATAAGCAAATAGAGGATCAGCAGAAAGGCTTATTCAAGTAACAACGGCAAACACGATGGTACCTTTCAGGACTATCTTTTCAAGCCACCTCCTCTGGGGGTGGTAGTTGACTTTTAAACTTAGCTTCGTATTGCACAATAAATTTCAAAATCTCTCCTTTTTCTTTGATTGCAGTCACTCTGATACGATCTTCAGCATCTTCTGAAAGCGTGAAAAACAACTTTATCTCATTCAATCTCTACCTCCTAACAATCACTTCTCCTTCCTCACCCCTTTAAACGGCTCCTTATTCGCCTTCTGATCAATGCATCTAAATATTTTTACCAAATATTTGATACACCCTCTATATTTTTAAAATGCTTAACATCAAATGTAGCCACTTTTTTAAAATCTTTTGATTTTATATAAGCAATGTTATATACATCAATAAAGTCCATTTTTCCGGAAAAATAAAGGTCAATCGCTTCTTTGACTCTTGAATGGTTAGCCACTTTAAGGTTTTTTGTTTCGAGAATCGTTTCAACCACTTCTTTTATCTCTGATTTTGAAAATCCGTAATATGACTCAAGGACCCAGACAATCTCAGCTATAACAATGTCGGTTGTTTCGAGCTTTAGCTCACCCTTTTCTGTTTTTTCAAAAAGTTCCTTGGCTTTCACGTAAAGAGATTCAACATCTTTGACGAAAAATCTCAGGAACACATTGGTGTCAACAAAAACAGGGTTATTCACCCTTTAGTCCCTCTTTTGCAATCCTCTTAGCAACAACTTTTTTGGTAAACTCTCTTTCGTCTCCAAGTCCAACCTTCCTGCTTTTTGCAATCCCGCCGAGGCTTAGTATTGATTTTCTTTCTTTCTTTTTTAAAATCAGCATGTCGCCTTTCATTTCAAACGTAAGGCTGTCGCCTTCTTTTATGTGCAGAGTTTCTCTAAAAGGCTTCGGTATTGTCACTTGCCCTTTTTTTGTTATCGTTGACATTTTCTTACCTCCAAAATAGTATTACCTATATTTTAGGTATTACCATTTTAAAAGTCAATCCTGCCATAGCTAAACCTTCAGTTTTGGAATTGTTGTTACTGCCACTCCTTGAACCTGAAAATTTTCATTCAAAATAATCGGCTTATGATTTTTATTATTTGACCTTGGCATTAAAACAACACAATTTTTATTATGTTGAAACTCTTTTACAGTTGCTTCATCATCAATCAGTGCTACAACTATATTGCCATTTTGTGCTGTTGACTGCTGGCGAACAAGTATTAAATCTCCATTACTGATTCCAGTTATGATGCATTTCTATGGGTAGCGGTTTAATATCGCTCTGTCGTAATGTTTTCAAAAAAACAAAAAGGTAGAACACAATGGCAAAGCCGGTCAAAGAAATACCATTTTGAGAGGGAAAAAAGCAAAGCATTTCTTTGTCGGTGTTAGGAACACACCCCTTCACCCCTCTCAAGAGGGGATTTTCGTCGCCATTGGTGGGATAGGGTGAGGGGGATTTTGGGGAAAATAATCAGGGGGTTTTTATATCGTATGCCTTAATCTTTCTGTGAAGATTGCTTCGTTCAATATCGAGGAGTTCCGCTGTCTTTGATATGTTCCAGTTATTCTCTTCGAGCTTCCTGATAATAAAATCTTTTTCAAACAATTCCCTTGCTTCACGGAGAGTTTTGATAGAATAATAATCTGAACGCGCTGACTCTTCAATAGCAATATCTTCAGGTGTTATAAGATCTGCGGGTGCCATTATGACCAGCCTTTCTATTACATTTTTTAGTTCTCTTATATTTCCAGGCCAGTCATATATCTCAAATGTCTTCAAAGCTTCAGGTGTTATTTTTTTCGGTTTCTTGCCATATTCACGTGCAAAATAGTCGAGAAAATACTCTACAAGCACAGGTATATCTTCTTTCCTCTCTCTCAGGGGAGGGATCACTATTGGAATAACATTAAGCCTGTACAACAGGTCTTCCCTGAAGGTGCCTTTTTTTACCTCGTCCTTGAGGTCTTTATTTGTAGCAGAAATAATCCTTACATCCACTTTTATATTTTTACTGCCTCCGACACGCTGAAATTCCTGGGTCTCCAGAACTCTGAGAACTTTTGATTGAGTAGAGAGTGACATATCACCTATCTCGTCGAGAAACAACGTGCCGCCGTCTGCAAGTTCAAATTTGCCTTTTTTTCTTTCAAATGCACCGGTAAAAGAACCTTTTTCATGTCCCAAGAGTTCACTCTCAATAAGTTCCTGCGGTATTGCAGCACAATTCATCTCTATAAAAGGTTTATCCGCCCTGTTGCTTTTGTCATGTAAAAGGCGTGCAACAAGTTCTTTTCCAGATCCACTCTCACCCAGTATTAATACCCTGCTACTGCTTTGAGCTGCCATTTCTATCTGTTCTCTGAGTTGTTTTATCTTATGAGAATTCCCGATAAATCTCCATTTTTTTGTTAAATCGTGCTTTAACGCCCTGTTTTCCATCTCGAGAATTTTCCGTTCAAATGCCCTTCTTACAGTCAGCAGGACTCGTTCGAGAGAAAGAGGTTTTTCAAGGAAATCGTATGCACCCATTTTTGTTGCCTTTACAGCAAGCTCTATATTTCCATGCCCTGAGATCATGACTACAGGGAGATCAGGTTTCATATCTTTTACTTCCTTAAGTACTTGTATTCCGTCAATACCGGGGAGCCATACATCGAGCAAAATTAGATCTGGATTTTGCTCCTTTAAAACTTTTATTGCCTCTTCACCCGAACTTGATGTAAGAACTTCGTATTCCTCGTCTTCCAGTATACCCGAGAGACTTTCGCGAATCCCCTCTTCGTCATCTACTATGAGTACCACAGAGCCTGTCATTTAACTCTCCTCTATCGGCAGTTCTATTGTAAAAATAGTGCCTTTTGGTTCATTGTCTCTGACCCTGATATATCCTTTATGTTCTGCTATAATTCTATTTGCTATTGTAAGACCGAGACCGGTGCCTCCCCTTTTAGTTGTAAAATATGGAATAAATAATTTTTCCTTGTCTTCATCCTTTATCCCGGGGCCATTATCTTCAATATTTATATAAACCTTATTAGAGGGGATATCAAAATTTAATATAACATTAATGATGCCGCCTCCGGGCATTGCTTCTATCGCGTTGTCGAATATGTTTATTAAAACCCTTTTAACCTGCTCTATATCGAGTTTTACCAGAGGAGAATTATCAGGTAATGATACATTTATCTCTATACCTTTATAACTCTTATATAGATTGACTATTTCTTCTATCATAGTAGGAATATATGCTGGAGACTTATTTATTTCAGGCAGCTTTCCAAATCTTGAAAATTCATTAGCCAGTCTCCTCAGGCTGTCTACTTCCCTGATTATGGTTTTTGAAGCCCGATGGAAAACCTCATCAAAATCACTTTCTTTTTGCTCCCATTTCTTTATCATCCGCTCCGTCGAGAGCTTGATAGGTGTTAGAGGATTTTTTATCTCATGTGCAACCCTTCTTGCTATTTCCTGCCATGTGAGTGCCTTTTCAGCCTCTATGATTTCAGTGAGGTCGTCGAAAACAACAAGCATACCGATATATTTTTCAGAATCTCTCAGGCTGGTTATGAATACACTGAGTATCCTTCTCCTGTCACCTATAATTGCCTTTATTTCTTTCCGTACAGGTCCGAATTCCTGACCTTCTATTCCTGTAACAAGGTTCTGAAGCTCTTCTGATTTTATCTTTTCCAATAACTCATTATATTTTTTATTAATAACCTCTTCTGCATTTATATCAAGTATCGAACAAGCAGCCCTGTTTATCATAAGAATATTACCGGAGGTATTGAGGATAATAACCCCTGAGTTAATATTGTGGAGTATATTTTCCATAAAGAGTCTCCGTCTGTTAGATTCAAAATAGGAGGATTGTAAAGATTCTTTCCCTTCTTTCAACTCCTTGACCATATGGTTGAATGAATTTACGAGCAGACCGATTTCATCTTCCCTCTGCATGTCTATCTTTATATCAAGATTGCCGCCAGCAACCTGCTCTGTTGCCTGTGCAAGATTTTGTATAGGATCTGTTATTCCCTTTGAAATCTTAAGGGCAACCCATAGACCTAAAAAAACAACGGTTAATGTTAAAAAGCTGAGAATCAAAAGGTAATTTGTTTTTATCGGTACTTTCCATGATTCAAAAGTTAGATAATTTTCATAAGCAGTTTTAATACTTTCCACATTTACAGTAATAGAATCCGGGATAAATGACTCAACAACTATCACGGCTGTTCGTTTGCCTTCCTTATACTCTGGCACAGATGCCCTTACCACGTCTCCATCTTTGCCTGATATAACCTCTACACCTGATTTACCTTCAAACGCAGCCTTTACTGTTTCGGTAGCATCTTGTGGAACATGCGTAAGATAATTGATCTTATAATTGCCATAAATTTTTTTGTCTCGAGACAGTGCCTTAGCATACTCAAGAGTTTTCTGCCGCTCTATATCATAAATAGTTTTTGCGATTTCTATTGAATTCTCTAAGGGTTGTTTTAATTGCGGGGCGAATAGTCGTTCTATATAATTTACAATAATGCCGCTTGATACAATGAATAGAAAAACAGCAGGAACCAGAGTCAGGATTACAAGAATAACCACGAGCTTTGTCTTAAATTTATATCCGAGGACCCTATTCCTTCTTTCGAAATATAGTTTTACGAGACTTTTAATTACAAAAAATATAAGTGTAATTAATGCAATAATTGTCAGGTTTAAAAGTAAAAGGAGGGTTAATTTCATCAAAAACGGCATGGATTCAAGTCTCATGTAATGCAGTTCTATCCCGAAAGAAAATATTATTATAAAGAATACTATTATCAAAAATATGCTAAAACGAATGTTTTTCATTTAACCGTTCCTATATCAAAGGCAGGAGAATCTTTTTCGATCTTGAATTCGTTTTCTGGAAGAAAAATCAGGAAGTACCCTATTACAGGCGGCAGATTTCTTATTTTAGATTCAACGGTTATCCTGACAAAGTATCCCCCTATCTCAAGTTCTCGTATGCTCGCAAGTTTTAGATTGTTGATGTTTATTACCCACTGTATCATCGTTTCAAAAGACTTAAACCTTTTCTCTATAAGTATATTTCCATCACTTGAGGTTGCAACATACTCCTTTTTTACAGGATCACACTTCAATGTCTTCACGAATTTCTTACCGGTTATAAATTCATCAGGCCATATCTTCCAAATCCGGAATAAATCTATATAAAATCTAATTTCTTTATTGATTCCATTTCTGATCTCCTCAAGATATTTCTCATCTAATAGAAGGGATGTTGTGATATAAATATCATTATTCTGAAATGTTACGTCAGGTCCTGTTATTTCTACAGCATCTGAAATCGAAGGTAGAAACAGCAGGTAACAGGTGATTAATAATATATAAAAACTGAAAAGCTTGTGGTTATTATTCAATAAGCAGAGTATATTTTTAATGTTACGGCTTGACATATTTACTAAAATTTATTTTCATTATAGCATACTCAAAACGCATTAGGCGGTGAGTCAATTTCGCACTTCTTGAGAAAAGGAGGATTCATGGAACTGAAGGCAATAAAAATAAATATACCCGAAAGTTGTAATATTATTCTCGGGCAGACACATTTTATAAAGACTGCTGAGGACCTGTATGAAATAATAGCAACCACTGTCTCTCAGGCAAAGTTTGGCATTGCATTTACTGAGGCATCAGGTCCATGCCTGATAAGGACAGAGGGTAACGACTCTGAACTTATTAATGTCTGTGTCAAAAATCTTCAGGACTTAGGCGCTGGACATGTATTCTGTATACTGCTTAAAAATGCATTTCCAATCAATATCCTTAACCAGATAAAAAATTGTCCTGAGGTCTGCAAGGTCTTCTGTGCAACAGCAAATCCTGTTGAGGTAGTTATAGCAGCAACATCACAGGGCAATGGCGTACTCGGTGTGATTGACGGTTTTTCACCAAAAGGTGTAGAAAAACCCGAAGATAAAGCTCAGAGAAAAGAGTTTTTAAGAAAAATCGGATATAAATTATAGTATATATAGATACTAAGGAGTTCATAAGTAAGTTCACAGTGACTGTCATTCCAGCTTGTCGGGAATCCTGTCCCATCTTGAGAGGGACACACACCCCTTATTCCCCTCTCGAGAGGGGATAGGGGTGTGTGAAGAAAGATGCTGGGCAAGCCAGCATGACAATAATAAACAGGGATTTTGATAGATGCTGTAACATCAATT
The DNA here is from genome assembly GCA_040753615.1 of Nitrospirota bacterium. Lineage (GTDB taxonomy): Bacteria > Nitrospirota > Thermodesulfovibrionia > Thermodesulfovibrionales > SM23-35 > JBFMDO01. Next base: position 106 of record JBFMDO010000002.1, on the reverse strand, counting down.
ATGCAAATTTCATTTAGGGTATAATTCTCAATGGTTTAAACAACTCCCTAAAAGGGAGAAAGGAGAACTATACCCATGAGAGAAAGTTTATCAAAGAAGGCGAAAA
>JBFMDO010000001.1:0-36862 GCA_040753615.1 Nitrospirota bacterium | reverse complement strand
CTGTATCAGTATTATTCCATACAATTACTGTAAATATAGCAGAACTTCCATATAAATAATATTCTGAATCGCTCTGCACTGAAAAATTAAAATTAGGACTCTTATACGGATTACTCGGCGGATTGCTCACAATAAAACGACCAGAGGGAGATTCTTTTGGTATCTGGAGCTGATATGGAAGCCATACATTCGTGCCCTCAGGGTCTAATTCGCTGGTAAGAAGCTGCCATCCTTCAGCCATGAGGTTGTATTTGACATGGTAGATGCCTACAGGGTCAGTACAATTACTGTAAATATAGCAGAACTTCCATATAAATAATATTCTGAATCGCTCTGCACTGAAAAATTAAAATTAGGACTCTTATACGGATTACTCGGCGGATTGCTCACAATAAAACGACCAGAGGGAGATTCTTTTGGTATCTGGAGCTGATATGGAAGCCATACATTCGTGCCCTCAGGGTCTAATTCGCTGGTAAGAAGCTGCCATCCTTCAGCCATGAGGTTGTATTTGACATGGTAGATGCCTACAGGGTCAGTTGATGCAGTTGTATAAGTTACAGGTATCTCTACAGTTTGCCCTGGGGCAAGTGAAATAGGGATTGATTCCCAGTGTTTTCTTTCTTTTCTGTCAGGGCCAAGGATTTCTACTTCCACTGCAGTAGCGGTCTCGGTGGCGTCGTTGTTTGTAATTTTTAGATTTACTGTAACAGCTTCACCCGGTTTTATTTCGGGTAAAGTCTCAGGTTTAGTTGCCCAAGAAATAATGTCTCTTATAAGTTTTATTTCATCACTACTTGCTTGATTGGATGTATAGGCATAGTCAGTAAATGCTGATGTTGCAATTATCCTTCCATTTTCATATGGATATGTTATTAAAGCAGGTTGTCCATTGGCAGTTCTTCTGAGAAGTATAGATGTATTATCAGGATAGGAAGTAAAATAGCCGTCAACATTAAGGCTCGGCGTTGACCTTGTCTGACCTGCCAGTGCATTATGCCATGTATCAATATAAGAAGAATTGTACTGACACGATTGGTCTTCCGACCAACCATAACCGCCTAAGCCACCAGGGATTGCTGAAAATTCATACCCATGTTGCTGTGAAAGAACTAAAACAGTCCCTCCATTTTTTACATACTCTTCAAGAGGTAATTTAAAAAATTCTGAATCTGAAAGACCCATTAACCCGCCAGTTGGAATAATCAGTAGAGGCATCTCTATGGCAAGATTTGGGTCTATTGCATCAACTGATATTAATCGCGCCTCTTGTCCGAAGGTTTCCAGAACTTTCAACATATCATATGAATAGCCATTGTCAAGTATTCCAACAGACGCTGTTGTCGAAGGGTAGACTGCTTCGTTACTTGACGTTGTGGACGTGCCATAGGTAAATGTATCATCAGGACAATCACCACTAGGACCAAAGTTCATGCACATCATAAAACCGAAAATGCTAACGCACTTTTCATGAGATGCACACCTACCCCAGCCAAAGCTAACGTCACATTCTGATTTACAGTCGCCTGTCTCTGCAACACACGTACTGCACTTATTACATTTGTCTTTTAATTCAGCCTTGCAGGTGGTTTCATCTCGCTCACATTTTTGGCATTTGTCGGTATTAAACTGTAAAATGGTAGTGGTTGCTTTATAGGTGCAAAGCTGATTGTTCGTCTCACCACAAACACTATCTCCAGCGCATACATCTTTTGTATGTGCATAGAAATATCGTGTGTCTTTATTATCCACCATCATTACATGGCTACTGTTTCCAACAATATCACCTGCTTGGGCTTTATCGTTGTTAATTTTCTCAAAACAAAAACTGTCTTTTAAAACTTGAAGAAGCACACGTGCCTTGAATACTCCCTTTTCACCCTTGTTCTTTTTTCCCGTTCCAATTGAGTCAATACCTTCTCCTGTAAGGCAGCTAAAATTAAGACCGCCTGCAATCAATGCCTGAGACATGAAATTGGCACAGTCGCTGTCATATTTTTTGTAGGCGATGTCTTTGGAATTGTCCTCGTCCTGCGTGTTATAGTCTTTACAAAAAGTATTTGCATACAAAATAGCTTTAGCGCGGTCATAATTGAGTGTTCCGGCAAACAGTGGAGATGATATTAAACAAAGTAATAAGCTGGAGATTATAATATTACTTATTTTCATGGTCACCCCCATTTTCAATAATTCTCTCCAAAGCATGTTCCGCTGGTTTATTTACATTATTTTCCCAGCATGCCTTATCTCCTTCAGTATTATTTTCCTTAATATGTCGTAAAAGAGGAATCGCTCTTTTGCTTTTCAATCTTCCCAATGTTGAAATTGCATAATTACACGCCCTAATATCTGAAGAAAATTTATTCCTCAGTTCTTGTAAATTTTCTCCTTTTAGATTAGGTAGTAAAACCCACTCGGGGTTTGAATGTCCTCCTATAACTTCGAATCCATAATCTCTGGTCGTCTTATACATCAACTTCTTCACAATATTCAAAGCCACTTCCTCTACCTTCTCTTTCTCTATATTCAGGCTTACCAGTGCAATCGCCGCCCAACCTTTCACCTCATCGCTCGGATAATCAATTGCCCTCTTCATTATCTCCAATCCCCTTTCATCCCAGAACTTGAGTTTTGACCAGCGGACAACACCATCTTTATCAGGCTCAAATAGTAACGGAAGCGCCTCTACTTCACCTTGTCTTGCCAGCTCATCCAATACTGGCAAAGCTTTATCTGCTTCTCCAAAGGCAAGTAATGTCCCTGCAGCCTGAAGTCTTACCTTTGTCTCATTATCCTTTATCCACTTTTCTTTATAAACATGAGATACTTCTTCTTGTGGAAATCGGTAAACAATATATTCCTTTAGAATAGGCACTACACTTTTATCACCAAATCTCTGAATATGTTTGAGTGCACATGATAATGCCAGAGGATTAGTCTTCTGCCTTTTCAATACCTCTAATATTAGGTCAAATGCCTCTTTCTTACCTGAGCCGCTTATCATCCCAATCAATTCACATATGTCTCCACCATAACTCCATGTTCCAGGATCTGACTCGGCATAGTATTTTATTTCAGTAGTTTTTTTAACCTTTAGGAGTATCTTTAGAGCTTTTAATGCCTCTTCAATTGTCAATTCGCCAGGACCTATACCATCCCATTTTTCTTTAATAAACCTCTGTTCCTCCTCTGTCAATAGACTTGGCTCCATTGCCTGAGACTTCTCTTCTTTTACCTCTGGTGTAGTCAGTTGCTGTTCTTGTTGCGGTTTAGCTTCTGGTTTCATTTCAGAAGGCTGTTGTTTTCTTTCCTCCTTCTGTTCCTGTTGAACCTGAACCTCTTTTTTCTCAGGTTCTTTCGCCTTCTGGCAGGATGTGAATATAAAGGTTGTAAGAATTAATGCTGTTAAAATAATAATTGCCTTTTTCATATGCCCTCCATAAAGAACATTGGTTTAAAACATTATATAAAAATCCTTTTTACTATTCAAAAAACAAAAGCCCATTTTCAGGCTTCTGAAAAGGGGCTTTATGAACCTTGTTCTGAAATATTACAGGGTGAGCCCTGCACCACGCCTTTAGAGGCAGTCTCGTTGGTACAGGGTAAATCTATATCTTTCTCTACACTAACATCACTCGCAATGTATGGACGATGCTTCTTTCTCAGTTTCTCTAATTCTTTTGCATCATATTTCTTTATGAAAAGGTATTTGACTGCTGAGCGAATTACCTCTGGCCTCATCTTGTCCTCATCATAGGCAATCCTGTCGAGCATCTCAAGGGTGAAGGGATCAACCCTCATGTTAAAGTATGAAGAATATCGAAAAACCTTTCTCCTTCTCTTCCTCTTCTTCTTTTTCTCTTCCATTTTGGTATATATGTGTTACAAATTATAGATACAAATCTATTTTATCTAATAATTTATCTAAACATTTATCACAAATAAATCCCTTTGTCAAGGATTTTTCATGGATTTTATGGAATTGAAATGCCTTTACCGCTCTTATTTCACAGGTTAAGTATTTTCCGTAAGATATAATCTACCTTTCGCATTGTATTTTCATCTACACTTCCCCATTTTTTTGAAAATCTCTGGATTGAAACTGACTTTATTTGATCACACCGTATAATTGATTCATGCTTTATTCCTCCTTCTGGCGGCGACATAAGAACATGCAGTCTAAATGGCTTCTCTTTTCTGAAGGTTGTAATGGGACATACTACAATTAGTCCCCATGAGCTCTCATTAAGTTCGTCTACAGATACTATCAGGGCAGGGTGCTGTTCTTTTATCTCAGAACCAATTGAAGGGCTAAAATCTACCAGCCATATCTCACCTTTTCTTGGAGTTTCTTTATCTTGAAATGCCATCTCTTGATGCCTTTTCAAAGGTCTTTCTTGATTTTAATTCTTCCTTATCGAGAAAAGCCTTTGCCTCATCATCAAATCCCTTCCAAAAAGACTTTTCATGTTCTTTGATCAACTTATCAATTAACTCTGTTATGCTAATTCGCTCAGCTCCAGAAATCTTCTTAAGCTTTTCTTGTGTTTCTTTGTGAACTCTTACGGTTGTTGTTTCCATAATTACCTCCCTATATCTATTTGTCTACAAGTATACCATAATTGGCAGCTTTCCAACAGGGGCCGGAAGTGGGCAGGTCTTCACAGGCTGTTGAAAAACGAAAATTTTAACAGACAGCCTGTGGCCAGAAATTATATTTTCTTAGTACTCTAATAGTAACCAAATATCTGTAGTTTGGTGGTAAAATATCTATAATTATAAAATATAATAAAAGGAGGGATAATCTGTGGAGGCGATGTTAAGGGTACAGGATTTATGGGTATCTGTTGGAAACAAAGAGGTCTTGCGAGGTGTTAATTTTTCCATGCAATATGGTGAAATCCACGCATTATTCGGTCCTAATGGTGCTGGCAAGACATCATTTATGATGACCCTTATGGGATTCCCGCGATATAAAATAAAGCAGGGCAAAATATATTTTAAAGGAGAAGATATAACTGATAAAGATATCCACGAAAGAGCAAACATCGGACTTGGCATTTCTTTTCAGAGACCACCTACTGTCAGGGGTGTTTCGTTAAAAAAGATTATCGAGATAATAAACAATGACAGGTTGGATACAGAAAAAATAGAGAAAGATATAAAAAATCTTAACCTTTCAGGACATTTAGACAGGGGGCTAAATGATGGTTTTTCAGGCGGTGAGATGAAACGCTCAGAGCTTTTACAGCTTATGATACAAAGACCGGAACTTGTTCTTATTGATGAGCCAGAGTCGGGTGTTGATATGGAAAATATTGTTCTTGTTGGCGAAGCTATAAATACACTCTTAGGAAGAGACCGGGTAAAGGATCAAAAGAGGGGCGCTATAATAATAACTCACACAGGTTATATACTTGATTATGTGAATGCAGATAAGGGATATATTATTATTGACGGCAATCTGGTCTGCGGAGGGAATCCGAGGGATATCCTTGCGGAGATTAAAAAATATGGCTACAGGAGGTGTGCTGAATGCCTGTACGCATGACATATCTTTCTGGTATAAGGGACAGGGCTGAAAAGGCAAAAGAAAAGAAGGCTGCGATGGGACCTGATATAGACATTTCCCGCTATACTCAACATATTGAAAGGGGAAGAATAGAAAGCCTCGAAAGTTTATCCAAACAGATAAAAGAAGCTGCTGTTATGACAGGCGTAAATATTAATGAAGAAATGAGATCTGGTTCATACATGCAGATTGATCAATCCGTAGTTTATGAAAACTTAAACAGGGCATATGAAAACCAGCTTGAGATTATGAGCATTACTAATGCTTTAAATAAATATGACTGGCTGGAGGAATATTACTGGAAGGCAGTGCCTGTCGATCAGGATAAATATACTGCGCAAGTTGAACTTAATATGACCCATGGATATTTTATAAGGGTATTTCCAAATCAAAAACCCAAATATCCGGTACAGACATGTTTGCTGGTTGCAGAAAACTATATAAGCCAAAACGTCCACAATATAATCATTGTAGAAGAAGGGGCAGAGCTTCAGGTAATAACAGGCTGTACATTGGCAAAGAAAGAAGCAGAAGGCATACATCTTGGAGTTTCCGAGTTTTATGTCAAGAAGGGTGGAAAGCTCGTTTTCACGATGATCCATAACTGGGCAGACAATTTTCACGTGAGGCCGAGGACAGGGGTTGTTATTGAAGAAGATGGCTCATTTATTAGCAACTATGTGCTTTTAAAACCTGTAAAATCTATTCAGGCTTTTCCGTCTGCTTATCTTAAAGGAGACAGGGCATCTGCAAAGTTTAACACTATTGTCTACGGGCTTAAGGATTCTTACATTGATCTCGGCTCAAGGATAATCCTTGAAGGAAAGGACACAAGGGGTGAATCTCTCGCAAGGACAATAGCTGCTGATGAAAGTGTAATTTACTCAAGAGGCGACCTTGTTGCCAGAACCAGTGGTTATTGTCTGGCACATCTCGATTGTCGTGGGATCTTGTTTTCGAATAAGGCTAAGATTTTTGCGATCCCCCAATTGATATCTGAGGGTGCATTAAAAGCAGAACTTTCTCATGAGGCTTCTATAGGCCCTATAGCTGAAGAGCAGGTTGAATATTTGATGTCCCGGGGGATATCGAGAGAGAATGCTGTCTCTGCAATAACCTCGGGCTTTCTAAACTTAGACATACCTTTTATACCTGAGTTTCTTGACAAAAGCATAAAAGAAATAATAAAAGCTACTGCTAAAGAGGCAATGTGAAAAAGCTATCTGCGAGAATCTCGAGTCTTAAGGTTTACAATATTTTTATAGTCATGGTATAAAAGAATAGCAGTAATGAATAACCCTGCGGCAAGACCGCAGGGTATCAAAAAACGTGGAAATACCCTCTACTTTGTCATTCCTGCGAAAGCAGGAATCCAGAGAAAAAGGGACTGGATTCCGCATCAAGTGCGGAATGACGGAAATAAGGAAACCCTGTAGCAAGACTACAGGGAATAACAAAATTTAATAAATTAGTTTCACAGGAGGATTTATGAAAAGGTTTATAGGTTTAATTCTTGCGGTCTTTGTCTTTTTTACGGTTATTGCATGCGCTAAAAAAGAAGCCCCGTATGTCGCAAAGGTTGGAAATGCAAAAATAACACAGGCGACTCTTGAGCAGGAGATAAAGAAGCTGCCAGAGTTCGCACAAAGGATTTTTGAAGGCGAGGAGGGGAAGGAAAGGTTCCTGAATGAATTGATTAAAAAAGAGCTTTTATATCAGGAGGCTTTAAAACAGGGTATTGATAAGGATGGTGATTATCAGAGAAGAATTAAGGAATTTCAGGAAAGGCTTAATGAATTTAAAAAGCTCACCCTTATAGGACTGTTGCTTGAAAAGAAGATAGAGCCAAAGTCACAAATTACAGATGCGGATGTAAAGGGCTATTATGAAAAACATGAAGAGGAATTCGCTCCGCTAAATCGGGTGAGATTGAGTCATATACTCGTTAAAACAGAAGACGAAGCAAAAAATATATTAGAGAGATTGAGGAAAGGTGAGGACTTTGCAAAGATTGCAAAGAAGAGTTCCATTGAACCCACTTCAGCAAAAAAGGGTGGTGACACGGGATATCTGTCCAGAGATCAGATAACACCAGAGATTAGAGCAATAGCAGCGAGACTGAAAAAAGGAGAGGTAAGCGAACCTATAAAAACAGAGCTTGGATATCAGATTGTTAAGGTTACTGATAAACAAACAGGCAAACTGATGGAATTTGAAAAAGTAAAAAACTCAATAATGCAGCGTCTTGTGGAAGAAAGACAGAAAGAGGCGTTTGATTCATACATCGAACAATTGAAGAAAAGTTATAAAGTGGATATAAATAAAGAAGCCCTCTCCAAACTTGGGATAGAAAAGAAAGAAGGAATAACAAAATAAACCGCAAAATACGTGAAGCGATTTGAAGTCCTTGATGTATCAGGTGATGTTGGCATCAGGGCATCTGGAAGAAGCGTGGATGAGGCATTTGTGCATGCGGCAAAAGGCATGTACAGCCTCATTACAGAAATTGAGAGAGTAAAAGAGAAGAAAACTATAGATGTATCAGTTGAAAGCAACTCTCTTGAAGGGCTTCTCGTTTCATGGCTGAATGAGCTAATCTTTCATTTCGATGCCTACGGTTTTATTGGAAAAGGAATAAAATTAAAACATTTTTCCGTAAACAAAATAGCAGCCTCTATATCCGGCGAAGAATTCGATTCAGAACATCACACAAGAAAACTTCTAATAAAAGCCGCTACATACCATAGGCTAAGGATAGAAAAGGTGGGTAATATATGGGAGATAGATGTTATTTTTGATATCTAAAATGCCTTCCAACTATCTGCCATTGAATAGTCTTATATAAAATACTGTTATAATAAGTTCATACCTCAATACCATGGGCAAGATTATTGCAATAGTAAATCAGAAAGGCGGAGTTGGAAAGACTACTACAGCCATCAATCTTGGCGCCTCGCTCGCCCTCGCAGAAAAAGACATACTTATTATAGATACAGATCCCCAGGGAAATGCTACATCTGGTCTTGGCATTCCAAGAGATAATCTTGATAAAAGTTTATATGATGTTTATGCAGGGAGATGCAAGATTAGCGATGCCCTGAAAACAACCGTTATGGAACATCTGAATATCTTACCCTCTACTATAGACCTTCTGGGTGTAGAGGTTGAGCTGGCAGGAAAAGAAGGTCATGAAAGTATACTGCGTAATTCCATAATTACGATTAAAGAACAATATCGTTATATCTTTATTGATTGCCCTCCTTCTCTCGGCATCCTTACATTAAATGCACTTGTTGCTGCTGACTCTGTAGTAATCCCTGTCCAGTGTGAATATTATTCACTCGAGGGACTGGGTCTTTTAACAAGGACACTCCGCCGTGTAAGAAGCTCTTTTAATCCGTATCTAGATATTGAAGGGATAGTGCTTACCATGTTTGATCCGAGAAATAGTCTGTCACATGAGGTTGTTGAAGAGGTTAGAAAACATTTCGGAGATAAGGTTTATAATACTGTAATCCCGAGAAATGTAACGCTCGGAGAGTCGCCGAGTTTTGGTAAGCCTGCGCTTTTATACGATGTCCGCTCAAAAGGCGCACAGAGTTATTTATCCCTGGCAAAGGAGATTTTGAATGAAAACGGCATTAGGCAAAGGTCTTGAGGCATTAATACCTGAAAAAGGAGAAGAGGTTATTTATCTTGACATTGACCGCATCTTTCCGGGCGAACAACAGCCGAGGAAAACATTCAGGGATGAACCACTTAGAGAACTTGCAGCATCTATAAAAGAAAAGGGCGTTTTACAGCCTGTGATTGTCTCACGTGTTGGAGACGGCACCTTCAGACTTGTTGCTGGTGAACGGAGGTGGAGGGCTGCATCACTCGCAGGCATAAAAAAAATACCTGCCCTTGTAAAAAATGTCGCCTCTAAAGATTCACTCGAAATAGCCCTCATAGAAAATATTCAAAGGGAAGATTTAAATCCCATTGAAACGGCTGAGGCATTTAACAAGCTGGTTTCAGACTTTAGATTGACACAGGAGGAACTTTCTGAGAAAGTCGGGAAAGACAGGGCAACAATTGCTAATTACCTTAGGCTCTTAAAACTCCCTGAAGATATTAAAAAACTTATTTATACTGGCTCACTGAGTATGGGACACGCAAAGGCTATACTTACAATAGACAGCAAGGCTCAACAGATAGAAGTGGCAAAAAGGATTATTAAAAAAAATCTAAGTGTTAGAGAAGCAGAAGTCTTAGCCAAGAAAAAAACTAAACCAGCAGAGCCAAAACCGGACAAAGACCCTCAGATAGCATCCCTTGAGGAAAGACTGATTAAGACGCTCGGCACAAAGGTTCGGATATCACATAGAAATAAACGCGGGAAAATAGAGATCGAATATTATTCACTGGATGAGCTTGATAGGATTCTGGATATCCTGTTGGGGTAAAAATAGGAGGATTAAATGCAGGAGACTACAGTTTACGGTGTCATTATAATCGGTGGCGGTCCGTCAGGACTTGCTGCCGCGCAATATGCATCGAGGGCAAAACTAAAGGCAATCATACTCGATAAATCGCCAACTGCAGGCGCGCTCGCTTATACGAGCAAGATCGAAAACTATCCTGGGCTTGCACAACCCGTATCAGGAAAAAAACTGCTTGACATTATGAGAGAACAGGCAATAGGTTTTGGAGCAGAGTATACAGAGGCGCAGGTTGTGGGTATAAATTTATCAGGCGATTTAAAAGAAATATTCACTCTGGATAAGACATACAATGGAAAAACTGTAATTATAGCTACAGGAGCTATGGGGAGAAAACCCAGTATAAAGGGTGAGGCTGAATTTCTCGGAAGAGGGGTTAGCTACTGTGCCATATGCGATGCCGCATTTTTTAGAGGGAAAAAAGTTTGTGTTATTGGAAATTCTGAAGAGGCTGTAAAAGAAGCCGGGGTGCTTACAAGATTTGCAGAAATTGTATACCTGATTTCTCCCACACCTAATTACAACCCTGTTCTTAAGGAACCGAATATGAAGGTGCTATCAGGTTATACTGTTGCTTCTATTGAAGGCACAGATGTGGTTGAGAAGATAAAGTTAGTCACCAGTGATAATAGGGAATCCGAATTAGAACTTTCAGGTGTATTTGTCTATTTGCACGGAAATAAGCCCATAACAGAATTTCTGGGAGACATGCTGGAAACCGGACAAGACGGATGTATACGAGTAAACCATGCAATGGAAACATCCATGCCGGGTGTTTTTGCAGCAGGAGATGTTACCTGTTCAGAAATAAGGCAGGTTGTTGTTGCAGCGTCACACGGCTGTATAGCTGCACTGTCAGCAGAGAAATACTTATACAATAGAAAAAGACACCGTATGGACTGGAGAAAATAGAACTACCTCTTTTTACCCTTTTTATCTAAAAGGGTTACGAGTTCAGATGCATTTTTAGGCGCGTAACCGAGGGCATCATTATTGAAATAAATAAAGACATCTTTTTTTTGTTTTAAATAAGATTTGATCTTTTTTGCATCCTGCTTCAAAAATTCCACACTGTATGACGTTGTATAACTTCCCTCTTTTCCATGTCTTCTTATATATACAAAATCAGCTGTTACCGGCAGTGTATTTAGAAATTCAGGATAATCTGCTATGCAAAATGATGCCTTTTCTCTTTCGAGGGTATCAATAATTTTTTTATTTATCCATGATTTGTTTCTGAATTCAAATGCGTTTCTCAGGGCGTATGGTTTTAGACTGTCAATAAAATTCTTAAAACGGTCTACATCCACATTAAAATTGGGGGGTAATTGCCATAATATACTGCCTAATTTCTCTTTAAGCAGCAATGCCCTCGAAAGGAATGCCTCAATGGGTTCTGCACAATCCTTGAGTTTCTTAACGTGTGTAATAAACCTGCTTCCTTTAAGAGAAAAAACAAAATTTTCTGGCGTAGAGTGGTACCATTTTATGAATGTTTCTCTTTCAGGGAGCCGATAAAAAGTTACATTAAGTTCAACAGTAGAAAAGTGTTTAGAGTAATATTCAAGCCAGTAATTTTTTGTTAGATCTTCTGGATAAAAATTATTTCTCCAATGATCGTAAAGAAAGCCACTGCACCCTATTTTGAAATCTACCACTCAAATATTCTAACATATTAAGGGCTTAACAATCCACATTTAATAAATTGCCTTACATTAAAGAATAAATTTCTTGACAAAAGTGTATAGGTAATGATATATATTTTATAATTTTAGAAAGGAATTTGATCGTTAAATTAAAGTTTTTTAAGAAGAAAGTCTTCGTAGAAGACAAAAATCTTTTTTAAAGGAGGTGATAAGAAAGTTTAAATAGAGAAGATAGGGAATCTGCGTTAGCAGATGGGTTTTAATTAGTAAAATAAAAGGAGGGTTAGTAAGTGAAAAGATATCTGGCAATAATTGTAAGTATGCTCTTAGTGCTTGGTTTAGCGGCTGTATCGTATGCCGAGGATAAGCCAGAGATTACACTGGGCGGTAAGATTTTGATAAGGGGCTGGTATTTTGAGAATGCTGTTACCAACTTGCCTGAAGATACAGGTGTTCAGAAATCGTACACCACAAATGCAAATCTCACACTCGATGCAAAGGTTTCAGACAATGTAAAAGGTTTTGTAGAACTTGAGACAACTTCTACATCAGCAGCAGGTGATGAAAATCCTAATACCGGTCTATTTTACTGGGGCGGCGGACAGGATACAAAACCAGCAGGTGAATTATATTTCCGTCAGTTATGGATACAATATACTGGACCAGTAAGCATAAAGGCAGGTCACATGCCATTAGTGCTTGGTGAGAAACAGTTCCTTAATAATGAAAGATTTGGTGATGATGCTATCCTTTTATGGATAGACCCAACAGATGCACTTCATATTGCAGCAGGCACAGTAAAAATTGTTGAGGGTGCAACCAATGATAGCGAAGATGATTTAAGTGCTTATTTAGGACTTGGCACTTACAAACTCAATCCAGATACCACAGTAGGTGGAAACCTGACATACCTAACCGAGGGAGATTTAGATTTAGGTTTCTATAACTTTGGTATCCATGGAAACGGTAATGCTGCAGGTTTAACATATGCAGCAGAGGCTGACATACAGTTTGGCTCAATTGGCGACCCTGAGAATGACTTCAGCGGTTATGCTTTATTTGCAAAGGCTGCTTATGCGCTTGACCCAATAACCATCAGGGGTTCTCTTGCACGTGGCAGCGGTGATGATGACCTGACAGATGACGATATACAAGAATTCCAGGCCATTCAGGGTCCTGATAATGTAGGCGCACTCGCAAGATTTGTCCACTACACTCAGATTTATGAGCGGACAATAGACACTGCTGCTATGAGCCAGGTTATTTCTGGTGCAAGCAGAAACACAGGCATTGCCAACACAACATATCTTAATGCTGGTGTTGACTACTCTCCAATGGCTGACCTCAGCCTATCTCTCGATGCCTTTTATCTACTGGCAACAACAACTGACGGAGCGGAAGACCTTATTGGCGACGATGTATCAAATAACGTGGGTTATGAAATTGACCTTAAAGCAAGTTACAAGCTCGCAAAGAACCTCACATACTTCATAGAGGCAGGCTATTTTGCCCCTGGCGATTATTATGAAGATACAGGCCTTGTTACTGACGATAAGGCAGTTACACAGGCAATTCATGGTCTCTGCCTGACATTCTAACACTTCGACAAGCTCAGTGCGAATTCGCATTGTATGATGTTAAGGCGGTTGCCCACAATGGGCAACCGCCTTTTTTATTTGAATCAAAACCTTCTTTCTGCTAAACTTAATTATGAAGAAATACGAAAATCTGGCAAGGGCAATATATGACATCTGAAAGTATGCTTTTACAGCATTAGTTGTAGGCCAATTTATCTCGGAGAAATTTAACTGGATATTTATGTCAGTCGGACTGCTATTCACAATAATAATGTTCTGGGTTGGTTTAAAACTTGAACAAATACCGGGGGAAGATAAAAATGGATAATATGACCTTAAGCGCTATCATACTATTTGGTGGAGGCATAATAGCAGCATTGATTGCTTATTATGCAATAAAAAAACACGAAAAGAAGCATAAACATTCGTAAAAGATTTTATGCCTTCACGCCCAGCTTCTTAATATCAGGTTCTGTTGCTTGGTGCATATTTATAACATGACTTACAATAATATCCTTAACGAATTTAAAAAGAAAAAGATTCTCGTTATCGGGGATTTAATACTTGACCGATATATATGGGGAAAGGTAAACAGGATATCTCCGGAAGCGCCTGTGCCTGTTGTTGAGGTTACAGGGGAGAATTTCCTTCTCGGCGGCGCAGCGAATGTAGCAAATAATATAACAGCATTAGGAGGACATGCATCAATAGTTGGCATTGCTGGCAAAGACAGGCCAGGTGAAGTGTTGGTGAAGATGTTGAACGAGAAGGGGATAAAGTGTGATGGTATAATTTGCAGCTCAAGACCCACAACAATCAAGACAAGGGTAATAGCGCATAATCAACAGGTGGTAAGGTTTGATAGGGAAGATAAAAATAAGGTTGATGGAAAGATTTTCAAGGAAATTCAGGATTACCTGCGAAATGCTATAAAAGACCATGATGCAGTGATTATATCTGATTATAAAAAGGGTGTTGTATCAACTGAACTTGTAAAAGAGGTTCTTAAATATACAAAGCCAAAAGACATCTTTGTCTCTGTTGATCCAAAGGTAGGACATTTTCACTGTTATAGAAATGTCTCGCTCATAACACCCAATGTTATGGAGGCATCCATGGCATCAGGCATAGAGATTAAGGATGAAAAAACCCTGATAAGTGCAGGTAAAACCCTCTTAAGAAAACTATCATGTAATGCAGTATTGATTACCCGTGGGGAGCAGGGCATGAGCCTTTTTAGAAAAGATAAGATTGTTCATATTCGTACCGTTGCAAAACACGTATATGATGTTACAGGCGCTGGTGACACAGTAATAGCAGTGTTTACTCTTGCACATGCAGCAGGAGCGGCAATGGAAGATGCAGCAGTTATTGCAAATCATGCAGCAGGTATTGTAGTTGGAGAGGTTGGCACAGCAGTGGCAACAATCGAGCAGTTACGTGAGTCATTACGCTTGAATCGTGGTGAATCAATACTAACATAATAACCAAAAGTACCAATTACCAATAATCAAATAATACCTGATGACCAACCTCCAATAATCAAACTGTTTGGAACTTGGGATTTGGTTATTGAGATTTATTTAATATGTCAAAGGCAATAGCTTTATTTTCAGGAGGACTTGATAGTATACTCGCAACCCTGATAATACGCAAGCAGGGCATTGAGGTTGAGGCAGTAAAGTTCAGGACACCATTTATCTCCCCAAATCCCCCTCATTCCTTGTGCCTTTCAAATCAAGAAATAAATATTGCGCAAAAACTTGGCTTTGATATAAACATCTTCCACATTGGCCATGAATTTATTGATATAGTCAAAAATCCTGCACATGGCTACGGTAAAAATATGAATCCCTGTATTGACTGTAGGATCCTGATGTTAAAAAAGGCAAGAGACATTATGAATCAGACAGACGCAGACTTTATCATTACAGGAGAAGTTCTTGGTCAGAGGCCCATGAGCCAGAGAAAAGAAACACTCTACCATATTGATAAGGAAGCAGGGGTTACAGATTATGTGTTAAGACCGCTCAGTGCAAAACTCCTGAGTCCTACTATTCCTGAATTAAAAAAGATTATTAACAGGGACGTACTTTACAATTTTAACGGTCGTTCAAGAAAACCCCAGATTACACTCGCAAAAAAGCTTGGACTATCAGACTATCCTCTCCCTACAGGAGGATGTCTCTTAACAGACCCGATTTTTGCTTATCGCCTCAGGGACCTATTAAAGCATAATCCTGATTCGAATATAAGAGACTTTGACCTTTTAAAAATCGGGAGGCACTTTCGACTCTCGCCTTTATGTAAGATTATTGTAGGGAGAGATAAAGCAGAAAATGAGATATTAGAATCTTTAGCTGGAAATGAAGATTCCCTCTTACAGGTTGAAGGTTATGGGAGCCCCCTAACTCTAATAACAGGTCAAGCTACAGATGAGATATTACGTGTTGCAGCTTCTATATGTGCCAGATACTCTGATGCAAAGAAGCTCTCAGAGGTAGAAGTAGTAATTATGAATGGAGACAATACGGTCAGTCTCAGGGTTTCGCCAGCAGACAATGAAATGATCGAAGATTTGAGAATTGGATTAAAATCATCAATAATCATGCGTCAATAACCCCAAAATTGTATTATTTAGGTTAACCAAATTATTTGTAATTTGGTGCTTGGTTATCGGAATTTATAACCTCACATACACACCCTTGTCTCTCAGGTATTCTTTTGCCTCTTTGATTGTATATTCCCTGTAGTGAAATATGGATGCTGCAAGTACCGCATCTGCCTTACCATACACAAGCCCTTCGTAGAGATGCTCTAAATTCCCGGCACCGCCAGAAGCGATCACAGGAATAGATACAGCCTCAGAGATTGCCCTTGTGAGTTCAATATCATAACCATCCTTTGTGCCATCTTTGTCCATGCTTGTCAGCATGATTTCGCCTGCCCCAAGTTCTTCTGTCTTTTTTGCCCATTTAACAGCATCTATGAGCTTCATCTTTCTTCCGCCATGTGTTGAGATCGCCCATATCAATCCCCCCTCCCCCCCTTTTATAAAGGGGGGGGATTCTTTTTGAAGTTCATCCTTTTTTGTTAAAAACGTAGAAGGTTCTCCTAACTTACCCCCCTTTGGCAAAGGGGGGGCAGGGGGGATTTTATAATCAAGTTTCAGACAGACCTCTTTTAATGCCTTGTCATCAAACCAGTCTTCACCTGTTGCATCAGACATATTATTGCGTACCCTCTTTGCATCTATTGCAACTACGATACATTGACTACCGAATCTCTCAGCAGCCCTGCTTATGAAATATGGGTCTTTTACAGCAGTCGTATTAATTGATACCTTGTCACATCCTGCATTTAGAAGGTCCCTTATGTCATCGAGAGTCTTTATACCTCCTCCGACTGTTAGGGGCATAAATACATCTTCAGCGGTCTTCATTACAACATTTAGTATTATTTTCCTTTTTTCGTGAGAGGCGGTGATATCAAGAAATATGAGCTCGTCAGCTCCCTGGTCATCATAAAACTTTGCATTTTCAACAGGGTCTCCAGCATCGCGTAGATTTACAAAACTAACGCCTTTAACCACACGGCCATCTTTTACATCAAGACATGGAATTATTCGTTTTGCAAGCACATCTACACCTCAATAAGACATTGTAGATTGTAAAATTAGCAATTAGCATTTTAAATTTATTTTTTTTGTTTTTGCTGTAACAATACTCTTTGCAATAACCGCACACAATTCATTACACTCTTTTATATGAGGCTCAACATCTTGCGGCGCTAAAATTTTAGTACGATAGATAACCCTTAACCAAAAGCGTGTTTCCTTTAGTTCTTTTAAAACAACTCCTAATTTGTGAATGAAATCTGCTCTGGATTCTGCCCCACGTGCTTCTTCGTAATTAGACCCGGGCGATGTTCCCGACCGCAAAATCTGTCCTCCTATATGTCTCCCTACAACCGTCTTTGGCAAAGAATTAACGAGTTTGATTATTTGTACTGTAAAATCGAGTAACCGTTCTGATAGTATATCACCTTTATTTTTGTCATTTCTACCTTCAGTCATTGTTAATTTTGCAATGATAATTTTGTAATTTCTATTGCTTCTTTAAGGTCCAGGGTTCCAGTGTAGATTGCCTTGCCGGTTATAACTCCCCACAGGTTTTTTATTTTCAGAAGGTTTTTGATATCATCCATATTTGAAACACCACCTGAGGCGATTACAGGGATATTAACGCCTTCAACCATTTCCTTTATTGCCTCAATATTTGGGCCTGAAAGCATGCCATCTTTTGAGATGTCTGTATATATAATTCCTGCCACACCAATCATTGCCAATCTCTGTGCCATGTCTTTTGCTGTAAGGGATGTAACTTCTTCCCAGCCTTTTATTGCTACCATACCGTTTTTTGCATCAATACCGACTAATATCTTCCCTGGATATTTATTACAGCAATATGTCAAAAATTCTGGATCTTCTATAGCTGCTGTACCAATGATAATCTTATCTACTCCAGATGAAAAAACTTTCATAATATTTCCGATGCCTCTTATGCCTCCTCCTACCTGCAGACTGGCTCTTACTGCTTTTCTTACTTTTATTATTGAATCCAGATTTTTGGGGTTGCCTGTAAATGCCCCATCAAGATCAACTATATGAAGGAGCTTTGCTCCGCAAGATTCCCATTTTTTTGCAGTTGCCACAGGATTATTCGAATAAGTTGTTACAGCATCTTTTCTGCCCTGAAGGAGCCTGACGCACTTGCCGTCTTTTAAGTCTATTGCAGGAATGATAAACATGATTTAATATAACATAAGGATAGATATCTAAAAAAAGAGGGGGGAGATTCTCGCGTGAAAAGTTTATGGGTCTGCATACTTAGTTTTATTTTCTGGATTTTTAGCAGTGCTTTTTTAAATTCCTATGCTGCCTCTTTCAATATCCCTGAAAGGCTTGTATATGATTTAACTTGGGGGGGTATAAAGGTTGGGACAGCCTCTCTTGAGATAACCGATGACGGCGATAGATTAAAGATTATCTCAAAAACACGCTCTGCAAAGCTAATTTCTGTCTTTTATACAGTTGACGACAGGATAGAAAGCATCCTCTTTAAAAATTCGTCTTTCTCACATATTGGAGAACCTGTAAATTATAAAGTAATGTTAAAGGAAGGAAAATACAGGAGAAATAGAGAAGTTATATTTGACCACATTAATAACAGGGCTAAACATATTGATTACCTTAAAAATAAAAATAAAGAATATGATATACCCCCCTTTATTTTTGACCCGATATCCGGGTTTTACTACCTTAGAACTCTCAGGCTTGCTGTTGGCAAGCCGCTTTATCTAACAGTATTCGATAGCGAAAAGGTCTGGAATACGGAGGTGCAAGTCTTAAAGAAAGAGAAGGTGGATCTTCCAATAGGCACTTTTGACACGATTGTGGTCAAACCATTGATAAAATCAGAAGGCATATTTTATCGTAAGGGAGAGATATTAATCTGGCTTACAGACGATATGAAACACCTTCCTGTAAAGGTAGAGACAAAGGTTCCTATTGGGCATATTACCGCAATACTTATTCAGGCAGATTATTAAAATTTCTTATAATCTTAACAATTGTTTATACTATAAAATATGTCTGTTATTAAAAAAATAACCGAGATTACAAAACCTTACTGGCCAAGGATATTCGCTGGTGTTGTTCTCAGCCTTATGGTTTCCGGGATAACCGGGGCAATAGCATGGTTTGTAAAGCCAGCGCTTGACGAAATACTGGTTGAAAAAAAATATGAATACCTGAAACTCCTTCCTCTCGGTATCTTTTTACTTTTCTTAATAAAAGGGCTTTTGCATTTTTTTCAGATGTACCTGATGAAATCCGCAGGGATGAAATTGGTCAGAGAAACGAGGAATAAATTATACAGGCATATGCTTTGTCTTCCAGTGAGTTATTTTAACAAGGAGTCATCAGGCGTAATTATATCGCGGATTACGAATGATGCAGGGGCATTTAATGGTTTGATTTCTGAGGTAATAAAGGCGTTTATTGTTGAAGTTCCCACAGTGATTATTCTTATAGGTGTTGCTTTATATAGAAGATGGGACCTGACACTCATGAGTTTAATATTATTGCCCCTTATAGTATATAGCACAAGAAAAATTGGCAAAGGAGTTAAAAGGAAAGGGAAAGAGGCACAGAGAAAATTATCATTTCTTACACATAGGATAGGAGAGGGTGTATTTGGAAATAAAATAATTAAGGTTTTTAATCGTGAAACAATGATGGGAGAAAAGTTTAAAAATGAGAATCAGAAGTTTTACAGAGAACGCTTGAGGGTTATAAGACTCAAAGAGTTTACTAAACTGATCATCGAGATTGTAACCGGTGTGGGGATAGCGGTTGTTTTGTGGCATGGCGGTAATATGATAGTCAAGGGCATAATAACAGCAGGGGACTTCGCCTCTATACTTGTTGCGATTTATATGGTGTTTTCCCCTGTAAAAAAGATAGGAGAGGCTTATAGCATTTTGCAGGAGACGAGGGCATCCATAGAAAGAATAGATACATTATTTGATGCAGGACAAGAAGGGAAAGGGCATATAAAAGTAGATGTCTTCAAACAATCTTTAAAATTTGAAAATGTGTCTTTTGCTTTTCCAGGAAGTAAAATGCCTGTACTGACAGATATTAATTTAGAGATAAAACAAGGAGAAATAATAGCTATCGTAGGTCGTAGCGGCGTAGGAAAATCAACCCTCGTTGATTTAATACCAAAATTTTATTTGCCTGTGAGCGGCAAAATCACCTTAGACGGGATAGATATCAATCAAATAGATATACATTCTCTCAGGGAACTTATCGCTATAGTGAGTCAGGATATTATTCTTTTCAACGATACTGTAAGGGAGAACATAGCTTTTGGAAAACCGGAAGCATTGGATAAGGATATCATTGAGGCAGCTAAGATGGCATATGCACATGATTTTATTGAAGAATTACCTGAGAAGTATAATACAGTTATTGGTGAAAGGGGCTTAAAATTATCAGGAGGGCAGAGGCAAAGGATAGCTATAGCACGGGCGATCCTCAAGAATCCTCCAATGTTAATCCTTGATGAGGCTACTTCTTCTCTCGATTCGGTTTCAGAGGCTCTTGTCCAGAAGGCGCTCGATAAATTAATGCTGGGCAGAACTACTATTGTTATTGCACACAGACTTTCTACGATCAAAAATGCTGACAGGATCCTGCTGATTGATAAAGGAAGAATAGCAGACATGGGCAAGCATGTGGAACTTATTGAAAAGAACTCAACTTATAGAGAATTGTATAATGCATTTTTGTGAATAATGTTACCACTTTCTATTATCATTGTTACAAAAGATGAGGAAAAGAACATAGGGGAGGCGCTTGAAAGCATTAAAGGCGCCTCTGAAATTGTTATTTTAGATGCATTTAGTACAGATAGAACCTTAGAGATATGCAGAGAATATACTGATAAAATATATCAGGTGGAATGGCAGGGCTATGCCAGGCAAAAACAAAAGGCTATAGAATTTGCAAAAGGACCCTGGATTTTTATATTAGATTCAGACGAGAGATTTACCGAGTCTTTGTGGGAAGAGATAACAAACACTATTTTGAATAATAATCAATATAGCGGTTTTTATTTGCCGAGGAAAAATTTTTTTCTCAGCAAATGGATAAAACACGGCGGCTGGTGGCCTGATTATACACTAAGACTTTTCATAAAAGAGAAGGCTTTTGTGGAAGATAGAAGGGTTCATGAAAAAGTTGCTGTAAATGGGAAAGTCGGCTATCTCAAGAACCATCTAAAACATTATACATATAGAACCATATCTGATTATATAAAGAAGATGGATAGATATTCTTCCCTCTCGGCAGAGGAACTGAAAGGGAAAGGCGTTGGTTTCAGTATGAGCAAGTTAATTTTCCATCCACTGTCTACTTTTTCAAAGATGTTTTTTTTGCGGCAAGGATTTATGGATGGTATTCATGGATTCATACTGGCAACCCTGTATAGTTTCTATACATTCCTTAAATATCTGAAGCTATGGGAAATGTCAAAAAAGGAGTGAAGAATTATTCTGGCTTTAGTGTGGGTAAGTGGGATGGAGCAAGGTGCCCCCCTTTGACAAAGGGGGATGAAGGGGGATTTTATGGAAGATAATCTTTTCTTAAAATCTCCCCTAACCCCTCTTTTCCAAAGAGTGGAAATAAGGGATGAGTCTTTTTCAAAAGGGAGAAGTTTTTTCAAAGAGGGGAACCACAGAAAAACCAGAAGAACCGGAGTGAGGAATTACCAAAATTCCCATCTTTTTAGGCAGTATGTAAATGTAACAACAGAGATAGTAGTCATTCCTG
This sequence comes from Nitrospirota bacterium, assembly GCA_040753615.1. Taxonomy (GTDB): domain Bacteria; phylum Nitrospirota; class Thermodesulfovibrionia; order Thermodesulfovibrionales; family SM23-35; genus JBFMDO01. The sequence continues at coordinate 15,185 of JBFMDO010000001.1, read as the reverse complement.
CGAAAGCAGGAATCCAGAGAACCTTTGAAAATACTGGATTCCCGCCTGCCAGACTGTGTCACAATCACCTTGAAATGTAAATTTGTCATTCTGAACCCTTCGCTTGTCATTCCGAGTCCTTCACCTGTCATTCCGAGCGGAGCGAGGAATCTCGTCTTTTTACAAGGAAATAAGATTTCTCCCTTCGGTCGAAATGACAAAGAGGAATCTTGTCTTTCTGCTCAGGATAAACTCCGTGAAGAATCTCATGGAATCAATGTGTTATAAGCCTGAGATTCTTCGTCCCGAGAGCATTCGGGACTCAGAATGACATTGTGACACAGTCTGTGCGCGGGAATGATAACAAATACAATACCTGCTAATAAGAGTGAAGAATTCATAGCGCCTATAAGAGGCATCAGTCTACAGGCAAGATATATTGCAAAATAAGCAATTAGCAGGCTGTTGAAAAAGTCTTAACATGACTAATTTGTCATGCTGAATTTATTTCAGCATCTCGTAAAATCAATAACTTATGAGACCCTGAAACAAGTTCAGGGTGACAGAAACAGACTTTTTCAACAGCCTGATAGGATGCATGGCGCCTAATTTTTAGGGAATTTTGGCTGTCATTTCGGCTTGTCCGAAATCCTTCTGGTCATTTTTTGTAATGAACTATATTTTTATATAGATTTAATATTTTCTCTGAATACTTTGCAAATGAAAAATCTTCAGCAAGTCTCCGCGCGTTTATACCAATTAATTCTCTTTGTTTATTATTATCCATAAGAAAAATTATCTTTTCAGCAATAGCTGTATAATATTCTGGAAGATGTATTACAAAGCCATGAACCCCGTCTTCTATAATTTCTGCAGCACCACTCAGCTTTGTGGTGATAACAGGAAGACCACTGGCAAGTGCCTCAAGATGCACATTCCCAAAGGGTTCATATATTGTTGGAAATACAAAAATATCTGAAGCAGCATAATATTTTTGTATCTCTTTTTGAGGACCACAGAAGATGACCCTTTGCTTTTTTATTAAATGTTTATACCTTTTTTTAGAACCCTTTCCGACTATTAAAACTGTGAGGGGCTGCGGAACAAGTTCTATAGCCTTTAGAAGATATTCCACACCCTTTCTCTCAAAGCCCGAACCTACAAATAATATTACAAAAGCATCTTTAGCTATTAAATACTTATTTCTGATTTCTTCCCTGTAGAGCTTCTTATTTTCAGGATTAAACCTTTCAAGGTCTACTGCATTATATATAACCTCTATATCTTTTTCATTGACATTATAATGTTCAATAATATTTTTCTTTACAAGTTCTGATATGGCTATTGCCTTTTTAAATCTTTGACCTCTGAAGATCATCCTTTCTATAGATAATATGACCCAATGGTATGGATTGAAAACTATAGAGAGCTTTCCAAAAAGTCCTGTTCTTTTCCATCTCTGCCTGAGCCATTCAATATGGCATCCGTCACCTGCACGATAGATGTCCTGAAAAAGAGTTTTATCATGGCTCTGTATAATGTCAAAATTTGCTCTTTGTTTTTTAAGTAAAAATAAAGAAAAAATGGAAAAGGTAAGGTCTCTTAAAAATGAATTGAAAGTTATAGAGGGTACTTTATGAAAATAAATATTTTTTAAATTTTCAGAGGCTTCCCAATTTATTGCGAATATATGAATCTCGTGTCCTTCTTCTGCAAGTTTTCTGATAAGGTTATTTGAAAAGCTTTCTGAGCCGCCATGAAAGACATATTTTTTGCGTATAATAGCAATTTTCATTCAAAAATTAATCGTTTAAATATTTCGTTCTATGTTTTAAAAGGGCTGAAGACATACCCAGAAAAGGGGCGATCCTTCTTAATGGTACAGACAGCAAAAAAGAGTTTACAAAGAAAGAGCCAACAGTAATACTTAAAAGTGCTATTGCAAGAAGTTTTCTTTCATCTGTTTCGCTCCTAATTATTTTTAAAAGCATAAAAGAAGTTGAGAAGAGCAGTAATAAATATGACAGTATGCCTACAACGCCTTGTTGAAAAAGGACACTTATGAATGTGCTATGCAGTCCTCCCTTGTGTTCACTGGAAGGCATTTTGCCATTTTCAAATGGCCTCGGATCCCCTATTATTCTTTTCCCATACCCCCAGCCGAGAATAGGCTTCTTCTTTACAGCCTCGAGGGCTGGTTCCCAGAAGAGAAAAGTTCTATCGTGAACTGTCCACAGCTCCTCCTGTATTGTTAAAAACTGTCTTTTTAAAGGCTCGGGCCAGAAATTGAAAGAGATTATACTGAGTACGAAAAATATAAAAGTAACCATTAATACCTTTATCAGATGTTTCCTTTTTAACAGGAATGCAGCCCACACCCCCATAGCAGCAAATATATTGCCCATCGCCCCTCGGGATGCGGAAAAGATAGTTCCAAGAACTCCCCATACCAGAGACAGTCCCCATAATGACTTTCCCCACATTGTATTGTTTTTTATAAAGAACATGAGGAAAAATGGGAAAAAAAGGCCAATAAAAAACCCATATTCATTTTTGTCTACTGATAGAAAGATATTTGTTGATGTATATAGATTTTCTTCACTCGTGAGAAAGCCATGTAAACCAAAGATAAGAATAATAAGACCAGAAGAACATATGACCTTGCTAAGGCGAAGGAGCATTTTTGTATCAAAATAACTTGAGATAATAAAAAAAGTGATAACAGCCTTTAAGACATCCTTTTTTAGATAACTAAAAGAGTAGATTGGTTCTAAAGAAAAAAAAGATGATAATACTATAGAAAATAAGAATGCCAAAAAACCACATGTAATAATATCAGCAGATAATTTAATCTTTTTTGTAACAAATATGAGGATAAGCCATGCTGTTAGCGCACTATAAAGTCCTACATTCCTTAGCCCTTCACCTTTATCGAACAATAAAAAAAACATATAAAGATAAATGCCATATTCAGCAATAAAAGATAGATAGTTCTCTATTCGATTTTTATATTTTTCCATTATTCATCAACCCTTTTTCTTTCAGAGTGGAGAGATATAGGGATTGCCATTTCTGTGTAGTGGCTTCAATACTAAAATTATTTAGCATAAAGTTTCTTGCTGCCTCCCCTAATTTTGCTGCGAGTTGACTATCATCTATGAGTTCTTTAATGGCTGTAGCAAGAGCGCGGGGATCTCTGGATGGTACAAGAATGCCATTAAATCTATTTTTTACTATTTCTGGGATACCGCCAATCTCCGTTGCAATAACAGGTTTACCCATAGACATAGCCTCAAGAAGGGAATTTGGAAGGCCTTCCTTAATAGAAGGCATCACAAATATATCAATGCTGGAAAGAATATCAGGGATATCTCTCCTTTCTCCCGCAAATATTATTCTATTGAAAATATGGTTTTTCTTTGCCTTTTGTTTAAGTTCATTAAGCAAAGAGCCATCGCCAACTATAAAAAGCTTTATATTATAATCATCCTTTATAAGAGAAATTGCATCTATTAAATACTCAAGACCTTTACTAATAACAAGTCTTCCGACAAAACCTAAAACTATACTGCCTTCCTTAATAAGAAATTTTTCACGAATATTAGAGAATTTTCCATCCGGACTGAATCTCTGTGTATCAACACCATTATGCATAACCAATATTTTGGATGAATCAATTTTATCATATAGCATGATATCTCTTTTTACAGCTTCTGATACAGCTATAAATTTATCGGTTATTCCTGATAGAAATCTATTTATCATTCTTCTTCCAATGCGTTTTTGTTTGTCTTTATAAATATTATGCTCAGACGCAATTATTACAGGCACACCTGCCAAACGTGCTGCTATTCTACCATAGAAATTGGCGTAATATTTGTGGGTTCTTACTACATGGATGTGTCTTTTTTTCATAAGACTAATTAGGTCTATTAAAATCCCTGGTGAGAATCTATAATACCTCGGCCTGTTTAAAGATATGAAATCAACTCCGAGATTCTTTACTTCTTTACCCATTTCACCCTCTGGTCTAAGAGAGCAGAAGATGGGGTTAAAGAGTTCCCTGTTATATGTCTTGAGAAGGTTTAGAATTTGTTGCTGTATACCGCCTATATTTGAATTCTGGTAGATATGCAATAAATTAATCTTATCGGTACCCATAAAATTAAAAGTCCTTTTTATATCCAAAATAATCTGCTAAATTGTTTAAGGCATCTGTTAAATACCTCTGATCTGCTTCAGAACAATGAAGAACATAGCCTCCAACTTTTCCCTCTCTAACCTTAAATGAATTGGGATCAGAAGGATCTGCTGGAAGAAGTTTTGAGTTACGAAAATCTCCACTCGCTTCCATAAGCTTCATGTTATCAAAGTCTGAAAACGAGACTGCTTCTACAGCTTTTTTCATATCAATATCTTTTATACCCAAAAACTCTAATATTTTAAGAAGATTACCGAGTGCATCTTCTTTGATATCCTCGTAACGAATCAATAAAAGTGAAGGATGATTTTTCAATCTCTCATGCCAGATAGTTAAAACTTTAATTATGTTGTAAATACCGTATTTTTTATGCTTAATAAAAGAATGGATGTCAGTTTTAATTTTCTTTCTCGATCTTCTTGTTTTTTGATGATAGAGTGATACAACAACATCTCTGGGATCACGGCATAATAAGATTATTTTTTTACTATGGAGAATCTTATTGGGTATAACATATTTCCCAAATATATATTGAAACCATGTTGCCTCACTATAATGTAACCATATTTCATGGCTATAAATTATAGAAGGTATAATTTCGTTATATTTGTGCAGATCGCTTAGCTCGAATGGAATGTTATAATGCAAAGAGAGATATTTATTAACAAGCACACGTAACCATGTCCTGCCGCTTTTCCCAATAGAAAGGATAATTACATCTGCTTTTCTATATTGAGATAAACTTTGTGTCAGGTTCCATTGTATAATCATAAATTTAATGAAAGCCTATTTGCACTCCATCCCTTGCCTTTTAGAATTTCTTCAAAGAGCGATTCATATTTTTGTATGGAGGTGTTTATATTATAGTCTAAGGCTACTTTTTTTCTTGACAATTCCCTCATATTTTCCGCAATGCCTTTGTTATTTAAAAGCAGCTCTATTGAACTTGCAATCGCATCACTGTTTTCAGGTGGAATTAGCATCCCTAATCTTTCAGAGCTAATTATTTCTTTATTAGGTTGTATATCCGTTGCTATTATAGGTTTACCCGCAGCCATAGCCTCAATAAGGGCATTGCACAATCCCTCCCATATTGAAGGTAAAACAAAGATATCCATTGCTGAAAGTATGGCGGGGATGTCCCTTCTGGTACCTAAAAATTTGATATCCTCGCTAAGCCCCAACATTTCGGAATATTTTTCCAATTTCTGTTTTAATGGACCATCTCCTGCGATTAAGAGAACCATGCCGGGGAATTTATTTTTTAACTTTGATATAGCTTCTATCAGATATTTCTGTCCCTTCTGGGGAGTAAGTCTCCCCACTGTTCCTATGACAGGTATCTCAGGAGAAATGCCTAATTCTGTCCTTATATTTTCTTTTATATTCAAAAAACTATCTATTTCCTTGCCATTATAAATAACCATTATTTTATCTTCAGGAACACGGTCATATCTAATAATATCCCTCTTTACCGCATTAGAGACTGCTATTATTTTATCAGTAAAGCCAGCAAAGCATTTATTAATAATTCTTCTATGGATTTTTTTATCTATTGTATAAACATTATGAACAGAAGCAACAATACACGGAACTCTTGCCAGCCATGCTGCAAGCCTCCCGTATAAATTTGCATGATACTGATGGGTGCGAACTATTTTTATATTCCAGAGCTGTATCAATTTATAAATATCTTTAACTATCTTCCAGTCAAATTTATGTTTGAGCCTATTTAGATATACTACTTCAATCCCATTAGTTTCAATTTCCTTTCCGATTGTGTCTTTGTCTGAAAGGCAGCATACAAAAGGGCAGAATTTTGTCCTGTCATATTTTCTCAGAACAAGCGCAAGCTGGTTTTCAACACCACCAACTGACAATTTTGGTATTACGTGAAGAATATTTATCGGTTGCACTATTTACCAGTAACCTCGAGATAGAGGGTTCTCATTTTATATATATGATTTTTTATATCAAACATCTTTTCAGCCCTTAAACGACCATTCATCCCCATTTGTTGTCTTAATTGATCATTTTCTAATAATTTTAAAATTGCATCTGCAAGTTGTTTTTCATTTTCAGATTCAACCAGAATGCCATTTACTCCGTCTTCGACTATTTCGGGGTTGCCACCAACTTTTGTGGCAATAACAGCCTTTGCACATGCGAGAGACTCGAGCAAGCTCCTGCTGCATCTTTCCTCAAGGGAAGGAAGCACAACAATATCAAGACTGTTCAAAGCATCTCTGATATCCGTAAGTAATCCTGTAAAATATACCTCTTTTTCTAAAGAAAGCCCTTTTATCAATCTCTTGATCTCTGCAAAATATTCTTCATCACTAATTTTATAACCACCTATTATTATTAATTTTAAATTGTCTTCTCCTTCTTTTACTAAAGGCAAAGCCTTTATAAGATATTCGATCCCCTTTCGCTTTGTGATTAAGCCTATGTAACCTATAAGCTTTTTGTTTTCATCTATATTAAACTTTTCAAACAAAAAATTACTTTTAACCGGCTTGAAGAAATCAAGGTCAACTCCATTATAAATAACTTCAACATTGGATTTTTTGCCGGGTAATAACTTCTCTTTTGTATCCCTATCAACAAATATGATTTTTGAAGAAAGGAATTTAAGCCAGAACCTGAGCCTTTTGCTCCTCGAGATTAAAGGGTTTTCTCTTATAACCCATATAACTGGAATCTTTTGCAAGAAACCTGCTATACCTGCGTATTTGCAGAATGGCGTTAGTGTATTAAGGTGTATCAAGTCAATCTTTTCAGTTTTTAAAATCCTCAAGAAACTTCTAATGTATCTGATACCGAGAAAACCTTTGCTTTCAATTATGTAAGTATTTATATTTGATTTTTTTAAATCCTTAATTATTGGACCATCTTCTTTTGTTGCAAAAACTGGAACAATATCGTCGCCGAGCTTGGTCATTAGATTAAAACAGCTTATTGTAGCGCCGGTTAAACTTGATGAATGATTAACAAAAAGTATCCTCATTAAGTATTTGTGATCATCTCCAGAATCTGTCTTGCCCTATGTTCATAAGTATGTTTATTTACAACTCTTTTATATGCAGCCTCTGCAATATCGTTTCTTTCATCAGGATGTTTCAGATAATATCCAATGTGTTTTTTCAATTCATCGAGTGTTTCAAAACATATAATTTCTTGATTTATTTTAAATGCCTTTTCCATGTCGTTTCTGTAGTCGGCGAGTTGGAAACCCTTACATGCGGCAATATCATATGTCCTTCTGTTTACACCGTATATATCATTGAGAGGATGATGAGGATTTAATGATATCACAGAACCGCAAATAGCCTTTGCCTTCTGCGTTCCCCTGATATCTCTGCCTTTATAAAGCTTTAAAATTTCTTCATTAGAGACCTTTGACCATCCTCTACCCCAAATAGACGGCTTAAATTCAACAAGTTGCTCCATTAGTTTTAATCTGTATGGGTACATCGAACCTATAAGAGACAGAGGACAAGTATATTGAGCCCTGTCTTTATCATCTAATATCATCGGTTTATGGACATCCGGGTCAGTGCACTGCGGAAGAAAAAACACATTTTTAAGGCCAGCTTTTTTCAATGTATTCAATATATATGAATCCTTAACAAAGAAATAGTGACATGGTTCTATTGCCTCAAATTTTCCCATATATAATGGGTTATCCGGGAATACATTTATTATTAATGTCTCTGTCTTTTTTCGTATCTCCCATAGTGTATCAGCCTGGATAGTTTCTCCCTTTAGGATCATAAGCACATCAGGTTTAATATTTTTTACCCGGGTGATGAGGTTTTTGTTCATATATGAACGCCATTTGTCTTTAATAAATTTATTTTTTTCGATAAATGAAAACGCCCCTTTTTTCTTATAGAAAAAGGGTTCTGTATTAATGCCGAGCTTTTTAAAGGCTTTACTAAATGACCAGCCTTTATCATCCGTATACCTTTCGTCTTTTGCGACCTGTTCTACTCCAACTATTAGTATGTTCATTTTATTTTTACCTTTTGAGCAATTTTATTATAGCTGATTTCACATCCTGCGGAGAAATTGTCTGGATACACCTGTAGTTATACTCACAATGCATACCAGTACATTTACGACATCGCTCCTCTCCCCTTAAGATGACCATATTCTCAGACATAGGTCCCCATCTCCTTTCATTTGCTGAGCCAAAAAGCGCAATAATAGGAGCGCCCACAACTGCGGCAAGATGTGTAGGACCACTGTCGTTTCCTATAAATAATGAACACATTCCCATAAAGGCTATTAGTTCACCGAGAGATAACTTTCCCCCAAGATTATACGCTTCATATTTAGTGGAAGAGCTTATTTCATTGATTTTTTTCAAATCGCTGTTGCTGCCTATAAAAACTACATGGAAGCCTTCTGAAAAAAGCCAGTCTGATATCTCGGCAAAACCTTCTGTAGACCATTGCTTATATATTTTACCTGCCCCTGGATGTATGCAGACAATTGGCTTGTCAGTTTTTATATTTTCACTGCGAAGCTTATTCCTCAGAGAGGCTGCTCTTTCATCTGATGCCTTAAGCCCGAAATTTATCTTCTCAATACTGACGCCAACTGCGGCTGCAATCGTTGAAAAACTATATACTTTGTGTATTCCACCAGGGAGTTTGACTTTAAAATTATAAAAAAATGACCTTTTTGCAGTAGAACGTCCTACCCGCATTTTAGCTCCGGAAAGAAAAGTTAGTGTGGAAGAAACATTTCTTCCTTCAAGGTCAATTGCTATATCAGGAGCTACCCTTCTTAATCGTCTCAAAAAACCACAGAAAATGCCAACTCGCTTTATAATATGGCTTTCTCTCAATTTTTTCCTCGGATAAAGAAGTAGTTTATTAAGCCCATTTATGGTTTCTATGATTTCAATATATGCATTATCTATGACGAGCGTAAAATTATCTTCCTTGAAATATTCCATCAAAGCTTTTATTACAGGCAAAGAAACTACAAGATCACCCATATGTTTATCAGGCATCAAAACCAATATGTTTTTTGCAGTCCTCATCTTTCCCATATTACAAAATTATATCCATTACACCTTTGCTTCTAAAAAATAAGTATATTTTATTTTATAATCTTCTATATCTTCGATGTTAACAGCTTTATCGAGCGTCAGGGGTTTATCTTTATATCGCTTCTGCAATCTCTTAATCCTTGTATCTTCATCCGTAACGAATTTCAATAAAATATCAGCCCTTGATATACGGGGCCATGGGGTGGCATTCAAATAAAAAATTATTTTTTTTCTTGGTGTCAATTTATCGAGAAAGGGTTTAAGTTCATCAACTCCTGAACAGCGAATCTTCACTCTTCTTCTAAAAAAGTGCAGGAATTCAAGCCATATAAGACCATCATCTATAACTGAGATCATCCTGTTGCTGAATTTACCAACTCCCTTTTTCCTGATATATTTGCCGAAATAACTTTTCCCGGTTCCCCTCTTCCCAACAACAGATATTAAAACCCTGTCCTGATTTTTTAATATCTCTTCTATTTTGCTTTCCAATTTTCCTATTAAATCTGTATAAATATCTAAATTATCCAATTATTCAATCCCCTGTTTCTCGCTGGTACTCTCCTCATTTATTTTATAACTGCCCCCATCTTTTTATCTACAAACTTCTTGCCCCAAATAATGCAAATTACTGGGTTATTGTTTCTATCAGCAATTTTGGGCTTATACAATCCTTGTAATAGTGGGATAATATTTTTCTATGTTTACGAAGGAGAAGCAGATTCTAAAGATAATATCAGAAGAACTATCTATTGATGACAGAAGAATCCTGAAGATTATCGTATACGGTTCAAGGGTTCGCGGCGATCACAGAGGCGATTCTGATCTTGATGTGCTTGTGGTCGTGGATAAAAAGGATAGAGATATAAAAGATAAAATTCTCAGTATATTTTATTCCTACGAGCTACAGACAGACATATCTTTTGCTGTCACAATTTTCTCTCTTGAGGAATGGGAATTTAACGAAAGGCTTGGTAGTCCTTTTCTCGAGAGCATAAAGAAAGAGGGGAACAACACACCCCGTTCCTTCGGGACACCCCTCTCAAGAGAGGGGAATTAAGGGAGCGCAGAGGAGAAGATATCACTTTCAAGATATCGTCTTGAAAAGGCTGTCCAAGAAGACAGCTTCTTATTCCCCCCTTTGCCAAAAGGGGGTAGTAATACTCTTGCTTCCATATGCTTTCCAAGAAAAACTTATTTTGGACAAGTATGATAGAAAATATAAAAGAGGTTATAAATACCCTTATTCAACAGCTTACTTAAAGTAAGATAATTCATTGATTATAAAGTCAAGGTGAATAGATGTGCGGAGGGTTAAGGTTTGATTTTAGCGAAGTTTATATAATTCTTCCTCAACTACTTTTTTGATAGATTGAAGACTTTCCTGAGTATCTGCCTCGAATCGCATAACTAATGCAGGCTGGGTGTTTGATGCCCTTATCAGCGCCCATCCCTCAGGGAAATTTATTCTGATTCCATCTATGGTTGAGTTTGGATAATCCTTGAATGCTATCTTCATTTTTTCCACAACAGCAAATTTTTTTTCATCAGGACAATCAAATCTTATTTCAGGTGTAGAGACAACTTCAGGAACATCCTTTAATAATTTTCTTATTCCGTAAGGCTTACCTGACTTCTTAATAATTTCGAGAAGTCTCAGCGCAGCATATATAGCATCATCATAGCCATAGTACCTGTCAGCAAAAAAAAGATGCCCGCTCATCTCACCCGCAAGAATCGCTCCCTCATCTTTCATTTTTTTCTTTATAAGGGAATGGCCAGTCTTCCACATAATTCCTCTGCCGCCGTTTCTTTTTATATCATCATATAAACACTGGGAGCATTTCACCTCTCCAATGATAGTGGCTCCAGGGTTTCCCTTAAGGATATCCTGTGAAAATATTATCATTAAATTATCCCCCCATACAGGTTTTCCATTTTCATCTATAACCCCGAGCCTGTCTGAATCGCCATCAAATCCAATGCCGAGATGTGCTTTTTCCCTTAAGACTGTTTCTCTTAAATCTTTGATATTTTCAAGGACCACAGGGTCAGGATGATGATTCGGAAATCTTCCATCAGGTTCTGAATAGAGCTCTATAACATCTGCTCCAAGCAGTTTCATTATTCGGGGGGCTACAAGCCCTGCTGTCCCATTGCCTGAATCAACCACAACCCTGACGCCTTCAAATGGCTGGAATTTTGGCAGTATAAGATTAATATAGTCTTCAATAACATCAAATGTCTTGATTAAACCATGCCCATTAAGGTTATCAAATGCCCCTTTTTCTATAATCCGTTTAATCTCCTGTATATCCTCACCATGAATAGTCTGTTTGCCTATGCTTAATTTAAAACCATTATATTCAGGCGGATTATGACTGCCGGTTATCATTACCCCGCCGTCAAGGTCCATCCGGAATATTGAATAATATTGCAAAGGTGTGGGGCACTCTCCAACATCAACAACATTAATTCCGCTTTCAGTTAACCCCTTTACAAGGTAATCCTTCAGTGATCTGGATGATAATCTCACATCTCTGCCAACAGAGATATTGATGTTTTTTTTATTTATGTTATTTCTTAAATATGCAGCAAAAGCCCTTCCTATAATAAAAGCTGCCTCATCTGTCAGATCTGTGCCGTAAATTCCACGTATATCGTATTCTCTAAAAATACGGCTATTTAGCATCTTTATCCCCTGCACGGCCATAGACATCATCAAACCTCAAGATATCGTTTTCTTCAACATATTCTCCATTCTGAACCTCTATTATCTCCAGAGGCACCTTGCCTGGATTTTCAAGCCTGTGGAGGGTTGACTTTGGAACATATGCAGATTCGTTTTCATGGATAAATATATCTTTATCACCTATTAATACCTTTGCAGTGCCTTTAATAACTATCCAGTGTTCGCTCCTGTGGTGATGCATCTGGAGGCTGAGCCTTTCACCCTGTTTAACGACAATCCTCTTTATCTTGTATCGGGACCCTTCTTCCAGAATAGTATAACTGCCCCAGGGCCTGTAAGTCGTTAAATGCTCAATTGCTTCTTTCCTGTCCTCTTCTTTAAGTTTATTTACTATATCCTTAACTTTTTGCGTATCGCCTTTCTTAGCTATGAGTAGAGCGTCGTCTGTATCTACTACAATGATATCTTCAAGACCGATCGTAGAAATCAGCCTCTTATTACCAAATATTATGGCATCCTTTGTTTCTACATCAATAACATTGCCTATCTTTACATTATTGTTTTCATCATGTTCCAGCACGCTGCCGAGCGAATCCCATGACCCTATGTCTGACCATGTTATTTCTAAAGGCATAACAACAGATTTAGTGGTTTTTTCCATAACAGCATAATCAATAGATATATCAGGCATACTCTCAAAGTTTTTCACCATATCTTCAAAACTTCCGCTTAATCTTTCATATATTTCTACTGCATGATTTTCTAATTCGTTTAGCATGTCTTTTATAGTGAATGCGAACATCCCCGAATTCCAGAAATAATCTTTGCTTGCCACATAGTGTTGAGCGGTTTTAAGATTTGGTTTTTCCACAAACCTCTCCACTTCAAAATATCCTTTATTTTTTGTCTGACTACTGACTACTGACTGCTGACTGCTGACTTTTATATATCCATATCCTGTCTCTGGCTTATCAGGGACAATGCCAAAAGTGACTATATAGCCCTCTTTTGCTATATTTTCTGCAGCCTTCACATATCCTGCAAATTTATTAACCGGCCTAATTATGTGATCTGATGGAGAAATAAATATCACCTCATCCTTACTACACCCTAACTTATCCAGACAATATTTCAATGCCAGTGCTATTGCAGGGGCTGTATTTCTGCCCACAGGCTCAAGGATTACATTGTTTTCCATATTTTTCGAGATATTCCTGAGTTCTTCCTTAACATGGAATTTATAACTCTCATTCGTAATAACATGCAAATCTTCTATATCACAAACCCCTAAAAGCCTCTCAATGCTCAGACATAATAAAGATTTGTCTCCATTGAGCTTCATGAATTGTTTTGGGAAACCCTTTCTTGAAACAGGCCAGAGTCTTATCCCGCTTCCGCCTGCAAGGATAAAAGCTTTCATAACACCTCCTGCCTTTGCCTCTTATTCATTTGCTTTATGTAAAAGAATGCTTTCTTTCAATATTTCTTTGAAATTCTCTATTTCGTCTTCTGCGGCTACAATAACGTCAACAGCCATGCCCAGTTTATCAGAAAAAAATCTAAAGTATGGTTTTATCCTCTCGATTGGATTATCTTCACTACTTTTTGCCAATATGAATATATCAATGTCACTTAATCCTGTTTCCTCTCCCTTTGCAAGAGAGCCAAAAAGTCTTATCTCTTTTATATCTGGAAATACCATTGAGGCTTCTTCCGATACGTTTTTTATTTTTATTAGTAGGAATTCTCTATCTAACCAGATGGCTTTCACAGAACCTGATGATACTATCTGCCGCATCCATTGCCTCCGTTGCTTGTTTTTGAGTAAAAAAATCCGCAGGTTTACCTGCTGGAAATCCATTCGGATATCTTGGCTGTATATAGTACATATCAAGCAGTCTGGCAGCATCCATTATCTGTTCTGATATTTCAATCTTGGGAAATAGAATCCTCAATATTTCTGTCAGAGAGTGCCCCCACACATTAAACCCAAGCTTTAATGCCAATGCCTTTATTACCTTTTCAGCCGACTGCTGTGAGGTGAAACAAGCCCACTCATAATATCCATATTGCATATCCAATTTTGCCCGTTCCATATCTCTTTTGCCCTGTTCATACCAGTCTTTCCATCTATTCATCGAGATATCCTTTTTATGGGACTACTTAATTAAATTATACTATAACTGATGGATTTAAGAGATTTACTAAATAATAATTTACACAAATAAGTTTTGAATATTTTTGTTTAAGGGAAAAGAGAAATAATGAATTTTGGAGTGATTCCCATTTTGTCTTGCTCCAGCTACGTTATCTAATCAGAATCTCACCCGTAGAGATCTTTGTCTCTATCTCGAATAGCTTTAAAAAATCCATCCCCAACAATCCATCCACATAAGTTCCAAATGGTAGTGTGTGGGCAAGAACCTCGAAATCATTAACCACCTTGCCAAAACAATGGAATTTGCTTAAGCTAATTAGTGGAGCGATCTCATATCCGCTACCAGTGATGATTCTCTGTCTTTTCCTGGCAAGGGTAGGAGGGCTACATCCAATATTTTCCAATATTTCTTGAGAAATAATGGTATAGGCTGAGCCAGTATCTAAAAGCAATTTGGGAAATGCCTTTCCCTCCTGCCCCTCAATAAAGGCTTTAAGCATGAATAATCGACCATGCCTTTCAAGTTTATATACCTTCATAAAACAAGACTACAGCAAGTTCTTCTGGTATCTTCCCTGTATATTCTATGGAAAAGTTTTTGGGTCTGATTTCAAGAAGTTTTCTGTATAGCTCTTCTTTGTCCTTAGAATGTGCAAGTACATCTCCCTCTATCAGATTGAAGTTTTCATCTACCTCTTTCACATCGACCAGAACCCATTCATCCTTGAATTGCTCTATAATCTCTTTCCACCTCATCTTCTTACCTCCTGCTATATTGCAATTTCATTATCACATCTACTCACATTTTAACATAATATTTTGCCGCTAATAGGGATTTTTCAGTGGGGATAATAAAATTTTCACCTATTCAAGACATCTTTAAATACCTTAATGTGCTCCCCTGCAGATTTTTCCATAATATGTAAATAAGTCAATATCTTTGATTTCAATCATAATTTATTACACTACTGTCCCAACGTTGAAATTAGGAAATAGTATAACACATTGAAAATACTGGGATCGAAGGAAGAAATGATTGTAATCGATTTGAAATTGAAATTATCAAAAGGCCATACTTCCGCACTAAAAC